>NZ_JACRSY010000006.1 GCF_014384995.1 Zhenhengia yiwuensis | reverse complement strand
TGGATTCATTCACTCCAACCTTTAAATGGATCAAGGCTTGGAAAAGCTGTAACTTATGCTAAAAATCAAAAGAAATATATGGAGACCTATTTATTAGATGGTAGATGTTCTATTTCGAATAATTTGGCCGAGAATAGTATCAGGCCATTTACAGTGGGCAGAAAGAACTGGGAATTTGCTGCTAGCACTAAAGGTGCTACTGCAAGTGCAACAATATACAGTCTTGTAGAAACGGCTAAAGCCAATGGACTTAATGTTTATAAATATCTCCAGTATTTATTACAATACATGCCAGATGTTGATTACAAAAATCATCCTCAAGAGCTAGAGGATCTAATGCCTTGGGCACCAGAGATTCAAAATAACTGTAAATAATAAATCGTACAACTAGAGTAAAATGCTCCAACTCTAATTGTACGATTTTTATTTTTGGACACCTTCTAATTAATCGCTTACGGCTATCTCCATAATCTCTGAGGATATAGCCCCTCTTCTTTTAACTGTGCTAATGCTGCCATGACTCCCGGCTTATCTTCCTTATATGTCACACCCTGCCATGTATCATGGGAAGCATACATTTTTACTTTAGCTTCACCTTTTTCTATCAACTCTCCAATCGTTGTAGGAATGAGACACTCAGACTTTTCCACATCAAGTGGCACTTCATGCTCTAAGAAATCCACAATATCTTCTTCTAACTGTGTAAATACCTCTGGTGTCAGTGCCCACATGTTCATGGATACAAGGCTATCTGCTGCAACATCTCTCCACTCTTCACCATCAAGATATCTTACCACGCCATCTTGTCTTTCAATTTGCTTACGTTCTACAATCTCCGCAAGGTACCCCTCTTCAATCTGACATACACCACGTGTTACATGTCCATTATCCGTAAGGGTATTATTTAATATATACCCTACCATAGCATACTCTGACTGATTACTTTCCTGTACTTCACATAAATGCTTGTACATATGTACAAAAGCCTCTGGACCATAATAATCATCTGCATTAAGAACTACAAACGGTGCATCTACTACATTCTTACAACACCAAATGGCATGAGTAGTCCCCCAAGGCTTCGTACGTCCTTCTGGTACAGCGTATCCTTTTGGTAGAATATGTAGTTCTTGATGTACATATTCTACTTCAATAAAGTCTGATAATCTATTCCCTATCACATCTCTAAAGTCTTGCTCATGCTCACCCTTGATAATGAGTACAGCCTTCTTAAATCCTGCTTTAATGGCATCATAGATGGAGAAGTCAATGATGATCTCTCCCTCTATTGTGATTGGATCTATTTGTTTAAGTCCACCATAACGGCTCCCCATTCCTGCTGCCATGATGACTAATATTGGTTCTTTCATATTCCTACTTCTCCCTGCTTTCTCTCTATCTAGGTCATATCTTTGAAGTTTAATTTTGATTCTAATCCTTATCTTTTTCTTTGCTATACACCTAAGTTCTCACTATAAAACTCACTCAACAACTCATTACCCTTCTCATTCATATGTAAACCATCAAATGTATACTTAAACTCTAACTGTTTTCCCCTGCATACTATTTTAATAGGATCAATTAATTTGACGCCTTTTCTTTCAGCTAATTCCCTTATAAAGTTATTTAGAATTACTATATCCTCATTTTGCACTTCATATCTAAATACACTATAAATAATTGTTGAAATAGATACCTTAATTTCTTTCAACAACAGTTTATCCACTAACTCTTCAAACTTCTGCTTAGTAGACTCTATACCATATCCTGTTATTAGATCATTTACTCCTAGTGCAATAAAAGCCTCATAAACACCTTTTTTTAATATCTCATCTATATTCTCACAAACAGTATGTAAAGTGATACCTCCTACTGAAATATTGCTAAACCCATCTATTTGGATTTGTTCCATTCTAGAATCACCCAATATAAGTTTTTTTGATAAAACCTGTTTACTAAAATCCTTATACTTTCCTGTATAAAATGCTTTATTAGATTGTTCTCTTGTCTGATAATTAAAATACTTTGTACCTATTACATTGATAAAATCATACTTGTCATCTACATCTACAGACTCCTGCTTACTCATGACATAAGCAAATGTATTCTCTGTAAAAAAGCTCTTATCTTCTAAGTATTTTTTCTTTGTTGTAATGTACAATGCACCATTTGGATAGTAATGTTTTTCTTGTTTTTGTCTTCTATAGCCTTTATCAATACCAACTACATCTTTAGCACATCCATTTTCATCTATTGTTGAAAATAACCTCAAAGACTTATCTGATTCAGAGAAACTTACTAGATGATCACATTTTCTCTCATTAAATATATGATAGGCATCTTTTATTGTTTCATGACTTCTTAATGGTGAAGTAGGCTGGCATAGCATGAATTCTGTTTCATCTGGAAATTCTTTCAGAAAGTCTTCTAATACTTCAAAAGTTGTTGCTGTATCTGAAGCTAATTCTTCTTTTCTTAGTAAAACTTTAATAGATCTTAACTCTTCTATCACTTCTTTATATTCTATAGAATCTGTTGATACATAAATATCTTCTGTTCTAAATACCCCTGACTCAATGGCGGCATCTATTGTATGTAAGATCAGTGGTTTACCTGCTAAGAACAACATATTTTTATTTTTTAATCCTTTTGATCCTGCTCTTGCAGGAATAATGCATATTGGATGTTGCTTACTCATTATTATTCTCTCCTATCTTAAATTATCCTTTATAATAAAATATAGGTAGCACCATATAACGATACCTACTATTCATCTAGTATACTATTTTCTTTTGTATCAATTTATTGTTAATCTCTATATCCGCTAGTATATTGGCTATTCTCTTACCTGTTTTTCCATCACCATATGGATTAACACATTCATTAACTTGCTGAATAAACGTTTCATCATAGAGACATGTTTCTATTGCTTGTTTGATTAAATTTTTATCATGATTAACATTTAAAATGTTATTAGATTGCTCCCTTCCATCTTGTCTTGTTCCTAAATTAATAACAGGTAAGTAGTATGAAGGTGCTTCCATAATACCACTACTTGAGTTTCCAACCATCACATCTGCATATTTTAATAAGTTAAGGTAATCTTCAAAGTTAATATTTCTATAGGTTGTTAAGAAATCAAGATTTTCATATTGTTGAATAACACTAATCATCTCTCTTCCACCTGCATCTGCATTCGGATAAATCAATAGTGTTTGTTCCCCTAACTCTTTGATCGCTTCCATTGTTTGTTGCATCTGATCTTCAGCTTGCTCTTTCTGAGTAGTTACAGGATGTTGAGCAACTATAATCAACTTCTTTGAAGTATCTAAGTTAAACTTATTAAATAACTCACTTCGAGTACTGTATTCTCTATTTAAGATTGCATCCAATCCTGGAGAGCCTACATTAAATACATAGTCCTCAATCTCTCCTAGCTTTAATAATCTTTCTTTACTTCCTTCTGTTGCTGCAAAGTGAATATGAGAAAACTTAGTCGTTGCATGTCTAATAGATTCATCGATTGTACCCGTTACTTCCCCCCCATGAATATGTGCAACAGGTATATTCATATGAGCCCCAATAATGGCTCCTGCTAAATCTTCATCTCTATCTCCAAGGATTAAAATCATATCTGGCTGAATACTTTCTATAGCCTGTGTCATTCCGATTAATCCAAGACCTAAAGATTTACACATACCAGCTCCCGTATCATTGGACAAATGCATATCAACTCTGGCATCTATTGTATAGCCATCCTTCTCAATTTCTGTTACTGTATAACCAAACTCAGGAATTAAGTGCATACCTGTTACAATTAACTTTAATTCTAATTCTGGATGGTTGATAATTGCATTCATAACTGTCTTTAATCTGCCATAGTTTGCTCTAGTTCCTGTTATTACACATATCTTCCTCATAACTACTCCTCAATATTTATTATTACTTTTTAAGTTTGTTAGCTTTAATTCTGCAATGCTTAAATCAAAGTGCTCATCAATATCTATATCATATTGATCTTCCATAATGTAACACACCTTGTTATCATTTAAGCTTGTCTCATAAGTTAATTGGTCAATCTTATTAATGTAAATACTTCCATTTACTTTATAATACTGTTTAAAATCTTGTCTTCTCTGAGTACTTGATTGATTCATTAAATTAACCCCATTGCCTACCTCATCTATTGTTCTGATTAAAATAGGATGATCAATAACTCTTCTTACACTTATAAGACTCACCTCATCCTTATCCATTAGTAGTTCTATTGCCTCATCAATATGATAAGCTTGTCTAAGTGGTTGTGTGGGTTGTAATAAGACCAAATAATCATAAGTTTGTCCCATTTCTTCTAATGTCTCGATACAATGCATTACTGCATCTATCGTCTTAGCAGTATCACTTGCAAATTCCTTCGGTCTAAGAAATGGTACCTCTGCATCATAGTTTCTAGCAACTTCTGCTATCTCTTCACTATCTGTAGATACAACTACTTTATCAATATACTTTGATTCTAAAGCAGCAATGATAGAATAACTAATTAGTGGGCGATTACATAAATCTACTATATTCTTATTCTTAATTCCCTTGCTTCCACCTCTAGCTGGAATAATGGCTAGTATCTTCTTATCTTTATACATGAGCTTACCCCTCCCCTATTTATCTAAAGTATTATTCTTCCCATGCAATACTGCTTAGTGTAATAAGTTCATCCTCTTCAAAGTCTCGCTCTGCTACTTGCCCTAGTACTTCATACCAATGAATTGGACTAATCCCATTTCCTGGACGCTTACATGTGATATTTCTTTCATCTAATACTTCACCTTTTTGAATCGCTCTCTTAGCAACAATTGATTTTCTTGCAATACTTTTATTTTTAGCTTCTGAAGATGTTACATGCTTTTCTTTACTTCCTAACATGATCTCCGCCCTTCTTACGCTTTCACATAGTTCACGTAATTCATCAGGTGTAGCAGAAGCCTTATGATCTGGTCCATAGAAATTCTTATCTAATGTAAAGTGTTTCTCTATAAATGTGATTTCATAAGCTACAGCAGCAATTGCAGCAATTGTTCCTACCGAGTGATCTGATAATCCAATATGGTATTGTGGGAATTTGTCTTTTAATTCTAAAATAGCTCTTAAGTTTACATCTTCATCAGTTGTTGGATACTCTGTATTACAATGGAGAATTGTAAGTTTTGTATTAAAGCTATCCTTTAAGATATCTACAGCAAATTCTATTTCTTCAATTGTAGACATACCTGTTGATAGAATAATTTCCTTATTCTCGCATTGAATATCTCTAATTCTTTCTAAATAAGGAACATTTGTAATCTCTCCTGATGGAATCTTCCATACAGATTGTCCATTTTCTTGTAAAAATTTCATAGACTCCATATCAAATGGTGTTGAGAAAGTATCTAAACCTAAACTTAAAGCATAGTCACGTAACATTAAATAATCTTCATGAGATAATTCTAACTTTCTTGTCATCTCTAACTGAGATTCATCATTACCTGTAGTCACTTTCTGATAATCTGCTTTTGGAGCATATTTTGAAATAAGCTCTCTTGAGTTAAAGGTCTGAAACTTAACAGCATCTACACCACATGCTTTTGCTTCATTTACCATTTTCTTTGCTAACTCAACATCTCCATTATGATTACATCCAATTTCTGCTACTATGTATACTCTAGACATTTTTATACCTTCTTTCTTCTATCCTTCTTGCTGGTACTCCTACTACTGTAGAATCATCTTCCACATCTCTTATAACGACTGCACCTGATCCAACCATTGCACGTTCTCCTATTAGTAATTGCCCATTAACTACTGAACAACTTCCTACGAAAGCACCATCTTTTACTCGTACATCTCCATTTAGTACAGAGTTAGTAGAGATATTCACATGATTACCAATTCTACATCCATGTTCTACTAATGCCTTTGTATTAATAACACAATTATCACCAATCTTGACATCGCTATTAACTATCGCCATCTTACCTATAAAGCAACCTGTACCTACTTCAACATTATTAGAAACAATAGCTGTGCGATCAATAATGTTAATTAATTCTAAGCCCTTGTTCTTTAAGATATCATGCCAACTTTTTCTCTTTTTGTTATCCCCTATAGAGATAAAATATTCATACTTGTGGGGTTCAAATATATCTTCTATACAATTCCCTAAGATCTTATAGCCTAAATGCTCTCCTTCTTTAAAATCATCAATAAATCCCTCTATATGATGATTATATAAACTTAGAGCATCTATTGCCGATTTTGCATAGCCTCCTGCCCCAATAAATATAATTTTTCTCAAGACAATTCTCCTTTCATTAGTGTTTAATTTATAGCTGAGATTTCTATCGATCTTATTACATTAAGATGTGTTGCAGTTTTGTAATAGCATCCCCATTAAAACCCAATAATTTTAGATAGATCTATATTGATTTTTACAGGACTGAGCTACTATTAAATAGTATTTGGCCTAGTCCTCATCCATATAAACCTGTTTTAAGGTTAAATACTCAATCTTTCTTTTAAGAATGGCTAGGCTTTTGCCCTAGGGTATAAGCACCAAGTGAGACATAATAATAGATAGGTAATAGTATCAGTAATCATCTGCAACCTTATACCACTTTTACTATATCCTATAAGTTTTTTAATTTTCCTATCTTTTTACTTGTTCTAATATATTTTTAAGTTCCTCTTCATCATTAGGAATAAATACTTGATTGGGATATTCTTTTTCTACTCTACTAAAAAATTGATCCATTTTATTCACTAATGGATGTTCAATAGTATTATTTAGCAAGAGCCTATATAGCAAGATAACAATATTATTATTTTTATATAAAAATATTGGTGTAATAACTGCACCTGAACATAACGTCATTAATACTGTATTTTTCAATCCATTACATGTAACTTCCCAAGGTAACATACTAGCTTCAATTGTATCAATATTGTAGTCTTTATAATTAAAGTTATTTTTTCTTGGATGAACTTTTACTCCAAATTCCTCTTGTGATAAATGCTTTAATAATAATTCCAAAGTATTTTTACGAGATAACCCTATATCTAATTCTTCTATAGGTTGATCAAAATAAATAATGCTTTTATTTAAATACTTTTTAACCTCTTTTTCTACATCGCCAAAAATATCTTCTAAACATACTATCACTTCTTCAGTCGGAGTAGGTAAAACCGTTAATAATTCTTTTTTTTCTTTATAAATCATTGTAGTGGGTTGATACATATATATATCTTGAAGCCTATTATAAATCAACTTATCAATCTTCCTAATTTTATCTATTTTAGATAACTGAAAATCTAATTGGGTCACATAAGTTTCTACTCCATCCTCTACATAACTCACTCGAACTTTTTTGTTTTTCTTATACACCTTATGTAAATAAATCTTAAAAAACTCCCACTTATGAGAAGTATATATATGGTCATACTCCTTAACTTCTACTTGATCATAATATTTTAGGGTATCAAACAAAATAGATTTGCTGAATGAATATCTTAATATTCTAATTCGTTGCTCTGGTCTATCTTTGATACACTTAATCTGGTTAAAAATACCACTTGCTTTAATTTTATTTGCATATAGCTTTGCATTATCAAAATGCTCAAATATAAATAAATCTACTTCGTCTTTTTTGTGAAACTGTTTTGCAAGATTAATTGCATTAAATAAATGATATGGCGTACAACATAAAAATAAAACCTTCATATAAACTCCTATACATGTTGTTTTCTTATTATTTCTTTGACTTTTTTAATCCCTTGGCTTCTTTCATCCTTATTAAATAATAGAAAGTAATTAACAACTATTCCTGCTAAACCGCAGAATATGCCTCCTATAATTAGACTTATCCATGAATACTGACTTATGGTACTCCCTATTCCATAAGCTACACCTATAATCATTAAGCTTGCAGCTATATATCTTGTGATTAAAGGATAAAAAGAATCTTTAGGGATACTTAAACATTTTGCAACATAGATAGGTGTAAAGGTTAAATTCTTAATAATGCTAGTTATAGCACTTACCCCTGCTACTGCAAGTATACCTAATGACGTTGTTTCTAATAATATAAATACAATTGTTGTATTCAAAATTCCCATACCTAAAATAACATATGAGTTCACTTTCAGCTTATTTGTTATATTAAAAATTCCAAATAAGCTATTGATTACTCCACCCACTAAGTGTGCACAAAGCGTAATAATTGATAATATCTGTATTAATCCTATATTCTCACCCGGCACCCATAAGGTATAGAAAGTCATCCCCAGTCCAATTAATGTTCCTAATGCTATATTGGTAAAAAATCCTGATATTTTCATGGCTCTTTTTAACTCTTCAACTAAAGCCTTAGTGTTATCTTGAGCGTAATGTATGGTAAGCTGAGGCGAAAAAACATTAGATACTGTCATAATTAAGCCCATAACTGCTGTAGGTACTGTTTTGGCAATTGCTAATACCCCCATTGCGGTCGGGTCTATAAAAATATTAGTAATCAATAAATCTAAGCCATCTGAAAGTATCTGGCCCAGTTTAGTTATAACACTCCATATTCCAGACTTGACCAATTCCCTTACTATCTTAAAATCAAAATATTTTACTTTAACCTTTAACCCTGAAAGAAGTTTCTTCTTATAATGCATATCTGTTACAAAAATAAATAAAGTACATATTAATGAAGCTATTCCCAAGTACCATATATGAGGTTCAAAGATGATAAATAATCCTAATAAAATACCTACTCTTAAAAAATTAGATTCTATAGATCTTAATGAAGATAAATCTAATCTATTTGTTGCAAATGTAGCTATACTAAAAGTAGATGTAACAGTATTTATCAAAAAATTCAGGAAAACCAACGCCCATAACATCTGCACATCTTTTAAAATGTCTATAGGTACTTTAATTAACTGATTAATCCATATAATAATCATAGTTGCTGGTATAATTAACACTGTCGAAATAAAAATGTTCGCTAATACTACTGAAGTAAAATATTGGTTTGCACCTTCCATATCTTCTTCATGAATTTTTATAGTAATAAACCTTATAGCTAATGCATTTAAGGCTAATGTAATGAGTTGGGCATAACTTACAAAATTATTTGCCAATCCTACAAATCCATAGGCCTCTTTTCCTACTGTTTCGACAATATAGGGAGTTAACACAAAATTAATTCCCATACTTACTAAGAAAGAGACAATGCTTGACGTAATATTAATTAATAATCTTTTTGTATACATTTAATTCCTCATTCTTTGCTCAATTATTATTATAACTTATCTTCATTCTGGCTTTTTAAATATACAACCTCATATATAGAGGTAATATCAGTGCCCCAAGTCTTGCCAGGTATATCTACCTTAAAATTTAGTCTTCTTTTTGTTAAATACCAGCCACTTAAGCCATTCGTAATAACTGCTTTTAGAAACACCTAATACTTGGCACATCTTTGCAACACGAAATTCGTGTTGGTGTTGTTTGATAAAACTGTAAACTACTTCAAGTCTTTTTCAAAGATACCCTAGCCTTTTTTAAGATGGCATTCTCCTCTCAATGTCACGGAGTCTTTTCTCCATGTCACGTACAGTCTACTCATCACTTCTAAGATTACTACTCCCTACAAAAGGTTGTGCTTGATTTTCTTTGTATTTTTGTACCCACTTGCATAATGTTTGATAGACAATATCTAGTTCTCTTACAACTTGTGTTGCAGGTCTGTTTAATTCTGTTACTGATTTACAGCATGCAGTTTAAATTCTTTGTCATATCTCTTATCCATTGTTCTAGGATACCTCATTGGCTATAATTATTTCTATTATAGCCGAAATCTCCATTTTCTGTGTCCAATTTTTATTCTAATATCACTTTATTCTCTTGCTTACTCTTTCCTATACCTTAAAACCGTTCACTATTTGTATATGCAGTATATAACTTACAAAAGACATATCCATTTAGCAGACATATAGTTAATGTTATTTTCCCTCTATCTGTGATATAAGGATTTTTAATAAATTTTATATACTTTCTTTTCATTTCACTTCTTAAATCTTCTAGAATTTTATTCTTATTAATTAAACTACTTTTTTGGGTCTGTACATAAAATCCTTTCAAAGTACTGCATAGATTAGCCTCGGTTCTTAGTGCTAACTCTTCTAATCCCTCTTGTTTTAGATATTCATATTTTTCTTTCCAAGCTTCCAGCACATGTAATCGTCTTTCATTAAAGCCTTCTGCCATAATACTTCCTTCTCTCTGGCGATAATATACCATAGGTAGATTACTATTTACTAACTTATTGGCTTTATGTATTATTTTGTATGTGGTAAATTCATCCTCATGCACTTTCCCCTTAGGAAACCTAATTTCATCAAATAAATTTCTACGATATAGTTTATTCCATACAACCACTGTTTTTACATACTCTTTTCCAAATAAAAGCCCTAATGCCTCTGCACCCGTATGTATAGTTTCTTTTATGTGTTGCCTAAAATCTATTTGTATATCTTCAGCATAAACCTCTATATAGTCACATTGAGCAATATCTGCATCTTCTTTTTTTGCTAGACTATATAAATACTCATAAAAATTAGGCTCTACCCAATCATCACTGTCTAGAAAAGCTATGTATTCTCCCTGTGCCACTTCTATTCCCATATTCCTAGCATCACTAAGTCCACCATTTGTCTTATGAATAACTTTTATCCTATGATCTTTTAAATCATATGTATCACATATTTCAGGGCTCTTATCTGTAGCTCCATCATCTACCAAAATAATCTCTATTTCTTGTAATGTCTGTTCTAATAGACTATCTATACATTTAGCTAAATATTGCTGCACATTATATATTGGAACAATAATACTTACTTTAGGCATTTTATATTCACCCTCTTTCTTTTAATTTTTTATATATTAGCTTTTTATAAACTTCATTACCTACTATAACCCTCAACATTATCTTTAAAGCTTAATCTGGACTGTCAACACTTAGGTAGACAATTGTTTAAGTTAAATAGCCTAATGATAAATAGATCCTATAATCATCATTAAACCAGTCAATATAGTCAGCTAATTCCTTAAAATGCTTATGAAATACACCTTTTCCAAAATGTTATACGGATATAGGCATGCTATCTAAAATAAAGATTATCCATTATAAGAGCAAAATAAAGACTTTATTTTTTCACGGATTAAAATAATAACATCTTTTAAATGTCTTCTAGTACAATTAAATTTCATTCTGCTACAAATGTTAGGATATACATCACAAAGATTTTTTTAATAAATCTAAGCCAAGCTTTCTCAGCAGGAATTATAAGTAATTCTTCCACAATAGCTAAAGTAATGTTCTCACTATCCTTTATAATAACAAAGTTTGTATTGAAACGTTTTTGAATAGATATAGATATTATTTCTTAAAAAAATCATCCATAACAATATAAGGAACATAAAAAATCTTTTAAAGATATACTCAACCACAATGAAATCAATGCTATCTATCACAAAGTTGGTGAAATCTTAGTTCATAGGAGTACGTATTTTTCTTACTGGTAAGGGGATTCACTTGAGTAAAAACACTGTTCATAAATATATAAATAAAGAACTTAGACTTTTAAGTATTTACCGTCGTAAACGTCTTGGATATAAAAAGGGATATGTCCACAAGTTATTTCTAAATCTATTAAACCAAGCTTTTACTATTGATTGTCCTAATATGATTTGGCGCACAAACTTTACTTATATATCCCTTACTAATGGTGCTATTGGTTATAACTTTACAATTATTGGCCTATATGATCGTAGTGTTGTTACAATTTATACCCGTAAATCAATAACAAATGACCTTGCAATAGAAACTTTACAAAAGGCAAGTATCTGCTCAAAAACAGCGTCTAGAAACTTAATTGTGCATTTCAATTAGGACACGCCGTTTACTTCATTACAGTCTATTTTGTTTCACAGAGAATATGGTATTACGCAAAATATGAGCTGAGTCAATTGTCTCTATGATAAGACACCAATGAAATGTTATTACAATATCTTATAGGAAAAATTAATGAAGAAATATCACTTTAAAACGGATGATAAGCTAAGTTATGCGCTATCTAAAGATGCTTATCAGATTCTCTCTCATTCTTTTATCAACTACAAAACAGAGACGTTATAATTTACTCTGAATTAAATGGCAGTGTTACAAAATGCTTAACCAGGACATTACTTCTTATATATGTTAAAATTTGCTTCTTTTTCTTAAAAAATAAATCTAGAATAAAAATATTATTTGTTTTAAGTAATATTTTTATCAAGTATATTTGTTTGTGTTTTCCTGTATATCCCAAAATTACATTATATAATAATTTATTATTCTTTATTTTTTCAATTTGCTCATATCTATCTTTTTTTTCTGCTAAACTATAAGGATTATAAAACTCACCTAAACTTGATACTATAGACTCACATAATATATTTGATACAATGAATTCCAAATTATAAATATCATATTTTAAAAGGAGTTCTTTTAATAAATTATAGATTTCTAAATATATAATGATTTTATCCTTTTTAAGGACAGAACTTAATGAATTTGTCTTGTGGTCAATATAATTATATAAACACCCTTTTATTATAGAAATTTTTTTACAATGCATTAGATACGAATATACAAAGATTGTATCTTCACCAAATGAATATTCCTCTGGAAATATTATATTAAATTTTTTTATTATTTCTCTTTTGAATATTTTCCAACATGGCCCTTGTATTAAACCATTTTGTAGTATATATTCTAAATCTTGTCCGATATTTTTTATTTCTCCCTCAAATTGCCTAGTATCATATTTCTTAACTTGTTTCACTTTATTATTTTCAATATAAAGTCTCCTATACCCACATAAAGCTAAGTCAGCTCCATCCTCTTCTAATTTACTTACTAATTTCTCAATTATATTTTTTTCTACCGTATCATCTGAATCTACAAAATGTATATACTTTCCTTTAGAATAAGCTATACCTATATTCCTTGCACGCGAAACCCCTTGATTATCAATGTGTATAACTTTAATTCTGCTATCTCTAGTAGCCATTTTTTCACAAATTAAACCACTTTTATCTGTTGATCCATCATTAATTAATATTATTTCTATATCATAAAAGGTTTGTTCAGTTAAACTCTTTATACAATTCTCTATGTATTTTTCTGTATTATATACCGGTACTATAATAGATACTGTCGCCATATTTTCTCCTTATTATTTTTATACTTCATATAAAAATTAAGTTAATTTAATTTCTTCTATATTATTTTTTTCTTTTTTATGTTCAAAACTATTCATCCAAGTAAGTGTATAGAAGAAATACCAATGGAACCAAAATAAATCTACACTACAGTACATAACAAATATCAAGCAAAATATCTTATTATAACCTGATAATTTTTTGAGATTTATAAAAAAATAAGACACTAACACTATTAGCCCTATAATCCCATAATTAAGTATAAACGTAACTACAGTACTACTATATGGTATTACCCCTCCTAAATAACTAGGATATTGGTTAATTCCTACACCAAAAAATTTATACCATAAAGGATATTTGTAAAAGTGATTTATATTTCCCAATATTCTAATTTTTGCACTACCCATTCTTTCATCTTTTAGATCTTTAAATATTAATGATACTTTCTCTATTGAATAATTAATAATTTCTCTTATATCCTCTGAGTAAAAATATATTATTATTAAAAGTAATATAGAAAAAATTATGTACATCATAAAACTCTTTTTTCTTCTTACTGGTATGTGCTGTTTTGGCAAAGTTACTATATAATATGCTATAACAAGCATTAGTCCCATTACCCCTACCGATGAGGTAGATAATAGAACTGCTAATATCATAATACAACTATAAAAATACTTTCCTCTTTTAAAACAATACGCAATTACGGGAAGTAAATAAATTGCTACATATGAAGGTTCTTGGAAAAATGAATGTACTCTAATAACACCCGTAACATCTATCATTTTTGACCAGTTATCATACTTACTTAATTCTAGGAAAGGTATTCTCCCATTCCATATTTGACCAAATCCTAGATTTAAACATATAAACTGTACTATTAAAAAAACGGATGCTATAATAGCAATTTTCATAGTATAATTTATAAACTTTTGTTTGTCGTATGTTTGCCACAAAATACTCAATAATAAAATATATACTATCCATACTGCAATAACTTTAAGAGTTACTAAAAAATCTCTATTTGGGCTATACATAAGGAAAGACATTAAATTAATTATAAATATACCTATTGTCATATAAAGCAGTGCAAAGTTAACTTTTACTTTTCTTTCTTTTAATAAAATTAATCCTGCACAACATATAACGAATATATCCATTAATCTTATTTCTGTACTTCCAAAACTACTTAATATATATGGATCTAATATAGGTCCTATCGCAAGCACAAAAGGTATAATACTTATACTTAACCTTTTCATCTACTTATTATCCTTTCATACTCTTTACAAAAGTATTTTATTAATGCTATCTTTAATATCAACTTCTTCAAAGTAACCTCGCGCATTATCAGACATTACTTTATATTCGGCCTCAATTTCTAAAATTGCTTGGCAAATATTATCTTCATTAAATTTTTCTATACATTTGCCACATTTTCTAGTTTCAAATAAATATTTTAAAGCAGGCACATCATTACTTACCATAGGTATTCCAAACATACTATATTCATAAGTTTTATTTGGTGCACAGAATAAGGCGTTTAATATTGAATAATCAGATTCCACAGGAAAATATGACAATATCCCAATATATGCATGACTAGTTATTTCTAAATGATATGGTGGTTCTACAAACGGAATATAATAAAAGTTGTTACTTTGTATATCCTTATATATATTCTCTCCTTTAGACATCAATACAAAAGCATATTCATCTCCCAATAAATCTATTGCTTTAATAAATTTATCTAAAGGCCTTTCTTTATGAATAATGCCTTGATATAGGATAATCTTCCTACCTTTTAACTTAGATATTATTTCTTTTGCAGTATCAGATTTTGTTATTTTTGACTCTTTACTTACTTCTATTTTATTATATGGTTTATTAGTTAAAATTTCTGGCAGCCTTTCTAGGCCCCACCAAGCCTTTACTATATGTGCTCTATTATACTCAGGTACTACTACCTTAAATGCCTTATTCCCATATTCCTTTTCATTCATTTTCAAAAATCTTATCTTATGATAGTATGTTAACTTCTCAGATAATTCCATTAGATGTAATATGTACTTTTTCTCTAATAATTTTTTACCTAAATGTTTTATTCCTATATCTGAAACTACCCATATAATAGCATCATTATTATAGTATTTATCTATTTCCTTCCATATTTTATTTTTTATTTTTATCATTCTAATAAATTTATTCAGTAGACCTATCTTTTTCTCATAGTTTATATCTATTTCTCTTATAATGGTATTTTTATTGAACTTTTTATTCAAATCAAATTTACTTTTAGTCGTGCAAACTATAACTTCATAATTCAAATCTTCTAAGCTATTTATCACATTTAATGCCGGAGGACAATAGCTAATCTCTCCTATATGTACAATAATCACTCTCATCATATACTCCTAATTACTCATCATAGTTTTTTTATAAATTTCTAACATAGTATTTACATTTTCTTTCCAATCATATAATTCAAGAACTCTCTTTCTACCTCTTTGTCCCATATCTAATCTCATTTTCTTATCTTTAAATAGCTCATACATTTTATCTGCTATTTCATTTTCATTTTTCCTTTCTACAATATATCCTGTTTTTTCATTTAGTATTACTTCCTTAAACCCACTTACATCGGTAGCAATTACAGGAACCTCACAAGCCATTGCTTCTACTGCAGCCACTCCAAAACTTTCACTATCCAATATGCTTCCTAAACAGAATACATCCATATTATTAATAGCATTAGGAACTTCTTTATTTAATATATAGCCTTTAAAAAAGACTTTATCTTCAATTTTTAACTCAACACATAGCTTTTTTAATTTCTCTTCTAATTCTCCTTTACCATAAATAATTAATATAGGCTGTTTTTTTACTATCTCATTTTCTATCTTATCTAAAAAAATTTTAAATGCTTTTATGATATATTCTATTCCATATTTTTCACTTAAAGTTTTTACTGTACCAAAAATAAAGTATTCTTTGCTTTTTAATTCACTATTTTTGATAAACACTTCTGTATCTACTCCAAATGGTGTAATTTGTATTGACATCTTCTTTTGCATTATATTCTCTACTTGTTTAGCCATAGAATAGCTCGTAGAAGCAATTTGATCTGCAAATTTAATATTCTTTCTTATTATTTTCATTTTTATTTTACTTTCATAAGGAAAATCATATACATCACTTCCCCATACAGATAATATTAAGGGTTTAAGTTTTGCTACTCTAGCCAATACCCCATACCCACTCGCATAATGTGCATTAACAATATCTGGTTGAATCTTCTTGTAAATTCTTTTAATCTGTATTGTGTTTAAGTAATAACCTATGGTTCCGCCATAGGTTAACTTATGTACATTTATATTAGGATTTAAACCATCAATTCCATCATAATGATTCTTATTAGTAATCAAATATACTTCATGTCCTTTATCACTTAATGCATTTACCCATCTTACTGTATGAATATTTTTAGCTGAACCTATAAACATTATTTTCATTCTATATCCTCCTGCTAAGAATTTCTTTGAATGAGTTTATTCTTTTATATAACTATCCGTAAACCCTCTTTTACACTTACTTTTCAGCTTATTTCTAACACATCCGCTATTCTCTTACTAGCAAATCCATCTCCATAAGGATTTGAAGCTTGGCTCATCTTCTCATAAGCTGATTCATCCTCAAGAAGCTCTTTAAAATTTGTATAAATCACTTCTTCATCTGTCCCTACTAGCTTAAGTGTACCAGCTGCTACACCTTCTGGTCTTTCTGTAGTATCTCTCATAACAAGTACTGGTTTTCCTAATGAAGGAGCTTCTTCTTGGATTCCACCACTGTCTGTTAGGATGAGATATGATTTGTTGAGAAAGTTATGGAAGTCTAATACTTCAAGTGGCTCTATGATTCTAATTCTAGCGTGAGCTCCAAGTATTGCATTAGCTGTTTCTCTTACTACTGGGTTCATATGGATTGGATAGATTACTTTAATATCTTGATGCTCATTAACAATACGCTTAATAGCACTAAACATATGTTTAAGTGGCTCACCCAAGTTTTCTCTTCTATGGGCTGTAAGCATGATGAGCCTACTATCTCCTACCCACTCAAGTACTGGATGAGTATAATCTTCTCTTACAGTTGTCTTAAGTGCATCAATAGCAGTATTTCCTGTTACATAGATTTGCTCTGCTTTCTTACCTTCATTTAATAAGTTTTGTTTAGATACCTCTGTCGGTGCAAAGTGATACTGAGCCACGATACCTGTAGCTTGTCTATTAAACTCTTCTGGGAATGGTGAGTAAATATCATATGTACGCAATCCTGCTTCTACATGCCCTACTGGAATTTGAAGATAAAATGCTGCGAGTGCTGTAACAAATGTAGTAGATGTGTCTCCATGCACTAAAACTACATTTGGTCTCACTTCTTCTAATACATCCCTCATCTTATCTAAGATATTCTGTGTTACATCAAAGAGTGTTTGCTTATCTTTCATGATACTTAAATCATAATCTGGTATTACATCAAATGCTTGTAATACTTGATCTAACATTTGTCGATGTTGTCCTGTTACACATACTATTGTTTCTAAGTTTTGTCGTGTCTTTAATTCCTTAACTAACGGACACATTTTTATTGCTTCTGGTCTCGTTCCAAACACTACCATTACTTTTTTCATATTTAAGCCCCTTATTCTTTTATTAAGCTCTACTATTTAAGTTAAGGCACTCCAAAAGAAGTGCCCTTCAGCATTTTATTAAAGTTTGTATGTACCTTTTAAGCTACAAATATTACGTGTATCTAATATTAATTTTCCTTGTAACTTATCCATATTTTCTTTGATATGAGAATGTCCTACCATAAGCACTACAATTTCTACATCATCAATAAATTTATCAAAGTCACCATATTGCCCATCTACTATTGGCTCTTTAACAAAGGGGTCATATGACTTAATCCCAAATGCTAAATGCTCATCCATAGCCTCTAATAGTTGAAGTGTTGGACTTTCTCTCGTATCATCTACATTTTCTTTATAAGTTAAACCGTAAAGACCTACTTTAGATACGTCATTAATATTATGTTTTTTCATGATTTCTCTAATTCTACCTAATACGAATTCTGGCATAGAATCATTAATCTTTCTTGCCTCCCAAATTAAGTTCGTAAGAGCTGGATAATCTCCTACCAAGAACCATGGATCTACTGAGATACAGTGGCCACCAACGCCAGGTCCTGGTTGAAGAATATTAACACGTGGGTGCATGTTAGCTGTTTTAATAATTTCATAAACATCCATATTATCCTGCCTACAAATTTTAGCTAACTCATTTGCAAACGCAATATTAATATCTCTAAATGTATTTTCTACTACTTTAGACATCTCTGCTGAACGAATATCAGTAATAATCATATCCGCTTTACAAAATGAAGAGTACAGCTCCTTAATCTTCTGTCCAACTTCTTTATCATCACAACCAATAGTACGTGAATTATGCTCTAATTCATAAATCATATTTCCTGGAATGATTCTTTCTGGTGTATGTACTAAATGCACATCTTGTCCAATTACAAATCCTCTTTCTTCAATAATAGGTCTTACAAATTTATCAATTGTTCCTGGAGAGATAGTCGACTCAATACAGATAATCGATCCTTTTTCACATATATCTAATACACTATTTACTGCAGAAACAACATAACATGGATCAATTTTCTTACTTTCTTTTACATATGGTGTTGGTACAGCTACTATGTATGTATCTGACTTAGTATACTGTGTAGTAAACTCAATACCATTTGCTACAGCTGAAGCAAATAATTCATCTAATCCCTCCTCTTCAAATGTTAATTTACCTGCTTGTAAAGATGCCACTAAATCCTTATTATAATCTACACCTATTACTTTCACTCCGCTTGTTGCAAACATTAATGCCGTTGGTAAACCTATGTACCCTAATCCTATTACGTTAACCATTTTAACCCTCCTAAACGCTTTCTATTACCTCTATTAATTTATTTGTTAATACAGAGAAGTCAAATTCTTTTACTCCCGCTAAAGCATTATCACCTATATTTATATACTCCTCATTACTCATATGCTTTATCTTTAAAATAGCTTTTGCTAATTCTTCTGGTGTACTTTCATTTAAAGAAATTCCACAATTATATTTTTCTAAAATGCAATATCCCATCTTTACAGTAGAGATAATAGGTTTTCCTGATGCCATATATTCAAATAATTTATTTGAACTATTTCCTCTTGTCCAATTATATTGTGATTGAGAGTAGTTTAAGATATTAACTGATGATTTACTTAAAATATAAGGGATATACTTTTTATTGATGTACCCTTTCATTTTCACATTAATTAAACCTTCATCTCGAATCCTTTTCTCAAGCATTTCTTTCTGATTTCCATCACCATAAATTAAAAACTGTATATTATGTTCATCTTTTAGTAGCTTAGCTGTATCCAATAAATTTCCAACATTGTTCACTGGTCTAATAGCCCCTGTATATACGACATTAAATTTATGAGACTCTAAATCTTTGTCTTCTACTTTATCATTAGCAATAGATTTAATAAATCTTTCAAAATCAACTCCATTGTTAATATAATAGCATTTTGCTAAATCTATATCTCCGCCTTGTACAGTATCCCATTTCTTCTCTTTCACATAATCAGTATCTCCTTCTTTAGTGAAAATAAGCGCATCTGCTTTTTTATAAATCCAATGTTCTCCTAAAACAAGAATTTTTCCTAGTAAACTCTTTTCTTTTGCTTTATTAAATGCAAATATTGCTTCTGGCCATAAGTCTCTTATTTCACAAATACAAGGTACTTTTAGTTTTTTAGCAATCTGTATCCCTGCAATCATCGTTAATGGGTGAACACTTGATGCCAGAATAACATCTGGCTTCTCATACTGTTTAGCATACCTTCTTGCTACTAAAATTAAATTAATGTAAAATATCACCATATTTTTAATTCTATCTATTCCATTTCCTATAGCTACTGTAGTCTTTACAAAAACATAAGGTATGTTATCCACTGTATCTATAACATATTTCTTATTAGAAGTATCAATAAACTCTTCAGTATTATGGTAAGTATTTGCACAAAAAATAGTTGGCTTATACCCCTTATTAATAAGCTTTTCAGCAAACCAATAATGCCTTCCTCCTCTATCTTTATATGTATCTGTAGCATAATGATTCAATATCCAAACCTTCTTTTTCACTTAGCTCCTCCTTTCACCCTTTAATAATCTTTATTTCATTGTATTTAGCCATATAAACCTCTGCATCATACTCTCCAATAGCCACTTCATTTTTAATTCCTAATAAATTATTAATAAGCATTTCAGGCTCATTAACACCACATTCATAGGCGTGAGGATAGCCTCCCCCAAATCTAGGATTAACTTCTGAGATATAATATTCTCCGTTTACTCTAAAGACGTCTATATCATTCTGTCCATAAAGCTTTAACTTCTTAGCAAGATCCGATATGATTTTGAACAATTGTTCATCTTTTATAGATACCGACTTATCTGTCTCTCCTGCTCTCATTTTTATCTTCTCTTTTATAAATATAGATGTCACTTCACCACTTATCATATCAACGTAAACATCTATACCCAACTCTTGTCCATCCATATATTCTTGTACAATTAAATCATCATATTTTGCCAACAATATTTCTAATTCCTCTAAATCATTAACCTGGCTAACATGAATACTCGCACTCCCCCTACAAGGCTTTACGAATACAGGAAAGCTTATTTTTCCACTTTTGCAATCTCTAATAAACATCTGTATATTATTATATGTTTTAGGTGTTTTAAAACCATTTTTCTCTAGGAATATAGCAAATTCATATTTATCAAAACATCGCTCTACAGCCTCATAGTCTGCTACAATTACCTTTGTCCCTATTTCTTCAAACTCTTTTTTATGTAAGGCTAAGAGCGATAGCTCTGGATCTATTAAGGAAAACATTGCATCTATTTTTTCATTTCTACAAATTTGTTTTAATTTCTCAATATAATTCTCTTCTGTTATTCTAGGAACTAAATAGAATTTATCTGCTTCATAAATAGCTGGTGCTAGATTGCTATTATCAGTTGCAATAACTTTTCCTCTTCCTTCTAACTCTCTTTTAAAATACTGAATAATTTTATTTCTTGTTCCTACACTCAATATTAAAATATTCATCTTATACCACCTATCTCTTACACTTTTGTATATACTCTATTGGTGACCATTTCTCACGCACTACTTCTAACAAGTTATTCTCTTTTACATATACAGTCGGAAAGTACTCAATAAATAATGGACTTAAACACATTGTATAGGCTCCCACTTTATTAAACTCTATATAACTTCCCTCTTTTAATTCTTTCTCATCATTAAGAGTCATAATTCTATCATTTTCCATACAAGTAAAACCACAAACTACTTGTTTATCTATAACATTCTCTTTAACTTCAATAAGATTAGAGAAATAATTAGCTTTATGCATTAATGGGTCTATATGCGTTCTACTACCATTTGTAATAACAAATCTATTTAAGTTTGTTTCTTTTACATCCATCACTCTACAGATATAATCAATGGGTGAACCTACCACAGAAGCTCCAGGCTCTAAAATGAGTGTAGTTTCTTCAGGACTAAACTCCATCTCCAATTCATCTTTAATTATCCTAACATACTCATCATAAGAAGGTTTTGTTGACAATCCTCCAAAAAAACCTCCTCCTACATCGATATATTCTAGTTCTAAACCAAATTGCCTTTTGATTTCGCATACTTTGTTTGCTATACTTCTATAAATATTAAGACTCCTTGTTTTACTACTAATGTGCATATGTAAACCAGATATTTGAATATTTTCTAACTTTTCTATCTTCTCTAGTGCTTGGGCTAATGAATTATTTTCTAAGTTGAACCCAAATCTTCCACCATCCATTCCACAAGTAGATTCACCTGGACAATCTGCTTCTATATCGTAGTTAACACGCACCCCTACCTTATACTTCTTATCTTTAGGTAACTCTTCTAACCATCTAATCTCTCTCTGAGAATCCAAGTTTACTATACTTCCTTCAATAATCGCATCTAAAAATAAATCTTTATACTTTATAGGTCCATTATAGATAATCTTGTCTTTTGTATAACCTAACGTTAATGCTAGATTATATTCACTTTCTGATACAACCTCTGCATAACAATTATTTTCCTTATAAAAGTTTACTAACCATGGTAACGAATTAGTTTTAAAGGAATAACCTATCATATAATTATTCCAATTGTTTGCGAGAGCAATATGTAAACTATTTATATTGGCTTGAAGTTCTTTCTTATTGATAACAAAACAAGGTGTAATTAAATTATTATAATCTACCTTCATCATTTTCTCCTTCATATTACTCTCCAAAATCTGGCATAGTATCTTGTTCTGAATTATTCACGTCTTTACTCATAAGTACATTTTTAATAGTCTTAACTAATACTTTAAGATCTGTCTTTAAGCTAATATTATCTGCATACCATACATCTAGTTCAAAACGTTCTTCCCAGCTGATGGCATTACGTCCATTCACCTGCGCCCATCCACTAATGCCTGGTCTGACATTATGCCTTCTACGTTGTTCTTCATTATAATGTTTAAGGTACTGAACCAGTAATGGTCTTGGTCCAATAAAACTCATATCTCCTTTAAGCACATTAAAGAACTGTGGAAACTCATCTAAGCTCGTCTTTCTAAGAATCTTACCAATCTTAGTCATACGCTCCATATCTGATAATCTATTACCTTCTGCATCATGAGTCGCTACTTGCATAGTACGAAATTTATAAATCTTAAAGATCTTCTCATCTTTTCCAGGTCTTTCTTGTTTAAACAATACTGGCCCCTTTGGATCTGCTATCTTAATAGCCATAGCAGCTATAAACATGAATGGCCATGCAGCAAATAGTAAGAGAGAGGCTCCTACTATATCAATTACTCTCTTCACATACTTTGCATACATACTAGAATAACCCCTTTATAATAGAAACAATTCTTTCTAAATCTGCATCTCTCATCTTTGTATCAGATGGTAAGCATACTCCATTCTCAAATAGCTCCTGAGATACACCTTCACCGATGAATTCATATTGTTCAAAGAATGGTTGCATATGCATTGGTTTCCAGATTGGCCTACTCTCAATATTCTCTGCTTCAAGTGCTAACATAATATCAAGTGGTCTTACCTTACCACTTAAAGTGATACAGGAGAGCCAGCAGTTACTATCTTGCCACTCATTCATTGGCATCATATGTACACCTTCTAAACATCCGAGTTCTCTCTTATAGTACTCATAAATATATTTCTTCTTAGCCACACGCTGATCTAATACTTTAAGTTGCCCTCTCCCAATACCTGCTACTACATTACTCATGCGGTAGTTGAATCCTAACTCACTATGTTGATAGTGTCTAGCATTATCTCTTGCTTGTGTAGACCAGAATCGTACTTTAGCAATTCTTTCTTCATCATTACTTACAAGCATTCCTCCACCTGAAGTCGTAATGATTTTATTTCCATTAAATGAGAAAATACCGTATTCCCCAAATGTTCCTGTATATCTTCCTTTATATGTAGTGCCTAAACTCTCTGCTGCATCTTCAATTAAAGTCGCTCCATACTTTTTACAAAGTTCCATAATTGGATCTAAGTCTGCTGATAATCCATAAAGGTGTACTACAAGTACAGCTTTAACTTTATCTCCATATTTCTCAAAAGCAGCTTCTAAAGCTTTAGGGCTCATATTCCAAGTTTCAAAATCACTATCAATAAATACTGGTACTGCCTTTTGATAAATAATAGGATTTGCAGTAGCTGAGAAAGTAAGATCCTGACAAAATACAATATCTCCTTCACCTACTCCTGCTGCTTTAAGTGCCATATGAATAGCTGCTGTTCCTGCTGATAGAGCTGCTGCATGAGATGTTCCTACTTTAGCTGCAAGCTCCTTCTCAAATTCATTTACATTGGTACCTAATGGTGCAATCCAATTCGTATCAAATGCTTCTTGTACATAATGTTTTTCATACCCTTCCTCACTCATATGTGGTGATGCTAAAAAAATCTTCTCTTTCATATTCAAAACTCCCTTTTGTGTGTAGAATATTATTTAATAAATTTTATACCTCTCTAACTACTACTTATTCTATATAAGTAGCATTAAACAAGTATAAAATATATGTCTCATTGTCCTAAAAAAGCCCATGAAAAATACCAAGTAGGCCTTGGTATCTCTCATGTAACTTTATTGATCTCTTATCTTTAATGCTTTATTTTTTATTGCCCATATTGTGTATACGCATCATTTTTATAAGCATATCGGCTATATTTGCCATATTTACCATACTTACTCCCTTTCCCTTCTTTTACATCATGAAGGATAAAGCCGAGCACTTTGGCGTTAGCAAATTCAAGTTTTCCAAGGGCATCTTGCACATCTTTATGATGTGTTACCCCTTCACGTACAACAACCACTGTACCAGACACGCGTTGTGATAAGACTGTTGCATCGGTTACTACATTAAGTGGTGGTGTATCAATGAAGATATAGTCATAATTTGCTTCAAGTGTCTCGAGTAATTCTCCCATCGTCTCTGATGCAAGGAGCTCTGCTGGGTTTGGTGGAATATGTCCTGATGTAATAGCATCGAGATTCTCATAACTTGTATGCTGGATGGCTTCTTCTACCGTACAGAAATTACTCAGTAAATGAGCAAGCCCATTACCATTGGTCATATCCAGCTTGCGATGTACGGTTGGCTTTCTCATATCTCCATCGATGAGAAGCACGCGTGAACCTGTCTGTGCAAAGGTAATGGCTAAGTTAATGCACGTTGTACTTTTACCTTCTCCTGGGAAGGAGCTTGTCACAACAATTCTTTTACAGCCTTTACCGACTAGTGAGAACATAATATTCGTACGTGTTGCTTTATAAGCTTCTTTAATATGAAAGCTCGATTCTCCTGTAAGAATCATCTCTTGTTCTTGTTCTTTTGTTCTTTGGGTTTGTTGTTTATTTTTATTAAATAATGTTTTCATGGTTAATCCCCTCTTTATTTGATACGCGTTGCAGCATCTTCTAAGTCTGGTATAGTCCCAAGAATAGGAAAGTCATAACCTTTTTTAAGGTCATCTTCAGTTTTGATACGATTATCAAGCATTTCCGCCACTAATACACCAAGTACAGAGAGTACACCACCTAACATAAGTCCAATGATTGTATTTAAAAGCACATTAGGAGAAGATGGACTTGTAGCTGGCACTGCTTCATCAATAAGTTCTACTGAACCTGCTTTAACAACACGAATGATTTCTTCTGGCGCCACTGCCGCTATGGTATTGGCAATGACTGCAGCTTCATCAGCATCTTTAGTTGTAACTTTTACTTCAAAAATCTCTGTACCATTTACAGCACTGGCTGTAAGCATTTTACGAATTTGCTCTGGTGTATAATGAAAGCCCGTTTCTGTAATCACTTTACTGAGCACGTTATCACTTTTTAAAATCTCAATATAGGTACTTACAAGCTTTTGAGAAGCATTAATATCATTAAGATTAGCAATCGTATTTTCACGTTCTGTATTACTGTTCACATACATACTCACACGGGATGTATAAGTTGGGTCGAGTACAAAAGCACTTATGCCAAACGCCGCTACTCCTCCTATAAGGGTACAAAGTATAATTACCCATACTTTATTCCATAAGATCATAAAGATCTCTTGTAATGAAATTTCATTTGTTTCTTCCATCTCTAATCCTCCTATTTTGTATTTTCCCATGCAAAAAGGCCACTCGTTATGTTATTCGAGTAGCCTTATCGATCACCATTAAGTTTAGGGTATCAGATGTTTGTAGGTATCGTAATATCCTTTTACGCGTTCAAGATCTTCCTCATTAAAGCTTTGCATCGCAATACGTTTGGCCTGCGCTAAATCTGAACTTGATACTCCATCTAATGCTAAACCCATTAAGTAATTTAGATCTGAAGATGTCAAATTACTTAACACCAAATTAAGCATGGCACTTTTATCTTTGATTGGAATACTTTTTGCAATATTTTTAGCCTGTTGCTCCACAGCGATTTTTATATCATCTGTTGTCACGAGCTGTGTCTTTTCCTTGGCTGTTTCATGCATTGTAGTATCTTCTACTGTACTAGAGTTTGTATTCCCCTGCTGAGTTTGTGCTTGTACATTCTCAGCACTTTCTGCCCCTTCTTCCTTACTTGGCTCTTTGGTGTTTAATATGGCTTTAAAGCTCTCTTTTTCTTCTTCTGTAAGCACTCTACCTGCTTCCCCTAGGTCAATGCCTGTCTGTGCTATAAGTTCTTGTGTCATCTGACTGACTAAAGTTTCTTCTACAAAATAAGCACTTACTCGATCATATAAGAGATAACCTGCTCCCCCTAATAGTATAAGTAGGGCAAGTATACTCCCTATAAGGATTAAACCTCGTTTTTTCATAACCGACTCCTACTCCATAATAAGGCGAATCGTAAGTGTTATAGGTGCTTCGTTTTCATAACGAAGATTACGTTTTAAGGTGTATTCACTTGGCAAAGTAGCTCCTGTATAGCTCTTTACTAGACTTTTCACATTTTCATATTGCATAAGCATATGGTTAAGTGAAATTTGTCCTCCATCTGAAAGAAGTGCATAGATGGTATCAGATGAAATACCAAGTGAATCTGCCATCTCTTTAAGTTCGCTCGATGTCGCTGTGATTTTATCTAACATTTCTTCAAATATACCAAGCTGAACATCTGCTTGTCTAAAGGAATAAGCTGTATTGGTTCTCATTGTTCCCCCAAATGAGCCTTCAATATAAGCACCTTCTACATTTGTATAAACCGCTAAGCTTTCCATTCTATCATTCATTGGATACTGCTTTGCGAGTTCTTTTACATTAATCGTAATTTCTGTTCCTGCTACTTCAACAGGTACAAAGTTCCCGCCAATGAAAACACCTGCTTCTTCTACGTACATTTTAGCTCTTTCTGTCGTAGAAGTTTCTTTTACAAGCCCCTCGATTGTAAAATCTGCTTTCGCAGCGACTAAGAGGTAATCTGTAACCGTATTTTCATAAAGTCTGATTTTAGAACCTTCTTTGGCTACAATCATTTGTTTCATATTGCCTTTAATAAATTCAACAGGCTTACCACTTTCTACTTGAACAATGTTATAGTCTCCGAGTAATTTTATATTTCCACCTTGAATATAAACTGTCCCTGTCACTTTTACATTATCAAGTCTTACCTTACCATCACCAATACCAGCGCTTAAATACACATCACCTTCAATAGTCGTATCTTTAAGCGTCACATCACCTGTATTAATGACTACATTGCCTTTAACTACTTCTGTATAAGTCCCTGGCTCATGAATAAAGTTAGGTGTTAGATTTTCTAATAAAGTAACCACTTCAGCACGTGTAATCGATGCCTTTGGTTTAAAGCTTCCATCTGGATTCCCTTTTATAAAGCCCTTTTGTACAAGCGCCTTCACACTATCTACAGCCCATGCAGAAATATCTTCTACATCTGTAAGGTTCATCTCTGTAGCACTATCTGCTTTTACACTGTATGCTTTTGCAAGGGCATAAGCCACTTCTTCTCTTGTAGCTGCCTTACTTGGCTCAAACTTTGAACCTGGTGCATACATAATTCCGCGCCCTGTTACATTGGCAATGGCCTCACTATACCATGCCCCTGGTGTAAGGTCTTCATATTTTCTATTTGTTTCGACTTCAGTAAACTGGAAAGTACGATTAAGAAAAGTTGCAAGTTCCGCTCTTGTAACCGATTCATTTGGTTTGAAATCACCATTTTCCATTCCTTTTACAACTTCATAAGTAGACCATCTATCAATCGCTTCTTTCGCCCAATGCCCTTCATAATCTTTGGCCCATACTGGCTGAGCTAAAATAAAAGTACCAAGTAGCATCGTCACTGCTAGTTTATTGTAAAATTTCTTATTAACTTTCATATGTCCCCCTATTTATTTAGCATTTTTATATTGTTTATGTACTATTTATCACTTTTAAACACCAATATATTTTCATTAAAAATTCTACCATAAAATGTGACATTTTTAAACATAATTTTTTATTTTATACAAAAAAGGTATATCTAAGAAAGATATACCTTTTTATTTATGTATTATTTATAAGTTACTTGAACTGTAACTTTATCAATTTCGTGTGCAGATGTTGCTTTTACAATAAGTTGTCCTTTTGCTGTAAGCTCTTCTTGGCCAATTGTTACATCAACACCAAAAGTAGCAAGTGCACTTTCAAACTTATCATAGATTTTTTGAATATCTTCATCTGTCACTTTGTTTCTTATTTCTTTTGCTGCATCTAAAAGGTCACCTACTTTAATAGCAGTTCCTTGGTAATCTGCAACACGTCCAAAAGCCTTATCTAATAACTCTTCAGCTTTTGTCATTTGTTCTCCTGTAAGGTTAGCTTTTTTGCCAACTTCTTGAAGTAATTCTTCTGCAAGAGTTTTATTAGCTGCTACTATTGCTTTTAAATCTTCTACTTTATAAGCTGTTCCTGGTTTTAATGCTACTTTGTATTTATCTGTTAAACCAACTGTTAAAGTATCAATACCATGATCCTCAATAGCTGTAATAGTTTCGATAACATCGTTTCTATTAAATACAACTCCATTTAATGTTACTGTATCATTTTTGCTATCTACAACAGCAGATACTTGGTTACCTGTAAGAGCTACTTTTACTGGTTCATCTTGACCTTGTACTTTAACTTCAAGTGCACTTACATTAATTGGTTTAGCTGTTACAGTGCCACCACCTGTGCTTCCGCCACCACCTGTGCTTCCGCCACCACCGCCGGATGCTGGGAGTTTAGGTGCAGTTACACCTTCAGCTACTACAATTTTATCTTTGTTGTATTTAAAGCCTTTTTTAAGTTCTAAACCATTTGCTTCAACAATGATATTTTTGATTTCACTCTTTTCCCCTCTACCACGAAGAACTGTGTTGACTGCATCTTTTGTTACAGTTAATTTGTTAATGGTTACACCATCTACAAGTACAAGTTCTGAAGTTTTATTAACAATTACTTCTTCAACTTTTAAAGTCCCTACAAGTTGTGGTTCAGCTGCACCATCTACTACTACTTTACTAAGGCTAACACCATTACCTTCAAGAATAGATGTAGATGCAAGTGTAACAGTTCCTTTTACTTCAACTAAGTTACCAAGTAATACGCGAACTGGGTTTTTACCTGCTTTATCGACAATAATGTTGTTAAGTTTTGATTGACCAAGTACATGTACAGTGCTTACACCGCCACCTTCAACGATTACATCACCAAGTACAGTTACGTTGTTAAGTTTAACATCACCTTCGCCAATACCTTCTGCAAGGTAAAGGTTACCTGTAATTGTCATATCTTTAAGTTCTACATCTTTTGTATTCACTACAAGATGTCCGTCGATATCTTGTGAGTATGTACCCGCTACATTTACAAGATCTGCTGTAATTTTGTCTACCATTGTTACAGCTTCTGCACGTGTAAGAGATGCAGTTGGTCTAAATGTACCATCTGGGTTACCATTTAAGTAGCCACCTGCTACTAAGCTTGCAATTTCAGCTTCTGCCCAATCAGAGATTTGAGCTTGGTCTTTGAATGTCACATTTGTTTCTTTAGCTGCTACTTTGTAAGCTTTTGCAATAGCGTAAGCTGCTTCTTCACGAGTTGCTTCTTGATTTGGTTTGAATGTACCATCTTCATAGTCATTCATAATACCTGCAGATGATACTTTTGCGATATCTGATGCATACCATTTAGTTGCTTCTACATCTGTGTATTTTTCTGCTGCTGATGTATCTGTTAAACCAAACACTCTTACGATAATTGCTGCTAATTCCCCACGAGTTACTTTGTTGTTTGGTTTGAAAGTTCCATCTTCATAACCTTCAAGAACTTCCTTTTCTGACCACTTTGTAATAGCTTCCTTAGCCCAGTGGTTATCATAGTCTGCTGCATAAGTTACAACTGGTAAAGCTGTTGCCATAATTGTAGCAGCTGCAGTTGTTGCAAGCACTTTTTTTAGTCTAAGATTTAATCGCATCTTACTCCTCCTTAATACTTTTGAACATTTTTATACTATTATATAATAATACTTTAATAATTTTATCTTAACACTTGCCAATAATCAACCCTTTTATGCACACTATTCGCACTAAAGGTACATTTTAACAAAAAATACAGCCCTAGAACACTTCCGTAAGGCAGAAATGTCTAGGGCTATAAAGCTTTTTACTCTATTTATTTGCTTCTCTTTGACACATATATCTCCAAGAATCCTCACACATATCATCAATATTCTTTGTTGCTTCCCATCCGAGAAGTTCTTTAGCTTTCTTCGTTTCTGCATAGCACTCTGCAATGTCACCAGGTCTTCTTGGTGCAATGCGATATGCCACTGTGCGTCCACTTGCTTTTTCGAAGGCTTTTACCATTTGGAGTACGCTATAGCCGTTTCCTGTACCTAAGTTGTAAGCATCAATACCTGTTTCGCCAAGAATTTTCTCAATGGCTTTCACATGACCTTTAGCAAGGTCTACAACGTGAATATAGTCACGTACACCTGTACCGTCTACTGTTGGATAGTCATCGCCAAATACATTAAGGGCTTCAAGTTCACCTACTGCTACTTTTGCAATGTAAGGAAGTAGGTTGTTTGGAATACCGTTTGGCTCTTCGCCGATAAGGCCTGATGCATGTGCACCAATTGGGTTGAAGTAACGAAGAAGTGCCACGCTCCACTCCTTGTCTGCTGCATACACATCTTTAAGGATGTTTTCTGTCATCAGTTTTGTAGCGCCGTAAGGATTTGTTGTAGAAGTTGGGAAGCTTTCATTAATTGGTACTGAAGCTGGGTCTCCATATACTGTAGCGGATGAGCTAAATACTAATTTTTTAGCACCATGTGCTGCCATAACTTCACAAAGTACGATTGTGCTCATTAAGTTGTTATGATAGTACGCTAAAGGTTTCTCACAAGATTCGCCTACTGCTTTAAATCCTGCAAAGTGAATGGCTGCTTCAATTTTATGTTCTGTAAAAATACGTTCAAGTAAGTCTTTATCTTTTACGTCTCCCTCATAAAAAGCAAAGTCTTTGCCTGAAATGTGTTTGATCTTATCCAGTACACTTGGATTAGAATTGCTAAAATCATCAATAATAACAATTTCATATCCTGCATCTAATAACTCGACGCATGTGTGACTTCCAATATAACCTGCACCACCTGTTACGAATATCGCCATGCTCATGCCCTCCTAAATAAATATAATTTTACTAAATTTTTTACTCTATTCTTATTTTATCGTATTAATCACTCAAAATCAAGTGAAGACAAAGATTTAATACAAATTTAAAAATCTAAAAAAGACGCACACGCGCCTTTTTTATGGAGTCCATTTTACCTCTATTTTTACTAGTATTTTACTACTTTTTTACTACTCTTCTTCTAATTCTGTTGTTCGACCCTTAAGTTTTGTAATAGCGATAACAACTGGAATACCAATGGCTGCTACAACAATTAAGTTTGCCACATTGGCCATAATAATTTGGAACCAAACTTTCCCTGCTGGTTCACCGTATACAATAACATCCCCTGCATAAGAAAGCACACTTCCTACTACTGCACCTAGTATGGCATAACCATAAAGCAAACCTATATGCACTTTCGTAATTTGACCTTTAAGAACATCAAAGTCAGCTTTCATAGTAATAAGCCCTATGCACATCCCTATTGAAGCAGACATAAATACCCAGCTCCACCATAGCATTCCAAAAGAAATAGCATCATTTAAAGCATGTCCAATAAACCCTACTAAAAACCCTACTACAGGTCCAAAGATTGCTCCAAAGATACAAAGAAGTGCTACTGCAAGTCTAAGTGATGTACTCGGCCCAACATTAATTGAAATCATAGATGCTGCCGCATAAAGCGCTGCACCAATACCAATGGCTACAACATGTTTCGTTGTTAACTTAAAAATTGATTGTTTCTCCATTTTCTTCTCCCTTTATTCTTTTATGATACGAATATTTTGTCAAGAATCGTATTCATTATACAGGATAGGAAGGATAAAATCCAGCCTATCTCTCTTGACTTTGAAAAGGTAAATCCTCTTTTATTGTGTTAAGCGTTTAATCTGATTTAATAAATTCTGTGGGGATAAATCATTCGAAACATGAATACGCTTAATATCTAATTTCTGTGTCGCTACAGGTCTATACTTAGAAACCAGGTTCGTCACCTGCAAGTCTACACCACACTCACTTGCCCATTCCTTCACTTTACTTGTATGTAAAAACTGTGGGTAAGCCAGTACCTTCACATCTCGCTTGCCTAAGTACTTCTCAATGTCCCCAAAAGATTTTTGAATTTCATAAGAAACATCTGTCTTATCTAGCTCATTCATCAGTGTATGCCCATGGGTATGACTTTGAATATCAATGAGCCCACTTGCCTCCATCTCCTTCGCCTGTTCCCAAGTGAAATGCTCATGTTCATTGGTCACACCTACATAGAGACTGGTCACAAAGAAAGTAGCTTGTGCATTGTACTTCTTCAAGATAGGATAGGCCTTCGTATAGTTACAGAGGTACCCCTCATCTGCTGTAATGAGGATAGGCCTTTTAGGTAGTCCCGTCGTTCCTTCAAGGTAATCCTTAAGCTGCTTAAAGTTAATAGGTGTATAGCCCGCTTCAAGTAGAGCTTTAAGCTGCGCCTCAAAGTTGGCTGTGCTAACGGACATGCTTTGGTCATCCTCTGTGTTTTCTACTTGGTCCTTAATCTTATGATACATAAGAGTAGGGATATAGCCCTTCTTATAAACGGGTTTCTGACTAATAGGGTAGACTGCTTCCTTCCTAGCTGCTCTTTCTTGGTAACCGATCTCTCCTTTGTAGTCTATAGAGACATTCTGTACATGATACTGCTCTTTCCCCTTTAATTTCATAACCACTTTAACCTCATTGATACCCTTATGTAAAAGTTCTTCGTCTAGGGTAATGGGATAAGGATACCTAAAACTCTGTCCTGCAGCTGCATCATTCACCTTATACTCTATATAATCTACAGGTTCTTTAGTACGTACTGTAAAGCGCAAAGTCTGATTAGGCTCACTTAGCTTTTTGACTTCATAAAGATTTTCTTTCTTTACAAGTTCATCATTCACTTGAAGCATTTCTTCTAGTCCTGCATAGAAGTCACTGTATTTAACAGGTAATTTCCCCAGCTTACTTTGCCTAAAAATCTTATCGATATGCTTATACTCAAAAGGCAAATCATAATAAATTTTATAAGCGGCATCTAACCCTTTTGCCACATCTTGCCCATAATGAGTTGCTAATTCATCTGTAAGTATAAGCTCATACTGCTGACCATATTGATCATTTAGGTACTTCATTAGCTTTTGGTCTTCTTCTTGATCTACATGCATATTTAATACCTTTATAAAAGGCATCTCCTTAAATAGAAGATCCTTCTCATCTAAAGGCGTATAAACAAAATGAAGCTTTAAATCCGTTAAAGCCTTAAGTTCTTCATGATTAAAAAGAAGACTGTAAATCGCTTGAACTTGTTGCTGCTCTTCTAAGTTTTTGCCATATAAACTTAAGTAAACCTCACCACTTCTCCCCTTAAGCTCCTCTATCAGAGCCTGTAAATCTTCTTCCTGATAATCTGCAACATGGGCCCAAATTTGCTTTTCTACTTGCTCGATTTTAACCCCTGCTCCTTTCTTTTCTCTTCCTATATAAATAGGCAATTCTTTATTCTGTCTAGTCTCTGATGCATACACCGATGTAATGGTCATTAAAAACACTGCGAATAATAAGCTCTTGATAACTTGTACTTTTCTACATTTTCTCATAGCTCTCCCCCTATTTATCTCTGTTTTATAACCTATACACTTTCATTTTGCTGTATCTTAGTATCTTGCACACTTTTATTTCCGCTAGACTTCATAGCATTCTTTCCTATTTCAAGTGCATATTTTGTCCATATTCCTACATAAACCAAACTATTTATCCACAGACTATAAGTTTTTATATAGTGTTTCTTATAAAAAATCCACATGGCATTGTGGAAATCGTAGATAACTTTAGTCCTACGTTTTTTAGAACTCCCCCCCTTATAATGAATAATACTTGCTTCTGGATAATACATAATTTTATAGCCACCTTCTTTAATACGGTAGCAAAGGTCTATATCCTCGCCATACATAAAGAAATCTTCATCTAAAAGGCCTACTTGATCTAGTACATACCTTGGCATAAGCATAAAAGCCCCCATTAGACAATCTACTTCCCCTACTTCATTTTCATCTAAATGGAGTGCATCGTACAAACCATATTTTACTTTATCTCTTTTATGTAACTTTAAGAAATAATAGAAAGAAGTCCTTGGTGTAGGAAACCCTCTCTTACAAGCATGATCTAAGGTACCATCTGGTAAAATAACTTTGCATCCTAGAGCCCCAATCTGTTTATCTTTTTCTATGTAAGCCATACACTTTTCCAAGCACTCTTCTACTACATAAGTGTCTGAATTAAGAAGTAAGAGATACTCCCCTTTTGACTTTCTCATACCAATATTATTGGCTTTTGCAAAGCCTAGGTTCGCATCATTTAATGTAATGTTAAGAAGCCCCTGAATTATGATTTCTTTATAATCTTCTTGTAACCTTGTCATACTATCGTCCATCGAAGCATTATCGACAAGCATGATTTCATATTCAAAAGGTAGCTTCTTCTCTAGCACTGAATCGATGGTCTGCTTCGTTAAAGTATATGTATTGTAATTGACGATAATAATAGATAGTTTCATAAGTCACCCCCCTCTTTGTCTTCTATCCCATAATAATGTGTTCTATTCCCTTCTTTGTTTCCTTTAAGATAAGGATCATTAAAAGTTTCAAAGTAACTGTCTTTTATAATATAAAAATGATTCTTGTTCATGAGTTTCTCCTTGATACAAAGAAAGCTCCCTTATTTATTATAGGGAGCTTTAACACTTTCAAACTAACCATTTATGAGTCGCATATTGGTTAGCGACAATACTTTCAAACCAACCATTTATGAGTCGCATATTGGTCAGCGACAATACTTTCAATCTAACTTAATAGTACCTTATTCATCATCATAAGTCAACCAGCTGGAAATAAGATACTATTATAGTCTATGCACTTTTAAAAACTTTGATACAACTTAATATTTAAAAGGATTACCCTTTGCTACAAACTCCTTCAGCATAGGTTGCTTCTGATCTTTCTCAGATAAGAGTACTTCCTCTATCCCTTCAAGAGGCCATTCAATGCCAATATCAGGATCATTCCATCTTACCCCACCATCATACTCTGGTGCATAATAGTCTGTACATTTATATTGGAAAGTAGCTACATCTGATAAGACTAAGAACCCATGGGCAAAACCCTCTGGTACATAAAACTGACGTTTATTTTCAGCACTTAATAGTACGCCTTCCCACTTTCCAAAAGTAGGTGAACCTTCTCGTAAATCTACAGCTACATCATATACTTCCCCTTCAACCACCCTTACAAGCTTACCTTGTGTATGCTGAGTCTGGAAGTGAAGACCACGGAGTACACCCTTCTTAGAACGCGATTCATTATCTTGAACAAATTGCATATGAAGTCCTGCTGCTTTAAAGTCTTGTTCAGAATAACTCTCCATAAAGTAACCACGGCTATCTCCAAACACTTGAGGTTCAATGATACAAAGATCTTTAATTGATGTTGGTATAACATTAATTTTACCCATTAACTTTACCTCCTAAGTTTTCCTCTTGCCATGCTGTATCTGCTTCTAGATAATCTGCTAATGCTTCTTGCCATGGCCTAAAGGTATTTAGTCCTTGGATTTTCAGCATAAAGTTATCTAATGAAGAGTAAAATGGCCTTTTAGCAGGTCTTACAAATTGTTCACTCGTTACTTTGTTGACCTTAACATCTATTCCTTTAAGTTCAAATATTTTTGTAGCAAAATCATACCACGAGCATGTTCCTTCACAAGTTCCATGGTACACACCATAATATTCTGTTTGGATCAGGTTCACAATAGCTACGGCTAAATCTTTAGCATAAGTAGGATTACCAAACTGGTCTCCTACTACATTAAGTTCCTTATTTGTCTGTGCTAACTTGAGCATTGTTCTAACAAAGTTATTACCTTCACCATAAAGCCATGCTGTACGAATAATGAAATGTTTTTTACATAACGTGCGAACAAGTTCTTCACCCATTAGCTTGCTTGTCCCATAAATACTTTGAGGCGCTACTTTATCATCCTCACGCCATGGTCGACTAAGCTTAGCCTTCTCTATGCGTGACTGTAATACATCTTCTAAACCTACTTGCTTAGCCTCTAATGTATTAAACGCTCCATCAAAAACATAGTCTGTAGAAACTTGTACAATTTTTGCGCCTATTTGTTCACATACAATAGCTAAGTTGCGTGGTCCTACCGCATTAATCTGATAAGCACGCTCCATCGCTTCTTCACATTTATCTACAGCAGTGTGTGCTGCACAGTTTATGACTATATCTACTTTGTTAGCTATTAAATATTCTTTTACTTGTTCAAAGTTTGTAATATCTAAAGTATCATAGTCTGTGCTGATTACTTCATAAATTTGACCTATCTGTGTAAATTCATTTTTAAGTGCAATGCCTAACTGTCCATTGCCACCTGTTAGCAATACTTTCATGGTCTACCTCCATTTTATCTATCTATTAAAAACTTTCATTCCTATATAACTTAATGTATTTTTAACCAATAACCATTCTATATAGAAATAATTAACAATATTTTTCCATTTAAATTTAACTTTATTTATCTTCTTTAATGTTCTTAGCCCTTCTAGTAAACCTTCTCTATACTCTTTTCCAAAACCTTTTTTTATGAAGAATATATATTTAATTAAATAGCCTAAAAGTAAAAATGGCATATTGATGATGAGCTGTAAGAATGGCATATTTTTATAAGGAACATAGATATTATTCCTAGCTGCTAATCTCACTTTGAATGCATTATACTTACTTCCAGATGTGGCACTTCCTATATGTAAAACTTTTGCCTCAGGACAATACATATTTTTATAACCATGTATAAGTGCTCGATAAGAAATATCTACATCTTCCATATAGGCAAAGAAATGCTCGTCAAAGTAACCTATTTCCTCAAAGATAGACTTACGATATAGTGCCGCACCTGCACATGCAGAAAAGACTTTTTCCTCTTTATTATATCTATTTAAAGGTCCTCCTGCTCCTCTCTTATTAGTATATCCTAAAATAGTATATTCATCTCCTGCATCATCTATAAGATTTTGGTGATAATATTGAATCATCTGACTACATACTGCAAATATTCTTTCATCATTTTCGATACTTCTTACTAGCTCTTCTATAAAGTCCTCATAAATCTCAGTATCATTATTTAATAAAAGTATATATTTCCCTCTAGCCATATGAATTCCTTTATTTACTGCTTTACTAAACCCATAATTTTTATTAAGCTGTTTCCATATTATATATGGATATTTTTTTTTAACCCAGTTATACTCCCCATCCCTAGAATAGTTATCTATAATTATAACTTCTTGTACCAATGTATTATTTACATTAATAGACTGTAAACACCTATCTAAATAGTTATTTCCATTATAATTAGGAATAACAATAGAAACCATTTAAATCTCCTTTCTATTAAAATAACTTGAAGATAAACTTTTTTAACAGTTTTATATCATTATATGGGTAGATATAATTAATTAATCTTAGAAAAAGTATACTTAAAAAGGTTATCTAGTTTATTATTAATAAACTATTATCTACGGTATAACTAATTATTATGATAATGAAGCATATAAAATATTTTCCTTTTGTTTCCTGTCTCAAAATTCTTCTATCTAGAAATACTGAAAAAAATTCATATATTTATCTAATACATTAAATATTTTACTATTTTCTTTAATAATTAATTCACTATCATTTATTACCTTTAACTGAGGAGAAACTACTATATATTGTTCATTAAAAGAAACTTTTTCACAGTACTTAAGCCACCTATCTATTTCAAAAAAGCTTAAGCCTATATTCTCAATAAATTCTTTAGTATCTATCAAAAATGTTATAGGTTCTATAGCATCTACATTTTGAGCTATACTTAAACGTCCCATATATCCTTGAAAATTTATCTTTTTGCCTTCATATACCCTTTTTATGCTATTACCTTTAATACTTAATCCTAAAGATCTAATAGTTTTTCTATCTTTTAAAATTAATGGAGATACTATAAGTGCATTTGTTATATAAGTTTCTCGGTATAAATTTATAAATAATTCTTTATCTGTAAAATCTGTTAATGCATGTAATACTACTGTATATTTATTTCTCATTAATTTCTTATATAGTTCTTGTTGATTTATAATTTCCTCATCTTTCTCTATACGCCCATTATCAATACTATAAAAGTATACTTCAAATTTTTCTTTACCTAGACAATGCCCTAATTTATCTATTATAAATTTCTTATCTTTTATTTCTTTATCATAAATAATAATATTAATATTTTCATCTAACTTTCTTTTAGACTTAATAATCTGTGACCCTATATATTCTCCTGATCTTACATCTAAATCATAATTTTTATTTTTTCCCCAATCTTCTATGACTTTTCTTGAACTTTCTATAGCATGTTTCTTTTGATATATATTGCCTGCGGTAGATGTTTTGCTTACTCTCCAATGGTATAAAATTTTAGGAATATGCTCAATCTTTCCTGTATTCTCACACATTCTTAGTATAAATTCATAATCTTGACTACCTTCATATCCTTCTTTTAATTCTCCATATTTATCTATTAATCTTTTTCTTACTACAAGAAAATGACAAATATAATTATAACTTAACAAAGTCCTAGGAGACCACTTAGGCTTAATATGCGGTTCAAAAAATTTATTTCCTTTTTCATTTGTTTTATCTTCATCTGAATAAATAATATCTGGTTCCTTTTGTAAAATACAGTTAGCTACCTCAGATAGGGCATCTTGTGTTATAAAATCATCATGATCTAAAAATGCTATAAAATCTCCTGTTGCTAAAGAAATAGCTTCATTAGTATTTAATGCAATTCCTTTATTTATTTCTAGTTTCTTATACACTATTCTAGTTTCATTTTTTTGATAACTTAATATAATCTCTTCATTGCTTGAAAGATTACCTGCATTTACTAAACACAATTCCCAATAAGGATATATCTGTTTAATAACTGATTCTATTAATTCAATTAAAAATCTATCATCTACATTAAAAACAGGGACTACTATACTTATTTTAGGATAGTTATTTACTTCATTTATAAATTTAGTATTTATATCCCTTTCTTTCTTTTTACATGTATCGTAATAATTATAGGAAATAACTATCTGTTCTACTTTATTAATACATTTATAATATGTTTTCCTTATACCATCATATTTTATATGCTCATAAATTTTCTTAAGGTTATTCATTTTAACCCTACACTCCTATCTTTTTAGAAATGTAAATAATTTAATCCATACGATATTTAAAATAAGAAATACCACATTAATAAATATTATTTGTAAAATATTTAATACTTTAGCATATTCAATTGTTAATACTAAGTTATTTTCTGCATCTTTCCATGCAGTAATTCCTTCATTGGAGTTATCTGAACTCAACATTAAAGTATATACATGGCCTTTTTCCACATTTATTCTTAGGTTATCTAGTTCCAAATATTCATTATCAATTATTTTACTATTGTCAATTTCATAATTAAATATTTCTTTATCCCCGTCTAATAGAGAAATATTAGTATTCCCTGGATTTTCTCGATTAAAGGTTGAAAAAAATATTTCCATTCCTACTATAGTATCATTATTAGGTATAAGTGTCTGTATTATAGTATTATTCATATTAATGTCTTCTGTTATGCTTACTAAATTCTGTCCTATAATTTGCTCTTCATTCTGAGGAAATACCATAAACCTAACAAAAATAATAAGATTCACCATCAAAGTCAATATAAACAAAAAAACACATTTTTTTATTTTACTATTCATTTTCATCATCCTTACTTAAATAATAGAGGGAATTATTTATTCCCTCTATTATTTATAAACGAAATATTTTATTTGTTACTATAAATATTTTCTAATATATCTATGCTTGGTTCCCATTTCCATTCGCTAGCTGTTTTATATCCATTCATAACTAATTGTTGTCTTAATACTTGATCTTCAAGCAATCTTCTTAATGCTTGATGTGCACCTTCAACATCTCCTTGTTCAACCACTAATGCATTATACTCATTCGTAATATACTCATCATAACCTGTTACCTTACTAACAACACATGCTCCACCACATGCCATCATTTCTAATGGAGGGCCAAAAAATCCTTCTACTCTACTCATTTTGAGAAATATATCACAACTTGAGTAAATATACTTCATTTGTTCCATAGGTACCTTTTCAAAAAATCTATCACAGTGCCATTCAGGTTTTGGTCTTCCTGCCGAACTAATACACCATACCTCACAATCTAGTCCATTAATTGCATTAAATGCATCTTCCATACCTTTAAATGGAATATCTATAGGCCCTTCTAATAATATCCTTAGTTTCTCCCCTTTAGGTACCATTGGCTGTGTTTTATGTATAATTTTTTCATCTAGCCCATTTGGAACATAATGGGCTTCTTTACCAAATTCCTCTTTTAACCATTTCTGTATCCATTTAGCTTCCGTAATAATCTCATAATCCATCTTATATGTTTCTAAAGCTCTTCTATATTCATAGGATTCTTTTTCATAAAAACGGCTTTCATCAGACTGTACAAAATAGTACTTTTTATTCGCATTAATATGTTGAGCTGTATAGGCTGTAGACCATCCTGTTGCAACTAAGATATCAATATTAGTCGGCACATTCTCCATAGTCACTATATCCACATTCTGATTCGGGAACCAATCAATAGTTGTATTATCGTCTTCTGTAATAATTAAAACCTCATAGCCTCTTTTTTGTAATCGATTGATATGCTGACATATAACTGCAATGCCACCAGAAATTCCACATCCTGGTATTAAATATGCTATCTTAGGCTTCATTTTAATCAATTTAGTATGTTCTTCTAACATAATATTAAACCATTTATTATCTTCATCTTTAAAAGTCAACTCTAAATTATTCTCATGTAATCGTAAATTAGTTAAAATTTCATTTATAGCTTTAAACTTATAGCCACTATAAGCTAATCTAAGCCATAATTCGTGATCCTCTCTATATCTCATAGTAGTTTTTAAGCCCCCAACAGTCCTAAGCGCTTCTGTTTTTGCCATGACAGTACTTTGACAAGGAACACATATTTCTTTTAGCATATCATAGTTACAATCAGGGCTAAATATCTCTTGCCCATCTTCAATATTTATTTTTCTACTCCCATCAACTAATGCTCTCCAACCACCATACACAACATCTACATCATATTTTCTCATATATTCTATAGAAATTTTAATTCTATCTTGTTCTGCTATATCATCACTATCCTGAAATGCAAAATATCTACCTCTTGCTTCCCTAATTGCCTTATTTCTTCCACGAACTGCATTCCCACTATTATCTTTATAGTAAAATACTCTTACCTTAGGATGCTGCTCATATTGCTTTACTATATCAAGTGTTGATTGTGGAGAACCATCACACACCAAAATCAATTCAATATTATCATATGATTGATTAAGAATAGATTCAATACTTTGAATTAACACATCTGTTCTATCATAAATAGGTATTACTACTGATACTAAATCATCATAATTTTCAATATCTTTATCACTCATCCTTTTATCTTCTAAACTCAGTACGGGGTTTAGACGCAATTTTTTAATCACTAATTTAGGATTTTTTATAGCCTTTTTAAACTTTTTTTTAACTCTTCTATATTTATCTAAAGCCTTCCAACCTCTACAACTATAAATTTCATTTAGTATCATATCTTTTTCTGCATTAAGTTCTAACAAGTACTTACAATTTGCTTCTTTTTGCTCAAGTTCCTTGATTTGTTGATTAATGATATTTTCTCTTTCTAAAATTTCTTTTTTAATCTGTAAAATCTCTTGTTCTTTTTCCATTATTGTCTCTCTTTTATTTTCTAATTGTTTACTTATCTCTTTTATTAAATTTTCTCTATTCAATAATGTACTAGAAACTTCTCTAATAACATTCTCTTTATTTTTTAGTTCATTTTGTTGTTGAACTATAATAATCTCTTTTTCCTCTATAACCTTATTGCTAATATCTATTTTTTCTAATAAGTCATTAATTTTTTGATTCTGTTCCTCTATTATCAGCCGCTGTTTTTCATTTTCTAATGCTTGCAGATTAGTTTTATCATTAATATTATTTATTTCATTTTGATAATCTATTTTTTCTGTTTGGAGCTGCGTGTTAAGATTAGTTATTTCATTAATTTTTATTCTTCTATACATATTATACTTATATTCACGAACTAATGCCTCATTACTTCTTTTGACTTTTTGATATTTTCTTCTTACTTCATCTAAATTAACCCCAATATTACTCTTAAATACCTCTTCTAGTATAATATTAAGATTTTTTTCTAGACTGCAATACTTTCTAACAAACTCTTTTAGCTTAATAAGGTTTAGTTTACTATGGCTATATCCCTTCAATAAGTCTACATATATTTCTTCTGCTAAATACCTTTTAAATCCTCTTCCTGAAAAATTAGTATTAAAAGTATCATAAATATTTTTTTCATCTATCCATCCTGGTCCTCCATGAATATCATAACAATATAAAGGAATCCCCATTGCCATTGCATACTGAACAGTTTTTCCTATTGAAATAATTAAATCATAACCAATAAGTATTTCTGGAGTTATTAGTGTTTGTATATATCCTACACCATAAATATCCACTTCTACTCCATCTTCTCTTAATAAATCTATTAGCTGAATTTCTTCTATAGGTAAATGATTTGAAACTATCGCTACTTTTTTGGGCAAATCATTTCTTCTGTCCCATGTATACTTAAAAAATTCTTCATCTACGTAATTAGGAAAAACATAGATATTGGATTCTTCAACATTCTCTTCCAATATTTTTTTTCTAGTTTCTTCACTATTAGCTAAACATAGAGTTAGTTCATTTGCATAATAAGGTGCGACCTCTAAGGGTTCAAAGGGAGATAGAGAACTAAAAATTATTTTATACCCTTTTATTTGTTTTATAAAAATCAAATAATCTAATACTATTGTGTGATGTGCCCAAATTAAATCATAACTCTTTTCTTTTAATTCTTCTAATAATATATTGGTAACGATTATTTCACTTTTTTCAAATTTTTCTCTGATAGGTTCACCAAAGTTAAAAGTCGCTACCTCTACTATTGCTCCCATTTTCTTGAATTGTAGAGCTAAGCTTAAGCAATTAATTTCTGATCCTGCAAATTCAGCTATAGAATAATTAGTTATTAATATTTTTTTACCCTTTATTCTATCCATGTTTCCACCTCCTCTTATTTATGCAGATAAATCTTATAAACTATTCTTATCTATATATCCACTTATGTTTTGCACGAAATTGTCCTTCTGAAATAGGTATTCCTATTTTATTATTTACAGAATTAATTTCAAACTTAGCAATATACTCTTCTGTATCATAAGGATACATAATCATATCATCACATACACTAGCTGAAATATAATATGTGCCACTTAAAAAGTCGTTTTTAGGAATTACTAGTTTTATTTGTCCTATATTTTTTTCTAGTAGAATATCATCTCTTATTGTATTAAATAGTGTTACAATATCCCCTTTACTATCTCGTATAATAATTCCTATTCCATATTTAATTTGTTCTGTCATAAACTTTAAGTCTATACATATTTCTATATCTTCATCAGTATAATATAGTTCCTTATTCAACGATACTCCCATAATACAGATTTTATTTTTAGCCTTTATTGTATGATCTATCGCTCTTAATTCTGTAACTTCTATTTTCTTATTAAAATCCTCTAAATATTTTTTGTAACTTTCGCATACATCTTCTGCTTTACCTTGTAATTTTAATTTTCCTTTCTCTATCCATATAGCTCTATCACAAAAATTTCTTATTGCAGGTAAACTATGACTTACAAATAAAATAGTTGCACCTTTGTTTACCATCTGCTTCATTTTTTCAAAACATTTTTCTTGAAAATACATATCCCCCACTGATAGTGCTTCATCAACTATAAGTATATCAGGTTCAACATTTATAGATACCGCGAATGCCAGTCTAGCAAACATTCCACTTGAGTAGGTTTTAACAGGTTGATAAACAAAATCTCCTATATCTGCAAAGTCGATAATATCTTGTAATCTATGTTTTACCTCTTCCCTTGTTAATCCCATCATCATACCATTCAAATATATATTTTCAATTCCTGTATATTCCATATTAAATCCTGCACCTAATTCTAATAGTGCAGATATTCTACCTCTTACTTCTACATTTCCAGCTGTGCTATTAAGTACACCTGTTATAATTTTTAGAATAGTTGATTTTCCAGAACCGTTAGTACCTAGTATACCTACTGTTTCTCCTTTTCTGACAGAAAAAGATATTTCTTTTAGAGCATGAAATTCTTTATAATATTGTTTTTTTTTCGTTAAAGATAATGCTTCTTTTAACCTATCTGTATTTTTATCATATAATTTATAAGTTTTTGTTAACTTCTCAACCTTAATTACTGTCTCCATTCTTTTCTCCTATAATAAGTCTGCAAAATGTGGTTTTAACTTTTTAAATAAGAATGCTCCTAAAATAAATATACCAATTGCAATACACCAAAAATAAATTCCTTCATCTAATCTTTCATAAATAGATATATTGTATATCAACGAATCTCTATATCCTTGAATAATATAGTATAAAGGATTTAGCTTTAATATCTTTATCCACTTATCCGAAAATATTGTAGGATTCCACATAATAGGTGCTAACCAAACTCCAAACTGTAATATAACCACTACAATTTGACTCACATCTTTAAAGAATACATTTATTGTCGCTGTAACTAAGGATATTCCTATTATTAGAAAGATTAAACACCCTGTATAATATAATAACTGTAAATTAAATAAACTAGGTATATATCCATGAAGTAAAAATATATACATTAATATCCATATAAAAAACAAATGTATGAATAACGCAGATATAATTTTTACTAAAGGTATTATACTAACTTTAAAAACTACTTTTTTTACTAGATAACTATACTCCGTAAAGCTATTAGTGGCACTAACTATTGATTCCGAAAAGAAAAACCATGGTACTAATCCTGATACTAACCAAAGTAAATATGGGACTCCTTCTACAGGTACTATTCTAAACCCTATGTTAAATATAAACCAATATATTAAAATAGTCATTATAGGGGGTACAAACCCCCATACAATACCTAATGCTGATCCACTATATTTATTCTTAAAATCATTTTTAGACAAGTTAATTAACATTGTCCTACTATTAAACAACTCTCTTATTAACCTCATAATTTCTCCTATAATTTAGCATTCTACACATCTAATTTAAGCTAACCTACTATTAAGAAATATCCCTTACTTTAATCAAGTATTTTTATACATCTGTGAATAATATTCTCTATACTCACCTGACACAATTCTTTCCATCCACTCTTGATTATTCAGATACCATTCAATAGTTTCTTTAATACCTTGTTCAAATGTATAACTTGGACTCCATCCTAATTCAGTAGTAATTTTAGTATTATCAATAGCATATCTTCTATCATGTCCTGGTCTATCTTGAACATATTTAATCATCTCTTCTGATTTACCAAGGTTTTCAATAATTAGTTTAACAATTTCAATATTAGCTTTTTCATTGTTACCGCCAATATTATAAACTTCACCAATTCTACCTTTATGAAGCACAGTATCAATTCCTGTACAGTGATCTTTTACATGAAGCCAATCACGAATCTGCATACCATCCCCGTATACAGGAAGCTGATGACCCTTAAGACAATTATTGATCATGAGTGGAATAAGTTTTTCTGGAAATTGGTATGGCCCATAGTTATTAGAACACCTTGTAATGTTAATTGGCATTCCAAATGTTTCATGATAAGCTCTTACGAAAAGATCTGCACTTGTTTTAGATGCTGAATATGGGCTATTTGGTGCAAGAGGTGTTGTTTCTGTAAACATACCCGTTTTACCAAGTGTACCATATACTTCATCTGTAGAAACTTGTAGGTACTTTACACCTTCTTTAAACTTACGGCAGTATTTATCATGAGGATTTACTTTCCAATGTTTTTTTGCCGCATCTAATAAAACCTGTGTACCACGTACATTAGTCATTAAGAATATCTCTGGATTTTCAATACTTCTATCTACATGCGATTCTGCAGCAAAATTGATCACTGTATCAATCTTATATTTCGTAAAGATTTCATCTACGAGTTGTACATCCGTAATATCTCCTTTAATAAAGGTGTATTTTTCATCATTCTCGATATCTCTTAAATTTTCTAAGTTACCTGCATATGTAAGTGCATCTAAGTTAATAATATTATAATCATATGTACTAAGCATATGTTTAACAAAGTTTGTTCCTATAAAACCTGCCCCACCTGTTATTAATATATTTTTCATATCAAAATGCCTCTTTTCTTTTTAGTTTTCTCAAAAATCTATTACTCCATATGTGCTATTTGCATCATATATTGACCATACTCTGTTTTAGCCATAGGCTCAGCTAATGTTATTAATTGTTCCTTACTAATCCATCCTTGTCTATAAGCAATCTCTTCAATACATGCTATGTATAACCCTTGTCTTTTTTGAACCGCTTGTACAAAACTACTCGCCTCTGTAAGCCCTTCACAGGTACCTGTATCAAGCCAAGCCATACCACGTCCAAAGAGTTCTACTTTAAGCTTACCTCTTTTCAAATATTCTTCATTAATAGAAGTAATTTCTAGCTCTCCTCTCCATGAAGGCTGAATGCCTTTTGCAATCTCTACAACATCATTATCATAGAAATAAAGCCCTGGAATAGCATAGTTAGATTTTGGCTGTTGTGGTTTTTCTTCTAATGAAACAACATTTCCTTCTTGGTCAAATTCTACCACTCCAAAGGCATGAGGATTACTTACATAGTACCCAAAGATTACAGCTCCTTCTTCAAGCTCTGATGCCTTTCTAAGCGCTCCTGTAAAACCTTTGCCATAGAAAATATTATCTCCTAATACAAGTGCGACTTTATCCTGTCCAATAAAGTTTTCTCCTATTGTAAATGCCTGCGCAAGCCCTTTAGGCTCCTCTTGCACGGCATATTCAATTCTCATCCCCAATGTACTACCATCCCCTAATAATTCCTTATAGACCGGTAAATCTCTAGGTGTAGAAATAATCAGTACTTCTCTTATTCCTGCTAACATAAGTGTTGAAAGAGGATAATAAATCATAGGTTTATCATAAATAGGTAAAATCTGTTTTGATACTGCCTTTGTAATTGGATAAAGTCTCGTTCCTGATCCCCCTGCTAAAATAATGCCTTTCATAAGTCACTCCTTTTATTCTCTATTTACATATATAAATCCATAAATTTTATATATGTAAAATGATACTTTTATTACTTTATTATAGCATACTTTAAAATATCCTTCGGCTTTTTTCCGTAAATTTCTACAGTTAAATATTACAATTAAATTACATTTATTTGGTATATGTATTATTTTGTACTTATTTATCACATATAGTATAATAATATCTATCATGTTTTAAAGGAGTCTTCTTATTATGATTCGTGAAAATCAAAAATATCTAAATAGACTACAAGTCTTTCTAGATTTAATGGTTATACTTATTTCATTTTTAATCGCTTATTACATACGCTTTTACCAAATGGATGATGGGATACATGCCCTTACTTTCCAACAGAACTTACGCCCTATACTCCTCTCAATGCCACTCTACCTTATCTTCTATAATATATTTGATATTTATAGTACAAGGCGCACGAAACCCCTTCATGTAGAGCTTTCTGCAATTGCTAAAACGAATATTTTATGTGCTATCTTTATCATGGTAGGCTTATTTATCTTCAAGATTGTAGATTACTCTCGAAAATCTCTTGTGTTATTTTTTATCATTAATACTATACTTACGATGTCGAGTAGATTAGTAATTCGTCTGATTCTCAAAAAATATAGACGCAAAGGTTATAATCTAAAGCATTGTCTTATTATAGGTGCTACCGATAGCAGTGCTCTCTTTATTGATAAAGTCAAAAAAAATAAACACTGGGGCTATAATATCGTTGGTATTATCACTTCTCCCTTTAATCATCACAAAAAATTTAAAGGTCATCCTATAATAGGGAATACTATAGAACTCGAAAAAATCCTATCAGAAAAAGCTATTGATATCGTGATTATAGGAGTCTCTGGAGCAGACCTAAGTGAACTAAGACATATTCTTCAAGCTTGTGAGAAGTCAGGTGTTAAAACGCAGATTATTCCTTATTACCATAAATATATACCTGCCAAACCTTATATGGACGATCTAGATGGCTTACCTGTGATTGATATACGTCACGTTCCTTTAGATAATGTGTTTAAAAACTTCTTTAAGCGTAGCTTTGATATTATTTTTGCTTTGGTAGCTCTTATTATAACAACCCCAGTATTACTCTTTGCAGCAATTATGACTAAACTTTCTTCTCCAGGTCCTATTATTTATAAACAAGAACGTGTAGGACTAAACCGAAAAAACTTTAATATGTATAAATTTCGTTCTATGCGTGTTCAGACTACTGAAGAAGAAAGGGATAAATGGACTACTCAAAATGACCCTCGCAAGACCAAATGGGGAAGCTTTATGCGTAAAACAAGTATTGACGAATTACCTCAGTTTTTTAACGTTCTCAAAGGAGATATGTCCGTAGTAGGTCCAAGACCGGAACGCCCTTACTTTGTGGATCAATTTAAAGAAACTATTCCTCGTTATATGATCAAACATCAGGTACGCCCAGGTATTACAGGTTGGGCACAAGTATGTGGCTATAGAGGCGATACCTCTATTAAAAAGCGTATTGAACACGACCTTTACTACATAGAAAATTGGACCTTTAGTTTTGATTTAAAAATTATCATTCTTACGATTTTTAAAGGATTTATTAATAAAAATGCTTATTAGAAAAAGCCCTCAAAAATTATGTTTAAATAATTTTTGAGGGCTTCTATTCTTATATATGCTTCTTATTTTTCATCAAAATAGTCGCATGTTCTAATGTTTTCTCATAATCTCTTCTTTCTTTTTGAATAATAAAATTAACAGCCATACCCGTACCTAATAATATCCAAAAGATAGGTGCTACAGATACTACAGAGTCATTGAAAATGCCTGCTCCTAAATAACCTATAATACCTAAAAAGAATGCTATTCCTATTATCTCGAATTCACTATAGCCTTTTCTACAAGCATAAAGCTTTATACTTTGTACTATATACGTACCTATTAAAATCATAAAACCTACTAAAGCAACTACACCTTGATTCAGTGCAATTTGTAAGTAGAGATTATGAGGTTTATCCACTATCATATTCGTTGTGCCATAAGCATACCATTTCCCAAGATAATCATCTTGCGGGAAATATAAAGCATAATTATCTGGTCCATATCCTGTTATTAATGTATCTTTTAGTAAAGGTAAACTTCTAGACCAAATATATCCTCTAGCTGAACCCAAGCGTTCTTTTCCATAAAATCCCACCCGCCTAGGATCCTCTAATACATCTCTTTCATATGTAATCGGATTCACATAATATACTTCATCTTGCTCTACACCTAAATAAAAAATACGCTCTTTATCATATTCAACAAGCCATTTACTTGCCGTTTCAGATAGTTCTGTACGTCTATCTATTGTAATATGTATAAATCGTTCGTCCTCAAATCGGTATGTTTCCCCATCTAATATATTCGGAATTACATTTCCGTCTATATCTTGGAAAATTAGGGTTTGGTCTTCTGCTTTTTCCTGCCCAGCTGAACGAATAACCATATCTCCTTGAGACGTTTTTAAGATAACCTTATTCTCACTTTCCTGTAGCCCCTGAATGGGTAATTTTTGTTTAAAGTCTTCTTGTTCTGAAGGACCTTGCACAAGCTGTATGGCATCTGAGATTAAACTTGGAATTCTAGCAAAAAGCTTTCCACCTAGTGCACTATTTAAAACAATTACTCCTATTAACCCTATTCCTGCAATAGGTACAATCCATTTCCAAGATTTTAAAATCCTCTTACAAAATACAATAACAAACACCAAACTTGTAAGTCCCGCACCAATAAGCCCCGCTCTAGAAGTACTTCCTAGGAGAACAATAACACCACATACTGTAAGCCCTCCAAATACTACTCTATATTTTATATTATGCATAAATAAAAAGAGTGTTAAAAAGATTGGTACAATGAGTGCTCCAAAACTCCCTACATAATTATAATGGTACATTGTTCCATACATCTTTCCCGGACCATGTACACCACTTAATCCTTCTCTATACTGTGCATAGGCTTCAGGAACAATTAAATTTTTCCCAAAATCGGTTGTCAAAACAATATCCTTCCCAACATATTGACAAATGCCCAGTATAGCCACGATACATGTCAAAATTCCTAGGGGTATAAGTATTAATTGTATATTTTCTTTCTTCTGTACCATATAATATGTATAATACATCATCACTATATAGGCTAATAACACAACAGTTCCTTCTGCTCTATCTGCAACTCCCCACCAAGCTATATCTTGATGCTGAGATAAAACACCTGATAAAATGGTAAAAATCAGATATATTCCAACCCCTATACTCATTATCTTAAAAACTTTATCTACTTTTAAATCCTTCTTATTAAATGATAAAAAGAGCATAATTAACATCACAGCAGCAATACCTAGTATACTTCCTGCTTTATATTGAGAAAATATATCTACAATTTGCACTTGATTAAATAAATCTGCATACTCTTGATCTGTAATATCTACTATAGTCATCCTCATTATTAATGGTATGATGCCTACACCTATCATAATAGGTATATACCACAACCAAGAGAAATTAAATTGGTATCTCCCCTGACTTTCCTTGACTTTTTCCAACTGTATCACCTCTTTATTTTTCATAATGAGTTTATTATAACATAATTTTATAAAAGTAAGCAAAAAAGGTGCTCCCTAAGGAGCACCTTTTTTTATAATTCATTATCACAGAATTATTTTACTTGATTTGTGAAAGTAATTGATTTTGTAGCTGCATCGTAGCTGTAGCCGATTCCAAGACCGTCTGCAACATATTTGAATGGTACGTATGTTCTACCTTTTTCAATTACAACTTTTGTATCCATTGGTACGTTGATACCATTTTTATTCATGATGTTTGATCCGTTTTGGAATTGAAGAACAGCACCATCTTTGAAGATTGTTACTGTACCAACACCATTGATTGTACCGAAGTCAACTTTACCGAATTCTTCAGCTACGAATCTTACAGGAACCATTGTTCTGTTGTTTTTATCAATGAATGCAGCAGCATCAGCAGTTTTAGCTTCACCGTTTACTGTGTAAGCTGTATTACCGATTGTTAATACAATTTCTTTAGCTGCAGCAGCATTTGGAAGATCTTCTGTATTTTTTGTACCTACTACGAAGAAGTCTTTAACAGTGATTGCATCTGTTTTTTCTTCATCATCTTTGTCGTATCCTGGATGACCTTTAACGTTCATTTCAGAGATAGCTTCACCGTAGAGTTCTACGTCGAATGAACCTTCTGGAACATTTCTGTTTGTTGTTACTTCAACACCTGAAATTGTGATTGTAGAAGCTTCATCAGATGGTCTCTTAACTGTAACTTTAATTTGTCCAGCTTTCTCACCTCTTGTGATTACTTCTGATTCAATTTCAAGGTCACCTTCTGTAACTTCTACTTTTGCATCTTCAATTGAGAAGTATTTTGTTGGAGCAACGTAGAATACTTCATCTCTATCGAACATTTCTTCTTCTGTTTCAGCGATAGTGATTTTACCACCTACTTGACCTTGAAGACCAACTTTAACTGTCATAGCTTCTGCTTCTACTTTGAATGGAGCTTTTACAGTACCAATTTCTGCTTTAAGCGCTTCTTCAAATCCTCTGCTCTCTGCAGTAATTGTAATTGGACCATTTTGGTTTACATCTGCATATACTTCAAATTCCATTGTAATTGTGTTGATTTTATTTTTTTCAATTACACTTGTATCTAAAGTAATTTCACCTGTTTTTGCATCAACTGTTGCTGCACCTTTTTTCTCTGTATCATTTACTTTTACAGTAACAGCTGTACCTGTAGTAACATGTGCACCTTCTACTGTGAAGTAAACATCTCTTTTAGCATCTAAGCTGTCGATAGCTGTTTCTTTTAATTTTACATTAACTTTTTTAGCTTCTTTACCGCCTACTAATTCAACTTTTTTGTCATCTACTACAGAGATATTGATATCAAAGTCTGCAATATTAGCTACTACTAATTCTGTTTTAGCAAGTTTTTCTGATTTACCTGATTCTACTACATCTTTTACATCAACTTTTACTTCGCCAATTGAGCAATCTTTTCTTGGGTTTTCTGGTTTAACACCGATACCTTTAAGTACGATTGAACCTCTTTGTGCATCTTTATCAAAACCTGTTACAGTTACGATTAAAGATTTACCATCATTTGTTAATTTACCATCTGCAACTAATTTTGTATTAGCGTGGCCTCTTTTACCTTCTACTTCTACAGAACCATCAAATTCTAAATCTGATCTATTTGGTAATTCGATTTCGAATTTAACACCATCTGCATCATTGTAGAATGAACCAGCTACTTTTTCTTCGATAGTGATATCAGCGATTTCACCTACACCTTCGATAGAAACATTTTTTGCATCACCAGCTGTAGCTACGTATACTTTATCCCCAGCAATTTCTGATGCTGTTAAAGTATATTTTCCAGATGTAACTACTGAATCTTGGCCATCAACGATGATTGCAGGAGTTCCTTTTTTAACTTTACCAATAACAGGAATTTGAACTTCTTTATCACCTGCTGTTACAGTTACTCTAGCTTCAGTTTTTGATAAAATTTCTACTTTAACATCTTTCCCTACATATACACCTGTTGTTTGACCAGCAGTTGTATATTCATCTTTATTGAATTCGAATGCTTCTGTTTTTAAGAAGAAAACAGTATCTTTTGTTGATGATGCTCCTTCAATATCTACATTTAAGTATACATCACCTTTTTCTACTGGTGTATTTTCTACAGCAGAAATAGTTTTACTAATTTCATTTGTTGATTTAGCCATTGTTGTTACTGGTACTGCTGTTACTACCATAGCTGCAGCTAATACCATAGCTAATTTTTGACGTAATTTCATGATTAACGTCCCCCTTCATAATTATAATTCATTATATAACTTTCCATTTCATAGTAAATTATATATGTGTATATTTTTAAAGTCAATCTACTAAATGTAATTGTAACTTTCTTGTAATAAATTTTAGTTTAATTTTAGACGTGTATCGTAAGTTGCAATAACATCTTTACTTTCATTCAATACGTATACCGTAGCATCTGTATCAAATTCTGTTTCTACATCATCTTGAATATCTTCTAAATAACTCTCTAGTTTATTTTTAGCTGTTCCATCCATCTCATTCCAAGCTCTTTTAGCTATACTTAAGTTAGCATAATCTGTGTAAATCTCAATTTCCAAATCTAAATCATCTTCCTTAATAGTCATATTACGTACACGTATTGAACCACCATCAAAAATTCCACCTAAGTTTAAAGACGGAAAATCATCGTATTTATTTTGTATAAACTCTGTATATTTTTTAAGATCTTCCGCACTAAATTCACTATTTCCTTTGTACTCAAATCTAAAACTTCCTTTTGCAGATATTGTAAATGTTGCTTTTTCTACTTTTTCCCTCTTATCGTAAATTTCACCTTCAACTTTAATATCACCGCATTCTTTTTGAATATCTTTCACAATATCTTTTGTCATTTTCTCTAGGTTAGCTTTTGAAATATCTTTAAATTCATCACCAAACTTCATACTATCATAACTCATTTTAAACTCTAATTTATCCTCATCCCCTTTAAGGCTTAAGTCCCACTCTATATTATAGCGATCATCATATTCTTTCTCTAATTCTTTAAGTGCCTCTTCTAAGACTTTTGCAAAGTCTACATCCACATCTTCTTGCTCATTATCCTGTTTATTTTCTTCTTTATCTGTAATCCCTAATTTTTTCTCATACTGCTCAATTTTAACTTGCATTTTTTGTATTTCTGATTTAGCTACTGCAAGTTCATGATTTCTAGCTGCAAGTTCTGCTTCAAGTGCCGAATGAGTACTGGTATTGATTTCTACTGTATTTGTAGTGCCATTCCAGTTTACTTGACTTCCAATTAATTGTCCTGCGTCACGAAGTGATACATATACAGAATCTCCAATAAAAAATGGTTCCATATTAGGCACTTTATGCTCACCATCTACTTTAACATTAATATTGTTATAACGAAGCTGTACATTTTTTGTAAGGTTCGCGGCACTTACTGCAAATGCTCCTGTTCCGATAGCACTTGCCATAAGTACTGCCATGATTTTTTTACTTCTTATTTTCATTATCATTGCCTCCTTATGTAAAATCACTAGATTGATTTCCTTGATTAATACAAGTATATTATTGACTTTAAAGTTATTCAACTACTGTAGTCAAAACTTAATATTACATTAATATTAAAACAATATTAATGTATCCCCTTTTACTTAAATTCCTTAAAAACCCCACCTATTATTCTACCTTCTATATAACAAAAAGAGACATAAGCCTTAAGCCTATGCCTCTTTTGAAGGGGTAGTTATTCATTAAAATTATCTATTTGTAAATGTAGCTGTTTTTGTTTCGTTTGACCATTCAACTTCTACGTTTAATAGTCTAGCCATTTCACCTACTGGTACATATGTTCTACCATCGATAATTGTTACTTTTTCATCCATAGGAACTTTAACACCATTTACAAGTGCAATGTTGCTTCCGTTTACTACTTGAAGTACACGGCTACCAGCGAAGATAGTGATTGTTCCACCATTTTCTTTAGAGAATAATACATCTTTACCATTTACACCAAATACGTCTGATACGTATTTAACTGGTACCATTACACGATTTGATTTAGCAACATATGGTGCTGCATCCATTTCTTTCACTTCACCATTTACTGTGTATTTTCTTTCTCCAACTTTGAAGATACCTGTACCTTTTTTAAGACCGTTAGATGTATTGTCTTCTGTGTTTGGAGTACCAACTACTAAGAAGTCTTCAGCTGTGATTACATCATCTGCATGTTTAGAAATTGCTGAACCACCGATTGTTAAATCGAATGAACCTTCTGGAACAGTTCTATCTGTATCTACTTTGATATCTGTAATTGTGATTGTACCAGCTTCGTTTGATGTTCTATCAATTGTAAATGTAATTTTACCATCTTTAACTTTTACATTTTTAATTTGAACATCTTTAGCTTCTACTTTAGCATCTACTACATGGATACCGTTAGCTTTATCTTTAGCTACTTCAACTACGATTTCTTTACCACGTGGTAACATTTCAGCTTCTGTTTCAGTGATAACTACTTTCCCACCTTTTTGACCTTTAAGACCAACTTTAACAGTCATAGCTTCTGCTTCTACTTTAACAGCTTCTTTAACTGTACCAACTTTAAGTTCGATATCTTTTTCAAAGTTTCTGCTTGATGCTACTAATACAACATCACCAGTTTGGCTCGCTTTACCTTCAACTTCGAATTCGAATACAACTTTGTTTGCTTTTGTATCGCTAAGTTTAGCTGTATCTAATGTAAGACCTGTAACTTCGTCTTTTTCTGTTTCTTGAGTTAAGATGCCTTCTGCACCTTCAGTTACTTTAAGTGTATCTTTAACAATGTTTGCGCCTTCTAATTCGAAGTAAACATCTTGACGTTTATTTAAGCTTGCAATTGCATTTTCTTCTAATGTAACTTTTACAGTTTTACCATCTTTACCAGCTACAACTTCAACTTCTTCTTCAACGTTAAGTTTAACACCGAAGTCAGCTACGTTAGCCACTACTAATTTAGCATCTTCCATTTTGTCAGCTTTAACTGCTACTTTTACTTCACCAGTTTTTACTTCGTATCTTGGGTTTTCAGCTTGAACTTCGATCCCTTTGATTTTAATTCCGCCTCTTGATGCAGATGAAGTAATACCTTCTACTGTAAGTTCTAATACTTTTTTATCATTATCACGGTACTGAGCTTTTACTTTTACATCTTGACCAGCAAGCCCTCTAAGCCCTTCAACTTTGATATCTGAACCAAGTTTAAAGTCTAAGTCTGAGCTATTTGGAAGTGATACTGTGATTACACTACCGTTTTTAAGTGCTCCAGCAGTTTTTTCTTCAACTGTAATATCTGCGATTTGGCCTTCGCCATCTACAGAAATGTTTTTAGCTGAACCAGCTGTTGCTACTAAAGCTTTATCTGTTACAACTTCTGAACCCGTTAATGCATATTTACCTGATGTAGCTAATGAATCTTCACCATCTACAACGATTGCTGGGTTACCTTTTAATACTTTACCGTATACAGGAATAGAAACTTTATTTCCAGCTACCTTTACTGGTACTGTTACTTTAGCTTCTGTTTTTGATAAGATTTCTACTTTAAGACCTGTTGTTGCATCTACGTATACACCTGTTGTTTGATTAGCTGTTGTATAAGCATCTTTGTCAAACTCAAAATCTTCTGTTTTTAAGAAGAATGTTGTTGTTGTATCTTGAGTTGTTTGATTTGCATCAAATTGCATATCTAATGCAACACCTTTAGTTGCATCTAAAATAGTACCTTCTACAATAGATACTACTTTATTCATTTCATTTGTTGATTTAGCCATTGTTGTTACTGGTACTGCTGTTACTACCATAGCTGCAGCTAATACCATAGCTAATTTTTGACGTAATTTCATAATTAAGCCTCCCTTAAGTTGTCGTTAGGCAATTACAAGGTTATGTGTATGTAATGTTTTGTAATATTTATTTAATATTTTTTAATATATTTATAATAAAATAAAACACCTTGTAAATTGCACATCTTTTTTGTTTCACAGTCCGATTATACAAGATATATCTAAGTATTATCAAGCTTTTTTATGACATTGTAATATTTATGTAACCTACCAACATTAACCAATTATGGTTTTCCCTTGTATTTTCAAGGGGTATCCCCTAAGTAATTACAATATGGAAATTTTTTCTTTTACCTTGTCTCATTTAATATTTCGTAATAATTACTTAAAAATTTAAATGGCAGTAAAAATTTAATTAAGATATAAAAAAAATAACCCATAACTCTTTATACGAGTTATGGGTTATTTAAGGGGATAATGCTTGATTCCCCCCTATTATAACGAAACCTTGTCTTTCTTATCAACAGGCAAGTTATGGTATTCGATCTTATGCTTTACTTACAACTTCCTTTAAATAAGTCATAAATTCATCACGTAAATCAGCGCGATCAAGTGCAAAATCTACAGTAGCTTGCAGGAAACCAATCTTACTTCCTACATCATAACGTCTACCAATAAAGTCATAGGCATACATTTTCTCTTGCCCAGCTAACTTACAAAGTGCATCTGTAAGCTGAATCTCACCACCTGCACCAGCTTCTTGTTTCTCAAGTAATGGAAAAATAGCTGGTGTAATAATGTAACGACCAAGAACCGCCACATTAGAAGGTGCTTCTCCGATTTTTGGCTTCTCTACCATATTTTCTACTGTATACATTCTATCAGCAACTTGTGCCCCTTGCACAATACCATATTTATTCACTTGATCTTCTGCCACTGTCTGAACCCCTAAGATCGTTGATTCATACTGTTCATACATGTCCATCATTTGCTTTAAGCAAGGTACTTCTGATGTAATCACATCATCCCCTAGTAAAACTGCAAAAGGCTCATCCCCAATAAAAGTTTTTGCAGTGAGTACTGCATGTCCAAGCCCTTTTGGCTCTTTTTGTCTAATGTAATAAATATTGGCGATTTCAGATACGGATCTTGCAATCTCAAGAAGTTCATCTTTACCATGTTTCTCAAGTTCCATCTCAAGTTCTACAGACTTATCAAAGTGATCTTCAATAGACTTTTTAGTTCTACCTGTAACAATAATAATATCTTCAATACCAGAAGCTACTGCTTCCTCTACAATGTACTGAATAGTTGGTTTATCCACTATTGGAAGCATTTCCTTAGGCTGTGCCTTTGTAGCGGGTAAAAATCTTGTCCCTAATCCTGCCGCTGGTATAATCGCTTTTTTAATTTTCATCTTTCAAACCTCTTTTATTCTCTTTTTCTTTTTGCTTTGCTTTTCCCTATAACACTCTACTTTACTCTCTCAATACAATATATATTATCACTTATTTTTTTACCTTGCATCATCATTTCGTATTTTATCTTTAAGTTTACATCTTTTTCTGAGATTTCACTTTCAATTTCATGCGTAGTCACATAAATATTAAGTTTACCATAAGGTGTCTCATAATGGGTTGCATAAGGTTTCTCTACGTCAAAAATCATAGTAGATTCAAGGGCTCCACTGCGTTTAATCGAAACAATACCATTTTTAATTTTAACTAAGTTGTTAATCGTTACATTATAATGAGGGTCAACTTGCTTGAAAGTAATGTAAGAACTGCCATTACGTTCTGCTACTACCCCCTCTATAATCATTTCATCTACATTATCATGTTCCTCATACTGCTGAGATGTGACAAGTTTTAATTTTAAGTTCTGCATATTTTCTCCTTCTGCACTATCAAAAATGAGAGTGGATGCTCCGCTAAGCTTAACGGAACATGACACCCCCATCTTTATGCTACTCTTTACTTGATCATACTTTAGTAAGATTCAATATCTACTTTTTCTACTTGTGTAACGGGATAATCTAAAAAGATTTGAGCCATCTTCTGCATACGACTTGGATGATCACTCACATAGAATTTATATGTAGCAACCTCCCCATCACTTTGTTTATCTGTACTTTTAAGAAGTCTTTTAATATTAAAAGCTGCTTCTGTAGCTGGATTAATCAGTTTAATAGAAGGCCCTAATACCTTTCCAATTTGCTCAGTAAGCATTGGGTAGTGGGTACATCCTAAAATAAGGCTATCAATACCTGTACTTGCTAGTGGAAGAAGGTACTCTTCTATAACTTCTTTTGTGATTTTGTGCTGCGCCCAACCTTCTTCTACTAATGGTACAAAAAGTGGGCAAGCTCTATCATACACTTCAAGCTCTGGTCTTTCTGCTTTAAGAAGCTCGGGATACTTACCACTTGCTACAGTCGCCTCTGTCCCTATGATACCAATTTTATTATTCTCTGTTGCCTTAAGAGCCATACGTACACCCGGTTCTACTACTCCTTCTATAGGAAGACCTGGGAATAATGCTCTTAGCTCTTCAATACAGTTGGAATTTACTGTATTACAGGCAATAATAATGGCTTTAACATCTTTAGTTTGTAAAAAACGAATAATTTGTGCTGAAAACTTTGTAACAGTCTCTTTTGACTTACTTCCATAAGGCACTCTCGCTGTATCACCAAAATAGATGATTGATTCATTACTAAGCCTTTCCATGACAGCTTTAACTACAGTGAGCCCACCTACTCCTGAGTCAAAAATGCCTATTGGTCTTTTATCCATAACGTTCTCCTTACAGGCATGCTAAATCTAGTAATCTTGTAATAAGGTCTTTTGTCTCTATACCTGCTGCTCTCCAAAGCATTGGGTACATACTAATAGAAGTAAAGCCAGGAAGTGTATTGATCTCATTAAAGATAATACCTCCATCTTCTTTAACAAAGAAGTCTACCCTAGAAATTCCTTTACCTTCTACTGCTTCAAATACATCTTTTGCATAACGTCTAATTTGCTCTTTAATAGCAGGATCTAAGTCTGCATCCACTACCGTTTTAGAATCTGGGTTATTATATTTCCCATCATAATCATAGAACTCTGCCGCTGAGAAAATTTCACCTACACCCGATACTTCTATATCGCCATTACCAAGTACTGCAGTCTCTACTTCACGTCCTACAATGGTCTCTTCTACAAGCACTTTACAGTCATGCTCAAAAGCAAGTTTAAGACCTGCTAAAAGTTCTACTTTATTCGCTGCTTTTGAAATGCCTACAGATGAACCTGCATTAGCTGGTTTAATGAAGTATGGATAAGGGAAAGCCGCTTCAATTTTGCTCACTACTGCTTCTTCGTCTTTTAATTCTCTCTCATAAACAAGTACGAAGTTTGCTTGAGGCACACCTTTTTCTTTCACTACTATTTTAGTGAAGGCTTTGTCCATAGAAACTGCAGAAGCTAATACCCCGCAACCTACAAATGGAATTTGTGCAAGTTCAAATAGACCTTGGACGGTACCATCTTCACCATTTCTTCCATGTAATACTGGGAATATCTTATCTATTTTAATGTAAACGGGTACTTCTTCCTCTTTTAATACAACAAGGCTTCTTTGAGTGGCATCTGGACTAAGAACAGCCGGAATACCTACTTCTTGCCATCTATTGCAGGTAAAGTCTGGGTTATTACCTGTATAGAGTAACCATCTTCCCTCTTTGGTAATCCCTACAGGATAAACTTCAAATTTACTATGATCTATATGCTTCATTACAGTTGTAACGGATTTTAAAGATACTTCATGTTCAGATGATTGCCCCCCAAATAGGAGTAATACACTTTCTTTCATTCTTACTTTCTCCCTTCACTTATACGCTTAAGCTTAATTGTATTACTTTTATTATAAATATTCAAGACTTGCCCCCATTTGTGCATTGTCTCCATGTAAAATAAAAAATGGCTCTATTTACCGAGCCATTCTACAATTTTAAATCTTATATCATAAGGTTTATCTGCTTGGAAAGCTACAATATCATATTGTTCTTTTGTAAGGTTTTCTTGTAACTCTTCTTTGCCTTCTAAAGGCACCACGCCTGTTGCGGCATCTACATAGCATAAAGGTGGAAACATGACACACCACCAGTTTTGTCCCTTACCTTCTCCAATCACAATACGGCATGCCTCGTAGTTGCCCGCAGGGAATACAATATCTCCATAAGACTTCGTTGGGAAATCTTCATGTGTAAGCTCTGTATAAACACTATAGTCCTTACCCCAGTTCGTAATAATAGTCTGTGCGACCTGGGTAATCTCATCCATATGATCATTAATACGACTACGTGTCTCTTCAATACTAGGAGAATCTGCTAAGATAGGTTCCATATACATAAGCACTGCGTCACGTACATTCTCCTTAAGGAGCTGATCCTCTGTGGTATCACTATTCGCAATGACATGGAAGCGAATAACACTTTCACTTAAACCTGAAGAAATAGTCTGTGCATAATCCGTCATTAAGAAGAAAGAAAAAGCAAGCATAAAACAGATCACACTTGATATGTAAACAACTTCTAACCAATATTTATTGATAAACTTTGTCATGGTCATAACCTCCTCAAATAATCTAATAGGAGTATTACCATAACCTATATTTTTATACCTTAATTTAAATATATTTTTAGTTTTTTCAAACTATAGAGTATAATAATGTTAACCTTATACTCTAAAAAAGGAGTGTTTATTATGAATTATGATTTTGACCATCCTCTAGACCGCCTACATACAAACTGCTACAAAGTCGATGCAAAAGCTTACTATAACATGCCTGAAGATGTCTTATCCCTATGGGTAGCGGATATGGATTTCGCCACAGCCCCTTGTGTGCAAGAGGCTATCGTTAAAAGAACGAGCCACCCTATTTATGGTTATACTTTTATTCCTGATGCTTACTATGATGCCATCATTCACTGGATGCATTCCCGCCATAACTGGCTCATTCAAAAAGACTGGATCGTCCCTACACCTAATATTCTCTGTGGTATGTATATGGCTTTACAAACCTTTCTTTCAAAAGGAGACAAAGTTATTATCCAAAAACCTGTCTATAATAACTTTGAAACAGCTATCTTAAACAGTGGATGTGTACCTGTTAACAATGCGCTTCTTTATAAAGAAGGAACATACACCATCAACTTTGAAGATTTGGAAGAAAAGCTGAAAGACCCAAAGGTGAAAGCCTTTATTCTCTGCAATCCTCATAACCCTGTAGGCCGTGTTTGGACAAAAAAAGAACTTACCCAGTTAGGTAAGTTATGCGTTCAATACAATGTCCTTATACTGTCAGATGAAATCCATCACGACCTCATTTATAGCCATGCTCAGCATACTTCTATGGGCAATCTTTCACCTGAGATTTTAAACCAGCTTATCGTATGCACTTCACCAAGTAAGACGTTCAACTTATCCGGTATAAGTTCTGCCAACTTCATTATTGCCAATCCTTCCATTAGAAAGCAGTTTACAGCTCAGCTTAACTGCCTTTCTCTTCATAACTTATCACCACTTGCCATCGATAGCCTTATTGCAGCTTATACAAAAGGTGCCGAATGGGTAGATGCCTTAATAAGTTATTTGGAAGCGAATCGTAACGATGCTCTAAACTTTATCAAGAAAGAACTTCCTCTACTAAAAGTAACACCTTGTGAAGGCACTTATCTGCTTTGGATTGATATGAGCGCCCTTCCTTATAGCCAAGATGAACTCATGATCTTCCTCTCTCAAAAAGCTAAACTCTGGCTAAATGCTGGTACAACTTATGATAGTGATCATGTAGGGTTTGTTCGCCTTAATTTTGCTGTACCAAAGGCTGTACTTGAGAAGGCTTTAAATCAGCTTAAAGCTGCTTTTGATGCATAAAATTTCCAATCAGTGTAGATATTAAAGATAACCTATTTAGAAAGAGGGTCTTTATGTCTACACTTTATTATTTAACCTTTAATTTCTTATTCTATTCCTTTTTAGGTTATCTTATCGAACAGATTTATGCTCGCTTTACACATGGACATTTTAAAAGTGAGGGATTCTTATATGGACCTTTTAAACCCATGTATGGTTTTGCTATGACTTTTTTAATTGCCATGCTCTATTTGTTCAAGGTAAGTCCTATAGCCATGCTTGTCCTGTGTCTTGTTATCCCTACAGCTGTAGAATACGTCAGTGGTTTTTTAATTAAGACCTTTTTTCACGTCTTATATTGGGACTACTCCCTTGTTAAATGTAATTATCAAGGTCTTATTTGTCTGCCCTTCTCCTTAGCTTGGATGGGATTATGCTTTATTGGCATTTATTATTTTCAGCCTTTTTTAAATACCTTCTATATGAGCTTTGCAAATTGGTGGAGTATTTTATTTTGGCCATTTCTTATTTATTTGGCTTTCGACTTCTTCTTGACTGTACGTCGGCTAGCCGTTTGAGTGTGCGCACTTCCTCTAATAGGATGTATACGCTCTAAACTTAATTTAAGCTTTTCATCGCCACAGATTTCTTTCACTTTATCTACTTTGTATTTCACACCGGCCTTGCTCTTGCCATTGACTTCATTATAAATAGCACCAAAGGCCATCCCTACATAACGCATATCCAAACGATTACGCATCATTTCCTCAAGACCTGCTTCTTTTATATACCCTTCAAGTAAACTGTGTACCCTCATTTGGTCAGTCCACATATTCTTATTATAGGTATGAAGGATAGATTTTGGATTTTGTACATAATGATATAAGAATTTTGGTACAATACATAAACTCTCTACTTTTAATAAAGCTCTTACGTTAAAAACTAAATCTTCCATAAAACCTATACATTCTTCAAAACGAAGGTTATTTTTTTCTATAAAGCTTCTCTCATACAAGCAGCGCCATACACAACCCATGACATAGTTATAACGAGGCATAATATCATCTACCCCTACCATATTGCTTACTATAACTTTTATAACTTCCTGCTGATTTAAAATTTCTTTCTTCACCTTAAAGCGTTTAGGGACGCTATTATTTTTATCATCTTTATAATAATTACACAGACAAACAGGACACCCTAATGAATGGATCTTCTCATACATTAGGGCATACATATCTGGTTCAACCCAATCATCTGGATCTACAAATCCTACATATTGCCCACTAGCTCTATCAAGACCCGCATTTCTCGCAGCTGATACCCCTGCATTTTTCTGGTCAATCACGATAATACGTGAATCCTTCTCCTCATAAGCTCTACAAATGGCTAAACTATCATCCTTAGAACCATCATTAATAAGTATAATCTCAATATCTTCTAATGTCTGAGCTAACAAAGAATCTAAACATCTATTTAGATAGTTTTGAGCATTGTAGATAGGAACAATAATACTTACTAACTTCATCTCTCTCCTTCACTTCCTTTAAATAGTCTCTCTCTTTAGATTATACTACCAAAATGTAGAATATGTTAATTTTCATCTCTACTTAATCTATTTCTTCCTATTAGCATCTCCACGCTTAATTTATAGTATTCTTTTTTAAAAAGAGGTGATAACAAAATAGGCTATTTCCCTTTGCTATCACCTCCTTCTTATTATTTATTTTTTATTTTGTGTGACTTACTTCTACTACTTACCCTCTACACTCTAAGGCACCCACCTATTCTACTCATAACAGTCCTTTTCATTCCTTCAGTCCTGTGTTCCACACCTCGAAGTTGCATGTCTGAGCGAAGCGAGTTTGCAGCCTCCATAAGCCTATCAAACTTAGAGCTACTTATCATTCTGTAAACAGAAGCTGGAAAAGTATCATCACCTACTCCTTCCACAGCAGTTCTTTTTACTACTTCACTCCTGTGTTCCACACTTCGAAGCTGCATGTAAGGCTAGGTGCGCTACTCTGTAGGTTTCCTTTGGAGGAATGTCTAGAAGCTCTTAGTGAAGATAGACTCATGGTATTTAGCTGCGTGTCTGAGCGAAGCGAGTTTGCAGCGTTCATGAGACTATCAATCTTAGAGCTTCTTACATTCCGGAAACAGAAGCCGGAAGAGTAGCTCACCTAGCCCCTCCACAGCAGCTTTTCTACTCCTCAATTCCTGTATTTTGGATATCAACATTAACACCTATACTAATAGGCATATTTTGATAAGTCTCTCTAAGCCACCCCGGTTTATATTTGGCCCACATCTTAGGGTACTTACGATACATAGCTTGACCTATCCCAAGAAAATCTATATTCATTTCTTTAGATTTATCAATTCCCACACCTACTTGAGTAATAATTTCTTCTGCTAGAAGTGTTTTAATTTCTTCTATAGTCCCATCTTTTGTAAGGTTTGTACCACTTTCAGTAAGGTACTCTGAAATACTGCCTTTTACATCCATTTCAATCAGACATGTTGGTCCTTCTGGTGTATCTTTAAATTTAATCTTACTCTTTTCATCTTTAATTTGGTAAGTTAAGAGATTATCCTCATAGACCACTACCACAGGTGAATTCCTTACCTTTCCTTCTACTAGAAGTTGCCCACGTACTTCTTCCTTAGTAAGGTAGCCTACTAGTTCATTATTATGAATAACGGCCCCACCACTTATATCAATCTGGCCTTTCATTTCTTCTTTATCGGTCTGATCAACATGGAATACAGGTAGAGTGGAAACACCTGTGTCCTCCATTTCTTTAATATAAGTGCCTACTAATTGTTTTTTGAAAAAGCTTGTAGCACGCTCTTTATTATTAAAGTAGTCCATAATATAAAGTCCTAGTATAGGTTGCTCATTATTCTCTATTTCAGTTGTCGTACTCGCCTCACCATTTACTGCCAAAAGGGGTACATTTCTTGCAATAAGCATATCTCTCGATAAAGCATCTAGGGTAGCTTTAAAAAGTTTAGGATCCTTTAAAAGGTCTTCCCCTAAAAAAAGTGCTTTTACATGACTAAAGCTAACAGAATTCTTACTACGTAGCTCTATATCCGCAATACTCGTTGCTATGGTCGCTGACTGTGAAGTTAAATTGGTTTCTACATCTTTAGCGAGACTATCCGTACCTGAGAGCTTACCAAAGTCAGGAATTGTATAAGAAATGGTATAGACAGGCTGACCATCTAACAACCTTTCTGGATCGTACTTATAATCAGTATTTTTATCTATAGCAAGCTCTAATATAACAGACCGACTATTCACCTCTGTACTATCCCAGCATCCTGTTAGCATCATAGGGAGCATACATAAAACCATAATTTTTATAAACTTCTTTTTAATCATGTACACGCCCTCCTAAATTTCTGAGTTTTGCTAGGATAAGCAAAATAAGTGGCAATATAAATAAGAAGAAAATACCTATCTGCCCATTAAAACGTACTAAATAAGTATAAGACTCTGCTAAACTGCTTGGAATCATACTGATAAAGAAAACAATAGGAACAAGAGGCAGTGTCGTCACATTTTGCCTATGAAAATGTACAAGTCTACTGATTGTAAGAGAAGCCACATACATAGCCCCACTAATGTACATATAAATACTCATAATCCACCAGCACATCATAAAGATTTCTTGATTCTCCACAAAAGAACCAGGCAACTGTATACTCTGCATTAAAGTGAGTACCGGCCAAAGTTGTTTAGTACTTGTGACCATACCTACCCCTGTAAAGGTAAGGGCAATTAAAATCACTTCTACGATACTAATAATACCTACTGCCCATAAGCATACACTTTTTAATTTTCCTGGCTTATTGAGTAAACAACCTGTAATAAGTAGAAACTCTAGAGGCATAAAAGTCATACTGACATAGTACGCCCCTACCAGCATTCCCTGTGGCCTAGCTGTAAACATAGGTAGGAGTTGCTTATAATCTGTCTTAATAATAACTAAACAAAAAATGAGTACAAGAGGTGCAAAAACAAAATAAATGACTACTTCTGCCATACGCCCGCAAGCCTCAATACCTGATTTAATCAAATATTGAGCAGCAAAAAGTAAAATTAAAATAATCACCGGAAGAGGTGTTTTAGGTAATAGTACCTGTGATACCATCTCTGCAAACATACGTAATTCAAAGCCTGCACCCACAAGGAGTTTAATTACATATAACCCAACAATAACAAGGCCAATCCATTTGGTCAGCACCTTAGGGGCTATAGTATCTAGCCCTTCTCCTGGGAACCTTTTAAGAAGAGATGTAATCGCCCAGATGTAAAGGGTACCTATTGCGAAGCCTATAATCGGAAGCATATAGCCATCATGTCCTGCTATCTTACCTGCAATACGAGGAAGAATAAGCATAGACATATTGAACATTTGGAGAATAAGCAAAATCTTTGCCTGCCTTATTGAAACATTGGCATTATGTGTATACATGATTATTCATCCCCTTTCTTTGGTTCACCTTTTATATCTGTAGCAGTCTGAGCGCTATCCGGTCCTGGAGGTGTTTCTGTTACACTATTTGAATCTGATAAACGAATACGTGTCTTTTGATGCTCTCTTGCATAACGTGGTCTACGATTTTGTAGGAAAATAGGGAATCGAATCATCGTATCCCTAAAGTCTCTATAGCCATTTCTATCTCCCGCTGTATAAGGTGCAAAGAATGGTGTACCAAAACTTTCAAGAGAGGATAAATGTGCTAAAAGCCAAATAAGCCCAATTAAAAAACCATAGAGTCCAAACATGGCACAAATAATAATGAAGATATATCTGAGTAATCTATAGGCTGCTGTAAGGCCATAGTCAGGAATAGCAAAGGTTGCTATAGCTGTAATGGCAACAATAATAACTATCATAGGGCTAATAAGTTTAGCATCTACCGCTGCCTGTCCAATAACAATACCCCCAACTACCCCTATAGCATGTCCTACCGGTCCCGGTAGCCTAATTCCTGCCTCACGAAGTAGCTCAAAGGCCGTCTCCATAATAATAATTTCTAGTACACTGGGTAGGGCTATCCCCTGCCTGGATGCCGCAAGGGACACAGCTAATGACGTAGGCAACATAGCTGGATGGAAATTAAGTATAGCAAGATACACGCCTGGCAAAGCAAAAGATAAGAAAGATACAATATAACGGAGTATCCTTGTAAAGCTCATAATCTGCCATCTTTGATAGTAATCTTCCGATGCTTGATAGAAGCTGTTAAGCGTAGTGGGTACGACAATAACAAAAGGTGAGTTATCTACAACAATAGCCACTTTCCCTTCCATCAAACTTGAAGCCACTTTATCTGGCCTTTCTGTAGCCTGTGTCTGTGGGAATGGACTCTTCCAGCTATCCTCTATAAGCTGCTCGATATAGCCACTATCAAATACACCATCTATGGTGTATTTCTTAAGTCTTGTCCTTACTTCTTCTACTAAAGATTCTTGTACGATATCTTCCATATACATGATAGCTATATCTGTTCGGCTTCTTGTTCCTACTGTAGTCATTTCTACCTTAAGCTTGGTATCACGAATACGTCTTCTAACGAGAACTGTATTAAAACGGATCGTTTCTACAAAACCATCACGAGGCCCTCTAACGACAGCCTCTGTCTCAGGTGCACTAACACCTCTTGTTGGCCATCCTCTTGTGGCAATGACCAAACCCTTAGACTCACCATCAACAAAAATTGCAGTATCACCTGATAATACTGCATTGACCATATCATCCATTTTCTCTACTTCTTTAATATCAAAAGTCGCTGAGAAATGATCCATAATAAGCTTAGTCTTAGGCTTATCAACAGCAATACGTTCTTCATTTAAGTTTTTGTAGTCAATAATACGCGATAAGAAGAAGTTTTCTATAATATCACGGTTGACCATCCCATCAATATAAACACCATAAATACGAATAGGGGTAAGAGTACCTATATCGACCTCTCTTTTAACCACATCCATACAATTTTTGAAAAGGTAATTAATATTTTTTATATTAGCATCTAGAGATTCAGCTAAAGGCAATGTAATTTTATTGTCTTTATCATGAAATGCATCTTCCCTACTTGGGCGATTGACCCTTTCTATTTTATCCATACCCACTCCTCCTTCCTAATCCACAAATAAAATAAGCGCACTGCAAATGGCTATAATAATATAGGCGTAACCCACAAACTTTGTAAATTTAGCTTCCTTCTTTAGATGATTAACAGCAAGAAAGGTACGTGTCTGATGAAACGCCATATAAACACCAATTCCGAACATAACCAGCACAATATAAATACTCAGCATTTCCTGTAATTTTGCCATAAACACACCTCAACCTATTATGTTTTGCTTCTAACACATTTTGTGAAAAAATGTGGAAAAATATGCACTATACGAGGTAGAAAAAGTATATTAGAATACTTGTAAGATGGTTTTAAGCGGAAATTAGAAATAACGCCTCAAACTCGCTACGCTTAAACATGAGGCTAAGTACATTTCTCTTGATATCTCATGAAGTTCTAATCAAAAAGTTCCAAAGGCAGGTTCCATAACCCTCCTCCCCTTTCCCTCTCTATGCGCTCGGGTAAGCTTTAGGAATTCTCGTAGGCTTTCGGCATACAACAAGGCATCTAGCAAGTATTTCGGGAGGGGGGACGAAAGAAGGGAGAGCTAGGGGTACTCAAAATATCCATCAAGAATTTTGAGCGTAGAGACTAGAAGAATAAAATAAGATAAGTACTCTAGTTATGCTTAGTATAGAAATAATTAAGTATTTAAAGAGTTATTTGATAAACTTATTATTTGTATAGTAAGTATAAGTCATACTTATTTTAAAGTAAGTAATATTATAGGATGTAGTAGGAGGATATAAACGATGAGATTTACCGGGGATTTACTTGAACTTGACTTTGGTTTAAATGAAATGAAGCAATTCTTTGGATTAATGCTAGATGAGGACGTTGAAGTTGTTCAGCTAGGTCATGATGAAGAAATTTGCTTACGTATTACACGTGGTGATGTAAACCGTATTGAATATAAGGCAAAACACCACTTCTTTAGAGGGGTTAGCCTTTACATGCAATTTGCTGAGGAGGGGCAAACCACTTTTAACTACTCCGAGAAAGCTTACATCCCTGTTTGTGGGGCTATGTTTGATGTATCTCGTAACAGTGTTTATAAAGTGTCTAAAGTTAAGGAGCTTCTTGTTCACCTTGCTATGATGGGGCATTCTACTTGTATGCTTTATAGTGAAGATACTTACACAATTCCTGAATACCCTTACTTTGGTTATATGCGTGGCCGTTACAGCGAAGAGGAAATTAAAGAAATTGATGAATATGCTTATCAATTAGGTATTGAACTTATTCCTTGTATTCAAGCTTTAGCCCATATGAAACAAACTTTAAAATGGAACTATGCCCTTCCTCTTAGAGATACAAATGATGTACTTCTTGTAGGAAGTGAAAAAACTTATGAATTCTTAGACCATATGTTTAAAGCTATTCGTAGCACTTTTAGAACCAATCGTATTCATATTGGTATGGATGAAGCTTGGGACCTTGGTCGTGGACGTTCTTTAGATGTAAACGGTCATAAACACCACTCAGAGCTTATGTCTATTCATCTTGAACACGTTTGTAAGCTTCTTGATAAATACGGATTCGAGCCAATGATGTGGGATGATATGTTTATGCGTGGTGCTGCTCCAGATAGCAATCACTATGACTTAAATGTTAATATTGATCAAAAGGTCATTGATAGTGTGCCACACAACATGTCTCTTGTTTACTGGGATTACTACCATCTTGAAGAAGATTTCTATAAAAAATCCATTGAACTTAAAAAAGGTTTCCAAAAACCTATTATCTTCGCAGGCGGTGTATGGAAATGGGTAGGTTATGCACCTAACTATGAACGTACTTTTCTAACTACAAATGCTGCTCTTATGACTTGCAAACGTGAAGGCATCAAAGAAGTATTTGCCACAATATGGGGAGATGATGGTGATGAGGCGCCTGTTGATATTACCCTGCTTGGCCTTATCTACTTTGCTGAACATTGTTTCTTAGAAGAAGTCGATATGGATTGGGTAAATAGACGCTGTAAATACTTAACAGGACTTACTGCTGATGAATTTAGAAGTCCGGAAGAATTAAACCTAATTGAAGGTGTACCTTCTCCAAACATTGGTTCACTTAACCCTTCTAAACAATTCTTATATCAAGATATTTTATTAGGCGCTTTTGACTTCTATGTAGAAGATCTTGACTTATCAAGTCACTACTTAGCTCTTGCTGATAAATACAGTGCTATTGCAGCCAAAAGTTGTTCTTATAAATCTATGTTCAATATGTATGCTACCCTTAGTACAGTGCTTGCGACTAAAGCTACTGTTGGGGTCGAAATAAGACAAGCTTACCTTGAACAAGATACTGAGACACTTGCTATGATTGCAGAAGAAGTCCTTCCTATGCTTATATCAGATGTGGAAGACTTCACAAATGCTCTTCGTACACTCTGGTATGAAGATTGCAAAGGGCATGGCTTTGAAATTTTAGACACACGTCTTGCAGGTATTATGGGTCGCTGTAAAACAGCTATTTGGCGTATCGAACAGTACTTAAACGGCTCAGTTACTGTTATTGAAGAATTAGAAGAAGAACGTCTTCCATTTAAAATGGGCTGGCATAACCATGATGGCATGATTAATCATGACCAATATGTAACGATTGCATCTCAAAACGTTATTTCACACGGATTATAAAGTGCTTCCTTTTATACCACTTAACGGTTCATAAGCTCATTAAAACTATCCGTAGCATGCGTACGAAAGAGGTTATCCCTTTCACACAAAATGAAAATGAAGTTACGCTTGACCTTACTTCATTTAATGTAAACGATGCTTTCTACGCTGAAGGTTTTATCCTAGAAGAAATGTAATTGTATTTTTCTTCCTTTTTATTTACATATTTTTATATTTTTATTTAAAATATTTAAAATTAATTGTATAATAATTGTAATTACACTTAAAGGGGAGAATAAAATGAAACGTTGTCCAAACTGTCAATTTCCAAATATAGATTCGGATTTAAACTGCTTTAAATGCGGCACCTCGTTACCTGATGAAAAGACCGAAGAGTCTGACCAACTAGAATCCGATTCATCTTCTACTACTTTTGATACTAAAACGAATATAACGACCTTTATACATACACCTACAGAGGAGCCTCATACTGAACCTCAAGAAGCTATAGCTAAGACAAAAGAAGAAACCTGTGTTACAAGTGAAGTGCCACTATCAGATGAACTGCCTCCACCTCTTACTACCAAAGCGCCTACTTTACCTACACCCACACGTATTCTTCCTAAATATAAGTCACTTCCTAGGTTAAGTATTGCTTCAAAACTCTTAGGTCTTGTACTAGGGCTAGTCTTTATTTTCTTAAGTGTAGGCTTCTTGCTACTATTTCCTAGTATTTTCAGCATTGCCTTATGTATTTTAGGTATATGCTTTGGAACCGTTCATATGCTTATGGGCTTTATCATTGCGGCTGGACTCGATTGGCTTAACGATGTAGAGTGTAACCAGCGTAAACAGCAGGAACTTATGAATCATATCTATCATAAACTACCTGAATAAGGCTAAAACCTAAGAGAATTTTGCTTATTTTAAGCTTTCTCTTAGGTTTTTTATTGATTTTATGGCTTATTTATCGTATAAGTATTGTTAGAACTCCATTTTTATTATAAGCTTAGAGAGAGTTTTAGAAATATATTAGAGGGGTGCAAAAATGTCTGAACCTATTTTAGTTATTATGGCTGCCGGCATGGGAAGCCGTTATGGTGGTCTAAAGCAAATTGATCCAGTAGGAAGTCATGGTGAACTTATCATCGACTATTCTATCTATGATGCTTTAAGAGCAGGATTCAAAAAAGTAGTATTTATTATTAAAAAAGCCGATGAATTAGCTTTCAAAGAGTCTATCGGGAATCGCATTGCAGAGGTAGTAGATGTGGAATATGCCTTCCAAGAACTTGATAAACTCCCTAACGGTTATAAAGTTCCTGAAGACCGTGTTAAGCCATGGGGAACAGCTCATGCTATTTTATGTGCAAAAGAACTTATTAATGAGCCTTTTGCTGTTATTAACGCAGATGATTATTATGGCCCAAGTGCCTTTAAAGCAATTTATACATTTCTTAAATCAAATCCAGCAGATGAAGCTTACCACTATGCAATGGTTGGCTATACTTTAAGCAATACTTTAACAGAAAACGGTCATGTTGCCCGTGGTGTATGCTCTGTCAAAGATAACATGCTTTGCTCCATTACAGAACGCACACATATTGCTAAACATGAAGGCATTACTCAGTTCTTAGAAGAAGATACATGGACACCAATTAGCGATGACAGTATTGTATCGATGAACTTATGGGGCTTTATGCCATCTTTCTTAGATGAAATTGAAAAAGGCTTTACGTCTTTCTTAGATCAAGCACTCATAGCTAATCCATTAAAAGGTGAATATTTCCTTCCATCTGTAGTAGATGGTCTTATCCATGAAGGTAAGGCAAAAGCAACTGTCCTTCACTCTACTGACCGTTGGTATGGTGTAACTTATAAAGAAGATAAACCTGTCGTTGTAGAAGCCATTAAAAACTTCCAAGAACAAGGCCTATACCCAGAGAATATCTGGACATTACCTTATTTAACACTTGCAAATCACTTTAAGTTTGAAGGTGATATTTTAACAGTAAACCCTACTGGTAATGGTCATATTAATGATACGCTCCTTGTTACAACGGATGCAGGTAAAAAATATATTTTACAACGTCTTAATCAATCCATTTTCAAAGAACCTAAAAACATTATGGAAAACATTGAAAATGTACTTTCACACCTTAAAGCAAAACTTGAAGGTATGCCAAATGTTGATTTAGAACGTGAACTTTTAACACTTGTTTATACAGATTCTGGCGACTGCTACTATATTGATAAAACGGGTGATTTCTGGCGTAGTTACCTCTATATCGATCATACTATTTCTTATGACATCGTACCGAATACAGAAGTTTACCGTAGCTGTGCCAAGAAGTTTGGTGAGTTCCAAAAACTCTTATCCGATTTTGATGCTTCTATTCTTCACGAAGCTATTCCAAACTTCCACAACACACCTGTTAGATTTGAAACTTTCTTAAAAACATTAGAAGCCGATCCAGTAGGTAGAGCTGCTAGTGTTAAAGAAGAGATCGATTTCTTATTAGCTCGTAAAGAGGATATGCATGCTTTAACAGATAAACTTGAAGCAGGCATCTTACCATTACGCGTAACACATAATGATACAAAGATTAATAACGTTTTAGTTGATGCTGACTCAAAAGAAGCACTTTGCGTTATTGACCTTGATACGATTATGCCAGGTCTTGCAGCATATGACTTTGGTGACTGCATCCGCTCTGGTGCAACATCAGGTGCTGAAGACGAACCAGACTTAACAAAAGTAAACTTCGTTACAGAACTCTTCGAAAGCTTTGCAGAAGGCTTCATCGGGGCAGTAGGCCAAAACTTCGACGAAGAAGAAATTATGTCCCTACTTATGGGTGCAAAACTTATGACACTTGAATGTGGTATGCGCTTCTTAACAGACCACTTAGACGGCGACAACTACTTCAAAATCCATAGAGAAAACCACAATTTAGACCGTGCGAGAACACAGTTTAAGCTTGTACAAGATATGGAAAATCAATGGGATGAACTTACAGCGATCATCAAAAAGTTCATCGTAAAATAAAGATTTATAAACTTAAAAAGAGAGAAGCTCACTTACATAGCCTCTCTCTTTTGTTTTCTCCTTATTTCTTATACTACGCAAATATCATCCCTCTTCCCTTTTCCTATTCTCCTTCCTGTAAAAATTATTTAGTTCGCTCCCCCACTTTTTGAGCTGAAGGGGTGGGTAGGAGGTACTATGGTGGTTTCCTTTCCCAAAAGAAGTATTTAGTTCGCTTCTTCCAACTTCTGTGGGCCGCTGGGCTGGGTAGGGGTGCTATGGAGGTTTCCTTTCCCAAAGGACATATTTAGTTCGCTTCTTCCAACTTCTGCGGGTCGCTGGGCTGGGTAGGGGGTACTATGGAGGTTTCCTTTGAAAGGTTGCTTAGAGCACCTTAATGAAGGTGTACTTACAGGTTTTAGCGAGATGTTTGAGCGCAGCGAGTTTCGAGCGTTTGTAAGTATATCAAGTTTAGGTGCTCTTAGCGTTCTAGAAGTAGAAACCGTAATAGTACCCCCTACCCAGCTCCCACCCTCACACAAAAAAGAGGACCCTAAGTCCCCTCTTCCCATCCTCTACTCCACAGGATTAATGCCCCATATTTCATTAGCATACTGCATAATAGTCCTATCACTAGAGAATACCCCACTGTTTGCAATATTCATGAGGCTCATTTGTGCCCATTTTTTCTTATTCTTATAGGCCTCAAATACTTTCTCCTGCTCCTCTTTGAAGGCTTTAAAATCTGCTAGTACATAGTATTGGTCTGCTCTATCCCAGTTAACGCCGTTAAGTAAAGAATCATAAAGCTCTCTAAAGCATCCAGTACCGCCGTCATTTAGTGTGCCATCTACTAAAGCATCTAGTACACGCTTCAAATCCGGATTTTGCTCATAATAGGCTCTTGGATTGTAGTTATTTTGCAGCTTTTCTATATCTTCTACACGCAGGCCAAAGATAAAGTTATTTTCTTCTCCACTCTCTCCTACTATTTCTACATTGGCACCATCATAAGTTCCAAAGGTTGGTGCACCGTTAAGCATAAGTTTCATGTTCCCCGTTCCTGATGCTTCTTTACCAGCTGTAGAAATCTGTTTAGATAAATCTGCTGCTGGCACTAATTTCTGTGCGTAAGATACGTTATAGTTGGAAACAAACACGACCTTCATCTTCTTTGAAACTCCCTCATCTTTATTAATGAGGTCTGCAATAGCTAAAATGAGTCTAATAATACTTTTTGCTCTATAGTAACCAGGGAAGGCCTTTGCCCCAAAGATAAAGGTAACTTTTGGTATATCTAACTCTGGATTTTCCTTCAATCTAAAGTATAAATCTAATATATAGAGCGCATTAAGATGCTGTCTCTTATATTCATGAAGACGTTTAACTTGGATATCAAAGAGAGAATCTGGATCAATTGTAATGCCTTCTTTCTCTTCAATATAATGTGCAAGCTGAACTTTCTTCTCATGTTTTATAGCCATGAGCTCTTCTAAAAAGCCTTCATCCTCTATATATTTCGTAAGCTGTTTAAGCTTTGTAAGGTCCATTGCCCAGCTTTCATTTCCTAATCTATTAGTTATAAGATGAGCTAATTCTCTATTCGCTAATACAAGCCATCTTCTAGGAGTGATCCCATTCGTCTTGTTTTGGAACTTGTAAGGGTAGAGTGTATACCAATGATGAAGTTCTGTTTCCTTTAGGATTTCTGTATGCAGTTTAGCTACGCCATTAAGAGCGAATCCCACATAAATAGCTAAGTTAGCCATGTGCACTTTACCATCCTTAAGAATCAAGCACGGATTCATCTTTTCCATGGTATATCCCTTATGACCGAGTTCTGTTTGCAACCTTTCATCTATAGCCTTAATAATCTGCAAAATACGAGGGAACAGTATCTCCATAAGTCTTATATCCCATTTCTCCAGGGCCTCTTGTAAGATAGTATGATTCGTATAAGCAAAAGTAGTCCTTGCAATATCTAAGGCCTTGTCAAATTCCTCTCCTTCCTCATCTACCAAAATCCTAATAAGCTCTGGTATGGCTAAAACGGGATGTGTATCATTAAGCTGAATAGCATGCCATTTAGCAAAATCACCCCAAACATTGCCATGATGCTTTTTAAAATCTCTTACAATATCTTGCATAGATGCACTTACTAAGAAGTACTGCTGCTTAAGCCTTAAGAGTTTACCTTGATCATTCGAGTCATTTGGATAGAGTACACGCGTAATATCCTCTGTACGATTTTTCTCTTCTAAAGCTTTATCATACTCTTGATTGTTAAATAAGTTAAAGTTAAATTCACATAAAGGCTCTGCTTGCCATAATCTAAGGGTATTAATGATCTCTCCACCATAGCCTATAATAGGTACGTCATAAGGAATAGCCTTTACCGTCATATCTTGAAATTTAACTTCTACTGTGTAATCGTCTTTACGGATACTCCAAGGATCTCCATATCCAAGCCATTCATCCGCTTCTTCTAACTGACCTCCATCCTTAAAGTATTGTTTAAAAAGCCCATTTCTGTATCTTAGTCCATATCCCTGTACAGGTAAATGCATGGTGGCACTGGAATCCATAAAACAAGCTGCAAGTCTACCTAAACCACCATTGCCTAGTGCTGCATCTTCTTCTACTTCCTCAATTTCATTTACGTTAACACCTAGCTCCTTTAAAAGCTCAGCAATTTCATCATAGGCCTGCAAATTAATAAGATTATTTCCAAGTGCTCTGCCCATTAAATATTCTGCTGATAGATAATAAGCCGCTTTGTGGGCTTTATATGCTTTTCTTGTATCATGCCACTTATCAACAATCTGGCTCATAAGTGCTGTACTTAATGCACCCCATATCTCAGGCTTCGTAGCATATTTTAAGTTCTTACCATAAGCTATTTTACTATACATTTCCATATATTCTTTGATACATTGTTTTTCTATCATGATAGGTTCCTCCCATAAAGCTTCGTCATACTATATATATGCTGAGCCAGTTCGTCCGTGAGCACACCTTCCTTCATACGCCACTTCCAGTTGCCTCCCAGTATACCTGGTTTATTCATTCGAGCTGTATCATCAAGCCCCAATATATCTTGCATCTGAGTTACCGCAAGGTCACTTACACTGCTCCAAGCCCCCCTAATAAATCCCCAGTTATAACCTTCTTCATGGTCTAGCTTTAAATAACTCCTCGCATGTTCTCCTACTTCTTTTTCTATGTCTTTAAACCAGCCTTTAATCGTACTGTTATCATGAGTTCCTGTATATATAACAGAATTTTTGATGCAGTTGTGCGGCAAGTAAGCATTCTCCTCATCTGAATCAAATGCAAACTGTAAGACCTTCATACCAGGATACCCTGTCTCTTCCCTAAAATCTAAAACCTCCTGTGTTAGAAATCCTAAATCTTCAGCAATAATGTCCATGTTTCCTAAAGCGATCTTCAAGGCATTAAAGAGTTTTATCCCAGGCCCCTTTATCCATTTGCCGTATCTGGCCGTATCCTCTCCATAAGGTACTGCCCAGTAAGATTCAAATCCTCTAAAATGGTCTATACGAATGACATCATAAAGCTTAAGCGATGCTTCCATACGTTTAATCCACCACTTATATCCTGTACGCTCTAAATAATCCCAATCATAGATAGGGTTACCCCATAACTGACCATCCTCTGTAAAAGCATCAGGTGGGCATCCAGCTACGACTATGGGCATTCTCTTCTCATTGAGCTGAAAAATCTCTGGATAAGCCCATGCATCACTACTGTCTGCTGCAATATAGATAGGTAGGTCCCCTATAATCTTTATGCCTATTCCATTAACATATTCCTTTAATTCTTGCCACTGCTTATAAAATTCATACTGAATGAAGACCCAAAAATCAATCTTCTCTTTTAGCTTTGTTCGATATGCCCTTAAAGCCTCTGGATAACGCTGTTTAATAGGCTCATCCCATTCTACCCAACTTTTATTATTCATAGCTTCTTTAACTGCCATATAGAGACTATAGTCCTCAAGCCAATGTCTGTTCTGACTTCTAAAATTTCCTATCTCGCCTTTAAACTTATCTTTTCCTTTTTCATAGGCCTTCCTCAGTACAGGATACTTAGTATAAAAAAGCTTCTCAAAGTCAACTCTTTCACTACTGGCTTCTTGTAGTGGCACTAAATCTTCTTCCTCTAGCAATCCCTCATCTTTTAATCTATCTAAATCAATAAAATAAGGATTACCTGCATAGGCAGAGAAGCATTGATAAGGAGAATCTCCATATCCTGTATGACCAAGCGGCAGTATCTGCCAATATTTCTGCCCACTTTGTTTTAAAAAGTCAGCAAATAAATATGCTGACTTTCCTAATGTTCCTATTCCATATTTCCCCGGCAAAGATGAAATATGCATCAAAATACCGCTTCCTCTTTTCATACGCTCACCCCTTTAGTTTATAGACAGACATACCCTCCACAAGCTTTGATTCTCACATTTCTTTTCCATATCCCTTGCCCATATGTAATCATCTCTCCTCCTGAAACTTATTTTGGAATCAGTTCGGATAACCCCTACTGGTATAATATATGAATTCCTATTATTTTCCATCACTCTATTTAAAATAAATAAAAACATTACAACACATAACGCTATTGTACTTCATCTCTACCCTATAAAAAAAGCAACTTAGTCTTTTAACTAAGTTGCTTTTTTTATAGGGTAGAGTAGATAAAATATGTTAAATCAATTTTTCTCAATCTAAAATTGTTAAAATACGATCCATAATTACCGCTACTTGTGCTCTTGTAGTAGAGTCTTTTGGTTTATATGTACCATCTGGCATTCCACTTATAATACCAGCTTCATAAAGCTCTTTAACTGCATCTTGTGCAAATGAGCCAATTGTATCTGCATCTTTAAATGGCACGTAGCTTCTTTCTCCTTCAAGTTCCACTGCTAATGCTGTAAGTGATCTTGAAATCATTACTGCCATTTCTTGATTTGTAATCGAATCGTTCACACCAAATGTCCCATCAGGACGTCCTGTTACAATACCTTTTTCATATAAGCTTACAACTGGTTCTGTATACCATTTACCGATTTCCGCATCTTTAAATGGTGATGTTGCTGCTGTCCCTTCAAATCCAAAGGCACGTGCTACGACAGCTGCAAATTCAGCTCTTGTAATTTGTTTACTTGGTCCAAAAGTACCATCTTCATAACCTTTTAAGATACCGCGTCCTGCCATTTTTCCAATTGCCTCTGAAGCCCAGTGACCCTGTGTATCTGCAAATTGTACACTTGGTACTACTGGTTTCTCTTCCTCAACTGGTTGTTCTGGCTCTACCTTGTCGCTTGGTTTATTGGGTTTATTTGATCCACTTGAACTACTTGATCCGCCTGAGTTATTTGAATCACTTGGTTTATTTGGCTTACTTGGTTTTTCTGGTTCTACTGGTTTTTCTGGTTCTACTGGTTTTTCCGGTTCTACTGGTTTTTCCGGTTCTACTGGTTTTTCCGGTTCTACTGGTTTTTCCGGCTCTACTGGTTTCTCCGGCTCTACTGGTTTTTCTGGTTCTGCACCAGTACTCTCATCTGTTCGGTCTACTCCTACATTTGGTGTATCTATTGGAGATAGGAAATAATCAACGACTTTATAGCTTGCCGAATCAAGGAATTGATCGTTACGCATATCTATTAAGTCTCCTAAAGTAGCTTCTCTACCTAGGTTCAATAATTGATTACTTGTAATATATATGCTTAATTTATTACCGTCTCTTACAGTAAAGCTATAAGCCTCTTTATCTTTTGGCTCGAACACAACATCTTCTGTAAGTGTATCTTTAGTTAAGAGCTCTATCTGAATACCATAGATGTCTTTTGGGATATCCTGAACTTTTACTGTTACAGTGTTGTTCGCATTATTGTGTAAATTTATGCTTGGAGTAGCACCGAATACGGTACTACTTCCAAATATAAGCATTGCTGCAATAGCTGAGGCAAATTTAGTTCTCTTCATACATGTCCTCCTGTATTAATGATGTCGCTCCCTGATTAAGTATAATCTCTGGCATAGAATCATAAGAAGGTGTTCCATACCATAATGTTGTACTTGTTACCCTTGGTGTTCCAGTATGCTCAATTGTATCATATCTATACATCTTCGCCATAATTTCTGTTGGAAGCACACTTAACTGTGAACAGTCACCTTGTAGTTCTTCTTCTTTTTGCACATCTGGGATAAAGATAAATAATCCATCACTAATATCACTTGTTTCACCATCTTCAGGTACTTCAGCAAACATTAAGAGTTCACCATTAATCGGTCTTTCTACATAAGTCATCTCTTCATCTAAACCTGATTTTCCAGCGTATCTACCTACAATATGAATAGTATTATAAAGTGGATCTCCTCTATAAGTACCTACAATAACAAGTGTGCCTTCTTCAATTGCACTCACACCATCTACATCATCATACTCATAGTCTTGTCCCATAATACCTACTTTGTAATCTTCAAAGGCTACATTATCACCAGGGTAACTTAATGGTTCAACATCAAATTGGCTAAGGAAATCTTCATCAATGTTTTCACCTGTTATACGGATTACATCAGCATCATAAGTCCAAATTCTTGTATCTTTTGAAGATGCTCCAGGTTTATTGAAGTAAGTAATGAATTTGCTTGCATCTGCCGCTTCATTAAACTCAAAGTCACCTTCTTTAGCTGTAAGGTAATGGTATCCATCTCCTGCTTTTTTACCTACTGCTATCTCAAATGTTCCCTCAGGTAAGGTACTATTATTTTTAGCTTTTACCCTAATACCTGTTACTGGTGTCTTTTTATTGAAAGATAAGATTAGGGCTGGTCCTGTAGTTGTTAAAGCTGGTCCTGTAGTTGTTAAGGCATCTCCGCCTACAAATTCAATACGATATTGACTTCTATCAATAACATTGTCATGCTCAATTCTAACTTGCCCTGCATTTACTTTTCCATTATTAACGTCAGCATTTACTATATTTCCTAGTGAATCAATGGCTCTTACTTCGTATTTAAATGCTTTATTATTAGCTGAGCCTATTACATCCTCATAAGTAGTGTCTGTAATAAAGGCAATTTGTTTACCATCTCTGAAGATTTCATATCCTAATAAATCTTCTTTAATACTTTTATCTGAACGAATGGTGATCTTAACTTTATTTGCATTTGATTCACCTTCTGAAGGATCTGCAACGGATGCTGTTGCATCAAATACCACATCTTGGATTCCCGTACCACCATTTAATCTATATCTTCTTGACTCATCTGTAAGGTACTGAATCTTTCTTTCTTCTTGAGAGTAATTTTTCATCTCCGCTTTTACAGCATCTGATAAGTCCATGCCCCACTTGGTGAAGAATTCTGTTAAGTCTTTTTCTGCTGCCATACTTGCAGCTACTGCGAACTTATCCTCTCCAGTAAAGCCATTTACTTTACCACTATCGTATACCTTGAATAATTTATTATAGAAACTTAATGGTCCATTAGCTTTATCATCTGCACCATTGTCATAGGCAAGATGTAACTGCCAGTACATACCTAACTGTGTAAATCCATCGTTTGACATTCCTTTATCGCCTACTGCGACTTTTTTATAAATGTCTTCGTACTTATCAGATAATTCTAATCTTGATGGAAGCCTATTATCTTTACCATCATAAGTCTGCATCATAAGTGAATAAATATTATTTGTAATTTCAGCTTTGCCTAATCTATCCATATTATGACCAATTTCATGGGCAATTCCCCATCCAAATAGACCATTTGCATTGCCTTCACCTGTTACAGATGTTGGTTTTCCTTGTACTAATGCACCTGTTGAACCGTATCCAACACCAATATGGCTACCTGCTGCATACATAAATGCATTCGCGAACATTCTCATATATCTTATATTTTGTCTGCTCTTAAGGACATCTAATGGATTATCAAGTCCATATGTAGTATGTGTGATCTTAATCACTTCTTCCCAAGCAAGCATATTATTGTAAAGTTTCTCGATTTGAGCCTCTTTATCTGGTGTAGCAGCTGTAATACCTGCAAGTACTTGATCTGCTGGTAGAGATAACAGGATATTTCTTCCTGATATTTCTGTAGAGTTTGCTGGGTTCGTATCTTTATTGTTTAGTTTATTAGGCGCATATGCTACAAGATCATCAATATATTTTGATATTCTTGCTTTTCTTTCTGTTTCGCTTAATTCATACCAGTTATAAAGTTCTAAAGTTGGGATTTCTTTTACTGCTCCCTCAGTATCTCGAATGTGTAACTTAATTTGGTCACCTTTGTTACCTGAGTATCTATAGTATAATGATCCCCCCCTTGTAACTTGAAGGTTTGTTATCCTTTCGATTTCAATGATATTTCTACCATTTACAAGTTCAATAGGTGTGTCTGATAGCGAGTTTGCTTCTGAATAATACTGGGTAGGTATAATCTCTATCTTCTCTCCCTCTGGGATATCTGCATAGATTGTTACCTTCTTACCTGCATATCCTACTAGGCCTAATGGGCTCCAGTCATTGATACGTTTAACATCCTTACTTGCATCAATAGATACAAAATCATTTTTAATCATACCTAATTTAGAAGTATCTTTTGCAAGTAATGCTTCTGCAAGGTTAAGCTCATCCGCTAAAATAGTTGAATCTACATAATAAGAGTCTTCATCCTTTAATTTTGCACGAATTGCATCAATATCTTCTTTTGTTACATCTGGTGCTAAAGTTGTAAATGCATCATCTGCAAATAATGATTTGATTTCCTCATCTACACTATAATAGTCATAGAATGCTATTTCTGATGCACTATGTAATGCTGGTCCTCCATCTCTCATTCTACCTCTTACACCAATTTTCTTTACTTTTGTTTTTGGGAATTCAAATACAGCATACGCTCTTCCATCTTTATCTGTTCTAAGTTGGCGTGTTTTATCTGTTATAATCTCTTTTCCAGGACCAGATAAATCATCCCCCTCTTCCCATACAGTAATATGATATCTTGTAAGGGTGTTTGTATATTTAGGATCATCTACCCTTGGTACAAAAACAACATAGTTCATCTCATGCGGTGTTTTAAAAGTAAAGTCTATTCGGCCACTTACCCACCAGTCTTTTGCAGTCCAGTGTGTTGCATAGTCATTATCTACTACGTTTTTAATACCATCCTTCGTGTCATTTAAATTATATTCTAGGTTAAATCCGTTTGGATAGAATGTCTCATCTACGTTACTAGGAACTGCAAGTTTTACATCTTCGATTTCACTTACATCGATTCTATTTTTACTTGGTAAAATAGGCCCTTCAAGTGTCACTTTCTCTGGTGTTCCTGTCACGACTAGTGAACGATTACTCTCACCTATATTATTACCTGCAACAACATATAAGTTATATTCTACATCATTTTTAAGACCGCCTATAGCTGCTGATGTAGCTACTATTTTACCATCTTCACTTCCTGCTGGTATAAATTGCTTATACTCTATATCATCTGCACTTGCTTCTTTATAGAAGACTTTGTAATAAGTAGCATTGTCTGTTTTTCCCCAGTTAAGTTTAAGCCCACCATTCATCTCTTCTACTTTTAAGAAATCTGGAGGTAATGGTTTTTCTGAAGGTTGTGGAATACCTCTGTATTCCTCTGATGGTGTTCCCATCCAGTCCTCTGATGTAGCTCTAATCATGAAGTAGTAAGGTGTTAAGTTTTCAAGCCCTTTTACGGTTGCACGTGCTTCATCTACATTTAACTCACCTGTATACTCGCCTGATTTTTCCCCATAAAATACTCTATAGCCTTCTACGTTTGGAACTGGATCCCATTCAAGAGTAATAGCTTCATTCTCTTCAGTTAATATAACATTTTTAATTGCAGTCTTATCATTAGGGGATACATTGGATGCAATATCCTTAACAAAGGATACCTCTTCCATTACAACATAGCTAGGATTTCCATCTTCCCCAACTACCTTATCTACTGAAACGGTTACTCGTTTCACCGGAACTCTTTTTCCAAGATTAATAACAATCTTATTTTTATCTTCTGAGCGTCCAGTGTATCTTATACCTTTATAGCCTTCTACTGATGAACCAAAAGTTTGGATCTCTCTTTTTGTTTCGCCATTTTCCTCATACTCAACAATGACAGTTCCACCTTCAAGTCCACCTTCAGCTACAGGGGATACAAGCTCAATCACTTGTGCTTCTATACCTTTATCACCTAGATTAATAGGTATCTCAAGTTTTCCTTCATCTGAAGTTTTTTGTATTTTAACTTGAGTTTCGCCTGTGAATAAATCTGCTACACTATTTCCATCAGCAATTTCAAGCCCTGCATCTTTAATGGATTCATCAACGGATACCATAACACTTTGTGAAATAATAGCCGCTAAATCCGTTTGTACTTCTTCTCCTTTAGCTTCAAGCTGTTGTTTCACATATGTTAATTCTACAATATCAACTTTATCGTCTCCGTTAATATCATGATCATGAATACCATCTTTTATATTTTGTTCTATTTCCTTAAGGTCATCTTCTGTTACCTTTTGATCTCCATTAATGTCTCCATAAGAAAAAGTAGCATCACCTGTCCCTACAGTTACATTTTTTGAATAATCGCTGATGATGATATCTTCTGTGGTATAAGTTTTATAACCTTCACCTTCATATACGAAATTATATGTACCTAGCTCTAGATCTTTTATATTGATATAGTAAGAACCTATGACATCTTCTGTAGTCATTTCCACATCGTGAACATTCTTAGCAACGATTTCTACAGGGTAATTCCCTAGATTCTTAGCTACTTCTGGCTTAGCTCCAAGTTGTATTTCTACTATACTACTATTACCTTTTTTTAAGCTTACCTTAATATCTTGACTCTTTACTTTTTTATAAGCAAATGGATAGTCAAATCTGATAGAAGTAGATATATTACCCTTAGCATTAGCATCTTGATCCTTAATATCTACGGTCTCACGTGCATATACTGCTGTTAATGGTGTAAATGTTTGTACCATCATCGCACATGATAAAATCATTGCCATTTTTCGAATTAATTTTGGCACTCTTTCACTCCTTTTCATATTTATAGTTGCTACTAAAAATATTAATTATCATCTAATCTTTTTTCTTTACTATACTAGCATTTCTATATACATATGACAAGCAAAAATTTACCTTTTCTTAACTGCCTGGCAACTTGTTATTAACAACTTATTCATTTTTATACATACTGGGATAACGATAACATGGATTAAAATGCTGAAAATACCCCCTCACTTCGCAATCAGCAAAATGAGGGGGTATTTAATCCCTAAAAAGTTTATTTTTTCTGGGCAATCTTCTGTTTCCCATATGTTGACGGGGACATACCATAGTATTTCTTAAAAAGCTTACTGAAGTAATAAGCATCTTCATAGCCTACCGCTTTAGCTACCATATTAATAGGTATGGTATTGTTTTCTAAAATTTGCTTAGCCTTCTCAAGTCTAATTTGAATGAGATAATTAATAGGGGAAGTTCCTGTTTCTTCTTTAAAAATCTTAGAAATATAAACAGGACTTAAATACATATTTTTTGAAATATTATCAAGAGATATATCTTCCATATAATAAGAACTCATATAGTCAATAAGACTTTGTACGATAACTTTCTTATCTCTGCTTGCAAATTGCGAAGCTTCTAAAGATGGTGGTTGACTGCATTCATCCATTTCACGGTAAAGGATTAAAATCAGCTTCATCACTAATGCTTTAAGCATAAAGCTATGTCCAAGCTCTCTTAATCTCTGTTCTTTCTCTATTTCTTTACAACACTGCTCGAATTCATTTCTATATTTCTCAATGGTTACAATAGGTGGCCAACTTAAGGATTTCATATAATTAGGTGCATTACAGTCTATATTAAGATTACCTATACCAATATGTAACTCTGTACATGTTATACTAGCGTCTACTAATGCCTGATGATGTACACCAGGATTAAATACCATCACATCCCCTTTTTTAAGCACATAGTGCTCCCCTTCAATGGTATAGTGAGCCTGACCTGAAGTGACGATAGAAAGTTCTACAAAATCATGTGAATGATAGGTAGTTGGGTAAACATTATCTTTATTGGTTACTGCATGAATAATAAACATAACATGCGGATTAAATGAATCTATACACTGTATGGGAATTAACATAACAACCCTCTTTTACTTCCATTAATATTATACTTTAAAACTATTGTATACCATGATAAGAAAATACAGCAATAGGTTAATATAATACATTTTTATTTCTACCATTTTTTATATAATGAACTGTGTTAGTTTGAATTAACTTATTAGGAGGGACATATATGGAGACATTTAAATGGATATGGGGATATCTGAAAGACTATAAGTTTAGATATGGCGCATGCCTTGTTTTAGTACTTATAGCAGCTTTAATCAGTATGATTAACCCTATCCTAGGTGGTACTATTGTTGACCGTGTATTAGAAGGTGGCGAAACAAATATCTTAGTACCTATTCTACTTGTAACAATTGCAACAGCTCTTGTTAAAAACATCATATCGTATACTTACCAAATGAACTTTGAGCGTATCTCTCAAAATATCTTGTTACGTATTAGAAAAGACTTATTTGATAAGCTTCTAACTTTAGATGTAGACTTTTACAAACAAATGAAAACGGGTGACCTTATGGCACGTATGACAGGAGATACTGACCTGCTTAGACACTTTATTGCCTGGGTTGTTTATAATATCTTATATAATGTAAGTGTATTTGTAATCGGGATTGTGTGTATGTGGTTTATTAACCCTATACTTACTTTAGCCATGCTTCTTGTTTGCCCATTCATTGTACTTTTCACAATGAAAATGAGTAAACGTATTGGGCCTACTTTCCACAAAGCCAGAGAAGCTTACTCTAGACTTAACTCTGTTGTACAAGAAAATATCAGTGGTAATCGTATTGTTAAAGCCTTTTCTAAGGAAAACTATGAAATTGAAAAATTCAATAGACAAAATGCCTTTTATAAGGAAGCAAATATGGACACTGTTCATGTAACACAGCACTACTTACCTATTCTAGAATTCTTAGCAAGCTTCTTGACTGTTGTTATGATTTTTGTAGGTGGAATCTTAGTTATTTATGACCAAATGACAATAGGTGACCTTATGGTCTTTAACGGTTTACTTTGGGCCCTTAATAACCCTATGCGTTCTGCTGGTTACTTAATTAATGACTCACAGCGCTTCATTGCTGCTTCAGCTAAAATCCGTGAACTTTTAGCGACTGAGTCTAAAATTCAGAACCGCGAAGATGCACATGCTCCTGAGCGCATTAAAGGTAAAATCGAGTTCAAAAATGTATCTTTCAGTTTTGAAGATACAGATGCGCTTAAGAAAGTATCCTTTAAAGCGGAACCTGGCCAAACCGTTGGTATTATCGGCCATACTGGTGCTGGTAAATCTACTTTAATTAATTTAATCTGTCGTTTCTATGAACCTGTTAGTGGTCAGGTCCTTGTGGATGGCAAAGATATTCGTAGCTATGATATTAAAACACTACGTGAAAGCATTGCTATGGCTATGCAAGAGGTCTTCCTTTTCTCTGATACCATTGAAGCTAATATTCGCTATGGTGTACCAAGTGCTTCATCAGGCCAAATTCAACAATTCGCCGCTATGGCTGAAGCCGATAGCTTTATCCGCAACATGCCTGAAGGCTATGACACCATCGTAGGTGAAAGAGGGGTAGGTCTTTCTGGTGGGCAAAGACAACGTATTGCTCTTGCGCGTGCCCTTATTAAAGACCCTTCAGTGCTTATCCTAGATGATACAACTTCTGCACTTGATATGGAAACAGAAATGAAAATCCAACAAAAACTTAACGAATCGACACGTAAGCGTACAACTTTTATCATTGCACACCGTATTTCTTCTGTTAAAGCAGCGGATCTTATTCTTGTACTTAAACGTGGACGCGTTATTGAACAAGGTACACATGATGAGCTGATGGCACTTCAAGGTGAATACTACAAAGTATTTAATACACAGTTTGGTGACTTTGATGAAGAACTTGCTGAGCTTACACAAAAGGAGGCGAACTAGATGGCACGTAATACCTTCGACCAGGATGAAACGTTAGAACAAGGCTTTAACATGTACCATGTGAGACGCCTTTATGATTATATGAGACCCTATTTAAAACCGATCATATGGTGTATGTTCCTCATGGTTATTTCAAGTCTACTTGGCCTTTTAGGCCCTTATATTATTAAAATAGCTTTAGATGATTTAATTCCAGCTAAAGATTTAACAGGACTTTGCATCGCTACAATAGCCTTTATTTTATCTCTTATAGGCATTAGCTGGATTATGAAAAACCGTCTTATCACTATGGGGCGTGTAGGTCAAGATATCTTAATTGATATGCGTCATGATCTATTTGTAAACCTTCAGAAATTACCTTTTACATATTACGATAACCGTCCTCACGGGAAAATTCTCGTAAGGGTTGTAAACTACATTAACTCTTTAAGTGATTTATTAAGTAACGGTTTTGTTAACTTAGTAGCAGATATTTTTAGCATTATCTTAACTATGGTGTTTATGTTTGTACTTGATACGAGGCTTGCACTTGTCAGCTTAATTGGTGTACCCATTCTTATGAGTATCATGTACCCACTTAAAGCGCTTCAAAGAAAGGCGCATCAAAAACTTAGTACGAAGCAATCTAATATGAATGCTTATGTAAGTGAAAGTATTAATGGTATGCGTGTTACACAAGCCTTTGCCCATGAAGAAGAAAGTATGCGTGTGAATGAACACGTATGCGAGGAATACAGTAATGCTTGGCTAGGCGCTGTTAAACTAAACTTCTTAGTTTGGCCTATTATGGATAACGTAGCAACACTTACTGTTGCGCTTGTTTACTTCAGTGCTGTATTTATCTTTGTCGATGATATTTCAGTTGGTCTTCTTGTTGCTTTCGTAGCTTATGTATGGCGTTTCTGGGGTCCTATTACCAACCTTGGTAACTTCTATAACACCATTATTAATGCTATGGCAAACCTTGAGCGTATCTTTGAACTTATGGATGAAAAACCAACTGTACATGACTGTGATGATGCAACTGAGCTTCCTAAAATCGAAGGTCATGTAGAATTTGAAGATGTAAAATTTGCTTATGAAGAGGATGAAATGATTCTAAAAGGTATTAGCTTTGAAGCTAAACCTGGTGAACGTGTAGCTATTGTAGGACCTACAGGTTCAGGTAAAACAACCATTATCAACCTCATTAGTCGTTTCTACAATATTAACGATGGTCGCATCTTAATTGATGGGCACGATATTAGCAAAGTTACCCTTACTTCTCTTAGAGGCCAAATGGGTATTATGATGCAAGACTCTTTCATCTTCTCTGGTACAATTATGGAAAATATCCGCTACGGTAGACTGGATGCGACAGATGAGGAAGTTATTGAAGCTGCTAAAGTGGTTAAAGCCCACGACTTTATTATGACTTTTGAAAACGGCTATGAAACAGTCGTTAATGAGCGTGGAGATAGACTCTCAGTAGGTCAAAGACAACTTATCTCCTTTGCAAGAGCACTTCTTGCTAACCCTAAAATCCTTATTCTTGATGAAGCCACTTCCAGTATTGATAGCCAAACTGAAGTACTTCTTCAACAAGGACTTGATGAACTCCTTAAAGGTAGAACATCATTCGTTATCGCTCATAGACTTTCTACTATTAAAAACTCCGATAAGATTATTTACATCCAAGATGGTCAAATCTTAGAAATGGGTACACATGATGAACTTATCGCTAAAGGCGGTGGCTATTGTCATCTTTATACAACACAATATGAATTGCTTAGAGCGTAGCATAAGCTAAAAATTTAAACATGCATGAGAGGGAGAGGGCCTCTTCCATACACTTATTTCCGCTTTTGGAGAACTTCTAGTCGCTATCTAACTCCTGAAGTTCTTCCCAAAAGCTCCAAAGGTGTATTACAGAGCCCCCTCCCTCTTTTCATGTTCTTGGAAGGAGTAGCCTAATGCTTCGCTTAGGATAGGGGCAAAAAAATAATGTAGTTGTGCACTATATGTGGCACTTCCTTCATAAACTAGTAGTGATACACATCCTGCTAAGGGAAGTAAGGGGGAATAGTGATCATGATTCTTTTTATTTTAGTATGGATGCTTGTTGTGATAGCCTTTATAAAATGCCTCGCAAGTGAAGCAAAAACATGGGATGAAAAAATCATTGAAATTGTATGTGAACAAGTACTAGATACCCCAAATGAAGATATTCTTGAACCGAACTTAGACTTAGATGGTTTTATTGATGTACTTGAACAGCTTTATGCTGACTACTTCACTGAAGAGGCCTTCAAGCGTTTTATCCAAATACGTTATGGTGATAAATATCATGTAGTAGCTAATGAAACTGGTAAGTTTATTAACATTAAAGCTATTACAGTAACTCAAGATAAACAAAATAGCCAATCTTATCATTTCGAAGCACGCGTGGAAATAGAGGATCACTTTAATCAAGTTATACCTGTTAAAGTCCTAGGCCATGCTACTCTAGTGAATCATAAGATTACACAAATTGAATTCCTTGACAAAGCCCTTCTTAGAGCTCTAACTCAGTAAATAGCGTGATTTATAAAGCCATCCTCTTAAAATAGACTATTAACTACTAAAGGCAATTAACACCCCTAAAAATTTGAGGTATTAATTGCCTTTATCGTTGTACTATACACCCTATCTAAAACTCATGTTCATGTCCTTTAAAAAAGTTATAGTAGCAGCGTACACTTTCTAATTCAGTCCACTTTTTCACAGATACGGGATACTCATCTAGGTCATATATCTTGGCACCTTTAATAGCTAACAGAAAAGGGGAATGGGTGGATATAATAAATTGGCACCCAAAATACCTAGCGGAGTCTTCGATAAACTTAATTAATTCTAGCTGCCTTTGTGGAGATAAGCTATTTTCAGGCTCGTCCAATATATATAAGCCATTTTCAGCTATTTTTTCAGTAAAATATCTAAAAGCACTCTCGCCGTTAGAATACTCACGAATATTATCCATAAGATTGCGTCTTACATACTTAGACTGGGTCCTACTTCTTGACTGATTCACCTTTTTAAGCTGTTCATAATCCTCTAAGGACTTCATCTTAAACTGGGAATACTTCAAATCCAAATACTCTACAAATAAATCTTCTCGTTTCGTATCTATCCCCTCGTTAATGGTACGGATATTGAGCATATAATTAAAGACATCATCACTTGTGATAATCCTACTCTCCATTGGAATTTCCTCTACTATTTCCATATCACACATATCAATATAGTCCCCATAAAAGTTTGTTCTATTATAAAGGGATTCTCTTGTAATGCTGAGCTTTTCGGCAATGACATTTAGTGCAGTCGATTTTCCTGAACCATTTCCACCATAAAGAATGGTAATGGGTTCAAAATCTATTTGTCTCAAATCATTTTTTGATAATATTCTAAAAGGATAAAACGAATCGTAGCATTTTCTTTTTATCGAAAGAATAAATCTAAACTCCCTATCCTCATTAGGAAATGTAAAGGATTTTAAATATATCATACTATCACCTATATGCCATTTTTAGCTTCATACTATCACTTGTCTCTATATATTTCAAATTATTTTATCAATTCCCTAAAATTTTTCAGGGAATTTTCATACCTTGGGACTATATATAAGATGTAAAAGCTAAAACACATCCTAGGTAGTTTGAACTTTTACACTTCTAAGAAAAGACTCTTAGTTAGCCCCCCTTCTAATAATGAGCCTTTTCTTAGCCCTAACAGTTAGCTGTGTGGTAGCTGCTCTCTGTTAGATTTATGACTAAAGTAAGGCTTTTCTTTCTATGCCTACAGGCTAAGGCTATGCCTACCAGCGTACGAAGGTGCCTTTGCTAGTGCCAGTATGATTGCAGTGATATATGCAGTGGCATCCCTTTCACTGGCAACATACCTGGGCTATGCATAGGACCTGTCTATTCTGAAGGTTACACCAAAGGCTTAACGGCATCAAGGCTAAGCTCTAACTTTACTTAACACTTCTACCACACTAAAAGCCGATCTAAAGAGCTGCCATAAGGGGGCGGCAGTCTCTTTAGATCGGCTTTTTAATTCATAAAATAATTATTGGATTTAATAAGAATTAAGCTTATAATCCTTGTAAAAAATGCGCTGCTTGTCTACGGTTTCGTAAAATAATGACTTGAATATCTTCTTCTCTACTTAAGATGTCATAATACCTTTTTCTATTCTTTTTATTAAAATTCCAAACAAATTTTATAAAATCAAAATCAAATCTTTCTGGGCAATATCCTCCCATATCAGGACGACTTTTACCATACCCTGTTACAACTCGTTTTATTACACCATAAAGACAGCTTATACGAGAATAATCCATATAAATAACAGTATCACAGTATTTCAATCTTAATGGTATGGTTCGTTCATAATTTCCATCTATAATCCATGTCGGCTTTACAACTTCAGCCCATAGTAAATCATCAAATTCTTCTTTAGATATATTTTGCCAGTTATCTCGCCAATTAAGTTTGTCAAGATGTATCAAAGGTAAGTTTAACTTATTAGACAGTTTTTTAGCTAAAGTTGTTTTTCCACTACCACAACAGCCAATAATCATTATTTTTTTCATGGATACACCTACTCCCTATTATCTACGTAACCTCTATTTATTCTATTGATAGGATATCACTTCGACCGAGGTCATGCAATTATCAATACTTACATCCTCATGACAATTTCTCACTTATGAGTTGAGTAAGCTAAAAAATCAAGTTATTGTTTTGATATTTTAACTTAAGTACAATAAACTTAGTTGATGCATCAGCCTACTCTAAAGGGGGTTTTTAAACAATGAAAATCGAAATCGGACAACGTATTAAAAGTTTACGTATTGAAAAAGGTGTTACACAAGAAGAGCTTGCCAATCATTTAGGTCTTTCCTATCAAGCTGTATCTAAATGGGAGAATAACATCAGTACACCTGATATTCAGCTTCTGCCTCTTCTTTCTGTTTATTTTGGTGTTACTATAGATGATTTATTCGAAATGCCTCATGAAGTGCATCTCGATCGTATTGACCAAATGATTGATAATGAACGTATAATGAGCACTGAGAACTTTAACTATGCCGAGCAGTACTTAAAAGGCATCTTAGATGAAGATCCTAAATGTGCACGTGCTTACTATCTCCTAGCTGCCCTTCACTATCACCGCGCAGAAAGTGATAAATACTTAGCCTCTGAATATGCTAAATCTGCTCTTTTCTATGCACCCGATGATAAAGCACACCATAATATCTTCAACAAAGCCATGGGTGGTGTGGCCAGTGATGATTATTACAATAGACACGATGCTCTTATTGAATACTATGAGAATTTTGTTAAAACACATCCTACCAATAGAAGAGCTTATCTTTATCTACTTGACCAGCTTATTGCAGATAGACATTTTGAGCGAGCTAAAGAAGTCCTTGAGCAAGTTAAAACGCTTAAGCATTCCTGTCTAGATGCCATCTATGAGGGTGATATAGCCTTTGCTAAGGGGAATGAAGAAGAAGCTCTCACTTTATGGAATGCATCCGTTACAGAATTCCCTAATGCTTGGGAAGCTTATATCTCTCGTGGCGATGGTTTTGTGAAACTAGGCCGCTATGAAGAAGCAATCTCAGATTACGAAAAGTGCTTCTCTCTTATGGAAAAACCACGTTACACAGACCCATTAACTTTCATGGCTAAGGCCTATGAACTTAATGGGGATTATGCAAAGGCTATAGAAACACATCAACGCGTTATAAAAATACTTGAACAAGATTACAACATCGTTTCTGGTGAATTAGTCGATGCACCTATGCGCGAAATCAAGCGTCTTCAAGCACTTATTTAACCCATCTATACTCACTATCAAACTGCTTAGATTCCCTTTTATCATGCTCATTACTTCTATCTATGGCCTATGAAGCCTATTACTTATGTACTACTTCTACTAGCCTTCTAGTACAATACCTGCATAATCCTGCTCATATTTTGTCTTGAGTTTCTTTAATACATAGAAGTAGGCCGGAATTAAGAATAAATCTGCCATAATCCATGCTACAGGTCCAGCAAAACAAGCTGCTGTGTAACCAATCATAGGTACAAAAACAAATCCAACCATGCCACGTGCAATCATTTCACATACACCTGCAAACATGGCTAGGTTCCCAAATCCCATACCTTGAATAGAGAACCTTACAATATTCACCAATGCTAATGGGAAGAAGAAAAGGCTTGTATATTTCAGCAATAGAGCTGCATTTTTAATGACCTCTACCTCTGCTTTATTTACAAAAATCAAAGCTAGCGTCTCTCCGAAAGCACTTAGAATAATACAAGAGATTACGGAGTAGATGATTGCCATGATACTACATGCTTTAGCCCCATCTGTTACACGGTCAAATTTGCCTGCACCTACATTTTGTCCTGCATAGGTCGCCATGGTCGAACCCATAGCATCAAATGGACAGCAGAATATCATATTAATTTTATTCCCAGCTGTTATAGCTGCTACAGCCATAGATCCTAAAGAGTTAACTGCTGTCTGTAAAATAACACTTCCTATTGCTGTAATGGAATATTGAAGCCCCATAGGTACACCCATCATACAAAGTGTTTTCATCAATTGTCCATTAGGTACCCACTCCTCTTTCTTTATCTTTAAAATGCTGTAATTTTTCATCATATACAATAAACATAGTATACCTGAAATGCCTTGAGAAATAACAGTTGCCCATGCAGCACCACCTACACCCATATCCAGCACTAAAATTGCAATTAAGTCTAGTACGATATTGAGTAAAGAGGAGATAATAAGGAAATAAAGAGGCGTTTTACTATCTCCTAACGACCTTAAAATACCTGATAATAAGTTATATAAATAAACGACTGGAATGCCTAAGAAAATTACAAAAATATAAGCATAAGAATCTTCAAATATATCACTTGGTGTACCCATCCACATAAGTATTTGACGACAAAGCACACAGACTATGATTGTCGTTACAAGTGAAAAGAGAATAGCGAGCCATACACTATTGGCTACATACTTCCTTAAAGAAGATTCATCTTGTGCACCAAATGCTTTTGCAACAGGGATGGCAAATCCATTACACACTCCCATGCAAAAACCAATAATCATGAAGTTAATGGATCCTGTCCCGCCTACTGCAGCTAGTGCTTTCGCACCTAAAAATTGTCCTACTATCATGGTATCCATCATATTGTAGAACTGTTGAAATATCATCCCTAACAATAAGGGCATAAAGAATCTCAAAATTAACTTACTTGGAGATCCTTCTGTCATACTTTTTACTTTACTCTTTTCCATTACTTAAATCCCCTCTTATGATACATTTAATCTCTCGCTCTTTTGCCTCTAAATCCTTTTCTTTATGATTTAATTGAGTCGATAAAGTACTTACTATTTTTCTTATTTTACCACAGATAGCGACTACATTGTCTCTTGACTGACTGATTTTAGACTGCATATACCAGTCCGCAATAAGACCATCAAAGAAGAAATCAGCAAATACTGCACCTCCTGTAATGTGAATACTCGAATCTAGACTCATGTTCACATCTTGAAGTTCAACTTGAAGCCTTTGCACATAAGTCTGGGCATTCAAAATAGCCTGTTTAGCTTTATCAATTTTATCATGCTTCATCATATCTGCAACAAGGCCCCCGCCTAGAAGGTCCCAAGTCCCCCAGTCACCTGCACTATCCAGCAGTTCTATTGCTTCATTCAGTGTATTAATAGCCATATTCCCTGGTGTGATGGCCTCCTTAAGCTCCTTTATTTCCCTTCTGATAAAGCTCATTTCTTTTTCAAGCTGCCCAATCTTAGCATACTCTGGCATATTCAAGCTTGCCATAACCCTGCGTTTTTCTTCATATAAGGCGTCAAGTTTATCTTGAACTTTGCTCATTTCATAGTGCTTGTTGGTTAATTGACTTAGCTTATCCGTTAGTTCGTCTACACTTTTCTTACAGCTCTCATATTTAAGTACCGCTGCAAGGGCTTCCTCTTTTTCTTTTGCCACCTGCTTATCATGGGTACCTAAACATTTATAGAAAAGTGTCTTTAAGCTTGTTTGGCTCATTTTTTCCACGTCTAGTTGCTCTTTCTCCATAATGCCTTCTAGCTTTTTCAGCTCATAACGCGCATTTTCTAACATTGTTTTAGTTCCATCTATCTTCTTATAAAGACTATCTGGATGCGTATAATCTTTAAGTAGCGCTTCTATTTCTAAATTAATTTGTTCTAACATTTCTTTCCTCCTTCTCTATAGCTACCTCTATGGCCAAACATTTTAAAAAGCTGTTGTAATGTACTTACCTTACTCAAATCTACTTGTACCCCACCAGTCTGGGATTAAAGTACTTAGTTTAACTAACTTTTCAATTTAGCTTTCACCATTGGTAATCATATTGACTATAGCATTTCTCTCCGCACACATACCTAATGTGCAAGATGTATCAATACACACACCTGTGTAGATGTTGCCACCCTTCGTTAAAAGAGCTGCTGCTACGCCTCCTGCATCAATAAAAGGTATGCATAGTTAGCATTCTTTCTGAACACCTAAATTTTTTGCCTCTTCTTCTGTTCCTACCCCACAGGCTACTTCATAATAATGAATCTTATGATTGATTTTTTCCATATGTTTATAAAGGTCTTCAATCTGCCTTTCTACTTGCTCCTTTTGACTTTTAAATAGAGCTAGCCTATCCTGCAAGGTAGAATCTCCTTCTATATACCATTCAATAAATTTTCTAATATCCTTAATCTTCATGCCTGTACTTTTTAAGCAAGTAATGAGTTCAATCCACTCTATATCACTTTCTTCAAAGATCCTTCTACCTGAATCTGTTTTATGAATAAAAGGTAAAAGCCCCTCCTTATCATAGTATCGAATCGTATGTGCTGTAAGTCCTGTTCTTTTCGTCACTTCCATAAGCGTATAAGCCATCCCTGCTCCTCCTATCTTCGCCCTAAAATAACCATTGACTTAGAGTTTACTCTAAGATTTATACTCTCATTATATCAGAAAATTTAATACAACAATATAAATTATGGAGGGTTCAAAATGAATTTTAATTATTACATTCCAACTAAAATTTTATTCGGCAGAGGTAAATTAAATGAACTAGGTGATCAAATTTTGCCTGGTAAAAAAGCTTTAATTGTTACATCTAATGGGACATCTGTTAAGAAATATGGTTACTTAGATAGAGTGAAAGGACAACTGGAAAAATATGGTGCTACTTATATTCTCTTTGATAAGATTCTCCCTAATCCTATTAAAGAGCATGTTATGGAAGGTGCTGCTTTAGCTAAAGAAAATGGTATTGATTTTATCGTAGGTCTTGGTGGTGGCAGTAGTATAGATGCTGCAAAAGCGATTGCTGTTATGGCGACCAATGAAGGTGACTACTGGGATTATATCTCAGGTGGCACAGGTAAAGGTCTTCCTGTTCCAAATGATCCACTTCCTATCGTTGCAATTACCACAACTGCAGGTACAGGTACAGAAGCTGACCCTTGGACTGTAACAACTAAATCCGAAACGAACGAAAAAATCGGCTTTGGCTATGATAAAACTTTCCCTGTCTTATCCGTTGTAGACCCAGAACTTATGCTCACCGTTCCTAAACATCTTACAGCTTATCAGGGCTTTGATGCCCTCTTCCATAGTACAGAAGGGTACCTTAATACAACGAGCTATGTGATGAGTGACCTATACGCCTTACAAGCTATCGTCCTTATTGGCAAAAGCCTAGCTACTGCTGTACAAAATGGCTCTAATCTAGATGCTAGGGAAAATGTAGCACTTGCAAATACCTTAGCAGGTATGGTTGAATCTACATCTGGCTGCACCTCTGAACATAGTATTGCTCATGCTATCAGCGCCTACCATCCAAACTTCGAACACGGCGCTGCCCTTATCAGCATCAGTATTGCATACTATACTCACTTTGCTCAAAGCGGCAAATGTGATGACCGTATGATTCAAATGGCTAAGGCACTAGGCAAGAAAGATGCAACTTGTCCTATGGACTTTGTAGAAGCACTTAGAGACTTACAAGTAGCTTGTGACGTAGCAGATATTAAAATGAGCGATTATGGCGTTACTAGAGAAGAACTTCCGGCTTTAGTTACTAATGCAAGAGAGACCATGGGCGGTTTATTTGAAGTAGACCCTACTCCACTTAGTGACGAAGATGTATTAGCTATTTTACAAGCTTCTTATAAATAATAAGTTCATCGTTTTCAATTTCTAAGTAAAAAGAGAGTATCTTAATGCTTTCTTTGGCATTTTGATACTCTCTTTTATGTCCTTCTATTTAACTATCCTTCTTGTTTCAACTGCTTAATTTTCCATTGGCACTTCCATACCACACGTAAAAGCCCTAAAACGAGCATACCTATTAAGGCTGTAGCTGCCCATATTTCAAATTCCCTCAATTTAATAGCTACATTAAGCTCTTGTAAGAAGCATATCAGCTCTATTACTAACCCCGCTGTTAAGAATCCTTTTATTCTCTTATATTGCTCTATTTTAGACTCTATATCTGTATACATTTCAAAAGGCCCATTTTCTGCCCTTTTTCTAAGAAAGACCCAGCGATACCACTGCGATACCACTTCTACATCCATCTCGCTCATAAAATCAGCAAAGTTTCTTTTATCTCCATTCCAGTTATCCAGTAAGTCAATTTGATAAATATATTCTCCTGCCTCACATGGTTCAAAAGTATAGACACCTAAACAGAAACTTTTTAGTGCCCATCCCTTATTAGCCATCTCTTGTATCCAAACTTGCTCTTCATCTTTATCTAAATAAAACCTTACTTTCTTCATAGCTACCTCCCCATTCTTTTACTATTTTCTAATAACTCACTTAATCTTTTAACTTCTTGATTAAAAACCTCTATCCCTCTTTCAGTAATCAGGTACTCCTTCTTCTTTCTAGATTCTTTCTCCTCGCTATATAAGTGAATCCATCCCTTAGATACCATAGAGTTAATGGCACCATACAAAGTCCCTGGCCCAAGTACCACTCTTCCATCTGTCATCTCACTTATCTCTTGGATAATGCCATATCCATGGTTTGGATTTCTTAAAGCTAATAGTATATAAAATATGGCTTCTGTTAATGGTGTACTATTTTCCAAATCTATCATCTCCCAATATATCATCTGTCGATATATTAAATATATCATCACCCGATATATTAGTCAATAAAAAAATCTGAATATTTCTATTCAGATTTCTTACCTTTAGCCTATTTCTCATTTCTTGTCGCTCTTAGATTTTATCTCTTCGTAACGCCCTATCTCCCCCAATATGCTCGCGTGCAGTACACAGGAATAATAACTCTATAGGAGATGATATTCGTCATTGTAAAATTAATGGTATTCGAGTACTCTCCCGATTCTATAAAGTAACGACATGCCATTCCCAATCTTATTCCTTGATAATATCAACCTCAAGTTGAATTCACTGACTTAACAAGTTCTGGAATTACCCTATAATCTTATTATACTAGTATTAGAAACAGGCCTGTTTAAGTTAATTTGAGGAGTGAAATTTATGGAGATTTATATCGGATCAAATATTAAGCGTCTACGCCACCAAAAGAATACCACACAAGAAAAACTCGCGGAACATTTAGGCATATCTACTCAAGCCGTATCAAAATGGGAACGGAATGAAACCTATCCTGACATTACCATGCTTTTACCTCTTGCAAGCTATTTTGGTGTATCGAGCGATGAGCTTTTAGGCCTTAACGAGTCTAAGAATCAAGCCAAAATTAATGAATACTTAACTGAAGCCCGCCGTCTTGGTGCTCTAGGGAAAGTAACCAAGCAATTTGAATTAGTATGTGCGGCCTATAAGGCTTTTCCTAATGACTTCCGTATTATATAAGAGTATATATGGCAATTAAATTATGATCCCCATTGCACCCAAGAGCCCTATGGAAATGAGCTCCATAAGGAAGAGATATATAAACTTTGTGATCTGATGCTGATCCAAGGACCAAAATCCGTATCTTACAAAAAGCAGTAGATTTAATCAACCTTATATACGATGAAGGCGACTATGGACTTTCTTACTCTCATCTTTGTGAATTATATACTTGGATTGGCTGTAGATATATTGACTTAAAAGAATATACTACCGCTTTTGAATACATGGATAAAAGTTTATCTTACGGAAAGGCATATGATGAATTACCTATACTCTCAAAACATACTTCATTCTTGGTAAACTACCCTTCATTCGATAAGATGAATATTTCATCTTCGCAAACTAAAAATGAAGTCGCTCGTCAACTTGATAACCTTAAACTCTATTATGCTGATAGCGATATCGGAAAAATGGATGGCTTCAAGACTCTTATTGAAAAATATACACCTTATGCTCACCAAACTAAACAATAGCACACTAAAAAGGTTACTGTAATCTCTGGTTTAGGATATCTGCTGAATTGTCATATAGCCTTCATTTAACAAATGCTATGCCCTTTGATTTCCGATGGGCATAGCCCTTCCTATCGTTAGTTTAGGATAATTTAATTAAAACATTTTAATGTAATCAAAATAAAAAGCGCTAGCGCGCTTTTTTATAGGCTTATTTATATTTTTTATCTGCAATAAAAACTTCTTATTCTTCTTAAATCAATTCCGAAATACACCCATCTTCTACCTGTATACCTCCAACCTGCTATCGAATTACGTCCTACAAAGACAATATATGACCAAAAACTTCTTCCATTATTGAGCCATATATAAGTAAATCGAAATCGACAAGGAAAAATTGCTCCTGCATCAATTGCAAAGGTTGATACGTCTCCTCCTGGCCCCGCACTAAGTGTAGTTGCTTGTGCTTCACTAGGGATAAAATTCGGAGGTGGCCCTGATGGTGGTGTATTACTTGATGCAGCTGGTGGTCCTCCTTGCTGTCCTCCTGATGGACCTCCTGGCGGAAATCCTGGTTGCCCTCCTGGTGGGAATCCCGGTGGCCCTCCTGCTGGGCCTCCTGGTGGGAACCCTGGTGGAAATCCTGGCGGGCCTTGTGGTGGTCTTTGTCTACTTTCTGGTGTTCTTTCAAATGGCATATTAAGAGTCTCCTTTTGAGTAGTCTCTCTATATTATATTCATTCTGAAAAAAAATGTTCTTTTAACCACATTATCCCAACCTTTATTATGCTGTAGATATCTACATTTTTAATATACTAAATTCCTCCTGCTATTTATTAATTTAAGCCTACAGCAATCTAAGAATATATTATCATGAGATAATCATGCTATTGCGTAAAACAAAAAGCCCTAACACCCCTTGTAAACTAACCCAAGTAATGTTAAGGCTTTATTTACTGCACCTAATAAGCTTTAAACTTACGACGTACAGCTTAGGAAAACTACTGAACTGCCATGTATGACAAGTACTTTTGTTTCTTTTTAATGTAATCTTTATATACCACAATACAATAGTTAAAGTAAGCCTAACACCTCATATTATAAAATCACTTACTCCTCCTACGAAATTAAATGTATTGACATAGTGCCATTACTGGCGTATTCACTCTATAAATGGTCTAGTTCCAGCTTTAATCTATCGATAAGTTCTTCTGCTGTTGCACTTAAACCTTTTTTGATAAGCTGAATCATTGTTTCTTCCATACTTATAATCTTAAAGCTACTTTGATAAAGTTTTACTTTATTAAGCAAATCACTTGATAAAGCAACTTCTACCTTTTCACTAACTACCTTTTTCTCTACCTTAACCTCTTCATACCATTCAGGTATACCTATGCAACGTCCAGTTTCTGTTTCTACAAATATTAATCTTGGTTTATTACCCTTGTCTAACCTAATGTTACGCTCTAGCGTCTGTGACAAAGATTGAATGGGGTCCTTTGCCATGCTAGGTGCTACCATTTTTCTCTCTTGAGCCATTCTTGCTAAATCTTTAGATTTAAGAGGCTTTCTATACTCAGATAAAAGTTCTGCTGCTGCCTGTTGTATTGTAATTGTCTTCTCCATCCTATTCCTCTTATCCTTAAAATAATTATTCTTTCTTTCTATTATAAGAGAAGTTTTATCCCTTTATCAATATCCACTTATTTACACCCCATCCTAATTCATCTTCTTTTCATCTATTCCCACTCCAAACAGCATCTTTCTTTCATCCTTCAGACATCATCCATCATCACACATAATCACTTTTTCATCCTATCTGCATCATACATAATCACTTTTTCATCATCACATGATGGTTGATGATTTTCAAAAATCTTATCTTGCTGAACCTTTTCCCTTTCCCCCTTCCTACTGTGATTTTCAGCCCCTTTTTCACGTAAAGCATCCCCTTAATTTCCATTGATACACATACATTTTCCTATTTATAATCACCTACTGTGTAAATTCATCCTAGGTGCATCACATCTATTTATTTAACTTGGCTTTGCTTTTGTATTTCACCTTCTTCACATTCTTTTCTTTATATATTTATCTTTATATATTTATCTTAATCTATCATCCATTACATCCTCCATTGTACGTATCCTTCTCTATGTAAAAGCCCCTCATGATTAACATCATTTTTTGCAAATAAAAAAGCAGGCATAGTATGATTCTATACCTACTCTTTTGATGCAGTATTTTTACTTAATTAATTCCATTTATTTGAGTCTCCTGTTTGATGTCATAGTGATGATGACTAATTGAGACTTACTTCATAATTCATCAAAAAACAAAAAGCCCTACAATACTTGAAAATCAAGTAATTGTAAGTCTTTATTTAGTATAGACACGATTTGAAAGTACGACGTACGAATTAGGAAACCGCCCATTACCTCACTAAAAGTTTGGCTCCTCTCCACCCTAACTGCCCTAACAAGGTAGCTCTCCATGTTGTCTGGAAAGGAGGGTTGTAGAAGAGCATAGACTTTCTTCGTAAGTCTCTCGTGCAACTGCTGATAGGTTGGCTGAGAAGCTCGTAACCTTCCTTTGGAGTATTTGAATAGAGTTTATCAGCCAACCTATCACTTCACCAGAAGGTGGCGCATTGCCCAGCCCCCCATCACCTCCCAAATGCAAAAAAGCTGCCCCATAGGGACAGCTCCTTATTACATTACTTATCTTTTTACTTTGTATCCACAGTAGTCAAGTACAAGTTCACAGAACATTGCATTTGCCCATGAGAACCATTCTCTTGTGTATTGAGTTGGATCATCTACGTTGAATCCTTCGTGCATTAACTCTTTGCCACCATCTGTGTTTTTCATCATTTCAAGGATTTGTTTTTTGTATTCCATATCATTTGATGTTAAACCTTGCATAGCAAGAGAAATGTGCCAGATGTAGTTTACTGGTGTATGTGGGCTACCGATACCTTGTGCTGCAGAACCTTTGTAGAAGTATGGGTTCATTTCGCTAAGGATCATTTTTCTTGTGTTTTGGTATACTTCATCATCTTCATTTACATAACCGATGTATGGGATTGAAAGAAGACTTGGAAGGTTAGCATCGTCCATGATGTTGTATTGGCCGAAACCATCTACTTCATAAGCGTATACTTTACCATATTGGTAGTTTGTTAATGTACCGTAAGCTTCGATTGCTTCTCTAAGTTCAGCTTTAAGTTCAGCTGCAAGTTTAGCAAGTTCTTCATTTTTAAGAATTTCTGTAGCGATTTCTACTACATAACCCATAACAACTTCTGCGAACATGTTTGATGGGATAAGGTATCCGTACATACAAGCATCATCACTTGGTCTGAATCCTGACCATGTAAGACCGATGTTTGATTTAACTAAAGCACCTTTACCATCTCTTGAAAGAGTATCTGTGTAGTAGCAGCCTTTTCTTACGAAGCTGTATGGTGATTTATTTTCGTGGTCTTGTTCTGTTCTAAATACTTCGATAACACGGTACATCGCTTTTACGAATTCTTCATCGAATTGACCTGTTCTACCTGTGTTTTTCCAAAGTAAGTAGCTCATTTGAATTGGGAAACAAAGTGAATCGATTTCGTATTTTCTTTCCCAGATCCAGTCACATTGATCTGTTTCATCTTTTTCCCAGCAGTTACCGTTTTCTTCTTCGTTGAAAGCGTTTGCGTAAGCATCGATTAAGATGTATTTCATTTGTCTTTTTACAAGACCTTCGATCATATCAGCGATTTCTGGATCTTTTTCAGCTAATACATAGTATGGTCTAAGCTGGCATACAGAGTCACGAAGCCACATCGCTGGGATATCACCTGTGATTACATATGTAGTACCATCGTCCATTCTTTTAACTGTAGTATCTAAAGTATTTGTATAGCAGTTTTCAAACATTTTAATAAGTTTGTCGTCGCCTGCTAATTTTGCTCTAACTTCTTCAAGGAGATTTTGCATTGATTGTGGTAATTGTTTTTCCATGAGTAAGCCCTCCAATTTGTTATTTTTATATGTGTATTATACAAGATTTTATGTCATTAGAATAGCTTTTTGTATCTTTTTGTAAACCTATTTGTAAAGTATTTTAAAGTGCTTTTAAGAAATGATTGACTCTTTCCTCGTAATCCCAATAGTTAAGGGAAAGTACTTCATGGTTTTCTCTTCGATAAGCACCTTTCATCTGTTCTAAATGATCGACTTTCATAATACCTTTAATGGCCTCATAAACAGCTTCTTTATCTCCTGTTTTCTCTACATAAGCTTTAAAAATCATATAGTCACGGATACCTTTCTTTAAGTTCTTATATCTTAAACTATAAAGGGGTTTTCCATTTTTACCTGGGTAGACAAAGTGTGTCCCACCTGCTCTAAATTTTTGATAATGGTAAGATTCATAGTTAAAGGGATCATTAGGCCATAGCCAGATTGCCCATCTCAAGAAACCATCCATATTCATATAATAAGAAAGCCAAGGGAGTACTCTACTCTCTGCTAAATGGCAGCTTAAGAAAGTATTCGGCGTCTTAGGATCAATGGCTACATAGTAGCTCATGGTACTATCCTTTTGCTCTCTTATTTCTTTAATGCGCTCTTCTTCTGATAAGATAAGAGGCAAGTTAATGACATAATCATCAATACCTTCAAAGTCTTCAAGTACAACTTGAAGGCTACAGATGGTTACTTTAAATTTCATATGTGGTGTAAGCTTAGATAAGGTACCTAATGTATTTTTAAAGAGGTTAATATCTCCTGGCTCATCACATACGATTTTAGCCAGCTCTTGCCATCCGTTATCTGCAATATTTTGATCAATCGCTCGGATATACCCTTCTAAATCTGCCTTATGACGTATATATTTATAAGTCCCTGTGGCTTCATCAAGGTAACGTACTCTAATAGCATCTTCACTATCTTCTATGACTTTACCATAGCCTGCATCAGCCATCGTCCATATGCCTAAAAGGCCAAAAATCTCTATTTCTTTATTAATACCATAACTTAAACATAAGTTAATGTAGCGGTTCATGGCTGTGAAATCATATTGCCACTCGCCCTCTAAGGTGCGTTTAATGCTTACCATATTGTACTCAAAGTAATCTGAAGCATTGGTACGGTAATAAGAGGACCACTGCCCAGACCAAGGTGCTTCTGATACAATAACCGTTATAGCCTTCTGTCCAAGTTCTTTAAGGACTTTAAGGTGTTCTTCAAGGAGTCTAAAATGCTCCTCGCTCCAAAGCGCCACTTCATAAGTTCTCGCAATGGAAGTGTGATGTTGCCAAAGATCGAGATAAAAGTCTCCTTCATGTAAAGGTTTAAGTAGCGCTGGCATTACTTCTAGCTGAATACTTATCTCTTTATGAAGTACTTCATCACCAAATAGGTCCGAGTAATAGACTTTAACCTTACCTATATATTCACCAGGCTTAGTCTCCTCACTTGTCTTAACTTCTATCCATACAGGCTGCACTTTAAGTTTTTCATTAAACCTTCTTTGCTCTCCAAGGATAACTTCTGATTTGTAATTCCCATCATCATCTCTTACAAGTCCTACAAGATTCATTGTCACTTCATGACCTGTAAGCCCCTCAAAGCTTGTCTCTACTCTCACTGTCTTCACAGGATAAGTCTCATAAAGAGCTGGCGCCTTGTCTACTGTTACCATCATTTCTTCTTCACTATAAAGGAGAAGCTGAGCCGCTGCGCTGTCATTTCTTGCGCAGGTTAACTTCATACTTTCTCTTTCCTTAAAAGGCACTTCCCAAGGATTGTAATTCCCATAACTATACTTGTACATTTCACTTACGAGTGTGCAATATAATTTCATGTCCCATATCCCCTATCTTCTACTTAGAATCATTTTTGCAACTTCTTCAAGTCTTGGGTAACTATATTTAAAAAATGTCTTATAAGCTCTACAGAAGTAGTTGCGTCCCATTTTGCCATTGTCAAATTGGTCTCTATCACGTCTGCATCCGCCATGGCATAAGCGGTACCACTTACACTTCATACATCCTGAGTCTTTAGCTTGTGACTGAGGGATAAAGTTAATGGCTGTTCGGTTTACTTCTAGTGTTTCAAAATCATCTGTTAGGAGGTTTCCAATTTTATACTCATCCATTACATAGAAGTCGCAAGGGTATACCCCTCCATCTGCTTCTATAACGTACTGATGTGTACAAGTTCCCATCATGCCGCAGGCTTCAGGATAGTAACCCAACATCTTTTGAAGTAAATTCTCAAAGTATCTTATATAGATAAACTCACCTTTTCTAAGGGTCTCATACCATTTATCAAAGAGGTCTTTAAGGAAAACTTCATAATCCTCTGGTAAAAGTGAGTAATCTTTGCTTCCTTTTTCATCTTGTATATCATCAAGGCAAGGAATGAACTGTAAATATCTAAAGTTATGTGCTATGTAAAAATCATAAATCTCTTTAATATTCTTTGTAACCTGCTTTGTGACAACGGTTAGGATATTGTATTCTACCTTATACTTATCAAATAAGGCTGCTGTCTCCATGAGCCTCTCAAAAGTACCTTCTCCATTTCTAAAACATCTTAATCCATCGTTCACTTCTTTTGTACCATCTACAGAAAGTCCCACTAGGAAACGGTTTTTACCAAGGAACTTAGCCCATTCTTCTGTAATAAGTGTTCCATTAGTCTGAATAGCATTTTGTACAGTTAAACCAGGTTTAGCATACTTCTTCTCAAGTCTTACAAGCTCTTCATAAAACTCTAATCCTACTAATGTAGGCTCTCCTCCTTGAAAAGCAAAAGTACAGCTTCCTTCCGCTCTTTCCATTGCTTTTTTTACAAGGACTTCTAAAGCTTCTACTGTCATTTTCCCATAACTTTTTACACTTCTATGGTCACTGACATCTGCATAAAAACAATATTTACAAGCTAAATTACACCCACTTGAAGCAGGCTTAATCAGTAAATGAATTGGTGGCATAATGTTATAACTTCCATTCTTTAATTCTATTTATCTTACAAAAAGCATGGCGCGCTATATCTCCATGTGCACTCATCCAGTCTGCGAAATCATTTTTTATGTTTAAAATAAGCTCTTGTTTATCTTCTTTATCAATAAGGTTATTCATCTCATAAGGGTCCGCTTGAAGGTCGAAGAATTGATCTTCCCCTGCGCCATTAAAGACATATTTGTACTGACCTTGTCTATACATACGCTGAGTTGTAATGACATCAAAAGCACCCATACCTTCTGTTACAATGTCATTTGCCCAACCTTCCTTAGATTCACTTTCTATAAAACGTGTAAGCGGCCTACCGTCGCCAAAGCCATAAGCATCTTGAGGCACATAACCTGCTAAGTCTAAGATCGTTGCATAAATATCACAAGTTGAAGCAAAAGCATCTTGTGTGTAACCCTTAAAGTCTGCTACTGCTGGCTTTATAAAGAGTGGAATATTGGTTGTATCTTGGTACATGCTATAAGATTTATTTTCCATACCACCATGACAGCCTTGATTGTCCCCATGATCTGCTGCAAAGATAATGACTGTATCTTCATAAAGTCCTTTAACCTTAAGATGCTCTATAAGTCTTCCTATCTGTGCATCAATATGAGAAATACATGCATAGTAATGCCTTAATGTATTTTCAAAGAAACTCCAATCCTGTTCTGGTCTTCTAATAAGCTCGTAGATTTTAGGCATAGATGCTGCATCTTCTCTAAAGGAAGGAGACTCCGGTATTTTCATCTCTCTATATAAATCTAAAAACTGAGTTGGTGCAAAGAAAGGCTCATGTGGTCCCCAGAAGTTAAGTGCAAAGAAGAAAGGTTTATCTTCCTGTGTAAGCGTATCAATAAGGTCTATAGCCCTTTGTGTAAGATAGTACTCAATCGTGGATTCTATAGGTGATACCACTTCTGCCCAAGTAGAATGATCCCCTGCCCTATTGCCATTACCTTTATTAATCATCTTTACTTCTAAGTTATTGTCTGCTAAATACTGATGGAACTGTGGATAAGTCCATCCACCATTCCCATGTCCTGGGAAATTATCCCCAACAAAGCCCACATCTGTTGGTAAGGTTCCATAATGTTCGTAAGCTGCACTATCCATAAAGCCCTTTACTTGTTGCGCTACTACACTACGCCCCTCGCTACTTCCTGCTTTATCTGCACCTAATCCTAAGTGCCATTTTCCTGTATAGCCTAAGTTGTATCCTACAGTCTGTAGTCTACGGCTAAGTAGGTACGGTGTATCTTGAAGTTCATGTGTCCTACATCCTGATTGATAAAGGTTAGTCTCCATACCTGTTTTAGAAGGATAGCTCCCCGACATCAATGAACTCCTAGCTGGTGAGCATACAGGACAAGTTGTATAAGCATTGTTAAATACAACACTTTCTCTTGTTAGTGCGTCTATGTAAGGTGTCTGGCATAAAGTATCTCGGTTGTAACAAGATAATGTATCGGCTCGATGTTGGTCTGTGAAAATAAGTAAAATATTCTTTTTCTTTGCCATAGGGTATACCTCTCTTTCTCTCTATCCTCTTAATGTTTTACGTCAATGTTGCAGTATTCAGTATGGTAACCTGGCCATGGATGAGCCCTTCTGTGTCTTTCCCCATCATTAAGCGGTGGTATAGTCGCAAGTTTACCATCTTTTGAGTGGCCTAGCTTTTTACTATACTCACTGTTTATAAGATCCTGTTTAAGTTCTTCTTTAATAGCCGCATACGCTGGGTCATGGACTATATTTTTAAGTTCCATAGGGTCTTTTTCAAGGTCAAAAAGTTGTTCACACTGATCTTCCATATACCAGATGTACTTCATCTTACCATCCGTTAGCCCAATGGATTCGAGCATGCCCATCTCGGATACCATCTCTACATATTTTCTTGGCTCTTGTTTTTTCTCAAGCACTGCAAGTAAGTCTTGCCCATCTACATCTTTTGGTACCTCTCCACCTGCAAGCTTTACCAGTGTAGGTAAGATATCTGCATGAGTTACAGGAATATCTACCTTTGTTCCACCTAATGTATCATTTAAAGTTGGCGGTAGGCGTAAGATAAATGGTACATGTGTAGAAGGCTGATGTAAGAAGAATTTAGCCGCTGTATGATGGTCCCCTAAATATTCACCATGGTCTGATGTAAAGAGAATAAGAGTATCTTTTAGCATATCAAAGTCTTGAAGTGCTGAGAAAATACGTCCCATGTTGTAGTCAATCTGAGTAAGTAGCCCGTAGTAGGCTGCTTTTGCTTCCTTCATGATTTTAGGACTAATTTTATCATATCCCCACATTTGTCTAAGGCGTTTAAAGGCAAGTGGTGCATGCTCATCATCTGACCAGTCTCCAAATACAGGTTCTGCTATATCTTCATTACGATACATTGAGTAGTATGGCTCTGGTGGATCAAAAGGTGGATGTGGCTTGGAATATGAGCACCACATGAAAAATGGCTGTGATGGATCACGTCTATCTCTTATGTACTCTACGCATTTTTCTGAAATCCAAGAAGTCATAGTCATAGCTTCAGGCACTGTAGATAAGGCTGGATAAATTTCATTTTGTCCCATACCATGACGCATAGGTTGAATCATACTTCCTGAACGTTGCATCTCTCTAAAGTAGTCATCCGGAATAATCATCTCATCAAAACCATGTTTAGCACGTTGTGGCCCAAAGTGCATTTTACCAATAGCAATAGTTTGGTAGCCAGCTTGTCTCATTAAGTCTGGAAGCGTATCTCTTGTACCCATCACATCTGTTGTCTCACAGTTTGTAGTAGCGCCTGTAGTATGTGGGAATTTCCCATTCATAATGGAAATTCTAGCTGGTACACAAAGTGGACATTGTGAGTACGCATTGGTATAACTAATCCCTTGATTAATCAGATATTGAGTATGTGGCATACGCATATAGTCTGGTGCTAAATCTCCGATGGTATCATAACGTTGCTGGTCTGTTGTAATTAAAATAATATTGTACTTCTTATCTGCCATTTGTATTTCCCTTCTTCCTATAAACTGGTAGTAAGCCAGTTTTTAACTCTATCCCATCTGATAAGCCATCTTCTGGCCTTGTTGCCAAGTAATTTACCATACGTTTACGCCATTTTTCTATTTCTGGTTTATAAACCTCATCTTGGGCTAAATCATAACATTCATAAGGATCTTCTTCTAAATTAAAGAGCTGCTCCTTACCTGTATGTGTGAACCATATATATTTAAATTTGCCATCTGTCATAAACTGCATAGCTTCTTCTTGACTATAGCAACTGGAATGCTCACCATGAATCCATTTTCTCTCTAAGCTTTGCTTATCATTAATAAGTGGCATTAGATTGACACCCTCTACATCCTTTGGCTTATCAATACCGGCATAAGCTAAGATGGTACTGTAAATATCCTGAAGCACAACAGGTGTTTCCTCTTTTGTGCCACCTGCCTTATTCTTTTGCCAAATAATAAATGGTACAGCCGCACTCCCTTCATAGGCATAAGTTTTTCTAAAAAGGTGATGGTCCCCTAACATTTCTCCATGATCAGACGTAAAGAGAATCATATCTGGCATTTCGCCTATATGCCTAAGTTCTCTTATAAGTCTACCAATTTGTGTGTCAATATGGGCAATCTGTGCGTAATAGCCTAATCGCATTTTTCTTATTCTTTCTTCTGAAAGTCTACCTTCCCACACATTAAGGTCATAAACTTGCTTATCATGCTTCTTAGCCCACTCCCCTACAGGAATTTCCTCTAAGTCTTTTTGCATATACTCATCCCAGTAATAACGAGGTGGGTCTATTGGTGGATGTGGTCTATGAAAAGATAAGTTTAGGAAGTAAGGTCTTGTATGATCCCTTCTTCTAAGGAACTCAAGTCCTTTTGTCACAACCCATGTGTTATTATGTAACTCTTCTGGCAGCGTGCTTGGTCTAGCATGCCAGCTGTTATCATCTAAACCATGATCTAATTCACTCATTAAGCCATTAGACTTTTCCTTTAACCATTCATGGTAGTCATTCACATAGTACGGGTCAAACTTCTGCCAGGCTTCATAGGATTCTAAGCCCTCAAACCCACCATGTTTACGTTGAGGGAAGAAATGCGTTTTTCCTACACAATGTGTTTGATAGCCATTGTTTCGAAGAACTTCTGGTAGCATATTTTCATACTCCCAGTTTACGCCATCTGTATACCCTAAAAAGCCTGTTAGGTTAGGACTCTTGCCTGTAAATAAACTCGCTCTAGCTGGCACACAGCTTGGAGCTGGTGAATACGCATTGGTAAATAAAGCCCCTTGTTTAGCTAAACTATCTAAGTTAGGTGTATCGACAGTAGGATGCCCCATAATACTTAAGCAATCCCATCTAAACTGGTCGCATAAAATAAGCAATATATTTGGCTGTTTCATAAAATCTCCTTTATCTATTGGTAGATTGTCTATACTGTATCTTACCACAAATTTTAACCACTTCATGCTCTCTATCTGGGTTATTAATGCGCCATACAACTTGCTCTGCTAAGCGTCTGCCTACTTGATGAATATCAATATAAACAGAAGTTAATTGGCTTTCTTCATCCCCTCTAAAAATATCATCAAATCCAGAGATACGTATATCTTCTGGTACCCTTACACCATAATTAGCTAGCTTTTTTATAACCTTTTGGGCTATAACATCATTGGCACATACAAAGGCATCAGGTAGCAAATTAATATCATGTACGAGGCTTTCTATTGCCCCTTCTGTTTCTTTTTCAAAGTAGAAATGTCCTTGCCTATGGCTCGTAAAACAGTATTCATTATGTAGCTTTAATCCTGCATGCTCATGTGCATTTACAAAGCCTAACCATCTTTCTTTAATACTTTTACAATAGCTTGTATCTCCTATAAAACCAAGTATCTCATCTCCTTGTTCGATGAGATGGCGAGTTATCTTATAAATGCTCTTTCTACCTTCTAATACAACCACATCTGTATTCATTTCTATTATATCAACCCCTAGGGGTATATCAAAATAGACAACAGGAATACCTGTTGTTGCTAACTTCTCCATGGCTTCTTTATTATAGAGATTCATGACAATAATCCCTGCAATATCTACTTCTTTAATGATACTAGGAACCTCAAATACCCTTTCCTGATCAAAATTCAAGAAATTATATAAACAAGTAAATCCTTTATCTGTTAATTCATTCGTAATCCCATTAATAATGTTTCCCCAAAAGGTTGAAAAGTCTGGTGCAATAGCGAGAACAAGAATATTTTTAGCTTTACTTACTTCTACTTCTTGATGCTCCTGACTCATTTTATGCTCTTTTAATAAATGCTCTGGTAACTTTGTATACCCTAGCTCAATGGCTGTTTCTATTACTTTAGTTCTTATATTATCAGAAACCCTTCCTCTGTCATTCATTACTTTAGAAACCGTATTACGTGAGATATCTAAATAGGTCGCAATATCATTTATACCTACTCTTTTCATTTCACTTCCCCCCTTCACGAATTTACCAATTATCCTCAAAATAAGTTTTCTTATTTTACATTTTTATCAAATTCTTTTACGTTTTATATATTTTATTATAACTTGTTTTCAGTTAATTTTCTAATATTTCAACAAAGAAGTTTTTAATTTTGTGTATTTTATATATTATTGGCTTAATTTTTTATTTGAAATTCATATGGATTTTGAAGTCTTAAATTTTACATATTTTACAGTTCTTTGGTTTGCTCTTTTTATATAAACTTGGAGATTTCGTAAAAAAAGCTGCCTCATAATAAGGCAGCCCTTTTGGTCTATTCTAATACTAAATGTGCTTCTACAGGATAATGATCTGATAGATAAATGCCTTCTTCTACATCATCCCATACTCCTATTTGATCACATATAAACTCTTTACTTTTATAGATATAATCAATTTTAATGAAATCCTGTGGTTTCCCAAAATTATGGAAAGTATATTCTATCCCTTTTGTCGTATCTTCAAGTATGCCATCTTCCTCTATAACTTGGATTTCCTTGCAGTCAGGACTTGCATTAAAATCACCCATTAATAAGCTTGGTAATGGGAAACATTCATAATCTTGTTTTATTCTCTCTAACACAAGGCCTATACCAAGAAGTCTTGCTTGCTCTCCTTCATGATCTAGATGTGTATTATAAACACGTATTGGTTTAATCCCATTCTTATGTTTTAATAATGCTACTGTACATACTCTAGGACAGATACTTTGCTCCTCAAATCTACTACCTGGTAAGTAAGGTGTAGGAGAAAGCCAAAATGTCTCTAGTCCAAATAACTCAAAAGTATCTTTTCTATAAGCAATCGCATTATGCTCATCTGTATAATCTTTCGCTCTTCCACATCCTACAAGATTATATTCTGGGAAGCTTTCTTCAAACCATACTTTCATATGAGGTAACATTTCTTGAAAGCCTATAATATCAGGTGATTTCTCTTTAATTTTTCTAATTATGTAAGGTTTACGATATTCAAAGTTATTTTTTCCATCCTCTTTACAATCATAACGCATGTTATAAGTTACTACTTTTAGTTTATTCATTGTCATACCTCTCTCCTTATTGTTTCGTGGGATTTATTGAATTCCCCCTATCTATATATCATTCTAAAACTTTTAAACTTTTTAGTATAGTATAAAATTCTATAATTCAATGATAATAAAAGGAGCAGAAGATCGCCCTTCTACTCCTTTTATTAATTATTATTTTCCTAAATAAGCATCAAGTTGTGCTTGAATTTCATTAACAATATCACGGATACCAGCTTTTTCGAGTTCTCCCATCATCTTAGGAATAACTTCTTCTGGATTCATAGATCCTGTCATAAGTGATGGTTGATATTTATCAATAATATTAGAACATGCAGCAATTTGATTTTGTACAGGTTGTGTATTAGCTACAAAGCCTAAAGCTGGTGAAGCAAATGCTTCTTCTTGTTGTTTTTGAAGGTCAGTCCACATTGTTTCTGGTGCTGGTGCGACAGTATACATATTAAAGAATGTGCCTTGTGTATAAGCTGGTACATCATATCTATCACTTATTTTTTCAATACTGTTATCACCTACTTTATTGTAATGCTCGCCTTCAATACCATAAGCAAGTAAGTTTCTTAAATAAGAATCTGTATTAACAAGTTCAATTAATTTAAGTGATTCTTCAACATGTTGTGAAGCTGCTGAAATAGCTAAGAAAGAGCCTTGAATAGTTCCTGTAGAGTAAGCTGGTCCAAAGAAATGGTTATCTGCTCTTGGATAATCAGTAGCATTTTCCCATGCATGTGGGAATCCTTGTGCTGCATATACCGCTCTGTATTTAGGCGCCTCAGTTAATGTAGCAGCATCTGGATTAATTAACCCTTCATTAAACCATTTATGAATAATTTTTAAGTTTTCCATTAAATCTGGATCTTCCCATGGTACTACTACTGTTGCAGATGCATCATCATATTTCACCGCAACTCCTGTTGCTAAAGTATCAAAATTACAGATTGCTGGCATAAATCCATTAATACCCTCACTGCCTGCTAAAATTAATGGATATTGAGTCGGATCATTTTCTTTGATTTTTCTAAGTGCTGGTTCTAATTCTTGTAAAGTATGAATTTGAGAAACATCTATTCCTAATTTTTCAACTAATTCTTTATCCCATACCCAATATTGAGCTTGTGCAGAATCTTTAAATGCTGGAACCCCAAAAATTTGTCCATTGGTTGTTACCCCTCTCCAGAGTTCTTCAGGAATAAATGCATTTAAATCTGGTGTTACTGTAGGAATAAGATCTTTTAAATCTGCAAAATAACCCTTATTAGCTAAATCTGCATAACCAGAAATTGAAGATCCAAAAGCAATATCATATGCTTCACCACTTTGAACAATGTTAGATAATTTTTTGCCATAATCTCCCCAGCTAGCATACTTAAAAGTAACTGTTACATTAAGCTTTTCTTTTGTATACTCATTTATAGCATCACTAACCATTTGATAGTCTTTAGGTTCATTACCAATAGTCCACCAAACTAAATTTACTGGCTCATCTGAGTTAGTAGCATCAGATGTTGATTCTTGTTTTCCATTAGCTGTACTTTCTCCTTCTTGCGCCGCTTTATCTGTACTACACCCTACCATTGTAGATAGTGACATTAAACCTACGAGTAATAATGCTGTCATTTTCATCTTCTTATTCATTATAATTCCCCCTCTAATTAAGTGTTTATTATTAAATTCTTGAGAACTTAATAAGCTCTTATTCCTTAACTGCACCAATTGTAAGCCCTGAAATAAAATACTTTTGGAAAAATGGATAGGAACATGCAATAGGTAGAACAACAATTACAACAATTGCCATACGCACACTTTCTGAAGGTAGCTTGGCAATAAGTTCTGCAGCCGATGCTCCTAATGTACTTAAATTGTCATTAATAAATGCGATATCATTTTGAATACGATTAAGCATAGCCTGGAGTGGCACGAGCTTATTATTATCAATGAATAATAAGGCATTATACCAGTCATTCCAATATGCAAATGTCAAGAATAATCCTACTGTTGCAATAGCTGGTAAAGATATAGGTAATACAATTGTAGTAAATATCTTAAACTGACTTGCCCCATCAATCTTTGCAGATTCAATAAGTGAATCTGGAACTGTCGTTTGGAAAAAAGTACGTAACATAACGATATAGAATGAGGATACAGCCATCGGTAAAATTAATGCCCATAACGTATCTTTAAGTTTTAATACTGTAGCTACTGTAATGTAAAAGGAAATCATACCTCCACCAAATAGCATCGGAATAAAGATAACCCATGTAAAGAATCCTCTAAATTTAAAATTTCTTCTAGATAAAGAATAGGCAATACTCGTATTCAGTAAGAGCCCTACAATAGTTCCTAACACTGTTACAACAATCGAAACAATAAAGGATCCCATAATACTTTCTTTAGATTCCCATAAAAATCTATACGCTTCTAATGAGAATTCTTTAGGCCAAAATCTATAACCATATGTTGCAATAGATTGTTCTGAACTAATAGAAATCATAAATACCAAGATAACTGGCATTAGGCATATGATAGCAAAGAAAATAAATAATGCTGATAAACCTATATTGGTCGTTTTAGAAACACGATTAAACCGTTCAACACCTTCTAATGCTTGCTTTTCATATCTACTCATCTTCTTCCCTCCTAGAACAATCCATTCTCACCGTCAATTTTCTTAACAATGGTATTTGCTGTTACGATTGTGATAAATCCAATAACTGATTGGAAAAATGCTGCCGCAGAACTCATAGCCATACTACCTGTTCCTTCAATAGCTCTATAAACATATGTATCAATTGTTGCTGTAGCATTAAATAATGCCCCTGCATTACGAGGTAATTGATAGAACAGCCCAAAATCAGATCTGAAAATGCCTCCTACTGCCATAATAAACATAATAATAATAATAGGTTTTATAAGAGGTATAGTAATGTATCTAATTTGCTGCCACTTTGTAGCACCGTCTATAATAGCTGCTTCATAATAAGTTTGATCAATTCCCGTTATAGCTGCTAAGTAAACAACCATTCCATAACCTACGGATTTCCATATATGCATAAAAACAATTATATAAGGCCAATATTTAGGATCCATATACCATTGCACGGAAGATTGACCCATAGAACTTAAAAGTTGATTAATAATTCCTTTATCATAGCTTAGGAATGCAAATAAGAAATAACTTACAACAACCCATGATAAGAAATGTGGTAAGAACATAGCTGTTTGACAAGTTTTAGCTAGCTTTTTACTATAAAGCTGATTAATTGCAATAGCTAATGCTACCGGTATTACTGTACCTAAAATAATAAAGATAACATTATAACATACTGTGTTTCTAAGAATAATAAGTGCATCTGGTGTTTTAAAAAGGAACTCAAAGTTAGTTAATCCTACCCACTCACTACTAATTAAACTTGCAATAAACCCTTTGCCTGGCATCATTCTAAAATCTTTAAACGCAATTAAGATACCTATCATAGGGAAAAAGCTAAATACAAGATACCAAATAGTAGTAGGTAATGCTAAAAGAGTTAGTTCTATATCATCTCGACTTACTTTGAACCTTTTTACTTTATTTTGTTTATCCACACTATCCCCCCTAGTTTTATTAAGTTGTATTTTTTTATAAACAATAAATTAAAATTTAGATTTTATTTGTAAATATATATTTTACAAAATTGTTTACTTATTTAAATTTATATTAACACCATTTTTGTACAATTTCAACCTATTATATTATTTTATGTATATTTTTTTGTTATATTTTATTTTATTCCTAACACAATTAGCATATTCACAATATTTTTATTCATTTTCTATTCATATTACCAAGTAAAATTTTTTTGATAATGTAAATTGATTTTTACTCTTTATGTTAGATTATTTGATTTTATGCAAATAAGCCTATATATTCTTTCTCCTATACCTTCTACGCTTTCCATATATATTTATATTAAATTAGCTCCGTAAAACTTTTACCTTCTTAAAGTATGAATATAAAAAAGGAGTTGCCTAGGCAACTCCTTTACTATTTCTTACTTTGTATAAATTTCATTATAGAACTACATTGTGTCTCAATATGTTTAGTCGCTAACTGAGATGCTAACTCGCTATCTCTGTTTTTAAGTGCCTCTAACATTGCATTATGTTCTGCAATAACAGCACTGCTTTCTTCTGTATTCTTAAGATACGTAATACGGTAGCGTTGTACCTGCTCTCTCATATTATTGTAAAGCTGAACAAGCTTTTCATTTCGAGAAGCTTCTGCGATAGTATCATGGAATTCAATATCTTTTTGAATCATCACTTCAATATCATCTTCTTTGGCTGCATATTCATACTCTGCAATAATAAGTTGAAGTTTTAAGAAAGAACGCTCGTCCATATGTTTGCACGCAAGTTTTGCTGCTAATGCTTCTAAAGAAGCACGTACTTCTAATACATCTTGAATGTCTTTTCCTGTAAACTGTGCAACTTGTGCACCTTTACGTGGAACCATGATAACAAGACCTTCAAGCTCAAGTTTTCTAATCGCTTCTCTAATTGGTGTACGGCTTACACCTAGTTTCTCACCAAGTTGTGTTTCCATTAATCTTTCGCCAGGCTCTAACTCCCCATTTAAAATTGCCTTACGTAAAGTTTGGAATACAATATCCCTTAATGGTAAATATTCATTAATTTTCATGTTTGAACTTTCTTCTCTCACGTCTTTTCCCCTCTCTTTTGGCTTTACAAAATGTACTTGTCACATGTACCTCTCTGAGTCCACATTGATTTTTAAAGTATTCTGCTGCCACTGCTGCTTTATATCTACTTGGGAAAATACCAAATACTGTAGGCCCACTGCCACTCATCATACTTCCTAATGCACCATACTCTAGCATATCTTGTTTAATCTGTTCGATTTGAGGGTGCATCTTAATGGTTACGTCTTCTAATACATTATCCATATTGTTTGTAATAAACTGTATATTACGTGCTTTAATAGCTTCTACATACTCGTCTGTTTTAGGATGCTTTGTAATTTCATCTACCTTTAATGCTTTGTATACACTTGCTGTAGAAACACTAATATTAGGCTTTGCAAGTAAAATATGCATACTTGGCAATGAAGGTAATGGTGTAAGTACTTCCCCTATTCCCTCTGCAAGCACTGTTCCCCTTAAAATACAAAATGGTACATCTGCTCCTATTTCAAGTCCTATCTCCATTAACTTCTTCTTACTAAAATGCGTTTCAAATAATTTATTAAGCCCTACAAGAACTGCTGCTGCATCACTGCTTCCACCAGCTAAACCTGCTGCTACAGGTATACGTTTAAAGATATCTATATAAACACCACTTGTTATATTCGCCTCTTTTAAAAACTTCTCTGCTGCTTTATACGTAATATTTCTATCGTCTTTTGGAAGCCATGCTAAATTATTATTAATACGAATACCTGGAGTTTTAGTCTTTTTAACGGTAATAGTATCATACAGATTAATTGTCTGCATAATCATTCTCAGGTCATGATAACCATTGTCTCGTTTGCCCACTACATCTAGCGTAAGGTTAATCTTACCTCTTGCTTTAAGTACTATTGTATCCATGTGTAACTCCTTCGTGATTTAGCGTTTTTTATATTATACCCTTTTAAAAAAGTGTTAGTCAATAAAAATGTATTTCGTGTATACAATAAACAAAAGAAGCTATTATAAGCTTACCACATTAGCCACTTCATAAGTGTGCCGTAGCTCTTTTCTTGTATTGATGCTTAGTAGTCAGCGTGGGGATGTGTTCTCCAGAACCTGCCTACGTAGCTTTCAGCTAAGAAACACATGAAATGAAAAATGAATAGTGTTTCTCTGAAAGTGAAGTGAAGCAGGTGGGGGAGAATACATCCCCACATTGCCATCTACTCATTCTAATAGGAAAAGAAGGGCCGCTTTGCAGCCGCCCCTTTAATTTCTATTAGAACTTTGTTTTCTTAAGGATAATGAGTTTCTGACCAATATTAATTGGTGCATTTTCATCTAAATCATTAATCTCTACAATATCTTGTACTGTTGTATTAAAACGTTTTGCAAGATTCCATAAGGTATCACCTTTTTTAACGATATAAACAGTAATACTTGGATAGCTGTTAAGCTCTTCTTTATCCATATCTGCTACATCTACTTGATTAATCGTTTGAATGTTACCTTTATTATAAACGTTAGCCATATAATCAAGTCCATATTCAAGCATAATATCATTCTTATTGTATACGCCAGCTTCAACATCTTTAGGTTGTACTTTAACTTCTACATAAGAATCTTCATTAAGCCCTTCAAGTGTAAGATCTTGGCTAAATGGAATCATCTCCATAGCTGTTTGAATCATGTTCACACTTTCTGGATCAATATAAACAACTTTAGCTTCAAGCATACCGTTAATTGTCAGCTTGTCACCTTCAACTTTCTTTTCATCAATAACAGGTTTTAAGTTTACACTGAAAATTTGATCGATCATAGGTGCGCCGTTTTCAAGTGTAATGACATCTTTCTTAGATGCCTTAGCTACGCCTTTTGAAGCAAGCGTCATATAGTCTTCAGATGTATTCGTCATCTTAACTTTTTTACCTGGGCAATAGACATCATCTATAATTGTCTCAGTATCTTCATCAAATGTGTTGTATTTGGCTTCTACAATACATTCTACTTCTATGACACGGTCTTCCCCATCAAAGTCAGGGCAAACCTGCATATAGATAGGTTTAACACTCAAGTCACAGTTCCAGTAAGCTTCTTCACTTGGTTTTGGAAGGTCTGTGCTTCCTGCAAAAGGAATACGATGTTTAACAATTTCAACTGGCATATCAGGCTCTTGAGTTTTATACATTGTACTTACTTCTACAATACCATTGTAAAGAATTTCGCTGTCTGTACGTTTCGTTTGTTCTTCTTTAATACATGTATTCATTTTAAGAACTTCACCAATGCTACATTTGCCTTGTGGAATTGTAAGTTCGTCTTTTACTACAAGTTTTTCTGTCCCACTTTGAGAAGGTTTAATAACACTTAATGTACCTGTATTCGTCTGAACAGCAACATCACCTCTAACCTCTGTCACAAGCTCCATTTCTTTTGGTTTTGTAGCTTCCACACAAACCCCTATAATAGACTTCACGTTAAGCTTACGTTCATTTAAAATATTCCAATGCATATGCTCAATATTATAGTTAAAAGCTACACGCTGATTATTGCTTACACCTTCTAAGATAACAAAGTCTTCAAGTGGAATACTTCCCTTCATCGTATAAATTTCTTTTGAATTGTTTTCAGGTACATATAAAATTGTTGTATCTAATTGCCCTTTATAAACTACTCGATCCTCTTGTACATCTATCTGGTCAATATTAATCTCTCCGTCTAAGTAAAGTACTCTTTGCATGTCAGGTTTTCCATCTGGAACAATAATATCTCTTTCTTTGACAACTTGTACTGCTTCTTTTCTTGTCATTTCATTTAGTCCAATTTGTTTCTTTACCAGTTCTAATGCCATTTTTACGCTCCTCCTCTTCTAACCTTTACACTATACCTATGTATATGAGTATGAGTTATCCAACTTCTATTTCATGTATATTCATTCTGAAATAGAAATATGTATTTTTTCTAAGCATAAAATAAAAGAGACAGCTGGCGGATTGCTGCCTCCTTTCTCTATTTATAAACGAACACACTAAGTAAACACATTTCCTGCGCCGTTAGGATAATGAGTCTACTAAACCTACCACTGGTCCTCCTTTTCGTGCTACCCCTAGAATTTCATACCCTCCTATCCCTTTAAACTGGGTTAATGTATTTTTTATGGCATGTTCTATGGGGAGCACTTCATTAAATGGACAATAAGCGATACGCTCGACAATAAACACAGGATCTAATGCATGAATAAGCACTCTTGCAGGGGAGGCTGCATAATCTGCACCTGCCTCTAACAATGCCTCGAAGTAGGACTGACAGGCACCTGCAAATATAATGAGTTGCTTGTTATTTTGGCGGGCTTTTCGGGCTTCTTTAACAGCCTCAATAAAGTACTTTGAGTTTTTATACTCATTAATATCATAAAGGTTCTTGTAATTTTTATTTAAAGAGTCATGTCCAGTTAAAACAAGTATATCTGGGTTATGTTTTTGTAATAAACCTCCTATTTTTTTAGGTTGCTCAAACTCAAGGACATTCTCACCAACCGCTGGTACCCCCAATGTCTCATAGTACTTCATACACAAATTAAGATAGAATGAGTCTCCATCTATATGCAGTACTTTCCCTGTTTTTTGGAGCACGGGTTTGTTTTGGTCCTTAAGTATTTTCTTCTCAGCCACTAACATTTTTACTCTTTCTTGGATCTGTTCCATCAAATAGCTTTCTTTGTTTGTAAATCGCATCCCTCCTGCTAGCTCCAAATCTTCCATTGGTGCATCTGCTATAATTCTATAGGATATCCCTTTTAATTTTACAATGCCGTCAGATTTTATTTCCAATACTTTAAATAGCACATCACGATTGTAAGAGATACGTACAACATAATCTCCAACCTGAATCATCATAGATCTTCGCTCCTAGACTATCTATATCTCTATATCTTATTACAAGACTAGGAAGTCCTATGACTACCTTATGTAGGTGCTATACAGCTTCTTTTACTTAAGGACTGTATATTTCTAATGTTGGCTCTCTAGAATGAACACTCATTAAATCTATGTAAACATCCTCATATGCTTTAAGCACTGGACGTGGTTTTTTAAAGGCACTTGTTAAGTAGATCACATTATTTTCTTTCTTGTATACACTAAGATGTCTTCTCGTATCCGTTTTATGTTTAAGACGCTCCATAGCAAAGGTAGTTTGTTTTTTTCTAGTTCCTTTTTGTGGTGCTTGCTTCGAAATACTCTTGGCAGTTCCCATGCTTGTTTCTTCTATAGTGGTTTCTTCCGCTGATAATGCTTTTTTAGCCCTTTCTTCTTTAGCTTTTTGGTAACGGGCTTCGACCTGCTCAGTCACCTCATGAATCTTCTCTTTAACAGTATGTACTACTTTACTGACCGTTGTAACCACTTGCATAACCTTTTCTAAAATTCGTAATTTAAACATTACTTATCCCCCTCAATTTCATCGTTTATTTTTTCAGCTGTCTTGCTTGGACTTATCCTATCACACAATTCCAATTAATGGGAATATTGAAGTAAAAAATAAGATGCTTCATCAGCTCTTAGCCATTGAAACATCTCAAAAATTTTTTTCAAATATTTTTTACTTTATCCAAGGTGCAATTAAAACATTAATAGCCTCTTTAATTGCTTGAACCTTACAAGTAGCATCTTCTTCACTACTTCCCTTTACACCAATATAGAACTTAATTTTGGGTTCCGTTCCTGAAGGACGTACACATAACCATGCAGCATCTGTAAGCTCATAGTAAAGTACATTGGATTTTGGCAAATGACCTACTCCCTTTTCGTAATCCCTTGTACGAACGACTGTATACGTACCAATAGTACTTAAACCCTCCTCTCTCAGATTTTTCATCACATCTTTTATTTTACTTAGTCCTTCTATCCCTTTTAAGGTAATAGACTGTACTTCTTCTTTATAGAAACCATATTTCTCATATAAAGAAATAAGTCCTTCATATAAAGTCATACCTTTTGTCTTATAGTAAGCCGCCATTTCTGCTGCAAGCATGCACGCTACTACTGCATCTTTATCTCTTGCATAAGTGCCTGCTAAGCAACCATAACTTTCTTCAAATCCAAATAGATACGCTTTATCTCCATGACTTTCAAATAATCTAATCTGTTCTCCTATATATTTAAAGCCTGTTAATACTTCCATTACCTCTACATTGTAGGCCTTACAGATTGGCCTAATCATTTCTGTTGTAACAATGGTCTTAATAACTACACCTTTTGAAGATAGCATACCTTTAGTTGCCCTTTGGGACAGAATATATTCTGTCAGCATAGCGCCTAACATGTTACCTGTTAATACCTCATAGTCTCCATTATGATTACGAACAAGTACACCTACTCTATCTGCATCAGGATCCGTCCCCATAATAAGGTCTGCCTGTACGTCTTTTGCCAAGCCAATTGCTAACTTAAAGGCTTCTTTATTTTCAGGATTAGGGCTTGTAACAGTAGGGAAGTTCCCATCTGGCGCTTCTTGCTCTTCTACGACATAAATATTTTTGAATCCCACTTCTTTAAGAATCGTCCTAACAGGTATATTGCCAGTTCCATGAATAGGTGTATAAACAATCTTAAAGTCCCCTGCTACTTGATCAATTGCATTTTGGTTTAATACTTGTTCTTTTACACAAGCTATGTAGGCTTCATCTACTTCTTTACCTATAATAGTAAGAAGTCCATTTTCTAAGGCCTTTTCCTTCGTGATAGTCTTAATTAAGTTAAAGTCTGTTAGAGCATTAACTTCTTCTATAATCATCTGATCATAAGGTGCTATAACCTGTGCCCCATCACTTCCATATACTTTATAACCATTATATTCTGGTGGATTATGACTTGCTGTCACTACAATACCTGCATCGCACTTTAAGTGACGTACTGCAAAAGATAACTCTGGTACTGGCCTTAAAGCCTCAAATAAATAAGCATGAACACCATTAGCTGCAAGTACAAGTGCTGCTTCTTTGGCAAAAACATCTGAGTAATTTCTTGAGTCATAAGCAATAGCTACTTTAGGATCTATTAAAGCTTGCCTATTAAGAAAATTAGCAAGTCCTTGCGTAGCTTTTCTAACGTTATAGATATTCATACGATTTGTTCCCGCTCCAATAATCCCCCTTAACCCTGCTGTCCCAAATTCTAATTCTGTATAGAACCTGTCTTCAATTTCTTTAGGATCTTCTTTAATCCCCCTTAACTCTTCTTTAGTTGCTTCATCGAAGGCATCTCCTTCTAACCACTCTTGATACTTATGCATATAACTCATCTGTATTGCCTCCTTACACATATTCCATTTTTTTACACTTCTTAATTATATTATAATTTTCACACTATTTAAAGTAAAAAAGAGTAGACATATGATACTCATATCTCCACTCTTTTAGTTAGGCTGGTATACGTTCACTCGTCACCCTCAGCCCCTTGCTTTAGAACTCTGATGGTATAAAGATTATCCTCTAGTCCTACTAGTTCAAGTACATCTTGATCCTTTACATTATGCATATTGGTGAGTTCACCTTGTTCATTAAATATAAGTGTATGTCCTGTATGGTGATAAATCTGTCCCTCAAGCTCAATCTTTCTGTTGGAATGATCTATTTTAAGATTTGTCCCATTAGTCTTTTTAAAAGCCTTGGCTGTAGGCTTAATACCTATTAAACTTTCTTTTTCTGGTTGATAGATAATATCTACTATTTCCCCAACTTCAATCTCTGAAACAGATATTACATTCTCTTCTTTATCGGTTATCTTGGTTGTAGGTTTAATTTTATGCGCCCTAATCTTTTTTCTCCCTATATCTAAAAAATGAATTTCTTCCTCATTAATTTCTCTTACCACACCTATACTTGTTATATAAGATTCCTCATCCTCTTCTTCTCTAGTGATGTGCTCTTCTTCTATAGCTGGTATAGCTGTCGCTAAAAAATACTCAATCCCCTTAAACATTAACATTAACAATCCAGTAAGTCCTATACATGAGATAATAATGACTGCTATTATAAACCTTTTATCCCCTCTCACCCTTTAACCTCCTTTGTAACTTGCGAACTTATTTCTTCTATTTAAAGTTCCTTTGCAAGTTCTTTAGCGGCCAAACATTGAGCCTCTTTATAGACGAGCATATTTTCCCACTTATGTTCAAACATACTATAATTATTACGGTGCTTGGAGTTTGTATACTTATAGCAAATGCCTGCATACTTCTCTGGAAAAATCAACATTGCTTTAAGTACATTAATTTCATTATAACTTAAAGTATGAATCGCATTATAACTGGCAATAAGCTTATCAAGAAGTGCTATATTCCAGTTATTTTTCTGCATGATTTTCGTCAGTACATTAGCAAGGTCTATAAGTTGAATATTATATGTGCATGTATCGAGGTTATTAATCATATAACAGTCACTGCCTTCAATCTGTCCTACTGCATGATAGGTATAGTCATTATGAATAAGAGTTTTTTCTAGACGCACCTTATTAATAAGTTCAGCTGCAATTTGTGGTGTAATCAAATCTAGTGCCATATATTGAAGTGCTTCATATGCTTTATAATCATTTAGAAACATGATCTCAAACTTCGTTTTTTGTGAGAAGTTTGAAATTTTCTTTCTCATATGCTTTCCATCTACTACACGTTTTTGGAAATACTCATAAATATTTTTAATACTAGCATTCTCTACATCTCTCGTTTTAGACTCTATATTTTTAGCTACTTTATGAAATTTTGCCAGTACTTCTATAACTGCCTTAAGGTCCTTCTCACTGGTAAAATCTATTTCAATTGTTTTATTATAAGACTGTAATATATAATACCGATCTTGATAAAGTCCATAAGGGTTTTGTTTTTTTGTTAAATAGATTTTTGCAATCTCTGTGAAACCTTTGTGGAGAAGTTGTTGTGTCACTTCATATTGAAAGCAGATTTGATCTTTTGGCACAATGGTTTTCCTAAGCATCAGGCTACCTTGCTTAGTGTCTAAATAATAATTACTACGATTATATTGAACTTTTTTTATACTCATATCATATTGTGCAAAGAGCTCATTCCCCATCGTTTTCATCTCTATCCCCCCTTCTAAACATTGATTTATCTCATCCCTCTTATGTATATGTTCAGTCCTAAAAAAAAATATCTATTTTTGTACGAATTCGTTCACAATTATGTGATACAATAAATGCCGTTAAGCATTACATATTTTTTTGAGGTGATTTTATGAAACGCAAAGGCTGGTTTATTCCTATCCTAGTATTCTTCGTTTGTACATGGCTTCTTATCGTTTATCAAAAAAGTACAAGTGAGCCCTATCTTGCACAAACTTCTAACTTAGCACAACTTCCTTGGGATAAAGAAAGTGCTGAAATTGAAAAAGTAGTTTTTTCCGCCCATTCTTCGGTCATTACCGCTAAAAGAACACAAAATGACTGGTTCCTTATAGAACCCTTAGAAGTTATGGCAGATCCTACATATGTTTATAATGTTATTTCGCGCTTTGTCAGCCCAGGTCTGATTCACACGGTTGCATCTGAAGTTGAAGACCCAACAGCCTTTGGGATTTATGAGTATTCACCTTCTATTTCTTTATACGATTTAAATAATATGGAATATAAACTTATTGCAGGTAATGCTGCTGATGAAACAACTTATTATGCCTATAGTCCACTTACAAAATGTATTTATACCATAAAGAAAGAAATTTTTGATTATGTCTCCACAGACCTATCTCTATGGCGTACAAAAGATTACTTAGGCTTTTCTACAGATCATACTTCCAAAATAGCCTTATCCAAAAAAGGGGTTTTACATACGATTTTACCAAGTGGTGATAAAGAAACTTATACATCTAGTACACTCTCTATGGCGCAAATTACGAATATTATTTCTTTCTTATCCAGTTCTAAGGTCCTTAATTTTATTATGGATAATGCACCATCCCATATTGTTTCATCCTATGGGTTTAATACACCTGATTTTATTATCACCCTCTATCAATCTTCTGGAAATACACAAAGTTTTTCCTTTAAACTTTCAGAAGATGGCCTTGCTTACTATGTTCTTGAGCAGTCTAATAATAACATTTATAAAGTACCATTTTTCCATATTTCAATTTAATAAAAGGGATGCTCTACCACTTATGGTTAAGTGGTAGAGCATCCCTTTCTGTTATTATTTTCCTATAAGTACTACTCTTCTCCTCATTTCCTCTATTCTTTAATGTACTCTACAAGTTCCTCTTTTATATTCTTCTCAGGATACTTTATTACATACTTTAAAGCCTTTTCTAAAGCTTCACCTACCGCCTTACCTGGTGCTATACCTTCTTTAATTAGGTCTCCCCCATTAATAGCAAGCATCTTTAAGTTATAGCATTCATGATTTACTACTATTTCTTCTTTTAACTTTCTTACATAAGCAATTTGCTCAAGTTTCATAGGTAATTTATCTAAACTTTGAGCCCTTGCATCTGCTTCATTAACTAAAAGTAATTGATCAAATAGCACTTCACCTGTTACTTTAAGGATCTCTTTAATATATACTTTAGTGATTTTCTGTCTAAGATGATAATCATGGTAACTTACAAGAAGTGTAACTTCTTTAATGGTCTGATTATCTAACCTTAAATCCTTAAGTACTTTTTTTGCAATCTCTGCGCTCACTTCAGGATGCCCATAAAAATGGTCTATTCCTTTTTTATCTGTCGATCTTACCTTAGCTTTTCCTATATCATGGAGTAACATAGAAAGTCTTAGTACTTCATCCTTTGGTGTATGTCTCATGGCCTCTATTGTATGATGTGCCACATCATATAAATGATGCGGATGATTTTGTGCAGTTGTATAAGTTGGAATGAATTCAGGTAATATATATTCTAACAATCCTAGTTCATAAAGTGTATGAATAGCCTCTGGCCTATCTGACATACAGATTTTAAGGAATTCATCACGAATACGCTCTTTGCTAATATTCTTTAGAAGGTGCTTGCACGCTTTAATGCCTTCTATTGTATTATCATCTATCTTAAAACCTAATTGAGCAGAAAATCTAACAGCTCTTAAAATACGTAAGGCGTCTTCTGTAAAACGTTCTTTAGCATCACGTACAGATTTAATAAGATTTTGTTCAATGTGTTTCTTCCCATTATAAGGGTCTACAAAACCTCTTACTGGATGGTAGGCAATAGCATTCATGGTAAAATCTCTACGAGATAAATCTAAAGTAATATCTGTTACAAAGCTTACATGCTCTGGTCTTCTAGAATCTTTATATTCTCCTTCTATACGATAGGTAGTTACTTCATAATGCTCTTTATCCACAATAACTGTTACTGTCCCATGCTGAATACCTGTATCATAAGTACGTTTAAAAGCAGCTTTCACTTCTTCTGGTTTGGCAGAGGTTGTAATATCCCAGTCATTTGGCTCACGTCCCATAATCATATCACGCACACATCCACCTACTACATAAGCTTCGTGACCATGCTTTTCAAGTGTATCTATTATAAATAAGGCATCCTTTGGAATTTGAGTATGTTCCTTCACTATTTGTTCCTCTTTCTCATCTTTGTTTAAATAGTATTGCCTTAATTATAGCACATTAGCCTTCTATTTATCCACAGCTTGGCTTTTCTAGCCTTTGTCTTATTCACAAATGCTCTAGTTATTAACATAAATCTTGTGTATATGTACATACTAATCTCTGAAATTTTAATTTTAGGAGGTTCTTATGTCATTCCCAACTTCTTTTCCCTCACAACATCAAAGTCAGCACCCTGGCTTAGAGCATATGATGAATCCACTCCCTGTGTATGATGATGATCAATATGTAGGCAAGGGAATTATGCTTCAAGATAAGGTCGCTCTTATTACAGGTGGTGACAGTGGTATCGGGCGAGCTGTTGCTCTAGCCTTTGCGAAACAGGGTGCCAATGTATGTATCGTCTATCTTAACGAATCCGAAGATGCTAACACTATTAAAACCCAAATTGAAGCTCTAGGTAGACAATGCTTTCTTATTGAAACAGATATTACAGATAAGGCAAATTGTGAAATGGCTATTAGTAAGACTATCAATCACTTCAATAAACTTGATATTCTCGTTAATAATGCAGCCGTACAATACACTACTCAAAAGTTTGAACTTATTTCTGATGCACAATTTGATAAAACTTTTAAGACTAATGTATACGGTGCTTTTTATATGACGAAGGCAGCTCTTCCTCATTTAAAACAAAGTTCTAGTATTATTAACACCACCTCTGTTGTAGCCTTTCATGGTAATGAAACCCTCATTGATTATTCTATGACTAAAGGAGCCTTAGTTGCCTTGACCCGCTCTCTTGCTATGTCTCTTGCTAAATCTAAATCAGGTATTCGGGTGAATGCTGTAGCACCAGGTCCTATATGGACACCATTTATTCCATCCTCTATGGATGCTACGCAAATTACTAGCTTTGGTTCTAATACCCCACTGGGCAGAGCTGGTCAACCTATAGAATGCGCAGGTGCTTATGTCTTTCTAGCATCCGATGCTGCTTCCTATATTACTGGCCAAACCATCCACGTTAATGGCGGCGAAATTGTCAACGCCTAAATCCCTCTGACACAAAAAAAAGATATTGAATACGTGGCGCTCATATGGCTCATATGGCTTAAGATTAGCATTTTTTATAATCAAATTTAATCCTTTAATAAGAGCAAATAAAAAGAGCCCTTAGGGCTCTTTCTATCTTCTTTATTTTTTGTTTCTATAGCTATCTCCAGCACCATGTACACCAGAACTCATTGCCGTTTTAAAACCATTCCCTGCATTCATCGCATCTCTTGTATTATCTATTCTACTTTGTAATTTTGCTTCTTCAGTTTTCTGTTTTGCCATTATTATGCCTCCTACTTAAAGTATTTAATAAGATTTTGCCCTAGTCTAATGAATTTATACTTTTCTTCGAATGTCTAAACCTGCCAAGTCTTGTGCCGTTAGATTTTCTAACAAATGCAAAGCTATGTAATAAATATTAAGAGCAATGGCAACACCTAATGTAACTTGTGTCAACAAACTTGAATGCTGTGGCAACAAATAAATCACAATAACTTTTGCTGTCATACCCGCTGCTGTAGCCGCAAGTGCTGGATAGAAAAACCATTTCGAAGCATTAATTTTAATCGTTGTTACTTTAATGAGTCGTCGCATTTTTAAAGTTGCTGTTAAAATATTAATTCCAATATTTAACCCAATAAATCCTATAACCCCTTTGATTGGTAATAAATAATAAATTAAAACTACACTTAAAATAGCTTCTATAATTCTATAAATTAAGCAACTGTTTTGCTCCCCTAACCCCTTTAAAATACCATCTATTACAATTTCTATATACATGAACGGTGTTATAAAGACAAAGAACTGTAAGAGATGCCCTACTTGCCTATTGTTATAAATCAGTAAGCCCAGCTCCTCTCCAAAATTCCCAAATACACTTACTACAATCATAGCTAGCACCATAATAAGATGTATCGTCCTTCCCGATAAACTTTCAATACGCTCTGACATATTTCTAGCTTTTGCCCTTGCTATTTCAGGTGTCAGTACTGTAGAAGATGCTGTAAGCAATGCTACCGGAAAAAATAAAATGGGTAATACCATGCCTTCTATCATACCGTACATACTCATAGACTCCATCTGAGTTAGACCTGATTTTCTAAAGCCTAATGGTATAAGCACATTTTGCAACAAAGTAATAATTGAACTTAAATAAGCTGTTAAAGTAATAGGTAAGAGGATCTTAATAATCTGGATGAAGATATCTATACCTCTACTTGTTGATATCCCTCTATTATGTCTTCTATCTGGATCTGTTGTATAAAGGAATACCATATAAGAGAAAGAAAATACTTCTCCTAATGTCATCGCAAGGCTGATAGCCCCACAAGCATGGGCAAGTGAACCATTCCCCCACCTTTGTAGAAAAACGATAACCATAAGTACCTTAACTATCTGCTCAAATACATCTGAACTTACTGGCTTAATCATCTTCTTCACAGCATAGAAGTATCCTTTTAAACAAGACGATACTGTCATAAAAGGTACACTTAATGATAAAATTCTTAGTCCTAGTATGGTTCGGCTATCTTTTATCACATGGTTCGCAATAAAAGGTGCATTAATAAAGACTAACCCCGATATAGTCACACTAGCCGCTATACTAATAAGAAAAAAGACTTTCATGATTCTTTTAACGCCTTTACTATTTCCTTTTCCAAGTTCCTCTGCTACTAATTTAGATACAGAGGTGCTCATACCTGCCGATGCAATGGTATAAGCCATCATATAAATGGTCATAGCCAATTGATAAAGACCTACCCCTTCTGCCCCTATTCTATTCGATATATACACTGTTGAAATCATACCTAATGTTTTCGTTGCAACAGAACCTATCGTTGAAATATAGGCACTCATTGCTAATCCTTGTTTTTTCACAGTACCACCTACTTTGTCCTATTTCTACATGCTTATTATATGTGGACAACACCGTATACTATGACTTCAATAAATCCTTTTATTTTTATCACAGATTACATTTTTTTACATAATATGTTATTAACAGCTTTATTATTAATGAATAAAAAAGGAGTTTAATCTATGGATAATCACTCAATTCTTCCAACCAGTTACGAAATTTTTTCTGATTTTGATGAACTTCAACCTGATGCTTTCGCTAATTTAAAAGGTGGTCCATTGGCCCCCAGCCTTAGAGGGCGTATCTTACTGTATCAATTATCTGATGGCGTTTATATTAGAACATATATTGTAGGTATCCCCGTTAACACTACTACCGGGCAAAAAGTAGACTTCCATGGTTTCCATATTCATGAGTTTGGTAACTGCACAGTTGGAAATCCTGCTGATCCTTTTACAGCAGCTGGTGGCCACTGGAACCCAACCAATCAACCTCATCCCTTCCATGCAGGAGACCTTCCACCTATCCTCTCTACTAATGGAACAGCGATGATGTCTGTCTATACAAGTGCATTTAATGTAAGAGACGTTATAGGAAAGTCCTTTATCCTGCACGAAAAAGCCGATGACTTTATGACTCAACCTGCTGGTAACTCCGGCCTCCGCCTAGCCTGTGGCGTCATCCAGTCCACTACCCCATCCCGCAGCACTGGCTTCTTTGGAAGACGCTAGTAGCCTACCTATCCCTTACTGAAAATACAAAAAGGGCTACCCTCAGGTAGCCCTCTTCTTCTATTTATTCCATCCTCTTCAAATGTATAACATGTCCTTTTAAAATGGCCATTTTACAAGAGGTCTGTTTTCTCTGTGATATTATTTATATTTTTCCTCTAATTTGCTAAGCACTTCTAAATAAGAATCTTGTACACTCTTTTGAGCTGCTTCCTGTTCAAAAGCTAAGCATGCTTTATTAACCTCTTCAACGATTTCTTGCGGAAGCTTATTTAGTGCAAATGGATAAATGAGCTCATCTTCCTTTGCTATATGCCTTGTAAGTAAATGTGTATAGCTAATAGCGTTAGCTATCACATCAAGTTTACTTTCCTCATCCCCAGCTTTGACACGTTCAAGTGCTTCTTCAAGGTCCTTCACGTACAGTCTACCTAAATCATGTTCGACCAACATGCCACCTTTTATCAGCTTTTCACCTAAAGCACCTAAATGGATAAGCATTTGGTTAAAAAGGCACTTTTCTTCTTTCCCATGATGGTGTTCATCTGAGTAAACCCTTATAAAATCTATAATCTTTTCAAAGTCCTCATAGCAAATAGGTTCCCCATTCATAATGCCTTTGCAAATTTGACGTACTACTATAATAAGGCGTTCAATAGCTCTATGTTCATTCATCATAATTTCTATTGCTTTCATCTCTTTACCTGCTTTCTTAATATATAAGTTTCTTACACTTATTATAGCGTCCCCTTTTTTATTTTTCTGTAGCTATAGCTACCAATTTACAAGGGCGTTTTTTCTTGTGCGAGCTTTGCTTCACATAATTTTATAAGACCTTCTTTAAATTTAATATTATCCTCTTCTGTACGTTTTTTAGGCCCTTTAAGACGCGCACCTGATTTCCTCGCAACCTTTACTACATGCCTTCTAAAAAGAATCTGATCAATATTTCCTTCTGTATAGATAAAACCATTTTGATTAATAGCTGCTGCTTTTTTAGATAAAATCATAGCTGCTAATCCATAATCTTGAGTAACGACAATATCCTCTTTATGAACATTGTTTGCTATCATAAAATCTACTGCATCCATGCCTTTTTGTATAATAATTGTTTTAACTCCAAGCCTGTCTATCATATGTGCTGTATCACAAAAAATAACTACTTCTATACCATATTTTCTAGCTACTTTAATGGTAAGGTCTATAACTGGACATCCATCTCCATCAATAAGTATTTTCATAACTTCCCCCCTTACGTTGCTTCTTAGTTTCATTATATAAAAATTTATGCTGCTTGTCCCATCTTTCCTACTACTTAGGTACACTTACGAGTAAATAATCCCCACATTTTAGCTGTACCACATCGCACCTCATGGCTTTAGCAACGTCTAGACTAAGTTCACTGGCTTCTTCAGGCGTACTCGCATAAAGCATAAGCCCTGCACCATTAAGTACTCTATCTTTCTTTGTTGTAACATACCCAAGATATTCTAAATAATTCGTTCTCTCATGCATGATTTACTCTCCTTTACTGATATATTTATGTTTCATAATACCATGATACTTGGTTACATTTTCAAGTAAAGGTGTCTCTTTAATCACCTGCATCATAAACATTTCATCTCTTATAATCGGTACAATAGCTACTACAATTTTGCCTTCCTTATATTCCTTACGCGTAAAATGATACCGCTTTACTCCTAGCGCTCTACATACCTCAAATAGAATGGCCTGCCTTTGCCCAAAATTATCTAATGTAATACGATAATGTTGTTCCTTGGGTGTAATGACTGCGGCCATTCCTTCTTCCGCCATCATCTTATGAGCATTTTCTGTTCCTAATGTATTACATACATAAATATCATCTACAAAAAGCTCTGCTCCCTTTACTTCTACCTTTCCAATAGCTACATCAGCTACTTGTCCTACGGTCTGACCTCTTGTAAAAATCCTAAGAAAAGTAAAAGTAATACTTCCTGCTAATACGCCTGCTCCAACCTGCATAGGGATACTATGATCTTCTAATAATTGCATCACAATCCCTGTAACTAGTGATACCATAAGCACCATATAATTGCGTGATTCAAAAGTCTTAGAAATACCATCTATATAAGCGTCTCCCCTTACCGTAAACTCTGTATTTTCAAGAGAGACTAAGCTTTCTCTTTCTGCACGCCTTACATCTCTAAATTGCTGAATAGCAATAGTTAGAAAAGTCATCGCTACAAAATTTTTGGTCTTTATAGCTGGCATAGCTACAGCACCTATGGCTGCGGCTATAAATCCCAGTACACAATGAGTAAAATAGCCATTAGGGTAACTCGGATATTGTCTATAATCTAGTTTAAGTGTAATAAGTCTCGTTAATGTGCCCATAATAATGGCTGTTGTAATAAGAATGAGTGTTTCATCTGAAATAGTTGCATTATTCATAAGCCCTACTCCCTACGTGTGTTATAATCTTCCACTTAATATACCCATTCCCTCATAATTTTACTCCATCATACACATGCTACGAGTAACTATAAAGTATAAGGAGTAGAATTATGAAATTATTTATTGATACAGCCAATGTAACAGATATTCGTAAAGCCAACGAACTAGGGGTTATTTGTGGCGTTACCACTAACCCTTCTCTTATCGCCAAAGAAGGACTTGTTTTTGAAGAAGTTATTAAAGAAATTTCTTCTATAGTAGATGGACCTATCAGCGCAGAAGTCATTACCTTAGAAGCTTCTAAGATGGTAGAAGAAGGCACTACTCTTGCTCAAATTCATCCTAATATTGTTATCAAAATTCCAATGTGTGAAGAGGGTTTAAAAGCAACAAAGCAACTTACTGAAAAAGGTATCAAAACCAACGTTACACTTATCTTCTCCGTTCAACAGGCACTTCTTGCTGCACGTGCCGGTGCCACTTATGTCAGTCCTTTTATTGGTAGGTTAGATGACATTGGTTTTAATGGCATGTCACTTATTGAAGACACTGCTGAAATCTTTGAAATTCATGGTATCTCTACAGAGATTATTGCCGCTAGTGTGCGCCACCCTATTCATGTTCTTGAAGCTGCTAAAGCTGGTGCCCATATTGCTACTATTCCTTACAGTGTTATTACCCAAATGATTAATCACCCTCTTACTTCTAGTGGTATAGAGAAATTTTTAGCAGATTGGCAAGGGCTACAATCTAAAATAAGTAAATAGATTGTATAATAAGATGGACAAAGGGCAGTCCCACAACTCACTCATGTGTTGTAGGACTGCCCTTTGTCCATTTATAATATATAGCTCTCTTCTGTAAAGAGTTTACGGATTTCGTCTATATTCGTTGTTTTACCAAGACCAAGCATAAGTTTTAATCTTGCTTTAGGCCCCCTCATTTCTCCACCCATAATAGCACCTAAATCTGAAAGCTCTTTACCACCGCCTTCATAGCCATAAGACTCAAATACGCGTCCTGAACTACATCTTGAAACAATGACTACAACGACACCCTTTGAAAGTGCATATTTAACCCCTTCAAGCATTTTAAGTGGTAAGTTACCCCTTCCCATTGCTTCTACTACAATGCCTTTTGCCCCTGCATCTACTGCAAGTCTAATAAACCTATCATCCATATCGAGTACAGCTTTAATTAGGTCTACTCTATGTTCTACTTTATCTGTATCAATATGCTGTCTATATGCAATATCACGATAAACTATCAAATCATTTGTATCAATAATTCCTAATGGCCCATAAGGTGATTGGAAAGTATTAAGTGATAAAGTATTCGTTTTTGTAACCTCTGCTGCAATGTTAACCTCATTATTAAGGACAACTAACACCCCTTTACCAACTGCTTTTGGAGAAATAGCTGTACATACTGCTGCTGCTAAGTTGCTTGAACCATCATAACCAAGTTCCGAACTGTTACGCATCGCGCCTACTACTACTACCGGCTTTGTATGATTGATTGTTAGGTCTAAGAAGTAAGCTGTTTCTTCTAAAGTATCTGTGCCATGTGTTACGATAACACCTGTTATATCATCTCTATCTAAAGTTTTCTTAATAAGTGCTTTAAGTTCTAATAGTTTACTAATGGTCATATGAGGACCAGGAATCTCACATAAATTCACAACTTCTATATCTGCTAATTTATCAATATTTGAAACCATTGATAAAATTTGTTCCCCTGATAAGGTTGGAATAGCTGCTCCAATATTCTCATCTACTGTCATGGAAATGGTTCCACCGGTAAAAATAATACATACTTTTGGCTTTTTCATGTTGTCACACCCCTTTTTATTAACTGTTTCTATCATATATTTTATTTATTTTAACTTCAAGGATTTTATCACACCCTGCTTGTCTATGCATACACTATATAAGAAGGAGGTGAGTGAATGCAAAGTAAAACACCTTTAATTTATATTCCTGGACTATTCGGCTCCTTAGGCACAGAAATTCTTCCTGGTATGGGATCTTGGCACTTCGGCCCATCTCATTATACAGGCAAACGCTTTGTAAAACAGCTACTAGATTATGGATATACGATGAACACTGACCTTTTTATTATGTTTTATGATTGGCGTCAAAAAGTCGATGACCTTGCTCTTTATACATTAGGTCCTCTTATTCATAAAGTCAAACAAGTTTCAGGCGTTCCTAAAGTCAATCTTGTATGTCATGGTACAGGTGGCCTTATTGCCAGAACCTATGCACAATCAGACTCTTATGACTATAGTATTAATCACATGATTCTTATCGGCACTCCCAATGCTGGCTTGATCCCTGCTTTCAGCTACTTAAATAACGGTAGCATTCCTATCACTTGTATGTCTAACCCTGACTTTATTTCTTTAAACCTAAATTTGTACCTGCAAGTTTTTTCAAAATCTAATAGAATGCATACACCATTTCTACGCAATAGTTTCCCTTCACTTGCCCAATTTATACCTTCTGGTGACTATGGAGATTATCTCTTCTATACCTATAAAAATAGAACTTATTCCATCCCCCAACATTATATGTCCCTCACAAATCCTTTTCTAGATGACCTTAATGCTAAAGCTCACCTTTTAAAGGACCGCCATATAGAAGTTACTCTATTTGGAGGCATCGGGGAGGACACTACTGAATCACTCGAAGTTATTCCTGCCTGTAATGCGGAGAAATACCATGACGGCAAAATCATTAGCTGTCATCAAAGTAACCAAGGTGATGGATGCAGTTTACTAAGAAGCGTATTTGCTATAGAAGGTCAGCAATATATTCTTAATAGTGATTATGGTGAATTACTCTTGCAGAGTGCTAATTTACTCCCTTCTATTTTATAGTAAGGGAGTTTTTTGTCTCCAAAACTTCTCTACAATTTCCTCCACTTGCCCTAAATGCACACACTTTCTATCACTTAACTCTAGTGGCATCAAGCTACTGTACAGTGGACTATTAAAACGGTCATCGATAAGCACAATAACCCCTTCATCCTTTTCCGTACGAATAAGCCTTCCTACTGCTTGAAGTACCTTATTCATACCTGGATAAGTATAGGCATAGTGATAACCATCTTTGCCTTGTTCTTCAAAGTGATACTTAATTAAATCTTTCTCTAACCCTATCTGTGGCAATCCTACACTTACCACTAGAACACCTATAAGTCTATCTTCTGTTAAGTCAATGCCTTCAGAGAAAATTCCTCCAAGCACACAGAAACCTATCTTTGTCTTTACGGGATTTACCTCAAACTGTGATAAAAATGCTTCCCTTGACTCTTCATCCATACTTGTGTCCTGCATACAAATATCATATCCCTCATAATGGGTTATAAAGTAGGCATGTACATCTTTCATATATTTATAAGAAGGGAAAAAGACCATATAATTGCCTACTTTACCCTGGCTTACTTTTCTAATATACTCACAGATTTTCTCATAGCTTCTTTCTCTATGCTGATACCTAGTAGATACATCTGTTGCAATAAGCTTTAGAGCCTTCTCCCTATCAAAAGGTGAAGGAAGAGCAATGGCACGCTCTCCCTCTCCACCTAACATATATTTATAATAATCGATAGGCATAAGGGTAGCAGAGAAGAAAATAACACTTTTACAGGTGCTAATCATATTACCAATTAAATAAGAAGGATCCATACAGAATAGCTTAAGCATTAAGTCTCCCTCTACTTGGTCTGCATACGTAATATATCTTTCATCAAAGAACTCATAGATTTTGTTAAAATTATAAGCTCTAAAATACAGCTCTAGTAGGTCTTGAGGTAACTTGTGCATAGCGCCCTTTTGCAGTTTCTTATCACATTCATTAATAAAAGTTCTAAGAAGCCTATACAGCTTAGTAGGCTCTTCCTTACTAATCATACTTCCAGTCAAATCAATATAATCCTTACGGACACTTAGCATATAATCATTTAGCTTACTTAAAGACTGAGCTATTGTGGGATACTGCTTGCTAATAGACCTTCTCACACTTAGAAACTGATTTTTAGATACACTCTCGGAGTACATCTCCCTTGCTCTTTCTACTAGGTTATGAGCTTCGTCTACTAAAATCACAAAGTCCCTCTGGTCTAAAAAGCGTTTAAGCGCAACTGTAGGGTCAAAGACATAATTATAGTCACAAATAACCACATCGGCATATATGGCTAAGTCTAAAGCTAATTCAAAAGGACATACATGATACTTTTTTGCATATGCCTCTATCACTTCTCTTGTAAATAAGTCTGTATGCGTAATGGCATCATATACAGCTTCATCTACTCTATCAAAATGACCCTCTGCATATTTACAAAAGTCTGGGTGACAATTCCGTTCATCTAAAAAGCATATTTTATCCTTAGCCGTCAGAGTGATAGCCTTTACACGTGTCCCTTTATCATAAATCATCTTAATACTTTTTTCTGCTACCGTCCTGGTAATGGTCTTAGCCGTTAAGTAAAAAATCTTACCTACATGACCTTCTCCCATAGCTTTTAAGGCTGGAAAGAGCGTAGAGATGGTCTTACCTATACCTGTAGGTGCATTAACATATAACTTAGCCTCATTTGTAATACTTTTATATACATTAACCGCTAACTCCCTTTGGCCTGCCCTATAATTTTCGAAAGGGAAGGATAATGCCTTTAGGTACTTTGTACGCTCTGCTCCCCAATCCATATAGAAACGAATCCAGAGAGCGTACTTCTCTATAACCCCCTTAAAGAAGTCCTCAAGTTCTTCATGGGTATAAACTTTTAGAAGATGCTTAGTCTCCTTGGTATCGAGGTTGTAATAAGTTAAGCGTACATTCATATCTTTTAAGTGATGCTCACTTGCATAGAAATAAGCATAACACTTAGCCTGCGCCCAGTGAAAGGGATTGTAGTCTTCATCTATTACATCAAGACTTGTACGGGTAGACTTAATCTCATCTATAGTCACAGCAATAAGGTCCATCATAATTCCATCCGCACGACCTTCTACGATAAAGGTAATCCCAGAAGCTTCACATTCATGGACAAGTTTAACCTCTTTCTCATAGTTTGCATTCATAGATTCCTGAATTTTCTTATGTGCTTTGGTCCCCTCTACAGCTCTTGCTCTACTGACAAAGGAAGCAAAAATACTACCTGAGCGCATGACAAACTCTACAAGTTCTCTTACTGATATATTTACAATCCCTTCCGTTATACGCATAATCTCTCATTTTCCCTATTTCTTATTTTTTATTTAAATTAGCAAAGAGCTCTGCAAATGCAAAGTTACCTTCATCCTCTTTCTGCTGTTGTTTCATATATTTTTGTACGGATTTCTTATCTACTTTACCTGGTTTATCTTCAAAACGCTTTTTAAAGGCATTTGCTTTTTCTCTAAATGTACACGTTGTACATACATAGATTTGTCCATCACCTTGACCGCGTAGTTCAAGTCTTTTATGGCATTGTGGGCAGCGTGCATTCGTAAACTTACTAATATTTTCTCTATGACCACAGTTTCTATCCTGACATACATACATCATGCCATGTTTGCCTTTTACTTCAAGTAGATTTTTGCCACACTCTGGGCAACGTTTACCGACTATATTGTCATGTCTAAACTTATCTGTACTGCCCTTTACAGCATCTACTAGCTCACCACTATATTTACGCATACGCATAGTAAAGTCTTTTGGATTTTGTTTGCCTTTACTGATTAAGTCTAGTTCTCTTTCCCATTTAGCTGTAAGAAGTGGTGACTTTAAGTCTTCTGGCACAAGATCAATAAGTTGTTTCCCTTTTGAAGTTGGTATAATACTGTTGCCATTTTTCTCAATATAGAACATATTGTAGAGTTTCTCAATAATATCTGCTCTTGTAGCAACTGTACCAATACCACCTGTCTCTCCAAGTGTTTTAGCTGCTTCCTTACTTACCTTCACGTATTTATGTGGGCTTTCCATAGCTGAAAGAAGCGTAGCTTCTGTAAAGCGTGCTGGTGCTTTCGTCTGAAGTTTTAAGCATTCTACACCTAGTACTTTAAGTTCATCTCCTACTTTAACTTCTGGTAAGTTTTCTTTGAAACCTTCTTCGCCATCTTCGTCTTTATCAAATACCATCTTCCAACCTTGTTTAAGCATAACCTTACCTTTTGCAATAAAAGTATGCTCGCCTGCGTTAGCCTCAATAGTTGTTTGTTTATACTCACATGGTGGTAAAAGAACACTTAAGAAACGTTTAATAACAAGCTCATAGATTTTACGCTCGTCATTACTTAAGTTTGATAGCATGACACTTTCCTCTGTTGGAATAATAGCATGATGATCCGATACTTTGCTATTATTTACAAAATGTTTGCTCGGTTTAATGCCATTTTGAAGAATACTCTTTACTGCTGCTCTATAAGGTCCCACGCTAACAGCTTCTAAGCGATCTTTCAGTGTTGGCACAATGTCCTGGGAAATATAACGTGAATCTGTTCTTGGGTAAGTAAGGACTTTATAGTTTTCATAGAGTCTTTGCATAATAGAAAGGGTCTCTTTTGGGCTCATGCCATAAAGCCTATTGGCATCTCTTTGAAGCTCTGTTAAGTCATAAAGGGCCGGTGCATAAGCTTTTTTATTCGTCTCATCTACCTTTGTGACTTTAAGTGCCTTACCTTCTACTTCATCAACAATTTTCTTAGCTACATCACTTTTATAAATATGAGGCCCTTTTGCACCTTGCCAATCTAAACTAAAGCCTTTAACTTTCGCTTTAAGGTTAAAGTAGTCTTCTGGTTTGAAATTTTTAATTTCTTCTTCTCTTGCTACAATCATAGCAAGAGTTGCTGACTGTACACGTCCTGCTGAAAGCTGTGCATTATACTTACAAGTAAGAGCACGTGTTACGTTAAGCCCTACTACCCAGTCCCCCTCTGCACGGCATACTGCTGCTTCATAAAGGTGATCGTATTCTTTAGCAGGATGAAGATGTTTAAATCCATCTAAAATAGCCTTGTCCGTTACAGAAGAAATCCATAGGCGTTTCATCGGCTTATTCACCCTAGCTTTTTCAATAATCCACCTTGCTACAAGTTCTCCTTCACGTCCAGCATCTGTAGCAATAATAATTTCACCTACATCCTTACGATTCATCTGCTCTTTGACAGCATTAAACTGCTTGCCGCCACCTTTAAGAACGACTAATTTCATTTGTTTTGGAAGCATTGGAAGAGACTCCATTGTCCAAGTCTTATATTTATCATCATAAGCTTCTGGGTCTGCAAGTCCTACTAAGTGACCTAATGCCCAAGTTACAATATAATCATTACCTTCTATATATCCATTGCCTTTTTTGCTGCATTTTAGAACACGTGCAATATCACGTGCTACGCTTGGCTTTTCTGCTAATACTAATTTCTTTGCCATTTGTATAAACTCCTTTAAAGTTTTAGTTCTATCTCTTCTTATCATAACATACTTTGTATAGACCTGAAACGTGGCCAAGCTACTTAGAAAGGAGGTCTTTAAATGCTTGAGCACCTCATTAACCAATATCTTCCTACCCTTATTCATCTCCTTGAAACAATGGGTATCATTGTCCTTGCCGTAGGGGCTTTTGATGGCTTTTACTGCTACCTTAAAGGCCTCTTACATAACAATTTCACTATTACCAAAAGCCACTTTGCTAACTCTATGGCCATGTCTTTAGAGTTTAAGTTGGCTGCCGAAATTCTTAAAACTGTGCTTGTTCGTACTTTAGATGAGATTATCATCCTTGGTGCTATTATACTCTTACGTGCCCTTATGACGCTTATTATTCATTGGGAAATAAAACAAGATGCACATGCCGATTAGCATGTGCATCTTGTTTTATTTTGTAAGTTCCATATAGTATTCATAACGTGAAGCCACATACTGCCCTTCAGTATATTCAAAGACTTCATCATTTTGGTCATAGCCTACTCTTTTTAAAATAAGCATAGGTCCTTTTTTATTACAGTTTAATTCTTTAGCAAGAACTTCATCTGCAAGACCTGCGGTAATACGCTGTTTAATCTTAGAGATTTCTATTCCTTGTTCTCTTCTTAAATATTCATAAAGAGACTCATAGTATAAGTTAGAATCTAAAGACATATCTATTGTACTTTTAATATAGGTCTTAAAGCGTACAATAGGAATACCATTGATACATCTCACCCTGATTAATTCATAAACAGGCATGCCCTTCTCAATACCTAACGCTTCCCCGCAGTCTGCATCAGCCTTTACCAGTTTAATCATAGCCGAGGCAGTAGTTGGAACTATCCCCTTCGCTCTCATCTCATCCGTGAAACCTTCTATCTTTAATAATGGTTCGGATTTCCTATATTTTAGTACGATAGTGCCCTTACCCTTGATACGCTCAACATATCCTTTTTGTTCTAACTCACCAATGGCTGCTCTTACCGTAATACGGCTTACACCATATTTTTCTTCATAATCAATCTCTCTAGGTAAGAGTTCACCTTCTTTGTATACGCCAGTCTCAATATCTGATTTAATAATACTGATTAACTGCTCTTTTAGCGTAGGTGCCCCTTTACTTCTTACTAACATATAAGTCCTCCTACTTTTACCTTCTTATCTTACATAAGCTTTGATTGTAGCAAGTTTTTTCCCAACAGATGGTCCATGTGGTCTAATAGTATAAGCTTTAACACTTTCAGGAATGATAAATGTTTCTGCATAATGTACAACAAACGGTTCAAACTCACCTGTAGGACTCTCTACAACAGCTTCTTCACCTTCTACTAAATTTAACACATTTACACTGCCTTGTGTAGTGTGGTGTACAGTTTCTGTAAACCAATGTCTACGTGTTTCAATAAATTCACGCTCGTGTAGGCCTGTACGTTCTTCTATATAGCCTTCACCTTCTGCTACTTGCTCCACTGGATTTACAAGTTCTCTTTCTACCCAAGCAGTTGTACGTGTCCAGTCGATTACTTTTTCACCATGCTCAATATGGATTGGGCGTGGCAAACCATCTAGACCAAGTCTATCCCAGTCCCAAAGCTTAAAGGTAAAGATATAAGGTGTTGCACTAATTTCAAGTACCATCGTATCTTTACCAGAACAGTGAATAGTTCCTGCTGGAATAAGGAAATGGTCATGCTTTTTCACATCAAAAGTATTAATATACTTCTCAGCATCAAAGCTCATTTCACCCCTTTGAGCTGATTTTAAGTCTTCTATCATCTCTTCTGGCTTAATACCTTCTTTAACACCTAGATAAACTTTCGCTTCTTCTTTACAATCTAGTATGTAATAACTCTCATCTTGGGTATAGTGCATACCAAAGGTTTGCTGGATATACTCTGTAAGAGGATGCACTTGTAAAGATAAATTTTGGCCTCCCATTGTATCTAGGAAGTCAAAACGAATCGGGAACTCTGTACCAAATCTTGCATGAACTTTAGTTCCTAATAAAGCTTGTGGTCTATAGAACACAACATTAGTAGAAGGTACTTCAAGTCTTACATCACCATATCGAAGATATAAACTATTCTCTTCTGGCACCCCATCAAAGCTCCACGCAAAGTTTTCAGCTTCTCTGTCTAGGTCACATACTTCCTTCATCCATTGACCACCCCATACCCCTGCATCGAAATATGGGACAACTCTAAATGGTCTATGTGCCGTTTCATTAAGACCTGCAAAGAAGGCTTCACCGCTTACAAGTTTAGGTTCATTTGCTACATTTGTATCAAGTACATAATCAAAGTTCTTGTAATGAGCAACTTTGTGTCTATCTGCCATGCGCCACTCTACAAAGAAACCTCTTTTGTACTTGGTTAAAATAGGTGCGTCACTATTTTCTACATTCCAGTTAGACATACCTTTACGGTAACGAAGCTGAATCTCCCATCTGGCAAGGTCTGCAAAGATATAAACATCTCCTGTTGTAATCAGTCCTGCACCTGTTCCACATACAAGTACATTCCCCTTAGCTCCTTCAATCTGACCTTTAGCTTCCCCTATCTTATCCTCTCTAAAAACATCTTGAAAATTCTTTGTTGTAAGAACACCAAATACACGATCTTCTGTAAGATATGCATCAATGGCTGCTGTTAAAGCTTCCCCTTTAAGTGCACATTCATCTGAATAAATCACTTTATCAAAATTAAGTGTACTTAGCCCTTCTACTACCTCTTTAACATCTACGCCTGGGTAGCAATCTACTACCACTACATTTTTACTATTTGAATTTAATCTTTCTTCTAATACCTTAGTAATCTGATCATAACCTTGCCAAGCACAGTGGTCATAACCTTTTACTTTAACTTCTGGATATTTATCATATTTTGCCATCTTCTTACCTCTTTCTAATCGATCATAAATGTAACAACACCGTAGTCTTCATCCTTCATAGCTTTAAAGCTACCTTCTACTTTTTCTGTTTCTATCATATTTAAGCTGTAGCAGAATTCTGTAATACCTGATAAATCCATTTTGAAGTTTGTTTCCCAGATATTATTCATAATCCAAGAGTATACATCACGTTGGTTGTTTTCTTCTTTATTGTCGCATAGTAAAATCGGATGATGTTTAAGTTCTCCCATATAAACCATTGGGGCATCTTTTGTTTGGATTAAAATACTGCTCTTTTCTGTTTCATAGACTAGGCCATTGTCGATAAGGTAGTATTCCATACAAGTTCCTGGAAGCTGGTCTACTCCTGGTTTAAAGGTAACATCACTCTTATCCATATAAAGTGTTCTGCCAGGTAGATCTAATGTTAGAGGAAGTAAGATATTTTCAATGTCTTCTGAAAGTGTTTTTGCAATTTTATACTTGAACTCAATCTTTGGCAGTTCATTGTACATTCTAATCACTACAGAACTGAAATAGGTACCTTCTAATTTATAAATAAGCTCTATAGTTTTGAAAACTTTACCGTTATCGATAAGTTTAACTTCTGTTAATTCTCCTATATATTTCTTAGCATGAAGTCCTCTAATATTTCTACCTAGGAGACGTCTTTCTTCATAGATATCTGTACGAATTTCTGTATTTTCATAGATTGGTGTGAAGAATTTCGCATCTCCTTCTTTAAGCATCTCTCTTTCTTCTACTTTATTATAGAAGGAAGTAACCCCTTTACCCATTTCATAACGAATTCTAAAATAATCACTTTCAATTTGATATGGAAGTGTATAAGTTACTGGATCATAGCTATTAATGATATCTTTAACTCTTTCAGAGCCCATGTAAGCTACACGTGAATTATTTTTTGAAGCTACTTTAGGTACCTCTTTAAACGTATAAACTTTTTCTTCAAAAGCATTGAAGTCGTCAATAAAGCTAATCAGTACCCCTCTTGGATGGCTTGAAATTTGGGTATTCATTACCTTACCTGTTGCCACCTCTACAACTTCTACATCATCATATCCCCATACTTCAATATAGAATTCTACTACTTTTTTACCTACTCGGTCCGATGTATTAATCGCTTTAATTTTACCATCTCTATCATAGTATCTTAACTTATCTCCTCTACTGTGTAAGATACGGTTAAGATTCTTAGCAGCCGCTTCATGTGCCTTAGAAGCATAACTATTTTTACGAATATCAAGGTTTTGTACCATCGTATCATAAGGATTTGTAATAGTTGAAGAATGCCCCCATGTATGCTCTGAATAAACCAGTAAGTTATCTTCTGCATCTCTTACAAACTGTTCTTTCATTACTTTATGTTCAGGGTCTAGCCTTTCACATAAGTGGTACATACGTTGTGCGTCTTTATAATGTTTAACAGGATATGGTGTACTCCCTACGCCGTGTGCCCACCAATCTGTTAAATCACCTTCGTAAGTTGGAATCTCACCTAATCTATCCCTAATAGCCTCATAAAGCTCTGCTACTGTTACCATTCTGATTTCAACTTCATCACCATAAGCCTTATTAAATTCTTGGATCATAGTGAGAATATCCATGTTTGGTGGTGCATTATCACTAAATACCCCTGATACACTTGTAGGAATGAAATCATATGGATAATCATTATCTGCACATTCTTTAAGATAAGCATAAAGATTATCTTTTAAGCTCTCTACTGGCGTCTTTGGTTTTGCTCCCGCAAAATAATTCTGTGTCATAAAGTTAGCATGCTTATTCGGTACAAGTCCTAAAGCATTCCCTAAGTTATAATGCTCACCACTCCATACAAGTAATTTTTTACCTGCTTTATTTTTCCAATAATAAGGTTTTTGATTTTGATAAAGCGGGTACATTCCATGGTGACAGTGAATATTCATGTACAAGAACTCAATATCATTATCTAAAAGTGCATCTAATGCTCCAAGTGAAATCCCATTAATATCTGCATTCATAGCAACTTTAACAGGCAGCTCATATTGCTTAAAGTAATCTACCATCTCTTTTGTACGTTTTGTCAATACTGCTTTATCTACTAAATCTGTAAAGTTTAAATAAGTTGCTGATAAACCAATACCATTTGCCTTGATACGTTCTATAAACGCTTTTCTTTCTTCTTCATCTACTTCTTCAAGGAATTTTTCTACGCAATAGTATGTTTCACAATTCCATCTAAATTCTGGAACTTCTTCAGTCATTTTAACTGCTGAACGGATATAATCTATGTGGTTGTACATAATTTTTTCTTGTAAATCTGTATAACCTATGTCTGTATGAGAATGATGAATAACATAAATCTGCCATTTACGATCAAGCATAATAGCCCTCCTAATAACCTCATGGGAATTTTTAAATCTATTTTGATGTTATCATATGTTATAACATATTTCAATATGTTATAATGTTTAATGTCATATTATAATATATTTTAGAAAGGATTACTTTATGAATACATTTATCGCCTTAGATGTAGGTGGAACTTCTATTAAAACAAGTGTTATTACACCTAATGGTACACTCCTTACACCAGGTATTACCCACTACCCTTCTCTTGCAAAAGAAGATAAGGAAACCTTATTAAATCATTTTACTCATATTATTTTAGATAAAATTAAAGAGGCACCTTATCCTATACATGTTATAGGTATTGGTATGGCTTTCCCTGGTCCTTTTGATTATGAAAAAGGTATCCCTCTCATGCAAAATATTAATAAATACGATAGTTTGTACGGCATCTTTCTGGGGAAAGAAATCTTATTACGACTTAGAGAAAATAAACTTTTTAATGAGGTTGCAAGTCCTAACTGTAAAATTAAATTTGAAAATGATGCTAGCTTGTATGCTTTAGGAGAAACTGTATTAAACCAAGCCCTTATGCAAGGTAAGGTTCTTTGTCTTTGCATCGGTACAGGACTTGGCTCAGCCTTCTTAGAAGATGGCAAGCTTATTACAAATCATCCTAATGTCCCACTTAATGGCTGGGTTTATGATACTCCTTTTCTTGATAGTATTATTGATGATTATATTTCTGCTAGAGGTATTCTTAAACTACATGAAAGCCTCCATCATGTCCTTGTAAATGATGTTAAATCCATCTATGATTTAGCCTTAGAAGGTTGTGAATCTTCTCTTAAAACTTTCCATATCTTTGGTGCCCGCTTTGCTCAGGCTATTACATGTTTCTTACAAACCTTTCAACCAAACACCCTAGTCCTGGGCGGACAAATTGCTAAAAGTTTCCCTCTTTTTAAAGAGAGCTTCTTAAACCAATTACAGAAAGTAGCACCCGATCTTACTGTTACATTAAGCCTAGATTCTTCTTTAAGTACTTTAGTAGGTGTTACAAGGCTCTTTGAATAGTTCTCATTTTCATCTTTTAGAGATTATAGGAATTATTATAGTTATGATAGGACCTTTTAAAGGATTTTATCACTCCCTTAAGACCCTTATCGTTAAAGATCATTACATAAAAAAAGCCTTTAAGTACTTTAATAACGTACTTAAAGGCTTTTTTATCTTTGCTTTTATTTATCTTCACGTAATAAGTAATCATTACCGTCTTGATCTTTAAAACTAAACATTTTGCCATATGGCATAATCATAATATCTTGCACTTCCACACCATTTGCTTTCATCTTCATATGTGCCACTTCAATATCTTTTGTGCTTAAAAGAATGCTAGGATGTGTTAAAGCCATATCTGGTTTCTGCATTTGCATTAAGGCCTTATTATATAACACAAAAGTAGTAAAAGCTTCTTCTCTTGGACCTACTTCAAGCCATGTCATATTTGGCCCCATCTGTGCCTCAAACTTTACTACAAATTCCATTTTCTCTGTCCAGAACTTCTTTGCTTCTTCTTGATCATTCACATAAAGTGTAATTTTACCAATTTGATTAATCATGATGTTCTCCTTTGTTGTCTGTTTCTTTTACTATAACATGGCGTTTGAGCAAATTCAAACATATGTTCGATTTCAAACTTTCTTAACCACTCTTTATGAGATTGTCTTAATCCATTCCTTTTATACAATACATGGCGTAAAGTCCACCTCAAAGTTTGCCTAATGGAATCCTATGTAACCTCTCTTATTGTTCGTAGTCTACAACAACCCTTGATGTAGCCACCTGTCTTACAAGATTATTAGCTACCTCTAAATGCTTTGGATGGGCTTGATAGAAAGCAAGTGCTTCTTTGCTTTCTAATACAGAATAAAGTACTACATCATAAGCAGTTTCTGCAGGATTAAAGTTCATCCCCACTTCTATTTCTACAAGCCCTTCTATTTGCCCTTTAAGCCCTTCAAGTCCAGCTTTAATCTTTGCCATGACTTCTTCCTTACTCCCATGTACCGGGTGCTCTGCTACTTTCCACATTACAATATGTTTAACCATCTTATCCTCTCCTCTAACCTTTTATTAAAATAGCCTATATAAAAAAAATATACACCCAATCCACTAAAAAAACACCCTAAAAGGGTGTTTTTTTAAGCTTTATATCCTATTAATTCTTTTACTATTTCCCCAGCAATAATAAGACCTGATACAGAAGGTACAAAAGCTACTGAAGCTGGAATTTGTCTTCTTGTCCAACCTGAAGCTGGGATTTCACCTGGTTCTGGTTGTGATGGTTTAAGAGGAGTCTCTTTTGAATAAACTACTTTAAGTTTTTTTACGCGTCTTTTTTTAAGCTCTTGGCGCATAACTTTTGCAAGTGGGCACACACTTGTCTTATAAATGTCACTTACCTCTAAACGTGTAGGATCCATTTTATTTGCTGCTCCCATAGCACTTATAATAGGTATGTTTTTCTCCTTACATCTTACTACAAGGTCAATCTTAGAAGTTACCATATCAATAGCATCTACTACATAGTCATATTCTTCGCTAAGCATACTTTCTGCAGTTTCTGCATTATAAAGCATTTGATAAGTTGTTACCTTAGCATCTGGATTAATAAGCGCAATACGCTCTTTCATTACTTCAACTTTTGGTCTACCTACCGTCTCGGTAGTAGCATGAACTTGTCTATTAATATTACTTACACAAACAGTATCGCTATCTATAAGCACTAGATGGCCTACACCTGTTCTTGCTAAAGCTTCTGCTGTATAAGAACCTACACCACCTACCCCAAAGATAGCTACTGTACTATTTTTAAGTGTTTCCAGTGCTTCTGAACCTAAGAGCATCTCTGTTCTTTGAAAAGCATGTAACATATGTGGAATCTCCTTTTATATCTTCACTAAATACTTATTTAATAAATATTCTTCTTTATTATAACAAGAACTTCTCTACTCTACTAGGTCTTTAGTATATTTCAGATTTTAATTTTTATACATATTTATGTAAATTAATCATTGCATTTTTATAACTTATAAATTATACTGTTACAAGATTTGATAGAACGAAATATCATTACAAGAAGGGAACATAAAAATGAAGAAATATTCATTCACATCTATGATTAAATTTATTGTCCCATCGCTAATCGGGATATTTTTATTTATGATACCAATTACTACAGAAAGTGGCATTACTATTCCAGTGGCTATTTTATCAAAAGGACTTCAAGGTATCCTTAGTGATTTTCTTCCTTATATTTTATTAGTCATTACTGCAATTACAGCTATGGGAAGTATCATTGCTAAAGTAGTAAAACCTAAATGCATTCTAGAAAATGAGTTTTTAAATACACTTTTCAATGTAACACCTGTATGGTTTGTTATCCGTTTATTAAGCGTTATATTCCTTACATGTGCTGTATTTGAAATCGGCCCAGAATTTATCTATGGCGGAGCTACAGGTGGTCTTATCTTAGCGGATCTTCTTCCTGTACTCTTTACTATTTTCTTCTTTGCAGCACTTTTACTTCCTTTATTATTAAACTTCGGACTTCTTGAGTTCGCAGGTGCATTACTTGTAAAAGTTATGCGTCCTGTATTTAAACTTCCAGGTCGTTCTGCAATTGACTGTATTGCTTCTTGGCTTGGTGATGGTACAATTGGTGTACTTCTTACAAGTAAACAATATGAAGACGGTTTCTATACAGAAAGAGAAGCTTGTGTAATCGGAACTACTTTCTCACTTGTTTCAATTACTTTCACACTTATTATTGCTGAAACAGTAGGCCTTAGCCATATGTTTATTCCATTTTACTTAACAGTAACACTTGCAAGTATTATAGCAGCAATTTTAGTACCTAAATTCGGACCTTTAGCTAAGAAAAAAGATTTACTTATTGATGGTTCTGCTCCAAAATACACTGAAAGCTTACCAAAAGGATACACTTCTTTCACATACGGTTTTGAGAAAGCACTTGATAAAGCTAAGCACCAAAGCATTAAACAATGTATTCTAGTAGATGGTTTCAAAAATGTTATAGATATGTGGTTTGCAGTTATTCCTGTCGTAATGGGTGTAGGAACAATTGCTCTTATCATTGCTGAATATACACCAGTGTTTAAAATATTAGGTTTACCATTCTATCCTTTACTTGCAGTTCTTGGTATACCTGAAGCATTAACAGCATCTAGTACACTTCTTGCTGGTTTTGCAGACATGCTTCTTCCATCTATCCTTATTTCAGGGGTAGAATCGGATATGACACGTTTTGTAGTAGCTTGTGCATCTGTATCACAGCTTATCTACTTATCAGAAGTAGGAGCACTTTTACTTAGCTCTAAAATTCCAGTAAATTTAAAAGAACTCTTTATTATCTTCTTACAAAGAACAGTTATCACACTTCCTGTAATTGCACTTATAGGACATTTATTATTCTAATAGGAAAGAGGTTATCACTTTATACGCATTGATATGCTCCCCTTAAGGTAGACAGTTTAAATAATAAAACTGTGGAGTTGTCAATAAAAAGTAGACACAAAGTTAAGTTGATTTTATGAATTTAATTCTTCAAATTGTGCAGGTGAAA
>NZ_JACRSY010000005.1 GCF_014384995.1 Zhenhengia yiwuensis | reverse complement strand
TAAAAACATTGTAAGGAAGTGGGTCAATTCTAGGTGTAAATCTAGGGTGGGTCAACTTTAAGTATAAATATCTAGATTTACTAGTTACAAGACCTGGGTCTAATTTAAACGTAAATTTTAAAAAAAGTGGGTCAGAACAGCTTGAAAATCTACATTAATAGAAGAACAAATGACAATTAAAGAATATATGGACCCGTTTACGGGTGAGCCGGTAAAAAAGAGCAAATAAAAGAGCCTCTTTAGAGGCTGCTTGAAAAAATATGCAGTTGGCGAACTATTCAATATGCCTTAAGGCATTGCTAGTAACATGCCCTTATAGGGCTAGAGCAAACCACCCGTTAGACGGGTGGTTATGATTCATAAGGGATAAATTTCATGATAATCCACATAGATAAGAGAATTTGAAGTAAAATAAGATAAAAGATTTTACGTCAATATCTGGGAGGGAGACATGGAAAAAATATTACAACAAGCCTTAGAACATGGAAAAAAATATACCCATTTAGGAAAGAGTGCAGGTTATATACCAGAATTACAAAAAGTGCCGGCTACAGACCTTGGTATTTATATAGAAACTTTAGAGGGCGATGCATATGGTGTAGGGGATTACGAGAAAAAGTTTACGATACAGAGTATTTCTAAAGTACTGGTTTTAACTTTAGCTTTAATGGATAATGGACCGGATAAGGTCTTTGAAAAAGTAGGTATGGAAGCGACAGGTGATCCTTTTAATTCTATCGTTAAGCTGGAGCTTAAAAGTCTTCAAAAGCCTCTTAATCCTATGATTAATGCAGGGGCTATAGCCACCACCTCTCTTATAGGCGGGAAGGATGGAACAGAGCAAATTGAAAGGATTGTAGAATTTGCTAGGCTTGTATCTGGGAATGCTAGTATTGGGATTAATGAAGCTGTTTACAAATCAGAAGCTCAGACAGGAGATAGAAATAGGTCACTTGCTTATTTTATGAAAAGTTGTGGCGTTATTTTGGAAGACGTAGAGGCTTTAATCCACGTTTATTTTAAGCAATGTGCTATGGAAATGACTTGTAAGGACTTAGCAAGAATAGGTGCCCTTTATAGTAACAATGGCATTTGTCTAGAAACAGGTAAACAAATCATTCCTAAATCCATTACACGAATGGTAACAGCGATTATGACGACGTGTGGTTTATACGATGCATCAGGTGAATTTGCTGTTCAAGTAGGTGTACCGGCTAAGTCTGGTGTAGGCGGCGGTATACTGGCTACTGTCCCTAATAAGCTAGGAATAGGGGTATATGGCCCTGCCCTTGATGAAAAAGGGAATTCGACAGGTGGGATCAAGATGCTCTCTTATCTTTCAGATGCACTGGAATTAAGTATTTTCTAAGAAAAAAGGTATCTTACCCTAAAAGTAAGATACCTTTTTTTAATGAAGTAAATTAATAAAGATGGTAATAACAGTGGAATTGACAAAATCAATGAAAAGGCAACCGACAATCGGAACGACCAAATAAGGTGTAGGAGAAAAGCCGTAACGATTCGTAAGCTCATCCATATTGGCAATAGCATTAGGGGTTGCGCCCATTCCAAAGCCACATAGGGCAGAGGCAAAGACGGCTGCTTCATAGTTTTTGCCCATAACACGGTAAGTAATAAAGTAAGCAAAAGCACCTGCTAAAAGAACTTGAGCAAGAAGCATGACAAGCAGTGGAAGAGCCAGGTCGAAAAGTTCCCAAAGTTTAAGTCCCATAAGTGCCATAGTTAAAAAGAAAGATAAACTTAAGCTTCCTAAGGCTTCTATTTCTGCTTCAGCTAAGGCTTTATGTCTAAAATCATAAAGGTTACGCATAACAGCTGCCACAATCATAGCGCCTATATAAGATGGAAAGGCAAGTCCAATTCCTTCAAGAGCAGAAGATACAATAGAGCCAAGTCCCATAGCGATAAAAAGGAAGCAAGCAGCAGACATAAGCTTTTTAAGGGATAAAATATCCGAGTTTTCTTCGTTATAACCGCCTGCAGGGTTTGTATGAGGTGTTTCAAGTTTATGACGAAGGATAAGCCCTCTTGCCACAAGACCACCGATGATACTTCCCATAATAAGACCGAAAGTAGCAGAAGCAAATGAAACGGTCGTTGCGCTGCTTACACCCAGGGATTCAAGCATGGGTCCAAAAGAGCCAGAAGTACCATGACCACCCACCATCGGAATGGAACCTGTAGCAAGTCCAAGTAATGGGGATAAATCAAAGAGGCTAGCCAGTGTAACCCCTACAATGTTCTGTAAAATAACAAGTACAGTCGAAACGAGTAAAAAGGTAATCACTTTAATACCACCTTTTTGAAGGATCTTAATACTTGCTGTAAAGCCTATACTGGTAAAGAAAGCTGTCATAAAAATATTTTGAAGCGTCGTATCCAGTACAAGCGTAACTAGGCCTGTTTGATTAAAAAAGAGAATCACTAAGGCAAAGAGGAAACCACCTACAACGGCTGGAGGAATACAATATTTAGTGAATAAAGGTATGCGATTTTTAAGATATTTTCCTAAATAAAAAACTACAGCAACAAGTGCCATTGTTTGATAGATATCAAATTGAAATGTCATATCCGTCACGTCCTATTAAAGTGTTTGGATTATAATTGTATACAATTATACTGTAATATAGATAACACTATAGCATACTTAGATTTGCATGTAAATATTTTTTTGTGTACTCATGTATAAAGACTAAAATGTGTAAGAGGTATTCTAGATTTGTAGCCAATGCTTGTGTTAATCTTATACTGTAATATAAAATAGGTGTAAAGAGTAAGGGGGACACAAATGAAAAAATGGCAGAAAATAACCTTTGTAGCGATAGGCATGGTACTTCTTGGATTAGGGGGAGTAGCCCTATGGCAAAGGGAAAACCTACAAGCGGTATATGAAGCGATGTATTATAATCCAGAGGAATTAGGCAGTCAAATACAGTCTACGAAACAGGAAGTAGAGAGGGTTCTAGAAAAGTATGATCTGGAGTCTATAAGAAGACTTACACCCGAGGAGGAAGAACAAGTGAAAAAGGGAGAACTCTCCTTAGAAGAAGCTGTGGAACGTATGATGCCTACAAGGAATGAGGAAGAGGCAGGAACGAAGGAAGAAGGATTAGAATCTCAGGATACACCTGAAGCTAAACCTGAAACGACACCTCAGACTGTATCTAAGAAGGAAAGTGATCTCGTTAAAGCCTCTACAGTAAAAATGTATGAGCTTCAAGCGAAATATCTTGGTTTACTAGGAGAATTAGAAGCAAGAGGGATGCAGGCACTAAGAGCCATTCCAAGTGACCAACGTACGGTGAAGAAGATGATGAGCGTAGGCATGCCTTTTGTGCAGAAGGGCTTAGCACTAGAAAGTCAGTGTGATGGTGAAGTCGAGAATGTCCTCCATCATTTAAAAGAAGAACTTGTAGCTATAGGAGCAGACTATGACATTGTAGAGACCATGAGACAGGCCTATTATACAGAAAAAAGATTAAAGAAAGCCTATTACCTTTCTTTAATTCCTAAATAGAAGGAGAAAAGAGTCCTAGATAACGAAGTTATCTAGGACTCTTTGTATTTTAGGTGAAGCAATGACTGGATAGATAGAGGAGAGCTCATAAAGGAGTAATAAGATATTTGAATATAAAAAATATTGATAATTAAAGCTGATAAATCATAACATATATATAGGAATATAAATAGAATTTACTTTAGAAGAAGTAAAAATTTACAAAAAATAGGAAACTTAAAAAGGAGATTTGTATAAAATGTCTTAGAGGTAAAAATAAGAAAGGGGAGTAAGGGATGTTTAAAAAATTAAGAAAGATGCTCACATTAGGAGTCGTAGCAAGTATGGTCTTATCAGGATGTTCGAGCGCAAAGGCCCCTGCCCAAAACAGTGGTCAAACAAAGCCTACGAAACAGGAGAAGGAAGAGGAGGCAAAGCATGAGGAAGCACCTATTGTGATACGTTATGGTTCTCATGTAGCCAGTGAGGAAGATCCTTATTATAAGGACCCTGTGACAGGAGAATATGTCATGGATGAGGAGAACAGGCTGATTAAGATTCAGGCATTAGAACAGCTGAAAGAAGAAATGAATGTAGAGCTTGAGTTTGTTCAGTATACAGGAGATGTAACAGAAGTTTTGCTTCAAAGTGTGTTATCTGGAGATCCTATTTGTGATGTGGCACGTATCTGGACTAATGGTCAGGGTACTATCCTAGGACAGAATGTCTTGCAGCCTCTTGATGATTATGTAGACTTATTAGGAGACAATCCTATGCCACCTATCTATGGGCATTATTACTTTATTGAGGATTCCCCAATGGGCAGGCCGCTTTCCCCTCTTGTTTTTAATATTTCTTACCTAGAAGAAGTCGATGCGCTTAAAGAAAATGGTAAGACTGTTTACCCGACAGACTTATATAAACAAGGTAAATGGACTTGGAGTGTTTTTAAAGATTACTTAGCAAAGATTGATGCGCATTTTGCCAATAGTCAGGCACCAGAAAGACCAGAGCAAAGAATAGAAGCGTATTGGACAGATTATACAGAAGCTTTAGTTCAGGCACTTCACGCCAATGGAAGTAGTATCTATGGCGCTAAAGGTTTAGAAATTGATACACCTAGAACTATTGAAACGGTTAATTATATAGGCGATTTAATCCATACAAGATTATTAAAAACAACCCTTGCTGAAGGAACCAGTTCACCTGTTTATAGTGATCAAGCGGGTGCTTTTGAACGTGGGGAAAGTGTTTTTTCCAATATTGAAACATGGCGTTTAAGTTATATTTCTCCTAAACTGGCAGAGTGGGGACAGTCTATCGGTATTATTCCTTTCCCAAGGCCTGATCATATGGCACCAGATGACCCAGAGTATGTATTATCTTGTACACCAGGGGAAAGTTTTGGTGTTTTAAGAGGTGTTCCAGAGGAGAAAGTAGGCGTAGCGATTAAGGCAGTAAGAAGATACTGGGAGATTTGTAGCGAGCTTTATCGTGAACGTGATAAAGAACTTGGTGTTGAAGAAGGCGTTGATTCTTGGTTTATGAATACTTTTGATGTGTTCCATCCTGAAATTGGGCAAGATATGCTAGAAATTTATGAAACGACTAAGACGCCTGTTACAGAACTGGGTCTTACAACAGGTGTTTACTGGCCATTTATGAGTATTGCAGGAGATGCACTTTATGGTTTTGGCACAAGTGATTATGCAATCGCTGTTGAGGCTAAGAAAGGGGATATTGTTCAGAAGATTGAAGAGATGCAAACCCTTTTAAGTTTTGATCAGGCACGTGATAATATTAAACCGGTTATTGAACAAGTCGAAGATAAGGCACTTGTATTTGAGGTCGGTGTAGACCCTCAATCTGTGGACTGGAAGACTTACTTTACAGCGAAAGATAATATAGATGGACCATTAGATATGACGCAGGCAACATTTGATACAAGTACTATTGACTTTAATAAGGTAGGTGACTACACAGAAGGGATTAGAGTAAGTATGACAGATTCTGCAGAAAATACGAGACAGTCTCAGTTTAAAGTAACCCTATATGATCCTAATAATACGACTGAGCCGACCATTACTTTAAAAGCAGATTATCGCACCCTTAAACTGGATGAAGATACTGCGGCTATTAATTGGAAGAATGACTTTGTAGAATCTGCTTTCGATAAAGATGGTCTCGATATTAAGGCTACCATCACAGCCGATTTATCAGAACTGGATACTTCTACAAAAGGCACCTACAATGTGCCACTTACTGCTGTAGATTATGCAGGCAATAGTGTAACAGTTATAGCCGAAGTAGTCGTTGAATAAGCATATTAAAATAGGCAGAGATAACACCTCGTTATCTCTGCCTATTTTAATTGGAAACTGTATAGAGAAACTACATTTTGGTTGCAACCTTAATCATAAGGTCTCGGACGTTTGCCTGGGTATAAGTCCTGTCTTTCCAAATCTGTGGTGAGGTAATAATCTGAGCTTCTACCAAGGTGTCTATAGCCCGCTCATAGAGGGGATCTTCAGGTGGGGTTAAAAAGCGTTCCATTTCTGCAGTACGCCTTCTAGTAAGGCCTTGTAATACTTGACCACCAGCTTTATTCCAGCGTAAAAATTCCTGGGCAGCACCCAGGATGTCTCCTTGGTTAAGCTTTTTAAGGAGTGTACTGGTTTTAAGAGCGCCCTTGCCGCAATTATAAGTAAAGCTGACTAAAGCATCAAATTGATTTTGGTGGATAGGATAGGTGACAGAGGTCTTGACTGCTTGCTCATAGGATTTAAGATGGTCTAGGAGTAATGTATCAGCTTGCTGCTGGGTAATACGCATACCTTCGTGAGGGCGAATGCCATGAATAGGTTCTGTAGTTCCCCAGCCAATGGTCCATACACCTGCGGGGCACTTATAGGCAGTAAGCTTACAGCCTTCGAAGTGTTTGATGAGTTCGATTCCAGCTTGGGATATTTGCATGATGGATTTTCTCCTTTCAAATCAAAGATCAATCGAATAGTAAATGCGTAAGCACAAAAAGCCAAGCACTATGACAGTTCCCCCTTTAAAACACTGCATAGGCTTGGCTTTTTAGGTGTGGCAGAAGTAGCATCTTAATGGTAAAGCCAGTGGACTTAAGGGATGGAAGGGAGAAACCGCTCTGCTGACCCGCTATAGGGACCTGGTGGGTATAATCCGCACCTGCCGCTTACAGGGATGCCCGTGCATGTATAAGGGCCAGGTGGGAGGTAGCACCTAGGGACGTATAGAGGTGTCGTAGGATAGGCTTACCTTTCCGTTACTTTTGCCAAAGGCTTAAAGTATAAGAAGTGCTAAGAATAGGAAACCTTACTGGCCTTGCTGCCACGGCATAGACCAGAAGGGGTGTAAGCCAGAATGCCTTATACGAGAAGGGGGGACTCGAATAAGGAAAATGGCTTACAAAATGTAAGATGCATGCACTGCCTAGGATGTGTTTTGCATTTTACATAGACTATATAGTCCTATGTAGGAGAAATTCCCCGATTTTTTTTAAAGAAATTTTAAAGGGGGCCATAATGGGCATCTAAATAGGCGGATTCATTGGCCTCAAGTTCTTGAATATCAAAGTTATGGGTATACATACGCATAAACTTATGAGGAGGCTTAGAAGAAGGTTGCTGCATAGTCAGTGAAGGCGCTGAAGGAGAAACATAGGGTGTAGGGCTAGATGTGAGTGCAGGAGGTTGTTGGAAGGGGAGGTAAGCCCCTTCTAAGATGGTAAAGAACTTATCCGGCCGAATAATCCAGCTAAAGAGGGCGCGCCATTTATGGAATTTGCCTCTCCCACATAGAAAGTCAGATTGCTCCACCATTTTAAAGCCTTGTTCCAGTGTGATGAAAAGGTCTAAGCCTTTCTCCCTAATTTGGTCACAGAGTGAAGCAAGGAGTTTTTGACACTTATGAGACAGATAGGACACTTGAGCCAAGCTAGGGCAGTTGGTGTGGAAAAGGTGGAGGATTTGTGGATAATCAGGTTCAGATGTGTGAGGGGTGTGCATAGTTTGAGGGTTAGCTGAAGCAGAGCTAGTCTGTAGAGTCTGTCTACATGATTCTGGTGTATAATCTGTTGAAGAAGTATAGTCTAATGAATAAGGAAGTCTATCTTCTAAATTTCTAAGAAGTGAAGAGGCTTCATCATTATTACGCAGGTAGTAGGTAAGTTTCTTAATACGGTCATAGTAAGAGAGATAGAGCTTGCCGCAAAACTTATCCTTACTCTTTAGAAATTCCGTTTTGGATTTATAGATCTTGCCAATATGCTTAAAGGCTGTGCGAAACTCTGTCTTGGTAAAGCCCATCTCTTCGATCCAGCTATCTCCTATGTGGTAATGCTCGTCCTGACAAGGCTCTAAAAATTTATAAAAAGCCTCTCCATTGGTATGGTTAAACCAGTATTCCAGTTGGCACATGAGTAAGCTTGCAGTAATACTTCCTGTAAAGGCATTAAGCTGGGGGCAATATTTCAGTGTTTTCATTTGTAATCCTCCTAAGTTTTAATTGATGATTTACATACACCTCCTATATAGTCCTAAGTAAGGAAAATTCCCCGAAAAATTTTAAAAATATTTAGCTTGTCTTAACGCAAGTACAGTCTTGCCAGATAGATAAAAATAGAGTATAATAAAGATAAGAAATGGGGCGGCATAGCCAAGTGGTAAGGCAGAGGTCTGCAACACCTTCATCACCAGTTCAAATCTGGTTGCCGCCTTTATGAGAAAAGCACTTAGAACTTAGTTCTAAGTGCTTTTTTGTTTAAAGCGTTTAAATAAATGAAAGAAACCGTAAGCAATGGAAAAAAGAACAAGGCTACAAGAAATACCGAGCATATCCTTAGCCCAGTCTACCCATTCAAAGGCGCGCCCTATAGAGTTTAGCTGAATCAGTTCATCACAGAGAGCTGTAAGCATGCCAAAGAATAAGGTGAAAAGGGTAGACTTCACATAACCTACATGGCCAAGAGAGCAGGTTAAAAGGCTTATGCATCCAAGGATAAAGAATAAGCCCATATGTGCAAGGTCACGTATAAAGTTGTTCGTGAGGGTTAACGTGAAGCTCGAAGGAATAGGTAGTGCTTCGATAAGCGTAGCTAGGATACGTGTCGTTTCCTGACTTAGGGCATTTGAGTGTGTAGCATCCTGCATAGAGAGGCTAAAGATGAAGCCTACGGTACCTATAAGGAGTAAGAAAGATAGAAAAATATATTTTTTCATAGTGTACCTCCTGAAATAGAATGGGTATAATAAAATTATACACGAGTTAACAAGTAGAGAGTGAGGAGCAATAGAATGATTGATTTTCATACACATATTTTGCCCGCTATAGATGACGGGAGTAGAAGCGTAGAAGAATCTCTAGCGATCTTTAAGCAACAACATCAAGAAGGTGTACAAGCTCTTGTAGCGACGCCGCACTTCTATCCAGATGATCAATTAGAGGCGTTTCTTCAGCGTAGAGACTTAGCTGCAGAGCAGTTTGAACAGGCACTACAAGCTGAAGGCTTACTGGGTCAGGTAAAGCTTAAAAAAGGAGCTGAAGTACTCTTATCTGTTGATACATGGAAAATAGAGAACTTAGAAGCACTCTGTATTACAGGAACAAAGTATATTTTGCTTGAGATGCCTTATAGTAAATGGTCTGATTGGATTTATACAAGTGTGCAAAATATCATTGATAACCATAAACTTATTCCTGTGATTGCCCATGTGGAACGCTATGATACAGTGATGGAAGACCCGAATCAGCTTCTGCGTTTTATAGAAATGGGTGCTTTATTGCAAATGAATACCTATTCTTTACAGAAGAAGTCGAGTAAATATAAGTTAGCCCATAAATTATTAAAACATCATATGATACATATACTCGGTTCAGATGTGCATAGAGCAAAAGGCCTTATGCCTATTAAGGAAGGTTATAGGCTCATAGAGATGCAGCATGGTGGGCAGATGGTAGCCAATATGTTACAAATAGGGGAATCTCTTTATAAAGGAGAGGCCGTTACATGTGAAAGACCAACTCCTTTAAAGAAAAGATTTGGCATATGGTTTTAGATGAAAAGAGAGAAGGAGGTTGTAAAGGATTTTACAACCTCCTTCTTTTAGCTTTAAAAAGACTAAGAAACTTTTGTTTCTTGATTTGGCCTTAACTCTGTACATCCATTAGGTGAGATGCGATAAGTTGGTACCACGTGATGAAGTGCCTCACGTAAGTCACAGTCTGATTCTAAAGCGTTATGTAAGTAATGAAGTGACTGATTAAGTTCGGCAAAGGTGATATCACTTGGTTTGCCAATGAAGATTTTATCAGAAGAGGTATTTGTTATACCTTCTTCGTCCATAAGGAGTTCTTCAAAGAGTTTTTCACCTGGTCTAAGGCCGGAGAAGACAATGTCCACATCTTTATAAGGTTCAAGACCGGATAGGCGAATGAAGTTAAGGGCTAAATCTAAAATTTTAACAGGTTGCCCCATATCTAAAACAAAAATTTCGCCTCCTTCAGCAAAAGACATAGCTTGAAGGATAAGACGCACAGCTTCTGGAATCGTCATAAAGTAACGGATAATATCAGGATGTGTAACCGTTAGTGGACCACCTGCTTCTAACTGACGCTTAAAGAGTGGGATAACACTCCCATTACTACCGAGTACATTGCCAAAACGTACAGCAACAAAGTCTGTATGTTTGGTAGTCTTATTAATTGATTGGACAATAAGTTCACATAAGCGTTTTGTAGCCCCCATGACATTGGTTGGATTAACGGCTTTATCGGTAGAGATGAGGACAAACTTTTTAACCTTATACTCCCTTGCACAAAGGGCTACATTATAAGTCCCAAAGACATTGTTTTTAATGGCTTCGCTCGGGCTATCTTCCATAAGGGGGACATGTTTATGCGCAGCAGCATGGAAGACTAAATCAGGTTGGTAAGTTTCAAAAATTTCATTAAGTTTTATTTTATCCCTTACAGAGCCAATGAGGACAGTAAGAGATTCTCTTGGAAAGCCCTTAAGAAGGAGCTCATTTTGGATATCATAAGCATTATTTTCATAAATATCAAAGATAATAAGGCGACTTGGATTAAAACTACTAATTTGTCTACAAAGCTCGGAGCCAATTGAGCCGCCTCCACCTGTTACAAGTACGGTACGATTTGTAATGTCATTTTCGATTTTAGTAGAGTCTAAAACGATTTCATCACGTCCAAGTAAGTCTTCGATTCGGACACTGCGTACTTGATAAGTCTGATCCTCTTCATTAATAGCACTTGAAATACCAGAGAAAATCTTAAGGTGACAGTTGGTTTCGCTGCAAAGATTTAAGATTTCTGAAGTACGTTCACGGCCTATAGAAGGCATCGCTAAAATAATGGTATCCACGTTATAGATTTCTACAAATTTTTGTATATTTTCGATAGGCCCTCTAATAGGCACACCATTTAATGAAGAGAAGTGTTTGGTGCGATTATCATCTAGAGCGGCTACAATTTTATAGGTATGATTTGGATTTTTTTTAGATTCTTTAATAATAAGAGCAGCAGCATCTCCAGCGCCAATGAGAAGAACTCTATTTTTCGTGGTACCATTAAGATGTCCTTTTAAGGCATTATAACTCTTAGAGAATTTGCTTAAAATACGGTTAACAAATTTGTAGCTAAAGCGTGACAAAATGAGTAGCAAAAGAACTAAGCTGGTATAGATAAGGTAAACACTTAATGGAAAAGTGACATCGGTAACATTACCATAAATAAAAAAGAGCAGAGAAGATAAGCAAGTTGCGCCTCCTATGTAGAGTAACTCACGGCTTGTAATATAGCGAAGTAAACACTTATGGAGTTTAAAGGCAATATTGATAATAAGATGGATTAAAGTAAGAACAATCCACTGAGCAGCGTAAGCTTTTAAGTATTGTGCTGGAATGAATCCCTCAAAGCGCAAAAAGAGCGCAACAAAAAAAGCAATATTAATAAGAATAATATCACTCATTAATAAGATTGATTTGTAAATAATAGGCATAGCAAGCCCTCCCCATAAATTTTTAAGCATATTAATTTTAACACAAGTAAAAAAATGCATCAATTATTATGTTTAAAAATGTAGAAAAAGGTAGGAAGAATTGTAAATAATTCATAACCTATTAAAGTTTTTGCTTGTTCGTTGATTGATATAACATAGAAATTATAAATTGATAAAGAATATTATAAGTATATAAATACAATAGATAATACAAAATGTATTAAATTGTTAAAATTGCGATATAATATGACTGCGATTTTAGTTAAGGGGACAACTTATAGAGTAACAGATACAATCATAGAAAACAGTTGCTAAGCTTAGGGAGCAAGGTAGCTGTTTTTTATGTGTAAACAGAAAATATGAAGTAGGAAGGTGGTACAAATTTAGACAATAAGTCTTCATTTAGCATATACTAAGTATAAAAAGAGAGTAATTTAGAGGGAGGCTGAAAGCTATGAAAAGCTGGTTTTATAAAAGTATCGTATTTATTATAATAGGATTAAGTTTTCTAAAGATAAACCTTGATGCGAACCAAGTGGTCATCGACCAAAAGGATATCGATAAAGGTATTGTACATATAAGCTATGTAAGCCCTAATAAAAGGAGACTTAAGGTGATCATTGGGAAGGGGAGAGGGGAAGTATGTTTATAATTTAGATGAAGGGGGGAAGGTGGATACTTATCCTCTTCAAATGGGGAATGGCACCTACAAAATTAGTGTCTTAGAAAATACGAAGGCGGATAAATTTAGATTGGTTAAGTGTACAGAGGTGGAGCTGAATATGGAAAAAATTGAGGAGGTATACCTTAATTCTATTCAAAATATTGATTGGCAGGAATCGTCTATGGCAGTCAAAGAAGGGGAAAAAATTACCCAGGGAATAGAGCAGAAGAATGAATGCGTAAGGCGTTTGTATGATTATGTGATAAGGGAGTATACTTATGATTATGATAAACTTGCCACCTTGCCCAGTACGTACCTTCCTGATATTGATAAGATTGTTGAGGAGAAGACGGGGATTTGTTATGATTTTGCCTCACTTTATGCAGTCCTGTTAAGGAGTCAAGGTATTCCTGTGAAGTTGGTCAAAGGTTATACATCGAATGCCAAGGGGTATCACGCCTGGAATGAGGTTTATGATGAAGAGACAGGGGAATGGCATATTATTGATATCACTTATGATTTACAAGCCAGAGGGAAGTGGCAAGTACACATGTTTAAAGATGTAAACGAATATAAAAAGATTGGTGAATATTAGAGCATTTGACAAAGGAAAATATAGATTTTATAATAAAATTTACGATATAAGGAGGACAGTGTGATGGGTATTTGTTTTAAAAATTTTTCATTTCAATATGATAATCTCAAAAATCCTACCTTAAAGCATATTAACCTGGGGATAGGAACTGGCGAGAAAGTATTAATCGCAGGACCAAGTGGAAGTGGAAAATCGACCCTTGCACATTGTCTGAACGGTCTTATTCCTCATGCTTATAAAGGAAAGATGTCAGGTGAACTCTTATTAGACGGTGAGCCTTTATATGGCAAAAGCTTAGAGGCAATTAGTAAAAAGGTAGGAACGATCCTTCAAGATGCAGATGGTCAGTTCATTGCACTAAGCGTAGGCGAAGATGTGGCCTTTGCCTTTGAAAATGATAGTATGCCTGTACCCCATATGCATGAAAAGGTAGAAGAGATTCTAAAGAACTTTAGTATGGAGGCTTTTAGTGAGCAAAGTCCTCAAAACTTAAGTGGTGGTCAAAAGCAAAAGGTAGCTATGGCAGGGGTTATGGCTATGAAAACAGATATCTTGCTTTTTGATGAGCCTTTAGCTAACCTTGACCCTATGAGTGGTCAGCTTGCTATGGATACCATTGATGCCCTCCATAAAGGAACGGATAAAACAATTATTGTAGTGGAGCATCGTATTGAAGATGTACTTTCGCATCATTTTGATCGAGTGGTACTAGTAAGTAAAGGTGAAATCGTCTTTAACGGCACACCAGATGAAGTGTTACGTAGCGGTGTACTTGAAGAAAATGGTTTAAGAGAGCCCCTTTATATAGAAGTACTTAAAAACTGTGAGATTGATTTAAAGGAAGAAAGCACGCTAACAGATATAAGTACGCTTACAAAATATAAAGATAAAGTCATGCAAGTATTAGGGGACTTAAAACCTACTCAGGAAAAAGATGAACATGAAGTTTTACTTGAATGTAAAAATTTACAGTTTGCTTATGATAAGGAAAGAGGTAATATCTTAAAGGATATTTCCTTTAACGTATATAAAGGAGAGTTCCTAGCTATTCTCGGCAATAATGGGGCAGGAAAATCGACCTTATTAAAGGCCCTTACAGGTTTCTGTAAGTTAGATCAAGGTGAAGTACGTTATGAAGGGCAAGATATAACCAAGTGGTCTATTCGTAAACGTGCAGACGTGATAGGGTATGTGATGCAAAATCCAAATCATATGATTACGAAATATATGATTTATGATGAAGTAGCCTTCGGACTTCGTAACTTTGGTTATGCTGAAGAAGAGGTTAAAGTAAGAGTTACAGAAGCCTTAGAAAAATGTGGACTTGCGCCTTATAAAAAGTGGCCAGTAGCTTCTTTAAGCTATGGTCAGAAAAAGCGTGTAACCATTGCTTCGATCTTAGCACTTAAACCTAAAGTGATTGTGCTCGATGAGCCTACAGCAGGCCAAGACCATAAAAACTATACAGAGTTTATGAACTTCCTTATGACGCTTAAAGAGGAAGGCATTACAGTGATCATGATTACACATGATATTCAGCTTGCTTTAGAATATGCAGATAGAGCTATTGTTTTATCAAGTGGACAGATTTTAGCAGACGACACCATTTATCATGTACTGAGTCAAAAAGAAGTTATGGAAACAGCTAACTTAAAAGACACTTCTATTAGTACATTAGCAAGACTTTATGGTGTAGAAGATGAAAGTACATTCTTAAAGCAAGTGATTCAAAAAGGGAGAGAACATTAACCCATGAATAATACAGGTTCATTATATATTGATAAGCCTTCTTTCCTTCATCAGTTAGATGGCGGTGTGAAGCTCATATGGGTTGTCTTATGGAGTATTTTTACTTTCATGTTTATGGACATCCGTATCTTTTTAGCCCTTATTGTCATTGGGGCTATCCTTTTGTACTGTTCCAAAATAGAATTTAGACGCATGCGTGTACTGATTGGATTTATTCTAGGCTTTACCCTGTTTAACTCCATCCTGCTGCTTATCCTGACACCTAACCATGGGTCAGAGCTGGCAGGTTCTACAACAGTACTTTTTAAAATAGGTTTTTATACCCTTACTTTAGAAAACTTATTTTATGTCCTTACGATTTCATGTAAGTATATTGCCTTACTGCCGATTACGCTGATTTTCTTATTTACAACACATCCAAGTAAATTTGCAAGCAGCTTAAACCGTATTGGTGTACCTTACAAAGTGGCCTATACCGTAAGTATTGCACTTCGTTATGTGCCAGATATTCAGGCAGAAGTAAAGCACATCATTATGGCTCAAGAGGCAAGAGGTGTAGCCTTCAAGAGAGGTGATGCGCCTGTTATGACCATCTTAAAGAATTACATGAGCGTCCTTATACCGCTCGTACTTGGGTCACTTGATCGTATTGAAGTCGTTTCTAACGCTATGGATCTACGTGGATTTGGTAAAGATAAAACAAGAACATGGTATGTAAGAGAGCCTTTTACACGCTTAGACATTGTAGCTCTTGTAATTGGAATCCTCTTCATTGCTGTTGGACTTATTTTAAAAGCGAATATAGGATACTTCTGGTATCCATTTTAAATGAAAAAAGAAGGAGTCGTTGTATAACGACTCCTTCTTTTGCGTATGGAGAGTATAGAGCTTTTAGGAAGGGGCGTCGTGGTAATTGAATTCTCCTCCACCTGCTTCTCGGAGGATGTCGGTCTGTGGCCTACTCCTACTACGGCTTCACTTCCAGTGGCTAAGAATGTGTAAGCTCGGTATTCACAAGAACGCTCATAACTCCCTTCGGTCAAACAATTCGCTAAGTACCTTGTTCACACACTCACTAACGCATTCTAAGCGCACCTCCATAAAGTAGCCTGCGTAGGAGTAGACCACATCCCTTCATCTTTCCTACATTGGATTCTATCGCTAGTACAGAAGAGGGCGAGTGGTGAGGGATTCTCCGGAATATGCCTACGTAACTTTCAGGCAAGAAACACATGATATGAAAAAGTGATGTATCTCGTCACACTGTTTGAGTGAAGAGGAGCGTAGCGAAACGTAGCGTTAATAAGCTTAGGCCCTATACAGGATAGGTGGGATATTCTGTAAGCTTCCTTTGAAGGAATACCTAGAATCTCTTTGTGAAGATAGATGCATGGTTTTTAGCTGTATGTTTGAGGCGTAGCCGAGTTTGCAGCGTTCATGCATCTATCAAGCTTAGAGATTCTTAGCATTCTGGAAACAGAAGCTGGAAGAGTATCATCACCTAGCCTGGACGGGATTCTTGGTTATGCTTCTAATAGTACTCTCGTTTCTTTATAGGCGTAACCAAGGAGTTTAGCATCTTTCATTTTATGAGCGATATAGGTATCGCTTGAGCAAGTGGCGAGAGTTGTGCCATCAGTAAAAGTAATGACACCATCTTGATAGCTTTTGATGGCGCTAACAAGAACATAACCGAAAGCACCATCTTGGCGTCCGATAGGTTTGCGCATCTTAACGGGAATAAAAATGTAGGCCGGAGAAAGTAAGAGAGGCAAGTTACCTTTTGAATGCAGAATGCGGCTAGAGCAGTTCCTAACAGCTACAGGGTCTAGATAAAGTTGGTAGAACATACGGTAAATGTAGTTCTTAATAGGAAAGCAGTAAGTCGATTTTGTGCCATCAGAAAGTAAGGTGTAAGTCATATTATGACCATAATCATCGTAGAAAGGAACGATAGCCTGACATAGATAATACATCTCATCATCTCCTTAAATTATAAAGTGGAACATATGTTTGGTATTAAGAGTATTATAGTAAGTCTTCTTATAAATTGCAAGAATATTTAGGATAAAAAGTTAAATTATTATAAAAATTTGACGAAGTATGGATTCTTCTTTTGAAAATGAATTTGATAAAGTAAGGGTGCGCAAATTAAACAAGCTGCAGCGGAAAGGTTTGTTATGACAAAAGAAGAAATCTACATATTGTGGAATAAGTTTGCTCCTTTGTGGAAAAGTTGGGCTAGAAAACTAAGTTATGTGGATGATGAACAAGAAGATTTATATCAAGAAAGCTATTTACTCTTAATGAGAGCCTTACAGCATTATGATCAGCTGAAAGGGGTGCCTTTTGAAGCTTACTATAAAATGGTGCTTTATAGATGGGGTAAAAAGTATCGTAACAAAATGAGAGCTCATCTTATGCAGGATCAAGATTTAGAGTGGTATAGTGACCTTACAGGCACAGCAGATGATTTTGTTAGAGAAGTCGTACAGCAAGAAGAGTATAAAAGATTGGAAGAAGGTATGAAAAGATTGAAACCTTCAGAATGTCTCGTTATAAGGAAGTTTTATTTTGAAGAAAAACTTCTTGGAGAAATAGCAATTGAGTTAGGCATTACGGTTAAGGCAGTTGCAGGACGTAAAGAAAGGGCACTTAAAAAATTAGAAAAAATTTTTCGGGGAATTTGAGAGACATAGGACTATATATAAGGTGTAAGCACCGGAGCTTAATAAAAAATCAAGGAGGAATGCAAAATGGCAGTAAACACTAAAAAAGATGAAGTAAAAGTTGTATTAAAATTTACAAAAGGATCTCAGACACTGGCTCATTGTAACCAAAGTGCAACAGATGAATCCCTTTATAACTTAGGGGAAGCGATTGGGAGCTTAAATGCAGAAAGCTTAGAAGAGATCATGAAGGTAACAGAAGAGCAGCTTATTAAGACAGTCTAATAGAGAAAAAACAGAGTACATGGAATAAATCAAATTTAGGAGGTAGGAATATGGAAATTACAAAAAGAAGTTTAGTACTTGTATTTGGTACACCAGCAGGTAAAGAGGAGACAATCACGATTTCGAATCCGGGTGAATCACTTGAAGGAACTCAGATTAAGGCCGTTATGGATACAGTACTGGCAACTGGAGCCGTTGGCGAAAAGTCAGCAGTAGATAGCATTGTAGGTGCTAAATATGTGATTCAACAAGTGGATGAAGTGAATTTGGAGCAAGCATAGAGTGCAAGATGGCTTAGGGATATAGGTGGGGGAGCCACTCCTTCGTATTCGTGTCATGATTTTGGAAAAATCTAAGCTCCTTTTTCAAATGAACGCTGCAAACTCGCTAACGCTCAAACATGCAGCTAAAATCCATTTAAAAAACTCACTAAGATTTTTCAGTCAAAATCCTTCCAATGAATACTACGGAGTGTCTCTCCCACTTTTGGAGCCCTAGGGATATCTTGCACATAGAATACTTGGTTAGGGATATAGATGGTAGGGGCTACTTCTCCATATTCGTCTCAAAAGCTTGGAAAAATCTAAACTCCTTTTAAAAATGAACGCCATAAACTCGCTACGCTCAAACATATGGCTAAATACCATTTTAAAAACTCATTAAGATTTTTTAGCCAAGCTTCATCGAATGAATATTACGAAGTACCCCTGCCATCTCTGAAGCCCTAGGAATATCTTGTGCATAGAAATGCTTGCTGAGGGAACTAGGTGGGAGAGGCACTCCTCCGTATTCGTGTCATGACTTTGGAAAAATCCCTCCAATAAATACTACGGAGTCCCTCTCCCACCTTTGGAGCCCTAGGGATATCTTGCATACAGAATACTTGCTTAGGGATATAGATGGTAGGGGCTACTTCTCCATATTCGTCTCAAAAGCTTGGAAAAATCTAAACTCCTTTTAAAAATGAACGCCATAAACTCGCTACGCTCAAACATATGGCTAAATACCATTTTAAAAACTCATTAAGATTTTTTAGCCAAGCTTCATCGAATGAATATTACGAAGTACTCCTGCCATCTCTGAAGCCCTAGGAATATCTTGTGCATAGAAATGCTTGTTTAGGGAACTAGGTGGGAGAGATCCTCCCACCTTTGAGCCCATAAGGATATTTTGCATATAGGAAAGGATAAAGATAAAAAAGCATGGGATGAAGGGAGGAAGTACAGATGGAAGAGATTTTAAGTGGTATTAGTAATTTTGGTTTTCCGATTATATTGTCTATGTATTTGCTTATTCGTATTGAGGGGAAGATGGACAAGTTATCGGAAACCATTGCCAAACTAAGTAGTGCTCTCGAGAAATTTTAAGGGTCCCATCCTAGAAAAGATGGGACTTTTTTATGCTTATTGATAGGTAGTTTAAAAGTAAGATTTCAAGTATATTACATCAAAGTTAAAAAATGTTGAACAATGTTAGTTTGAATTGTATTTTAGTATTTAATCTATTAGAATAGAAGTTAGATTAAATATTAGGGAGGCTGTATTTATGAGAAAGCATTATTCTAAGTTGCTCCTTGCTCTTGGGATGGCAGGTGTTATGTCAGTTAATATTTTTGCGGCAGTAACATTTAAAGATGTTTCAAATACACACTGGGCTTATCCAGCGATTAGCTATATGCAAGAGAAAGGTTATATGTCAAGAAATAGCAGTGGCGAATTCCTTCCATCATCTGAGGTAACTTATTTTGAACTTGCTGAAATCCTTGCTAAGGCAACAGGTTACCAAGACGAACTCGTTGTTAAAGACATGGATCCGACTTTAAAGAAACAAATTGCAGATAACTATGCCGTTCAAAAACCACTACTTAAAACTTATTCCGATAAGTATAAGTCATGGGAATCACGTTGTAATGAAGAGATTGCTTATTTAATTGGTAGAGGTTACTTAAGCAAAGATGAATTAAGTAAATTCATGGTTAAGACAGCAGATGGCAAAGAAGTAAAAAACATTGTAACGAAACAGGATTTAGCGACTTTCCTTGTACGTGTTATTGGGAAAGAAAAAACTGCTAAAGAGAGTTACACAGGGAAAACACCATTTGCAGATCATGATTTAATTAAAGAAGAAAATAGACCTTATGTGGCATACCTTAACAAAAATGGTCTTTTAAATGGTGATGCAAAAGGTAACATGGGTGCCAATACAAAAGTAACACGTGCTCTTTGTGCACAAATGACTTATAGTGCGCTTATGTTTAAAGATAAACTTGAACAAGCAGAAAAGCCAGTTACACCTGAAAAACCTGTTACACCAGAGGCGCCAGCAGATGATAATACTTTTGAAGGTAGAGTAGCAAAAATAGTAGCAAAAACAGATGGAAGTGGTGGAAGCTACTTACAGATTGAAGTAAATGGAAGCAATAAATTCTATACCGCTACTAAAGATACAAAAGTTGTAGATAGCAATAACAGCGCATTAAGCTTTGATGCAGTGAAAGCAAATGCAAAAGTAAAAGTAACAATGGCAAAGGAAAACGGTGTAGAAGTACTGACTAAAATTCAAATTTTAGATGAGAAAGATACAACCCCAAGTACGAAACCAGAAGGAGATAAGGATCAGACAGCAGAAGAAGTGACAACTTACAAAGGAACGATTGAAAACATTGGAAGAAGTGGTTCAATCTCTGTTCTTACTTCAGGGAAAACTGTAACTTATAAAGTAGAAGATAACTGTGAAATCCTTTACCAAGGGGAAGAACTTGCCTTTGAAGACCTTAATGTAGGGGACAATGTCCGTATCTATGTAGAAGACTTAGGCGTTACTAAAATTAATGTTTTAAAACGTCAAGAAGTCGAAAATGAAAAAATGGATGTGGAATTCCTTAAGAGTGTACGTAAACCTGATGGCTATAAAGTAACCGTAGTCGAAAAGGGCAAAGAAAAAGAAGTATTAGTAAGCACTGATGTAGAGGTAATACGTAATGGTAAATCAGTAGATGTGAGTGATTTACGTATAGGGGATAAGCTTACTGTGAAAATGGAAGGGAATGAAGCTATAGAAATCGAAGCAACTGCAACGACTGAAAGCTTTATTGGGACTGTAGAGAGCATTATCCTTGCTCAAAATCCACAACTTGTTGTTCTCTCAAAAGGTGAGAAAAAGACAGTTAGTGTTACAAATAATACAGAGCTTTATGATGCCAGCCAAAGAGTGGATACAGTACTGAGAGAAATCCAATTAGGTTCTAAAGTAGAAGTGCTCACAGAAAGTAAGGAAGCTATCTCAGTAGTGATTAAAGATGCGCCAAGCCAAATTACTTATAAAGGAACTGTAGAAAATGTAGGTCAAGGTGCTAAATACATAGATGTATTAGTAGAATATGATGCAGTGACTGGTGAAACGATGACCGTAAAACGCATTAATGTACCAAGCCAGGTAGAGATCATTGTAGATAAAGAAAAAGGCTACAGAAATCAAATTAAAAAAGATATGGAAGTTCTTGTTACATTCAACTACGGTGAAGAGATGTATCCAGAATCTATAGAAGTCATTCGATAATGCATAGAAGAGAGGTTAATGCCAAAAGATAACTGTGGCAATAACCTCTTTTTTCTTTGATTTAGCCATGAGAAACTGGTATGATTGTAAAGAGAAGGGGTATTTCCTGCATGTGGGACCAATAGGAGGTAGAACCATGAGAAGAAAATCAAAAACAATTTACTTAAGCAATACAAAAAGAAGACGTAACCGTGCAAATCCAAAAGCTATTTTAATGGGCATTATTGCAATAGGTGCCCTTGGAGGGACAGCATTTGCTTTTTTACCAAATGCCTATGCAGTGAGTGTAGGTGGGGAAGTCATTGGTTATGTCGATAAAAAAGAGTACATAGATACGGCTTTACAAACTGTAGAAAAACAGTTAGAAAATAAATATAACACAGAAGTGCAAATTGAAGGTTTAGATGAACTAAAAAAAGTACATGCCAGCAAAAAGGACATGATTGATCCGAATAAATTACCAAGCTATTTAAGAGAAAACATGGATGTAACACTGAAGTTCCAAAAGCTTTTTGTAGATGGTAAAGAAATTGCGGTTATTGAGTCAGAAGAAGTTTTAGATGAACTTAAAGAAGAACTTAAAGATGTGTATTTTGATGATAAAAATGTAAAAGCTGAATTTAAAAATAAAGTCAAACTAGAAGAAGTTTATACAACAGAAGATGAGCTCGTGGATATGGAAACCCTAGTAGACTTATGTAAGAAACGTCAAAGAAAAGAAGTAACTTATACGGTAGCGGATGGGGATACGCTATGGGGAATTGCAAGTAAGCTCGGGATAGATGTACAAAGCCTTATGGATGCCAATGAAGGGGTAACTTCTACATTAAAGATTGGACAAGAGCTTAAAGCAACTGTACGTATTCCAGTACTAGGGCTTGAACTTATAGAGGAACCAGCAAAAGAAACAAATAAAGAAGCGGTAAAAGAAACACCGTAAAGCATATAAATAAATATAGAAAGAGTGGGGGGATTTTAATGCAAACGATCGCCATTATTGAAGATGAGAAACCAATCTCAGATATTATCAAATACAACCTTGAAAAGGAAGGCTATAAAGTATGTACGGCCTATGATGGAGAAGAAGGCTTAAAACTCATAGAAGCAGTAGACCCTGACCTCATTTTACTCGATATTATGATGCCTAAATTAGATGGACTCGAGGTTTGTAAACGTGTTAGGCAAGTCAAAGAGACACCTATTATTCTGCTTACAGCTAAGGCTGAAGAAATTGATAAAGTAGTAGGCTTAGAGCTTGGTGCAGATGACTATATGACAAAGCCTTTTGGTATGCGTGAGTTAAGTGCTAGGGTAAAAGCAAACCTTAGAAGAAGCCATATACAAGCAGAAAAATTATCAGTAAGTGAAGAAAAGAAAGTCTTAGAAGAAGATAATTTACTTATTGACCTTGTGAAATACGAAGCCAGTAAAGATGGAAGAAATCTCGACCTGACTTTAAGAGAATTTGAGCTTCTTAAGTTTTTAGCCATGCAAAAAGGTAAGGTATTCTCAAGAGAAATGTTACTTGAGAAAGTATGGGGATATGAATACTATGGGGATGTAAGAACAGTAGATGTAACCATTAGAAGATTAAGAGAGAAGATAGAAGACGACCCATCTAAAGCAAGTTTCGTACTCACTAAACGTGGAGTAGGCTACTATTTCAGAGGCTAACTTATGAGAACCAGTATACAGTGGAAAATTGTAGTAATTTATCTAAGTGTTGTCTTTGTGATTATGGTAGTGAGTGGAAGCTTTATCATTTGTAATATTGAAGATACACACTATGAAAAGATTAAACGTGAATTAATGTCTTCTGCAGAGACGATAGAGGGAAGACTTGGTGTATCGAGTGGAGCAGACTTTGAAGAGAGTATGGATAAAGTAGAAAGTACACTATCGACTATGGTGGCACTGAATCAGCATGCTATTTATATATTAGCGCCTAATGGAGAGGTGCTTTTAGGCTCTAAGTCAGAGCCAGCTGTAGGGGAGATTATGGTGTCGGATGTACTACCAGAAGTGATTGCTAAGAAGACACCACAAACTCTTGAATGGCCACTTTTTGCCTATAAGGAAGCCAAATATGATTATATAGAACATGATAGGCCTATCTTAGACGCTACAACAGGTGAAATTCTTGTTATTATTTGTGTAAGAGCAGATGCTACAGATATTTATGATAATGTTTTTAGTGTCATGAAGACCATTACCCTTGCAGCTATGATTGCCATGGGGATTGCAGCTGTATTTAGTGCGATTTTCGCTAGAATGATTACAGTGCCTATTAAGCAGCTTACGAAAAGTTCTAAGCAGCTTGCAGCAGGGTCCTTTAGTCGCATTCCTATTTATTCGGAGGATGAGATTGGGCAGCTTACCCAAAGTTTTAATTACATGGCAGCAGAGCTTAGTAAGACCATGACTGCTATATCGAGTGAAAAGAGTAAGCTGGAGAAGATTTTAGAGAATATGGCAGATGGGGTTATGGCCTTTAATAGACAGGGCGTCCTTATTCATGCCAATTCTGTATGTTATGAAATGCTAGGAAATACCAATATGGATCATCGTTTTGACTTTATCTTTCCAAAGTTAGGTGTAGAGGTATCCTTTGATAAGCTCCTTGCTGAAGAAAGTAATGGTGAGCGAGTTAAGAATGAAGAAGGTATCATGATGGCACTCGAGGATAAATTCTACAATCTCCATTTTGCACCTTATATGAATGCAAGAGGAGAAAGTGAAGGTGTTGTTGTGGTGATGCAAGATGTTACAACTCAGCAGAAGCTTGATCAGATGCGTAAAGAGTTTGTAGCCAATGTATCGCATGAACTTCGTACACCTCTTACAACCGTTAAAAGCTATACGGAAACCCTTATAGATGGTGCCATTGACGATCGAGAAATTGCCATGCAGTTTCTATCCGTTATGGAGAAGGAAGCAGACCGTATGACGACGCTGGTACAAGATTTGCTTGAGCTTTCACGTATCGATAATAAGCAGATGCAGCTGGATATGAGGCCTCTTGATCTAAAAGAAATTGTAAAAGAAACAATAGAAGCACAGAAGATTCATATTGAGAAAAAAGGTCATCGCATTATTTATGAGGCAGATGAAGAGATGATTTATAATATGATAGGAGATAGTGCGAGAATCAGACAAATCTTACACAACATCTTATCAAATGCCATAAAATATAGTATAGATCCAGGAACCATTCATGTGAAACTGTATAAGAACCCAAATATTATTACACTTCAAGTAAAAGATACAGGAATCGGTATTGCTAAACCAGACTTAGAGCGTATTTTTGAAAGGTTCTTTAGGGTAGATAAAGCGCGCTCCAGAAGTCAGGGAGGTACAGGGCTTGGACTATCTATTGTAAAAGAGATGGTAGAACTTCATCATGGCAAAATCAGTATTACAAGTAAGCCTGGAAAAGGTACGACAGTAACAGTGCAATTTAATGTAAGCTAAACGTTATGCCTTTGTAATATAACTGTAAAATAACTAATATATACTATAAATAGGAGTATTACAGTCAAAAACTAAACGGAAGGGGGTTCCACATGAGTAGAATAAAATATCTTATAAGTATAGCTGTATTAGGATGTACCTTTTTAGCACCCAATGCAGTTTATGGGGCAGAGATTAAACCAGAAAAAAAACCAGTACAGACTAAAACAGTACAAACAGTAGCAAAAGAGGAAACACCAACGAGCACTTCATCTGCTATTACATTTGAAAAAGATGAATATGTGAGAATTACCCAATCACTAGCAGGCAAAGAAGAAATTCAAACGTTTGATAGCCAGATTAACATCATGGGTGAAGCACGTACCGGAACAGCTATAGAGATTATTGTGTATACAGGTGATAAGGTAGATAATCCAAAGGCCACTGATACCAATAATTACAAAACCTATACATTAAAAGAAGTAGGGGCAACCATGCTCTTTAGTCAGCTCATTGATCTTAAAGAAGATCAAAATAATGTCGTGATTAGCTATAGCTATCCAGCTGATGAAAAAACAGGTAAGATATACCTTACAATTATAAGAAAAACTGAAAAAGAAAAAGAACAGATTAAATCCTTCATTGTAGATGATGCAACGCTTTTAAGAAGTAAAAGGTGAGAAGTATGAATGCAAGAAGAGAGCGTATGAAACTGATCTTATTAGGTGCTCTTATAATAATAGCTGTAATACAAACAGGAATGTTGTGGCTTGGCGGTATGTCAGGCCACAATTTTTTAAAGCAGACTATTAAGTATGAGCCTATTATGCCTACCAATATATGGTTTGTAGAAACCAGTAACAGTAATACGGGTGTACCCGGTGCCCTTGCTTATCGTTTAGATGATACGACAGGAAATGAAAAAAGAGAATATGAAAGGCTTATAGGTGAGCTTTCAAAGCTAATGGATAGGCAGAATGAAGAAGGTAATATGCAGAAAACAGATGGTGTAGACTGGGTAAAACTTCTAAGTATGCCAAGTGTTATTTATGAGTATGAATTGCCGATAGATCTCGCTTCGATTACAGGAGAGAGTCAAAACCAATTGATTAAAGAAAAGATAGACCATGTCATTATCTATTCTAAAAATAAATTTGAGAAAGAGGCGACGCTTTTCTTAGTCAACTCAGAAGAAGATTTTATGTATGAACTGAGCGCGGTGGGAACCTTTGATGATATTGAGAAAATCTATAAGGTACTTACAGCAGATGACCTTAAAAGGCATATTATGGCTTATCAGCCTAGTGCTACCATTGATAAGGTGCGTTTAGCAGGCAATAGCTTTTTACCTACAAGTAGCAAAGAAATCCTTCTTAATTATGAGGTACTGACATCGTATAATCCTATAGATCTTAGTAGTGAAGAGGGCTATGAAAAGCTTGAAAGTATGATTAATGGTCTTTTTGTAAGTCCTTTAGTTAAAGAGATGGTGCAGCAAGATGAAAATGTTATTTATACTGAAGATATGAAAACGTTAGTGGTCTATAGGCCTGAAGGGGTTATAGAATACTTAAATCTGGCACCAAGGAAGCTGCAAACAGGGACAAGTATGCTAAAAGGCTATAATGTTGCCCTAGAATTTATAGATAGGGTGCAAGTGATGCCTAAAAGTATAGCAGATAACTTATACTTAGCAGATGTGAAACAAAAGGGGCTAGACTTTACTTACTCTTTTAATATGATGTATGAGGGTTATCGTTTACAACTTTCAGAGGAAATGAAGGCCAATTTGGGAATGGATGACTTGGTGCAGGTAGTAGTAAGAGGGACAGATGTGATAGAGGCTCATTTCTCTACTCTTGAGGTTGTACCTAAAGAAGTAGAGCTTAAAGCACTGAGTACCCATTACCTAGAGCCCATTGATAAGATGTATACCTTATTTGAGAAGCAAGGGATTGAGGATTTTATGATTGACCACTTAGAACTGGTTTATTTGTTAGAAGGTATAGGAGAAGATATTGATATGACTTGGGGTGCTGTTTATGACCATAAATGGTATTACCCATTAATCATGAGGCAGATACCAGGCTTTTAAAACGCCTAGTATTCTGCCTATACTTTTGAAGACAAACCACATAAAAAAGATATAATAGAGAATAGGAGGGCTGTAAGATGAGATGGAATAAAGCTTTAAACTTCTTACTTATTATCTTTATTTGTTTAAATATAGCGTTAGCATGGATAAATTATAATAGATTTAATGAGTCTTATAAAGTATCTGAAGAGCGTATACAGACTATAAAGGGCATATTAGCAGATAGGAACATACAGGTTAAAGCGGATTTACCAACTTTATTTATACCACGTTCTTCTATTTGGATAGAGTCTATTGAGATTAGCGCATCTTTAAGAGATGCTATTGTTAATAGATTGTTTGGTAAAGAAAGAGCAGATGTTACCATTACAAATGAAGTAAGTGGAGACTATGGGAAAAATGCTCTGATTTACAGTAAAGGAGAGGCCCGGCTTGAATTTTATAAGGACCATATTGGTTATAGGAATGAGGCGGCTAAGAGCAAGGAAACGGCAGTATCCATTAAGCAGGCAAGTAAATTTGCAAAAGACTTTATAAGACAGCTTGATTTGGCTGATCATCTTAAAGAAGTAAAAATTGACTATAGAAGTGAGTCATATGGCATAGCAGTGACATATTATGAAGTATATAGAGGTTTACCTATTTTTGACAGCTATGTAAAAATGAAAATATCTCCTAATGGAGTATTTGAAGCAGAGGTAAGGTGCCTTGAGGTAACAGATAAGGTCAGTCTTACGAAACCTTTATATCCTATTGACCAAGTCTTATTTGCATTACAGAAGCCGAAAGTAGAAAATGAGACCTATGTCATTGAATCCGTAGAACTTGGCTATAGGTTAGATCATTCAGAAGGCATGCATATTTTGTCTGAAGAAGCTGTGCCTGTGTATAAAATTACAATAGAAGGTTTAAGTGATCCTATATTTGTCAATGCTTATACAAATACCTATGAAGAAATACTTTTTATTTCCCAAGTTTAATGGTATAATGAAAATTGACTAATTCTGAGGCGCGATAGGCCATGTTGCAATAGATATAACAAGAGTTAAACGAAAATAATAAATACAAATTAAGAGGTGTTTAGGTTGAGCAAGCTATGTATACGAGGTGGTAAACGCCTAACCGGAGATGTAGTAATTAGTGGCGCTAAAAATGCAGCAGTGGCTATACTACCCGCTGCACTTTTAGTAGATGGAATATGTGAAATTGAAAATTTACCATATATTAAGGATGTAGTTTTATTAACTGAAGCGATGCAATCTTTAGGAGCTATTACAAGTTTTGAAGATAAACACACTGTTAAAGTGGATGCAACAACCGTATACAGTTACTGTGCTACAGAGGAAAGTATAGGGAAGATGAGAGCGTCCTATTACCTTATAGGAGCCCTTCTTGGACGTTTTGGGAAAGCAGAAGTTGCTATGCCAGGTGGTTGTAACTTTGGAAAACGCCCAATTGACCAGCATATTAAAGGTTTTGAAGCACTTGGAGCGAATGTTGAAGTGCGAGGAGAGACAATTTACGCAACAGCAGAAAAGTTAAAAGGTACACACATTTATCTTGATGTGGTGAGTGTAGGTGCAACAATCAACATCATGTTAGCAGCAGTTCTAGCAGAAGGGACAACTACTATCGAAAATGCTGCAAAAGAGCCTCATATTGTAGATGTGGCGAACTTCCTTAACATGATGGGCGCAAACATCAAAGGTGCAGGTACAGATGTTATTCGCGTTAAAGGTGTAGAGAAGCTACAAGGTGGGAAATACTCCATTATTCCTGATCAAATTGAAGCAGGAACTTATATGATGGCAGCAGCTATCACAGGTGGAGAGGTATATGTACGGAATATTATTCCTGAACATATGGAGTCTGTGTCACTCAAAATGCGTGAGATGGGTGTGGAGATTGAAGAGGGAGATGACTATATTCATGTATCAGCAGGTAAAGATCTTATTGCAACGAACGTCAAAACTTTACCTCATCCAGGATTCCCAACAGATCTTCAGCCACAAATGACAGTGCTTCTTAGTACGGCAATGGGCAGAAGCACAATGCTTGAGAGCGTATTTGAAAATCGCTTCCAATATGTTGATCAGTTAAATAATATGGGTACAAACATTACTGTATATGGTAATAAAGCAGAAATTGAAGGTGTAAGCCAGCTACAAGGAAGTGAAGTGACTGCAACAGACCTTAGAGCAGGGGCTGCCATGATTCTTGCAGGACTCAAAGCTGATGGTGAGACTTATATTAATGAGATTAAGTATATCGACAGAGGCTATGAGTGTGTAGAAGAGAAAATGAGAGCACTTGGTGCTGATATAACAAGAATTTAATGAGGGAGTTGCCTGGGGCGGCTCCTTTTTTTGGTATGCGTGAGATGAAAGGTGTGGGTAGAGGAACTCTTCCGTCTTCTGTTTCCAGGTTGATAAGAGCCTCTAAGTTTGATGTCCTCATGAACGCTCACAACTCGCTACGCTCAAACAGTTCGCTAAGATCCATGAGTACATCTTCTCTAAGAGGCTCTAATCAATCTTTCAAAGGAAGCCTACAGAGCCCTCTACCCACACTCGTCTAACGAAAGGAAGAAAGAGTCACATGAGGTGGCTGAGGAGAAGCTTCCAATTTCTACTTCTAGAAGGCTAAGAACCTCTAAGCTCAATGGGTTCATAAACGCTGCAAACTCGCTACACTCAAACAGTGCAGCTAAGTACTATGAACCCATTTTCACAAAGAGGTTCTAAGCAACCTTTCAAAGGAAATTTCCAGTTTCTCCTCAGCCACCGGCAAGGAGCCTCGCGAAGGAAGCTTTCAGAGCCTCTCTCCGCCTAGCCCTTATGCACTTCGTGTATAAAGAGAGGAGGGGACTTCAAAGGAGGTCTACAGAGTCTCCCTACCCACGCCCGTCTAACGAAAGGAAGAAAGAGTCGCATGAGGTGGCTGAGGAGAAGCTTCCAATTTCTACTTCTAGAACGCTAAGAACCTCTAAGCTCAATGGGTTCATAAACGCTGCAAACTCGCTACGCTCAAACAGTGCAGCTAAGTACTATGAACCCATTTTCACAAAGAGGTTCTAAGCAACCTTTCAAAGGAAATTTCCAGTTTCTCCTCAGCCACCGGCAAGGAGCCTCGCGAAGGAAGCTTTCAGAGCCTCTCTCCATCTAGCCCTTATGCACTTCGTGTATAAAGAGAGGAGGGGACTTCAAAGGAAGCCTACAGAGTCCCCTACCCACGGATATCTAACGAAAAGAAGAAAGAGCCACATGAGGTGGCTGAGGAGAAGCTTCCAATTTCTGCTTCTAGAACGCTAAGAACCTCTAAGCTCAATGGGTTCATAAACACTGCAAGGGGCCCTGCGAAGGAACCTTTAGGAGAGTTGGGGAGTCTAATAGGGTATAGAGTATAGAGAAAAGAGGGTTATGGATGAGGAAAGTACTGGTCCTATTATTAAGTATTATGCTTTTGGGGATTGTAGGGTGCAATGTAGAAAGTGGGATGGATATACCTGATTTAGAGGTCATGTATAAGGGTGAAGTGATTGAAGTTATGAAAGGTGGATATAACTGGACGACAAAGAGTGGATTATGGGGGGAGGAGTCTGTTATTGTAGATGAGGCTAGTCCTGAGGATATTGCGAAGGGTATGGAGGGGAATAGAGTCCCAGTAGGGGCGAAACTCGATTTAGTTTTTTCTAAGGAACCTATTAGCTTTAAGGTAGTTAATTGGGGGGAACCAGGTGAATGTCAATTAACTGCTGCACCAAATACTTTGACAATACCGGAAGAGGAAGGAACTTATATTATTGAAGTGATTGGAGAGTGGAAAGAGGGCCAGGTCTCTTGTACTTTCAAAATAAGTGGGCATAAGAATAAGGATTAAAATAGAGCCTAAATAAATTTAAAATATCGTGTATAATAAGTATGTAGGATACAAATGACATCATATTTAGAGCATAAGGAGGCATAAAGTATGTACGAACGAGTTATGGAAACAAAAGAGTATATTTTAAATCAGGTAACTTACCGTCCAAAGATTGGGGTCATCTTAGGTTCTGGTTTAGGGGACTTAGTTGATTTAGTAGAAAATAAACAAACGATTAAATATGAAGAGATTCCTCATTTCCCACAGTCTACAGTAGAGGGGCATGCAGGACAATTAGTATTTGGTACGATTAAAGGTGTGGAAGTTATGCTTATGCAAGGACGTTTCCACTATTATGAAGGGTACACGATGAAAGAAGTTACCTATCCCGTATATGTAATGAAACAATTAGGTATTGAAAACATGATTGTAACCAATGCTTGTGGGGGTATCAATACAGATTTTGAACCCGGTACACTTATGCTGATTGATGATTTCATCAACCTTATGGGTACAAATCCACTTATTGGCCTTAATGATGAGCGTTTCGGACCACGTTTCCCAGATATGTCAGAGCCTTATAGCTTAGAACTGATGGAAAATGCAAAGAAATTAGCAGATGAAATAGGTGTAGCTTATAAACAAGGTGTCTATGCAGCTTGTACAGGTCCATACTATGAAACAGCAGCAGAAATCCGTAGCTATGCACGTATGGGAATTGATGCAATCGGTATGTCTACAGTGCCAGAGACTATTGTAGCGAACTATTTAGGGATGAAAGTATTAGGTATCTCATGTATCACCAATATGGCAACAGGTATTCAGGAGTGCAAGCATTCACACCAAAGAGTAGTAGAGACAGCACAAAAAGCATCAGCCAATCTTTGCAAATGGGTTGCTAGAGTTATAGAAGGAATGAAATAAGATAAAAATTATAAATGCACAAAAGGGATAAATAGAACCTATTTATCCCTTTTGTGCATTTATAATAAATTAAAGGATATAAGGATAAAAATATGTTGAAATATAAATAAATTTGTAAAAGAATGAAGAAAATCATTAGAAATGAATTGAATGATAACACGCGAAATAATAAAATAGAAAGATGACTCTTTATAAGACAGATAGAAATAAGGGGGTGAAGGAGATAAATAAGGTAAGCAAGAGGGGATATATAGCCCTATGTATTATGATTTTTATATTTGCTCTAGTAGATATAGATTATTTATATGCCAGTGAGCAAAAGATAAAAATTGGCTATATACCTAATTATGGGACCTTGATAGATTGGGAAGATGAAAATAAAAAGGGCTATGGCTATGATTATTTTGATGAAATCTCAAAGTATACAGGATGGGAGTATGAGTATATTCCTTGTACTTTGGAGGAAGGGCTAGAAATGCTCCAAAAGGGAGAGATTGATATTTTTGGCCCTATGCAGAAAACACTTGAGAGAGAAGAAGTTTTTGATTTTACAGAAGCTAATTTTGGCTATGAATTTGGACTAATCTATGCGTATGAAGAGAGTCCCTTTTACTATAAGGATTTTGAAGATTTCAATGGGATGCGCGTAGGTGTACAAAATCAAAGTTTTTATTTAAATGAAATGAAGTCCTACTGCCAAAAAAACAATATAGAGGTAGAGTTTGTAGAGGCTGGGAGTAGTAATATTGACGATGAACTAAGAGATGGTAAGTATGATGTGCTTATAAGTGGAAGTCTTTATCATATCCCTAATATAAAAATTGTAGGAAAAATAGCCAATAGGCCTTTCTATTATGCAACGAGCAAAGGTAATCCAGAAATTTTGGAGCAGTTAGAGGAGGCACTACAAGCTATTCGTTTAAATCAGGTTGATTTTCAAGGGGATCTTTATCACAAGTACTATGGGGATAGGCTTATGGGTACGCCAACATATACTAAAGAAGAACTGGATATAATAAAAGCTTATCCTAAACTTGTAGTTGAGATAGAGCCTTGGGCTGTTCCACTTCAGTACATAGATTCTAAAACTGGAGAGGGCAGAGGGATTGTAGTTGATTTATTGAATGAAATAGGTAAGCAGTGTGGTATTGAGTTTGAATATATCCCCTCTACACATGATACAGGTCAGTGTGAAGGAAGAGCTGATTTGTATGCAAGTTATCATAAAGAGCGTTATGGGGTACCTATGTATTTAACCAATAAAATTTTATCAGTCTCTATGGTTTTTGTAGCCCCTAAAGCTTTAGATGTATCAAAGTCTTTAACAGCAGGAATTGCTCAGCTTGATAACATAGATGTTAACCAACTGGCAAAGAGATATCCAGATATAGTCATACAGCAATACTATGCTATTACAGATGTATCCGAATTACTTTCAAGAGAAGAAACAGATTTGGTAGTGACATCCTTATATACTTTTAATGAGCTTGTTAAGTATGGTAATAATAAAAATTATTTAGCATATCCTACAGGAATTGAGTTAGATATTGACTTAGGGGTATCTAAAAATTTACCTAAAAATTTACCTAAAGAGTTTGTTGCCATTTTGAATAAAGCGAGTACAGCTATTTCAAAAGATAAGATAAATTCTATTATTTTTGCTAATACAATAGAACATGTGAGGGCAAGGTCTATAAAAGATATAATAGAAAGGAATTTTCTGGAAATTATTAGGATAATCATTCGAGTACTCCTTATGATCGTATGTTTCATTATTGTTATCGTATATGTTGTAGATAGCAAGAAAAAAGCGATGCAAAAAGTAGCATACGAGGATCCGATTACCGGGTTATCAACCCTTACAAAGTTTAAGTTAGATATTGCTAAAGCTCTAGAAAATGCAGAGCCTGGAGAATATGCATTGCTTGCTTTAGATGTGGATAATTTTAGTTATATTAATAATTGGGTAGGGTATGAAGTAGGGAATAAGGTATTACAAGTATTAGCGAGAGAGCTTCAAGCATCAGCTAAAAACCAAACTTTTTTAGCAAGGGAAGGTTCAGATATATTTTTAATCTTTACAAATCTAAAAGACTTAAGTGCCCCAAAAGTTCTAGATGATTATAGGAAGAATATAGTAGAAGCTATTCCAGAACTTAAAAAGCTTAATCATCATCCTACCTTTAATATAGGCATTTATAAAATCACGGATTTAAAGCAGGATATTTCCCATATGATTGACTGCGCTAATATAGCACGGAGAAGAGTAAAAGGACAGTATGGGGATTCTATTGCAGAATACACAGTAGAATTAAATGCCCAAATTCAAAAGCAACGCCAGATTATCCTAGAGATGGAGCAGGCTTTATATACGCAGGAATTTACGATCGTTTTACAGCCTAAGGTTAATTTATTAACAGAGAAGGTAGAGGGAGCAGAAGCTCTCGTGCGCTGGTATAGACCTAATGGTGAGGGGGTTTATCCAGATGAGTTTATTCCACTTTTTGAGCAGAATGGTTTCATTATACGCTTAGATTTATATATGTTTGAGGAAATCTGTAAGCTTATTAGACAGTGGCAGCATGGAGGTGTTCGTCCTCTTCCTAGAGTATCGGTTAATATCTCCCAAGTAACACTTTTATCAGAAGGCTTATGTGAGACACTTATGGAGATTATAAAGGGGTGTCAAGTAAGTACCAAGTATATTGAACTGGAGCTGACAGAAAGTGCATTTTCAACGAATATGGAGAAGGCTATGCAGGTTGTAGCAAAGCTTAAGCAGTTAGGTTTCTCTATCTCCCTAGATGACTTTGGAAGTGGTTATTCTTCTTTTAATATGTTAAAAGATATTCATGTCGATGTGATTAAAATCGATAAGGAATTTCTCAATCATCATGTTTTAACAGAGAATGATATAGAGATTATTCGTCATATTGTAGATATTGCTAAGGTACTTAAGATGAAAACAGTTATAGAAGGGGTTGAAACCAAAGAACAGGTAGACGTATTAAGGGAAATAGGATGTAACCTAGCGCAAGGTTATTATTTTGCTAAACCTCTTACAAAAGAAGCTTTTGAGCACTATTTTAATGAAAAATAAAAGGTGGATACGTAATAAGATAAATGATAAGGTGAAGATACAGGGCTTCACCTTATTTTTTATAAAAAATATCAATTAAAATGAACCAAAGGATGAAAACGTGTCTCTTTATAAATAGGTGCACCTAAGAAGGAGGAAGTAAGATGGATGAAATAGAGCTGGTAAAAGCAGTGCAACAAGGGAATATGAAGGCTTTCGAGGATTTGTTTGAAAGCGACAAGAATAGGGCGATTAAGACTGTTTATCTTATGACCGGACATAAGCAGATGGCAGAAGATATCGTACAAGAGGCTTTTACCACTTGTTATCTATCCATTGGTAAGCTCAAAAAGCCCGAATGTTTTAAGACTTGGTTCTTTAAGCTCTTAACAAGGACTGCTTGGCGAAGTATAAAGAAGGAAAGAAGTTTAGTTCCAACAGAGACGATTAGTGAGCTTATAGAAGAAGCTCATTTAATAGAAGGGGCAAAGAGTTTAGAAAGTAGATATGAGTATGAGGCTTTGTATGAACAGATTTTAAGGCTAGACTATCCTTTACAGACTACGCTTATCTTGTATTACTACAACGAACTGACCGTTAAAGAGATTGCAAAGGTTATGGGCTGCTTCGAAGGAACAGTCAAATCAAGGCTTTACACAGCAAGAAAAAGACTAAAGCTTCATTTACTTGAGCAAGAAGAAACTGAGCCAAGAAAGGTTGTGAGGGTATGATTAAAAAAGTATTCATTCAAAAGGCTGATGAAATAGAGGCAAAAGATGTTTTACTCAGTCAAATTAAAGCACGTATTTATGAGGAGGAGCAAAAGCATATGAGTTCTAAAAAGTTTTCATTTAAAAATAAGAAAAAATTAATCACAGTAATGGTAAGTTGCTTAGCACTAGTGTCTATTACAGTTATAGGAAGTTCTATAGGCAAAGCATGGATTGGGCATAGTAGCCTGAGATATAGTAGCTTCCCAGAGCAGGCTGTTGTACAGAAGGATATAGGTTTCTTACCTAAATATGTAGAAAGTTTACCTGGTGGATTTAACTTCTTCATGGGCCACGTTGGAGAGAATGCCTTAGTAGATGATGTGAATAGACCTATTGTGGAAGCGAAAAGTTTATCTTTAGGTTATAAACAAGAGGGGGCAGATAAACAAGTAACGCTAAGTGCAGAGAAAATGCCAGAACAGTATATGATGTTAGGAGAAGGGAATACACTTATAGATACTTATAAAGACACCTCTCTTTATTATTATGAGAAAATGTATAAATTTGTCCCAGAAAGTTATGAGCTTACAGAGGAAGACCAAGTAGCTCTTGAAAGTGGACAAATTGAGGTTTCTTTTGGGACGGATGAGGTATTTGTAGAAAAGGTACAATATCTTCAATGGCATGAAGGAGATATCCTCTATTCAATAGGAGGTAGTGGTATTGACTTACCAGTAGAAGACCTTGTGGCAATGGCTCAAACGATTATAGATGCTGAGTAAGATTTGAATTCTAGGACGTAGTTTGCTATAGTTAGAGCGAAGCGATAAAGGGTGACATAGAAGAGGTGGACAATGAATAAACAATTACAAGCAGCCCAGCATCATGATGCAGGCTATAACTGTAGTCAAGCTGTGCTCATTGCATTTTGCAAGGAGCTAGGCCTAAGCCAGGAGATGGCGGCGAGAGTAGCCACTGGATTTGGTGGTGGTATGAGACACGGCGGAACATGTGGTGGCGTAACAGGTGCACTGATGGTACTAGGCCTTAAATACGGGCAAGTAGAAGCAAGTGACCAAGAAACCAAGATGAAGGCTTATAAAATGGTTCAGGAGTTTCAAGCACGTTTTGCTAAAAAGCATGGCACTATTGTATGTAAAGAATTATTAGGCCATAACATTGGTACAGAAGAAGGTATGAAATTCATCAAGGAGCAAGGCCTTCTTCAGAGTAAATGTAATACATTCATTGCAGATGCCATTACCATAGTAGAAGAAATGATACAAGAGCAAGAGCTAGAGAATAATGAATAGAATAAGGGCCTCCCGTATGGGCAGGCCTTATTTTATTGCCCCTTATTCCTTAATCCAATACTGCGCCCCACCATCTACACGGTCCATAAAACCATATTCAATAAGGGCACGGCGCAATGTAACGTAATCGTCATAGATACGTTCCAGTGTGCGGTTGATTTCGGCCTCACTGTAGAAACGACCTTTTTTAAAGAGTGTGCTAAGGTGACTAAGGACAATGATTTTACGTTTTTCTTTAGCGGGGTAATTCTTAAGTCTACCTACTTCATCAAAGTAAGTGGATAAGATTTTTTGCTTCTCAGCTTCTGTTGTATCATACCTGTCATCTACCATGGTGGCGGTTTTAGAAGTTTCCTGAAGTTTAGAGTCGCCCACTACTGTAAGGGGTTTATTTTGTACATCTTGTAAAAGTTGCATGAGAGCTAAGAAGAGTTTGGCTTGTTTTTCCTTCTCACGCAGTCTGTAGCGGTGATTGCGTACAGTTGAGGGATTAATAGACAGCTTAGTGGCGATTTCCTTATCGCTTATGCCCGTAGCAAGCATTTCAATAAATTGCTTTTGAACTTCAGTAATCCCTAAAAAGTTTGTGTTCATGCCTAGCATATAGTGAAGCATAGAGTCATGCTCCTTGGCAATATGCAGCTGGGCAGTTTTACGCGCATCGTAAAGATTACCGTCTATAGAGTAGATTTGGCCTTTTGTGAAAGTTTCACCACAGATGATACAAGCATAGTCCGTTTCTCTATCCATATAACCTTGTTTAATCGTTTCTAAATCTGCATTCCAAAATAATTCATTAAGATTTTCAATCATTTTGAGTTCCTCCTTTTCCTTATAAATAGACTATAAACAGGATTTATACATTTCTAATAAGACGTAGGAGACGCCATCTATCTGGCGGATACATGCTTTCTCCGTTACAAAACCTATCTTCTTCCAAAATGCATAGCCTATAGTATTAACTTCATAGCAAGCAAGATTAATGCCAGAAAAATGGCTTGCTTTGGCACTTTCTATAAAGATATGGATGAGCTTTTCACCTAATCCTTGATGATGATAGTCAGGATGTAGCATAAATAGACCTAAGTATACTATGTCTTTACTAGGATAGGACTCGATATAATCTAGGATAGCCATACAATCATGGCCTTTATAAAGTGCTATATAGTTCTTCTGTTTCATATCCGTATTGGGCGGCAAGGCAGTAAGATCTTTCCTGCAGGTATCTAAGGAGGGCGTAGGAAATGGGATTTGAGAGTAGTAATAAGTATTGGCCTGCATAAGCTTTAGTACATCGTTTAGATTGTCCTCTGTAATCTTTACAACAGAATAATTTTGCCCTAAGAGATCTTTAAAATGGTTTAACAACATGCTTGTAGATACCTCCTTTGTGGCAAGTATAACACTTGTTAAAAGATAAAACAATAATAAATTCAAACAATATAATTAAAAGATTGGATTTTAGCAAACGATAATATAAAGTGTTTGGTATAAATAGATATTCATTTTTTTTAGGTACTGTGATAAAGTAGAAGTAACAAAAGTTAAGCGTGGAGGATATAGAATGAAAAGACAAGATTACATTTCATGGGATGATTATTTTATGGGGATTGCGCTTCTTGCAGCCAAAAGAAGTAAGGACCCAAGTACACAAGTAGGTGCATGTATCGTAAGTAGTGACCAGATGGAAGGTTCAAGAGCCAATACCATTTTAAGTGTGGGGTATAATGGGTTACCGATAGGATGTGAGGATGAGCATTTTCCTTGGGGCCGAGAAGGGGACTTTTTAGATACAAAATATCCGTTTGTGGTACATGCAGAGCTGAATGCTATTTTAAATGCACAAGGTAAGTCTTTAGTAGGTGCCAAACTTTATGTAGCACTTTTCCCTTGTAATGAATGCTGTAAAGCGATTATTCAATCAGGGATTAGAGAGGTTATTTATTTATCTGATAAGTATGCTGAATCTGATGCCGTTAAAGCATCCAAGCGTATGTTTGAAGCAGCAGGTGTAAAACTCACAAGACTTCAAACCGCTACAAGCAAGATCGAACTCGATTTTGACGTAGAGTAGAAAGGAACTATAAAAATGGCAAAAGAACTATGGGATATATTAGATGCGAAGGGTAATCCAACAGGGCGTGTCATAGAGAGAGGTATGCCACTAGCAGAAGGAGAATATATGCTTGCTGTACATATTTATATTGTAAACAGCAAGGGTGAGTACCTCATGCAAAAGAGATCTAGCACAAAAGAAGTCCTTCCAGGTGTATGGGATACGACAGGCGGTGCAGTAACTTCAGGAGAAGACAGCAGATTAGGTGCCTTAAGAGAAGTAGAAGAAGAGATTGGCATCAGCCTAGAACTAGATGAACTAGAGTACGTTACACGTATTCAAAGGGAACAAAGCTTTGTCGATATTTGGTTTTTAAAGAAAGACTTTGAGGCAGATGCGTGCGTTCTTCAAGAGGAAGAGGTAGAAGCGGTTAAGTGGGTACCCACCCAGGAAATGATGGATCATATTATGAATGCTCCTTGGAGACAAGCTGAATATAGAGAAAAAGTGGTGGGGGCGATTAGAGAAAGGATGGCACATAAATAGGGGTTTATTTCTATTGAAATAATGGTATAATATAAGTAATAAAAAAGAAGAATGCTGGTAACATTCTTCTTAGTACAATTTAAGTTGTTTAGGCAACTGGTATCACTATTTAGTTTAGATGAAAAATAGTAGCACATCATTGCAGAAGAGGGCTACTATTTTTTTGTGATTTTTTCAATAAGCAACACTATAAATGTTAAAAGTGTTAATAGAAAAGAACCCGCAAGTGATACCAGTAGCCCGCTCAAACTATGAAATTGTAGTCTAGATTATAACATAAGATGAAACTAGTTACCATAAAAATGGTAATCTTAGTAACAGAAATAAATAAGTAAAAAGATGATGTCTAAATAATAGGCGTCATCTTTTTTTGCTTAAAATGATAGAAAAGTGTATTGGCTTTTAGAGATAGGTACAACATAAGCCTAAGAAAGTGTGATATTTATTACGGAAAGAAATGAAAAGATAGAGTAAAATGGAGATAGTATATTTTTTAACAATCATTAACGTATTATAGTCCTTGATATATAAAGGAGGTAAACAAGGTGAAACAGATTCGTACAGAAGATGCAGTAGGTCATGTACTTTGTCATGATATTACGCAAATTATTAAAGATGTCACAAAAGGTGTAGCTTTTAAGAAAGGCCATGTAGTTAAGGCGGAGGATATTCCTGTTTTACTCTCCATTGGTAAGGAACATTTATATATTTGGGAAAAAGATGAGAACATGCTTCATGAAAATGAGGCTGCTGAGATTTTATATGGCATTTGTCACAATGAACATATTAAGCCATCTGAGGTGAGGGAAGGAAAGATAGAGGCCATTGCCACATGTGATGGGCTTTTTAAGGTAGATACTGAAAGGCTTATAGAGATTAATAGCATTGATCAAGTCATGATTGCGACGCGTCATACCAACTTAGCTGTAAAAGCAGGAGAAAAACTGGCGGGTACAAGAGTTATTCCACTTTTAATAGAAAAAGAAGTGATGGAAGAAGTAAAAAGAGTAGCAGGGCATAAGCCACTTCTTCAAATTCTACCTTTTCAGCATAAAAAGGTAGGCATTGTTACAACAGGTAGTGAAGTGTATAAAGGGCGTATCCAAGATGCCTTTGGCCCAGTTATTCGTAAAAAGTTAGAGCCATTTGGCGCAGAGGTTTTAGGGCAACGTATTGTAGATGACAAAATCGAAAGGATTACAGAGGCTATAGAGGACTTCTTAGCACAAGGTGCGGATATGATTATTTGCACAGGCGGTATGAGCGTAGACCCTGATGATGTAACGCCAAGTGCTATTAAGGCGGTAGGGGCTGAAATTATTTCTTATGGTGCGCCAGTGTTGCCAGGCGCTATGTTTTTACTTGGTTATTACGGAGAGGACATTCCTGTTATGGGGCTTCCGGGCTGTGTTATGTATGCAGGGGCTACAGTATTTGACCTAGTCTTGCCACGTATTATGGCAGGCGAGAAGCTTAGTAAGAAAGACTTAGTGAAATTAGGACACGGCGGACTATGTACAGGATGTAAACCTTGTGTCTATCCACACTGCTCCTTTGGTAAAGGAGAATAGGTATGGTAGGAATGAATTTAGAAGAGGCCATTACCCTTTTAAGATCAGCAAGTAGGGTGCATTTGGAAGTAGAGGTGCTTCCTTTAAATCAGGCTAATGGACGTATTTTAGCCAGGGACTATAAGGCACCTATCTCCAATCCACCTTTTGACCGTTCCCCTTTAGATGGTTATGCCTTTAAGGCGGCTGATAGTGAGGGAGCATCTATCGATACACCTATTACTTTAAAAGTAGTAGGTGAAGTCTGTGCAGGAGATTACTTCCCAGAAGAAGTAGGAGATAAAGAAGCTGTTCGTATTATGACAGGTGCACCTATTCCAAAAGGGTGCGACTGCGTATTAAGACAGGAAGATACAGATGAAGGTGAAAAGGAAGTAAAGCTTTATAAAGCCCTTAAACCTTATGCCAATTACTGCTATCAAGGAGAAGATATTCAGGCAGGCACAACCCTTTTACAGGAAGGCGAGAAGCTCTCACCTGTCACTTTAGGCATTCTAGCCAGTATGGGTATAGAGCAGGTAGAAGTAAGAAGAAAGCTTAAAATGGGACTTTTATGTACAGGAGATGAGCTGACACCTTTAGGGCAACCTTTAAAACCAGGTAAGATTTATAATGCTAATGAAGTCATGCTAGAGGCAAAGGCTACAGCATTAGGTATAGAGGTACACGTCTTTAGAATGAGCGAAGATACAGCGGAGCAAGTAGCCCATGTATTAGAAAAGCATTGGAATGAAGTAGACCTTATGGTCACTACAGGTGGTGTATCTGTAGGGAAGAAGGATATTATGCATGAAGTGATTAAACTACTAGAGGCTAAAAGACTATTTTGGCGTATAGCTATGCAGCCAGGGACACCCGTACTAGCGGCCTTGTATAGAGATAAACTACTTGTAGGGCTATCAGGTAATCCCTTTGCTGCACTGGCAAACTTTGAGCTTCTCATTAGACCACTTTTAGCCCATCTTTCTGGGGATAAGAGCATTCAGCCTCTTTATACGGAAGGGCAGATGGCAAGTGTCTTTCTAAAGCATAGTCCAAAGAGACGTTTTATACGTGCTTCTTTTGAAAATGGAAAAGTAACACTTAATCATAACAATCATGCTTCAGGTTCTCTTTATACCATGAGCCTATGCAATGCACTTATTGACATTCCAGCAGGTACGAAGGGACTGGAAGTAGGCGATAAGGTTCAAGTTGTTTTAATATAAAACAAAAAATAGAAGTTCGTAATAAAAGTAAGCGATTAGGCCTAGATAAAAGAAAAGGTGATAAATATGGATGATAGATTAACACATTTTGATGCATCAGGAAATGCCGTTATGGTGGATGTTTCCGAAAAGGCAGTGACAACACGTATTGCCGAGGCAAGAGGCAGTATTCAGGTGAATCAAGCTGTATATGATGCTATTTCAAATGGAACAGCTAAAAAAGGCGATGTATTAGGTGTAGCAAGAATAGCAGGCATTATGGGAGCGAAGAAAACATCAGACCTTATCCCAATGTGCCATTCTCTTATGATTTCTAAATGCACAGTAGACTTTACCATGCATCCAGAGACTTTAAGTATTGAAGCATGCTGCATTGTTAAAGTAAGTGGACAGACAGGCGTGGAAATGGAAGCCTTAACAGGTGTAAACTTAGCACTTCTTACGATTTATGATATGTGCAAAGCTATGGATAAAGGGATGGAGATTACAAATGTTCGTCTTATAGAAAAGCAAGGTGGTAAAAGTGGACACTATAAAAGAGAAGAAGCCTAAAGTTTTTGCTGTAAGTGGTATTAAAAACTCAGGTAAAACCACTTTAGTGGAGCAGCTTGTAACAAGATTAACTCAGTTAGGATACAAAGTAGGTGTGATCAAACATGATGGACATGAGTTTGTGGCTGACCATGAAGGAACGGATAGCTACAGACATAAAGCGGCAGGGGCTAAGAATGTTATTGTCTATTCTAAGACCAAGATGATGATGGTACAGGAGCATGAAGAACCTTCTATTGAAAAAATGATAGCCTATCAGAAAGATATGGATATTGTTATTTTGGAGGGGATGAAATATTCTGCTTTTCCTAAAATAGAGGTAGTAAGAAGTGCTAGGTCTAAAGAAAGCGTATGTGACCCTGAAACTTTGTTAGCCATTGTAACAGATGTTCCATTAGAAACCAGCGTGCCTCTTATAGGCTTAAATGATATAGAGGGCGTTTTAGAGATTATCAAGGAGAAAATATTATCTCCTCTTAACTAAAAAATCTAGAAAGATTGGAGGAGAAGCTGATGGAAGATGGAAAACATAGATCTATAGATTACTTAAGAATTTCTGTTACAGACAGATGTAATCTAAAATGTGTCTATTGTATGCCTGAGGGCGACATCTCATGCTTAGAAAAGGAAGAAGTACTAAGCTTTGAGGAGATTATAAAAGTATGCAAAAGTGCAGCCAAACTGGGTATTAAAAAGATTAAGTTAACAGGTGGTGAGCCTTTAGTAAGACCTGACTTTGTAAGTTTAGTGAGACAGATTAAAGCTGTAGAAGGTATTGAAGAAATTACACTTACGACGAATGGGCTCCTCTTAGAAAAGCAGTTAGAGGATTTAATAGAAGCTGGTATTAGTCAGATTAATATTAGTTTAGATACTTTAGACCCAAAGCATTTTAAGGAAATTACAAAGGTAGACGGTTTAGATAAGGTATTAGCAGCTATTCATAAGGCAGCCCATAGTGACCTAAAAAGGGTGAAAGTTAATGCCTTAGTCGCTAAACATCTAAATGAAGAAGCTATTTGCGCTCTTGCTCAATTAGCTCAGCATGATGCTATTCATGTACGCTTTATTGAGCTTATGCCTATTGGACTTGGTAAACAGTTTGAGCGTATAGGTAAAGAAGAGATTATAGCTATACTTGAAGAGAAGTTTGGTATACTTAAGCCTTATAAAGGCAAACTAGGCAATGGCCCTGCTCAGTATTGGGAGATAGAGGGCTTTAAAGGTAAGATTGGCTTTATTAGTGCAGTGAGTGAGTGTTTCTGCGATGCATGTAACCGCATCCGCTTAACAGCAGATGGTTTCTTAAAGCTTTGCTTACACTCTAAAGCAGGACTTGATGTGAAACACTTATTAAGAAGTGGTATTAGCCAGGAAGAACTAACCAGGCTTATAGGAGAAGCTATTCATTACAAACCAGAAAAACATCATTTTGGTGATGCACCTAGGGAAGAAGACGAAGATAAAATCATGGCACAAATAGGAGGTTGACATGGGAGAAGTGATGGCACTATGTATTAGTGAAAAACGAGGTACACAAAAGATTAATATTGAAGAAGGTAACTTTATAGAGGACTTCGGCATTGAAAAGGATGCCCATGCAGGGAAATGGCACCGTCAAGTCAGCCTCATTAGTCATGAGCAAATTGAAGCTTTTAAAGAAAGAGGTGCCAAGGTAGGACCAGGTGCTTTTGGTGAGAACCTTATTGTAAAAGGGTTTGACTTTAAGCATTTACCAGTAGGAACACGTTTTCAGTGCAATGATGTGATTTTAGAAATGACACAAATAGGTAAACAGTGTCACCATCATTGCCAAATCTATTATCAAGTAGGAGACTGCATTATGCCAAGAGAAGGTGTATTTGCACGCGTTATTCATGGGGGCACTATTAAAGTAGGTGACGAAATGAGGATGATCGAAAATGATTAAAGTAGGCATTATTACCGCCAGTGATAAAGGTTCTAAAGGTGAAAGAGAAGATAGAAGCGGCGAAGTCATTAAGGAAATGGTAACTGCTAAGGGTTGGCAAGTCATAGACTATGTGATTTTGCCAGATGAAAGAGAACAGCTTAGTCAAAAGATGAAGACTTGGTGTGATACAAGGCATGTCGATTTAATCTTAACAACAGGTGGGACAGGCTTTTCAAAAAGAGACTGCACACCTGAAGCAACCCTTGATATTATAGAAAAGCAAGTACCTGGTATACCAGAGGCTATGCGTTACTATAGTCTTCAAATTACACCAAGAGCCATGTTAAGCCGCAGTGTAGCAGGCATTCGTCGGGATACGCTTATTGTGAACTTACCAGGTAGCCCAAAGGCAGTACGTGAAAATCTAGAGAGTATACTAGATAGCCTGGAACATGGAATTGGAATCTTAAAAGGGAGTGCATCAGAGTGTGCCATGCCAGAGCATAGCACTAATAGAGTATAATAAGTATAGGAAGTAAGTAGGAGGTGCGGCTTGAAGAAAATATTACACGTTTTAGTAATCAGCCTTCTTGTCTTCCTTGTAAGTGGCTGTAGTCAAAAGTCGCTTTCAAGGGAACTGACTATTTCGGCAGCGGCCAGTTTAACAGATTGTATGGCAGATATACAAGAGGCTTTTAAAGGGCAGTATCCAGATATAGCTTTGAAGTTTAACTTTGGCAGTTCAGGGGCCCTCAAGGAGCAGATTGCGCAAGGCGCGCCAGTAGATGTCTTTTTCTCAGCAGGGAAAGCGCAAGTTCAGACGTTAATAGAATCAGGGCTTGTAGAAGAGGAGAGTACGAAAGAGGTCCTTCGTAATAAGCTTGTGCTCATTACAGGAAAAGATGATAGTAAATCTTTAAGCTTTAAGACTTTAGGTGAAACAGACTTAGAGAAACTTGCAGTGGGAGACTTTGGAAGTGTACCAGTAGGACAGTATACAGAAGAAGTTTTTAAAGCCTTAGGGCTTACAGATCAGTTAAAAGATAACTTGGTTTACGCTAAAGATGTAAGGGAAGTACTCTTTTGGGTAGAGACAGGTAACGCAGAGGCGGGTATTGTTTATGAAACTGATGCAAAGGTGAGTCAGAAAGTAATAATCTGTGACAGCGCAGATGAAAGTTGGCATGATCCTATTATTTATCCTGTAGCGCTTATAAAAGGCAGCCCTCGCTTAGAAGAAGCTAAGCTTTTTACAGCTTTTCTCACTTCTAAGGAAGCACAAGATATCTTTCGAGCATATGGTTTTACACCTCAAGAATAAGGAGGAGCAAAGATGCCTATGGATTTAAGTCCGCTTATTTTATCCTTAAAAATAGCTTTAACAGCTCTAAGTATTGTGTTCCTATTAGGTGTTGGAATGGCGAGATTATCTATGAACTTACAAGGACGTATGAAGTGGTTTTTAGATGTATTATTTACCTTGCCTTTAGTCCTGCCCCCTACTGTTATAGGTTTTATATTATTAGTCCTCTTTGGTAAAAAGGGGCTTAACTTAAATATTATTTTTACCCCTACAGCCGCTGTTTTAGCGGCTGTTGTTGTAGCTTTTCCACTTATGTACCGTGGGGCAAAGGGGGCTTTTGAACAGGTAGATGAAGAAGTGATTTGGGCAGCTAGGACTCTTGGACTATCAGAACTTCAAATTTTTATGCGTATTCTTATTCCCGAGGCCTTACCAGGTATTTTAGCAGGGCTTATTTTAGCTTTTGCAAGGGCACTAGGAGAGTTTGGGGCTACGCTTATGATTGCAGGGAATATTCCAGGTGTAACCCAAACCATGCCCCTAGCTATTTACTTTGCTACAGCAAATGGTAAGGTGGAGCTTGCAGCTTTTTGGACGGCTATTATCACCCTTATCTCTTGTATCATGTTAGGATTAATGAATTACTTTAATAGAAGGAGCTAAGAGTATGAGTCTAAAAATCCATGTTGAAAAGGTATTAGAGGGATTTAACCTCAAAATAGATTTAGAGACAGAAGATGTGGTCACAGGACTTTTAGGCTATTCTGGCTCGGGTAAATCGATCACACTTAAAATGATTGCAGGGATCATCCTACCAGATAGGGGAATGATTACCCTTAATAATAGAGTGCTCTTTGATTCGAGGCGTGGGATTAATCTTAAACCACAAGAGCGGAATGTAGGACTTATGTTTCAAAGCTATGCCCTTTTTAATCATATGAGTGTTTATGATAACATTGCCATTGGTATGAAAGGGACTAAGGAAGAAAAAGAGAAGCGTATTAGGGATTATCTAAAGTTCCTAGAACTTGAAGAACTTGAACGTAAAAAGCCCAAGGCCCTTTCAGGTGGACAAAAGCAAAGAGTAGCACTGGCTAGAATCCTTGCTCAAGAGCCAGATCTTTTAATGCTAGATGAACCTTTTTCTGCGCTAGATAGCCACTTGCGTCAGACACTGGAGGAACCTTTCCAAAAAGCTTTAGAAGCTTTTAAAGGGAGTGTGTTGTATGTATCTCATAATAAAGAGGAAGTTTATCAATACTGCCAAGAGGTAGCTATTATTTCAGAGGGAAGGGTTATAGAACAAAATAGAACAGAAACAATCTTTAAAAGACCTACCACCTTAACTGGGGCAAGACTCACAGGACGCTGTAATGTGGCACCTTTAACACAAATAGATGCACAGACAGTAGGGGTGGAAGCTTGGGGGCTTAAATTAGAAGGCTTAACGATTTCAGATGATATAGGGTATGTAGGTATTAGAGAAAGTGATCTAGTCATCACGCCTTATTCAGGTAGCCAAAATCATGCTAGTGCACAGGTAGGGAAGGTTATGGCTCTACCTGACAAGGTGAGGATAGAATTATACTTAGAAGATGGCTCCAAACTTCTATATAGTTGTAGTAGACGAGAATACGAAGGCATAGAAGAAATACTTGGTGAGCAGAAGGTAGGTATTGTAATAGATACTTCAAAATTATTATTTTTACGAGATTAGTTTAACCTTCCTAGTACAAAAAGAAATGCTTACTACTTCTCTAATAGTGCTTCGTACTCCTTCGGTGTATTAATATTACGAAGAAGTTTTTCACTAAAAGGCGTCTCATTTAATGGAACGATTTTAGCGCCTGCACGTTTAAGGAGAGCACCAAGGCGGTAGTTTTCATTTTCAATCTGCTCTTTAATAAGAGGGAGCATGGTTTTAGAATAAATGCCGCCAAGTGGGTAGAAGCGCCCGCTAGAGTCTGATACGACAATGCAGGAGGTATCAGGTTCAAGCTGACTATAAAGATAGTTAACAAACTCAGCCTCCATAAAAGGCATGTCGCAGGCGGTGATAAACACATAGTTAGACGGCACCTTAAGGAGCGTAGAGTAGATACCCCCAATAGGGCCAATCTCTTTATAGCAGTCTTCTATAAGAGGGTAAGGCAGATGGCTATAAAGGGATTTATCATTAACAGAAAGATAGATAGGCCCGCAGGACTTAAGACTTGTAATAATCTGATCGAGAAAGCTTTTCTCGTGAAGCTTTAAAAAGGCTTTATGCTGGCCATTCATACGTTTATTTTGACCACCCATTAAAATAAGAGTAGCTAGATTTGATATCATAGAAGTATCCTTTCTTTCATATAGAATAAAGACTGTTAGAGTTAGTATTACTTTAACAGTCTTTTTATATTTCATTATTTAAGTGTTATGTATTAAGCAGATTCGTTTGTTTTAAAGCTTTTAACAAGCATCATAAAGAAGTTAAATACTACAAAGGCAACGATTGCTGTAGTCACATAAAGTTGTAAACCAGCAATTTGTTTAACCGCATTGCCAAAGGCTTCATGGCCTGCATTAATAAGGAAAGCAGACATTTTATTAGAAGCAACAATACCGATAGCCATTGGGAATGTAAGGCCTGCAAAGCCTGGATGGAAAGTGAAGGAGAAGAATTTTGGTAAGTTCATCACCACATAAAGAAGTGAAACAAAGACAATAGCATATAAACTATAAACAATCCATACATTTGGCTCGGTAATGAAGTTTAGGTAACTTACAAGGCAAAGGCTCGTTGGTGCTAAAATAATAGCTTTTGTCATAAAGAGTGGACCTGTTGTAATAGGGTATTTAATCAGCCTTACAACCATTAAAGGAAGTAAAATAGCTAAAGCAACAAGACCATAGTAAACGATAAATTTACCAATAGCAGGTTCATTCATAGGAACACCTACTACAGTAGAAACCATAATACCATTAAAAGTTACAAACCAACTTGGTACGAAAGTATCTTTATTAAAGCCTTTAATAACATTTCTATAAATAAACACGATTAAGTGGAGAGCATGAAGCCCAAGTCCTAAAGCCCAAATGGCTTTACCTATAACAGGACTAAAGTCAAATACATAACTTCCTAAAATCATAGTAATCATGGTAAACCCAGCGTATAAGCTAGCAGGTACAGTATTAGAGTATTCTGCTTTAACTGTTTTAAAGTGGCAGATCATTTTACCTACATAGCATAGCATAACAATGGCGCAGGCCCACATGGTTAAATGGCGAATCCAGGTGAAACCAAGTGGCGCCCACATATTTGAAAGTGTAGCTGCACCTACAAGCGTTGGCAAAATAGGAACAGGTAAGTTAGCAAGTTTAGCTTTAAGCGATTTTTGAGGCATAACAGTCTCCTTAATAAATAGATTTTATCCCGATTTTAGTGCTCTTTATAGGTGAACTCAAAGTTCTCAGTCATATTGAAGAAGTCTGAGTAGTCAATTTTAAAGAGTGGCTTTTTCACTTTAGAAACATCAATATTGTTTCGAATGAGCTGTGTTAAAACACCTGAATAGGCTAGGTCACCTTGGAGGATGGCACCATAGATTTTGCCGTCTTTGTGAACAATTTTCTTATAGTTGCCTTTGTCATCTTCTTCTATTTCAATGTTATAGTCTTCAGGGTTTTCTGGCTGCGCTAGGCCAAGTGACATAGTAGGGATATTTAAGAAGTTCATAGTAGACTTACTTGCGAAGAAGTCTGTCATTTCTTTAGTTTGCCCTGCCATATTGCTTGCAGCAACAATCCCTTCTTTAACAGCTACAGGCCAAATTGGATTACGTCCAGTAACATCACCTGCACCATAAACATCTGGGTGAGAAGTTTGACCAAGTGGGTCAATCACAAGACCAAAACGGTCTACTTCAATACCACTACCTTCTAAGAAGCCTACATTAGCACGTACTCCAGAAGCTACAATGAGAAGGTCACAAGGGATGACTTCATCACTGTTTAGTTTGATAGCAGTAATGGCGTTGTTTTCATCTAAGATAAGTTCTTTCGCACCTACGCTATAAAGCTGCTTAACACCTTTTTGGGCAAAAGCCTTTTCATAGCTACTGGCAGCCTTGTGGTCAAGCTGTATAGAAAGCATACGGTCACGCATTTCAACGATTGTAACCGATTTGCCTAAGTGGAGGAGGCCACTTGCAGCATCAATCCCTACAAGACCAGCACCCATAATTACTACGTTGTTTGCTGTTTTAGCTCGCTGCATAATAGCTTCACATTCATCAAGGTCATGGAACCCAATAGCATTATTAGCCTCTTTAAGACCTGGGATAGGTGGGAAGAAAACATGGGAGCCTGTGGCAATAAGCAGTTTATCAAAAGTTACTTCTTTGCCAGTAGAAGTTGTTACTATTTTATTTACAGTATCTACTTTTACAGCAGCCTCACCTTTTAACCAGTGAATACGATTTGCTTCTATAAAATCAGCTGGCACAAATTGAAGTTTATTAAGGTCACGAATCCCTTCAATATAGTGATGTAAAATACATCTTGAGTAAATATGCTCATCTGTTGAGATTAAAGTAATCTCAGCAGATGCATCAAGTTCACGTAGTCGTCTTGCACCGCTTATACCAGCAGCAGAAGCGCCGAGTACAACATATTTCATTTTTTATACCTCCCCTAAAGTAATAGCTTGCATTGGACATTTATCAACGCACATAGGCCCATCGCCTCGGTGAGCGCACATATTACATTTCATAATTTCTTGTTGTTTAAGGGAGTCACTTTTAAGTACCCCATATGGGCAAGCCATAATACACATATAGCAGCTTGCACACTGCTCTTTATCATATTCTACAAGACCAGTTTCAGGGTTTTTATGCATAGCACCTGTCATACATGTAAAGACGCATTCAGGTTCTTCACAGTGACGACAGAAAATCGGTGCATATTTATTTTCGCTATCGATGACAATACGGTTTCTAGGGTCTAAGCTGTCATTGCTAACCATACAAGCTGTTACACAAGTCAGGCAGCCGACGCATTTAGAACGATCGATTTTTATTCTTTTCATCTTAACATTCTCCTACAATTTTATAGATGTTAATGGGTGTGGTTTTATAGGATGGTTCTTTTGAGAACGGGTCATAAAGAGATGGTGTTAAGTTATTTGTTTCAATGTAATGCATTGGTGCATAAAGTTGGTTAACAGTTACATTTTCAGTAATTCTTGCAGCAAATCTAGAAGTACGGCCATTAATAGAAGCTACTTCAAAGATTTCATTTTCCTTAATACCTTTCTCTTTTGCAAGTTCAGGGTGAATGTAAATATAAGCCTGTGCTGCATAAGCATCTTCAGCTACGCCAATTTCTCTAGAACGTACTTGTGTATGCCACTGACCTACTGTGTCACGACCTGTATTTAAGATATATGGGAACTCGGCCGTTGTAGGAAGTGGGTTGTCCATAATCTTATCAAACATGAATTTTGCTTTTTTAGAAGGTGTGTAGTAGTTACCATCTTCAAAGAGACGACGTTCATCTTCTTCTAAAGTTTCACCTTCTCTAAATGGCCACTGAATACCAGCGCTGCCCTCAAGTGCCTTATAAGTTATACCTGTAATATCGCAAGGCATACCTTTTGAACATTTTTTCATAAGCTCAAAAATAGCTTCTGGTGTTTGCCAAAGGTCAAGTAAGCTGCCCATTCCAAGTGCCTTACCTACACCAAGGAATACCTCAAGATCTGTTTTTTCATGTTCAGCCTTAGAAAGGACAGGACGCATTGCAGAAAGACGTCTTTCTGTATTGATATAAGTTCCTGTTTTCTTAAGACCTGATACAACAGGGAAGAATACGCCTGCATCTTGAGAAGTATGTGTGTCGTCATAAATATCTTGGACGATGAAGAGCTCAAGTTTTTCAAGCGCTTCTTGGAAAGTCGTATTGTTAGTCCAAGAATGGCGTGGGTTTGTTGAAACAATCCATAGGGCTTTAATTTCGCCGCTGTTAATTTTCTCAATAATCGCATTATAAGGGAGAGTTGGTTTGTTAATAAGCTGTTCATCTGTAATTTGAAGTGCTTCACATACAGCCTTGCGTCTTACTAGGTTGTCATAGTCGCCACCACCGTAAAGGCCTGCTGTATTACTAAATACACGAGAGCCCATAGCATTACATTGTCCAGTAATAGAGTTAGCCCCTGTTCCTGGGCGGCCCATATTACCTGTCATAAGGGCAAGGTTAATGATCGATTGGGCTGTTCTTACTGCTTCGTAGCCTTGGTTAACACCCATTGTCCACCAGAAGGATACACGTTCACCTGTATGAATAAGCCCAGCCATTTCATAGAGTGACTCTATAGATAAGCCAGTCTCTTTAGCAACCACATCAGGTGTATACTCAGCTACAAGGTCTTTAAAGCCTTGGAAGTTTTCTGTATGAGCCTCAATATAGTTATGGTCTAGGTAATCTTTTTCGATCAGAATGTAAGCTAGTCCATAGAAGAGGTAAATATCTGTTTTACCATTTAAAGCATAGTGGTAATCTGACCTTTGTGCTGTTTCCGAACGTCTTGGGTCAATAACGATTACTTTTTTATTTGGATTATTACGGATACGGCTCCAAATAATTGGATGTGTAACGATTGGGTTAGCTCCAATTAAGAAAATGGTATCTGAAAGTTCAAAGTCATTTAAAGTATAAGGTGGTGCATCAAAACCAAAGCTTTGTTTATGGGCTACTACAGAAGTTGCCATACATAGTCTTGTATTCCCATCTACATGGCCTCTTAGGAAGTTACGCATAACATGAGAAAAGAGTGCCATTTCCTCTAAAGGAAGTTGGCCTGTACTAATAGCAGCAATGCTGTCACCACCATAAGTTTCTTTGATTTCAAGAAGCTTTTTAGCAACATAATCATAAGCTTCTTCCCATGTTGTTTCTTGCATTTCACCTTTTACGTTACGGATTTTTGGAAGAGGTGAAGGTTTGAATTTAGTGTTTTGTTTATCAAGTGAAATGCCTTTAATACAAGAAAACCCCTTGTTTACAGGGTAGTGTGGTGTAGGTATCACTTTTACGATCTGTTCATTCTCTACATAGAAGTCAAGATTACAAGCTAAAGAACATACATTGCATGTAGATTGTACTTTTTTCATGGAGAACCTCCCTTTTGATAATTAATTAACGATAGCTAGAGTATACTTGTTTATAAATAAAATCACCGTGACCAATCTCACGGTGATTTAAAAAATATAGAAAGAGCACTAGGGTCAGGGATAAATATATACTTGTGTTCGTAAATAATAAGCTCTTTTTCAACCAAAATTTTGAGTGCCCTCGACACTGTTTCACGATAAGAACCTAGAAGATCTGCAAGAGAAGTAATCGTGATAGGGAAGTTAATCATGGTTCCCTTTTCATGAGGCATGCCGTAGTCTTGAGCAAGCTTCCAAAGTTTAGCAGCAAGTTTCTTCTCGATCTTAATGATGGATGTAGAATTCTTAAGCTGGCGATATAAACGTCTAATGCGTTTACTAAGATGATTTGTAAAGTTTTGTACAAGTCTAAAATCCTGTTGAAAGAGACGGATAAGGTCTGTACGGTAAAATACAAGGACTTTACAATCTTCATGAATTTTGCAGCTAATAGAAGCAGGGATAGGATCAAAGAGTGTTTCGTTAAGTAGAGTATCTTTGCCTAGTATAAAAATAGTTTTTTGTTGGCCATTAGAATTGGTTTTATAAAGAGAGACAGTTCCTGATAATATAATGTAAAAACAGCAGAGTTCATCTTTTTCTCTAAAAAGGTGTTCACCACTTTTATAAGTTTCAACACGTCCTATATCCATAAGGGCAGCGTAAGTAGAAGACTGTAATCCCTGAAATAAGCTAAGCTTTTGTAAAGTTTCTTGAGTAATAGATGCCATAAATATCCTACCTTCTGTTTAGAATCTCGATATTTTAACATGATTTAAGGTATTTAATCTAGTCCAATTCTTATTATGTGACTACATCATAAAATTTAAGCATAAACGTGATAAACATCACATTTCTTTTTTTCAATCTCTAATATACTGGCAGAAGACATCGTGTTAACGAATTAACGAGAATGAAAAGAATGGAGTGTAAAGAATGGGATATAGAACAAGTACAGCACACTTAGATAGCATTTTAAGAGAGCTTTCAAAAGAATACAGCATCTATGCACCTAAGACCTTTGTAGGAGAAGGCACATATTCAGATACAGACCGTGTACGTTATGGGACTGTAGAATCATTAGGGGAGATCAATTTTGAAGTAAAATCAGAGTTCTCTTATAAAGAGATTTTAACACCTATTTCTGAGACACTCTTTTATTTTACTGAAGATGAAGTAAAGGTAGCAGATGGGCCTAAAAAAGGTGCTATTGTTTTTGTGCGTAGCTGTGACCTTCATGCTGTAAAACGTATGGATGATATCTATCTTAAAAATGGATTTGAAGACTTTTACTATAAAAGAATAAGAGAAAAAACAAAGTTCATCTTAATGGGATGCTCACAGTCTTTTAACAGCTGTTTCTGCGTAGACATGGGAACGAATAAGTCGGATCACTATGATGCTTATATTAAAGTAGATGGGGATAGTGCCCTTATAGATGGTGAATTTGAAGCCCTTATTACGCGCCTTGAAGAAGTAGAGGAAGTAACTGTAAAACCTGACTTTGTAACAGAGAATAAAACACGCGTAAACATTCCGGAGAACCTTTCTTTAGACATTATGGATAGTACCATGTGGAATGAATACAATGAACGCTGTATTGCTTGTGGAAGATGTAACTTTGTATGTCCAACTTGTACATGCTTTACCATGCAGGATGTATTTTATGAAGGGTCTGACCGTAAACAGGCAGGGGAGCGCCGCAGAGTATGGGCGTCTTGTCAAGTGAACGGCTATACAGATATGGCAGGTGGTCATAGCTTTAGAGGTGATAAAGGTCAGCGTATGCGCTTTAAAGTCCTTCATAAAGTATATGATTACAAAAAACGTTTTGGCTACAACATGTGTGTAGGCTGTGGACGTTGTGATGATATTTGTCCAGAATACATTTCATTTTCTGCTTGTATCAACAAATTATCAGATGGCATGAAGGAGATTGAGGGCTAATGAAAAACGAATATATTCCTTTCTTATCAGAAATTAAAGAAGTTATCCAGCATACAGCTATTGAATATACATTCCGTATGGCATTTGAAGGTGATGTAAAGCCTGGCCAATTTTTTGAAGTTTCTCTTCCTAAGTATGGGGAAGCACCTATTTCTGTAAGTGGTATTGGAGAAGGTACTATTGACCTTACTATTCGTAAAGTAGGGAAAGTAACAGGAGAAATCTTTGAAAAGTATGTTGGGGATAAGCTGTTCTTAAGAGGGCCTTATGGAAATGGCTTTGAGCTAGACAACTACAGAGGGCATGAAGTAGTGGTTGTGGCAGGTGGAACAGGTCTTTCACCAGTAAGAGGTATTATAGAGCATTTTGCAAAGCACAAAGAAGAATGTAAAGGACTTACACTTATTACAGGTTTTAAAACACCAGATGATGTACTCTTTAAAGATGACCTTAAAGCTTGGGCAGAAGCTGCAAAGATTACAGTGACAGTAGACCAGGCACCAGAAGGTTATGAGGGCCCTACAGGTCTTGTAACAAAATATATCCCAGACCTTGAGATTAAGGATATGGAAAATGTACAGGTTGTCGTGGTAGGTCCACCTATTATGATGAAGTTCACAGTTGCTGAATTCTTAAAACGTGGCATTAAAGAAAAGAATATCTGGATTTCTCAGGAACGTAAAATGTGCTGTGGTATTGGTAAATGTGGTCATTGTAAAATTGGTGATACTTACATCTGCCTAGAAGGACCAGTATTTAACTATACACAAGGGAAACTATTAAGAGACTAGGAGGGGTTAAGTGATGGATATCAATACAAAGAAACTGAAAAAGAACGCTTTTAGGGTAACTAAAGTAAGAGGGATCACTGCTTCTCGTGTACGTGTTCCAGGTGGTCTTATTAATGCGGAGTACCTTGGTAAAATCCAAGAGATTGCAGAAAAATACGGTAATGGCCAAGTGCATATTACCATTAGACAAGGTTTTGAGATTTTAGGTATTAAGTTTGAAGATATGGATAAAGTTAATGAAATGCTTCAGCCTATTATTGAAGGCCTTGGTATTAATCAAGAAGTACCAGGTAAAGGGTACACTTCAGCAGGTACACGTAACGTATCAGCATGTATTGGGAATAAAGTGTGTCCATTTGCAAATTATAATACAACAGATTTTGCTAAAAAAATTGAGAAGGCTATTTTCCCAAATGACCTTCACTTTAAAATTGCTTTAACAGGCTGCCAAAATGACTGTATTAAAGCAAGAATGCAAGACTTTGGTATTATTGGTATGACAATGCCTCAGTATGATGCCACAAGATGTGTATCTTGTGGAGCATGTGTAAAAGGGTGCAAAGGTCGTTCTGTAGGCTGCTTATCAGCTAAAAATTACCGTGTAGAACGTCAAGCAGATAAATGCGTAGGCTGTGGCGTATGTATTAATGCCTGCCCAACAGGTGCTTGGACAAGAAGTCAGAAGAAATACTACAGACTTGCCATTATGGGAAGAACAGGTAAGACCAATCCGAGACTTGCTGAAGACTTTATTGTATGGGCAGATGAAGAGAGCATTATTAAAATCATTTTAAATACTTATAAATACGTAACAGAGTATATTGATAGAAGTGCACCAGGTGGCAAAGAGCATATCGGTTATATTGTGGACCGTACAGGCTTTATGGAATTCAAGAAATGGGCTTTAGAAGGCGTAGAACTTCCTGAAGAAGCTGTTGTGAAGAATAATGTATATTGGAGCGGGATTCAATATAAATAATAGGAAGTGTAAAAGGCCAGGTGGGATGCTCTTTGGGCTTCTATCTACAGAATGTTAAGAAGCTCTGAGCTCGATCGTCTCATGAACGCTGCAAACTTGCTTGTGCTCAAACATGCAGCTAAATACCAATTCCTTAATATCAGAAAAGCCTGGTTCACTAACATTTTGATATAAGGAGCATAAAACGGGATAACCCTCAGTTTTTAAAGTATAGTCAGGTATAAAATGTGTAGAGCCTGATGCATCAGTATAAGGAATCTCCTAAATAAAATATAAATTATTTTTGACAAATAAAAAATTAACATAGCCTTAAATGCAAAAGTATTTATAAAGGCAATTTATAAAGAGTAACAGGAAAAAGTAGTAGCATCTCTATATAAAAGATGCTACTACTTTTTATTTATAGACTTGGTTTGAAACGGCGTTCTAGATCTGCTGGGATGCTTTCAGTCCAGATTGGCTTCATAGAGAAGGCAAAGTGGATCTCTTTTTCGTTAAAGGCATATTTTTCAGCCAGTCTAGGACCGCAGCTATTAGAGCCGATGCCTGTTTGGCGGTAGTCGATATGGACGATGGTTTCTTTGCGAGGTTTAAGAAGGTGTGCCATAGGTGTATCAGAAAGGTCATGCGCTGTATAGTGAAGTGCACTAAAGTTAAACTCTGAATCCCCTTTGAAGATAAGGCCAACACCTCTTTGATTTTGAATAAGTGCCCATTTGACATGTGTATGGTTACCACATTCTTGTGGTTTAATGTATGGCTCATAAAGGTCATTTACTGTTGTATGGAACAGTCCCATATAAGCACTTCTACATAAGTCTATATAGTTTTCATTTGGTCCCATACCAAAGTAGGTAACCTGTTCATTACCTTGTGGCATATGAAGTTCTAATCCAAAGCGTGGAAGAACATCAAGGTTGTCGCGAACCTGGGCATCCATAGCCACTTCGATTTCACCATTTGCCCAAACGGTATAAGTTGTAACACCTTCAAGAAGTGGGCGTACAGATGGGCCACCTAGAGCGTAGCGTACTTCAAGTTTTACAAAGTGAGGAGTTTTTTCACTAATGCCAGTTTGGTAGACATGAGCAGTACTGCAATGCATCATTTGCCCGCGCCATGTGTGGTAAATATTACGGTCGTTATCCGTAGGTGCACGCCAAACACTTACCTGTGGGCAAGCTGCTAAAAGCTCTACGCCATTTGAAGTTAGGCTTTCAAAGGAGCCAGTGAAGGTATTGAAACTATATTTAAAGTCTTCTCCTATAAGTGTAAGATGCTGAGCGGTTTGTACGCATTCGAGTTTGCTTACTACAGGAATAGAAATTTTAGATGCTACTGCCAGTTCAAACTGAGCAAAAGCGACTTCATAACCACGACTAGCCCAAGGAGTAGATGTCTTTTGAACGAAGGAGAGATTTAGGTAGTAATCCCCATCCTTTGTGTGTGTATGTGTATAACCAAGGGTTATATCTTCTGTAGTATGTGGATAAATGTCAAGATCCTGTACAATACCTGACTCTATTTCGATACCATCTTTAGTCACAGTCCATTCTAATGCGAGATGGCTAAGGTCTAAGAAGTCATAACGGTTTGTAAGTGTAAGGGTACCAGTAGATAAGTCTTTGGCTTCTACTTGTACAGGTTGGATAACGTGTTTATAGTCTTTAAGACCTGTATGTGGAACGCGGTCAGGGCTTACTAAACCATCTACGCAGAAATTGCCATCATGAGGGAATTCCCCAAAGTATCCGCCATAGACGAAGAAGTCTTTGTCCTCTTCATCTGTTTGACGTACAGAGTGGTCGCACCATTCCCAGACACAGCCGCCGATAAGACGAGGGTATTTATAGAATAAATCCCAGTAATCTTTTAAGTCACCAGGGCCTACACCCATAGCATGACTGTATTCACATTGGAAGAATGGTCTCATATCTTCTGTTTCTTGTCCTTGTTTTTCACACTCTTCAGGAGAGGCATACATATGGCTCACTACATCTACACAAGGATGTGGCTTGCCGTCTACTAAGCCGTTAGCAGCAGTTCCTTCATAGTGAATAAGACGGCTGTCATCGCGCCATTTTGCCCAAGTCGCCATAGCCACATGATTTGCACCCATAAAGGATTCATTTCCAAGTGACCACATGATGATACATGGATGGTTTTTATCACGTTCTACCATACGTATCATACGGTCTACATAGGCATCTTTCCAAACTGGGTCATTGGTTAAAATATTGCAGTCAGAAGCGGCATAAGTACCATGTGTTTCAAGGTCTGCTTCATCGACTACATAGAACCCATATTCATTACAAAGTCTTAAAAATTCAGGTGTATTAGGGTAGTGAGAAGTTCTGATTGTATTGACATTATGACGTTTCATAATCATAAGGTCTTCTATCATATGACTAACTGGTGTATAGTGCCCTAGATCTGGGTGAGAGTCATGACGATTGACACCTTTAAGTTTTACAGGTGTACCATTAATTAAGAGTGCACCGTTAGAAGCGACTTCTAATTTCCTAAAGCCAATTTGGATTGGAATATATTCATCCTGATGGTGAAGGACTAAGGTATAAAGCACTGGTGTTTCAGCAGTCCATTTCCTAACATTTGGAACTTCAAAGGTAAAGTCCGTACAAGAAACAGTTTTGGTCATAAGAAGTTGACCTTTTGCATCAAATAAAGAAGCTTCAAATTCAGATGGATCCTCTCCGGTAAAATCCACATTTACTTTTAGTATACCGTTTGTATAGGTTTCATCTAATGTAGGTCTTGCACAAATATCACGAATAGCATGAGGCGTTCTAGCAAGAAGGTAAACATCTCTAAAGATACCGGATAAACGGTAGAAGTCTTGGTCTTCAAGATAGCTACCATCACACCATTTGAGTACTTTAACAGCAAGTTTATTCGTACCTTTTACAAGGGCATGGCTTAAATCAAACTCTGCAGGAATGTGTGTCCCTTGGCTATAGCCTATATATGTACCATTTAACCAAATATAGAAGCAGGCATTTACCCCTTCAAAGTTAATGGATACTTCTTTATTAGCCCAGTTTTCAGGGAGTGTAAACTCTTTAATATAAAGGCCTGCAGGGTTTTCATTAGGAACATAAGGTGGATTAACAGGGAAAGGATAATTGACATTCGTATAATGTGGTTTATCATAGCCATGCATTTGCCAGTTAGAAGGAACAGGGATAGATGTCCAAGCAGAGCTATCAAAATCTAAAGTGTGGAAGTTATCTGGTGCATCACTATACTTATCGTAGTAGCTAAACTGCCAAGTTCCATTAAGGAGTTTGTAGTAAGGGGACATGCCTTTGTGATGCATAAGTGCAGTCTCAGTTGTTGCAAAAGGAATGTAATAAGCACGAGCGGGTTTACGATTTACTTGTACAATAGCTGGGTTTTGCCATTCTGGCTGAGTAGTAGATTGAGGGTACATAGTCGACTCCTTTTTTATACAAAATAATAATTTGAGATATAAGAATATTAATCTATAATTGCATTATAGGTAGTTTTAAAATATAAGTAAATCTAAAGATATTGCAAAGGATATAAAAATATTGAACGGAGGAGTGGGTATGGAGAAGCAAGTGTTATTTCCCATGCTAACTAAAGATGTAGAGAGCCTTCCTTGCTTTGTAACAGGGATAGGTATGTATTATGAGGAGAATGGTGTAGAGAGGGAAAAGGGGTATTCGGACTATCAATGGACGTATTGTTTAGAGGGCGAGGGAATACTTAAAATTAATGGGGAGGTCTATACCATTAAACCAGGTATGGCTTTTTTCTTTAGAAAAGATATTCCTCATGTTTATGAGCCCACTATCAAAACTTGGAAAACAGCATGGATTACTTTTAATGGAATGCAGATAGAAAGTATTTTAGATTATATGGGGATAGGGAATGCATTGGTTCTAAATATTGAGTGGATGACAGAAATGAGACAAAGGATAAAAGAAATTTTTTATACCCTTAATGTGCCACTAGATAGATATGAGAGGAATATTATAGGTTCAGGGCAACTTTATAATTTCCTTATTTTTATGGATCAGAATAGAAGAGCTTGTCAAAATGAGAATCAAATTTATGAAAGACTGAGACCTGTTATCCGCTATATGGATACCTATTATGCTCAAGATATTACATTAGAAGATTTAGCAAATCAAATTGGGGTGACGAAATACTATTTATGCAGACTTTTTAAAGAGGCGTATGAGCATAAACCCATTGATTATCTCAATAAGATTAGAATTAAAAAAGCTAAAGAATATCTAGTTATGCAGGAGCAGGTGAAAATCAAAGAAATTGGAGAGGCCGTAGGTTTTAAGGATTCAAGCTACTTTTGCTCTAAGTTTAAGGAGTATGAAGGCTGCTCACCGCTAGAGTTTAAGCGTAAATACATTTAGAGAAAGCAGAATAAGAATTTTATAAGATTTATAAGGAGTAACTCAAATGACCAAATATAGTATTTATAAAATGCAAGATGTACAGATTGAAGAAGTCATGAATATTTGGCTTACATCAACGCTACAAGGGCATCCCTTTATCGCTAGGGATTATTGGGAAGCAAACTACAAGGTTGTAAAAGAGCAGTATTTACCTCTAGCTAAAACTTTTGTCTATGAAGAAGGTAAACAGATACAAGGGTTTATTAGCATTATAGAGGGGAGCTTTATTGGAGCACTATTTGTAGATACGCATTCACAAGGAAAGGGTGTAGGCAAAGCTTTAATAGACTACTGCAAAGCACAGTATGAAGTGTTAGAACTCGCTGCTTATGTAGAGAATCAAAGGGCTGTAGATTTTTATAAAAAACAAGGTTTTCATGTAATAGCGGAGCAGGAAAATGAAGATTCCAAAGCAAGGGAGTATGGGATGAGATGGGAGAAAGTATTGTCAGTTTAATAGTTTGTCTAATATGTGCCGTTACTTTTTTAGGTATAGGTCTATATGCTTTAAAAGCAAAAACACCTATACACTTTTGGTCAGGTACAGTTGTAAAAAGTGAAGAAATTACAGATATTAAAGCTTATAACAAAGCCAATGCAATCATGTGGCTCGTATATGGAAGCCTTTATATTGTAGCTGGCATATTAGGATTTTGGAGTATAACTTTAGCAAGTATTTTAATGGGGTTAAGTGCTTTACCTGGGCTGATTCTTTTAATACTTGTGTATAGAAGAATTGAGAAAAAGTATCGCATTAAAGGTTAGTTTATAGTAAAGAGTATAGAAATGAGGAAGTTAATATGAAAAACATCTATTACTATGATACAGCCATAGGGAAGATTGGTGTTGCTGAAGAAGAGGGATGGATTACCAATGTCATCCTAGAGGCAGATAACTTTCAGGAGGAATGTATACAAGAAGAGACTGAGCTTCTACAAAAAGCAGCAGAAGAGCTGAGAGAGTATATAGAAGGCAGCAGAAAGATTTTTGATTTACCCTTAAGGCCACAAGGAACACCTTTTAGACAGCGCGTATGGGAAGCACTTTGTACCATTCCTTATGGTGAGACGAGAAGCTATAAGGACATTGCCCATGCTGTAGGTAATGAAAAAGCATGCAGAGCAGTAGGTGGTGCTAATAATAAAAATCCTATCCCTATTTTTATACCTTGCCATAGAGTGATTGGAGCAGATGGCAAGCTTGTAGGGTATGGTGGTGGTCTTGAAATGAAAATCAAATTATTAGAATTAGAAAAGAGATAAACTGTAAAAGCGTTTATCTTTTTTTATGTATTTCTATATAATCAATAAAAATATATTGTTTTTCGATAAAAAAATATTGAAATTAGAATATGAACGTTATATAATCACCTTGAGGTGATAAAATGGAAAAGAATTTATTAAGCAAATTTTTGTATGGGTTATGTCTAGCAGGATTAATTGTATTAACAGGTGTGATGATTGGGTTACCTTGGATTGTACCAGAGGTATTAAAGCGTACGACTTTCTATGGCGTGCAGCATTATAAATCTTTTATGATTCTGCTCTATGGGTCAGGTATACCAGCTTGGATGGTTTTATGGTACACAAAGGGATTAGCAAGAAATATTATGGTACGTGAACCTTTTTCGATAAGCAGTCAAAAGCATTTAAAAGGGATTAGTGTATGCGCAGCTATTATTTTCGTAGCGTATGTAGTGGCAGCCATTGTCATTGGACCAAGCCTCAGTATACTTATTATTGCCATAGGAGCCTTTATGGTTACACTTATTGGTGCGATTTTATATAAACTTGTACAGATTGCCATTGAAATTCAAGAAGAGAATGAACTTACAATATAGAAGAGGTGATTGAAATGGCTATTATCGTTAATTTAGATGTGATGTTAGCAAAGCGAAAAATGAGTATGAATGAACTCTCAGAACGTGTGGGGATTACCCTTGCTAACTTATCCATATTGAAGAATAACAAAGGCAAAGCAGTAAGATTTTCTACGCTTGATGCCATTTGTAAAGTATTAGACTGTCAACCAGGGGACTTACTTGAGTATAGACCTGATGAAGAGTAGATAGAAAGGGGAAAGGATTTATGGGATATAAAGATGAGAGAATGAGGATGGGGATTACCATTATCCTCACCTGTTTAATGGTAGAGCTTTTAGTATTTGGAGGATTTGGGATAGCTGTACCTATTGTGGTTGCAGCTTTTTATATAGGGGTTATCTTTCTGTATAAATCCAAAGGGCCAGTGAGCCTTATTTTTAAAGATAAACTTTTTATTCCTATAATCTTACTAGCACTAAGCTTTAGTATCTTTTCAAATGAACTATTGAAATTCTTCAACTGCGTGTTCTTAGCAGCTCTTATGGTATTACAACTTGGGGGACTTTTTGAACGTAATACTTATGAACGTTACTCTGTAAAATGGTTTTGGCATGCGGGTATGCTCGCTCTAACGATGCCTTTCCAAAACTGGGGGATAGGGCTTAAGTCTATAAAGCAAGATGAGGAACTTGTCAGTTCTAAGAAAATGCAGCTGGTAGGTAAAATTGGGATAGGATGTGTTATTGGGATACCTATTCTTCTTATAGCTGGGAATCTCTTAATTGGCGCAGATGCAGCCTTTGAAGGCATGATGGATTTAATAATACGAAACCTATACATAGATGTAGATGTTGAAGATATTGTTGTACGTATCGTAAGTTTCACCATAATCTTCTTCCCACTAATGGGTTTCTTATATGGGCTGACACATGAGAAGAAAGAGGAAAGTAGGGGACGTGGATTAGACAAGAAAGAGGCATGGAGTTTGGAGGTAGAGATAGACAACAAGGTGCCAGCTACACAGTATGAAAGAGGGCTAGATTTTACTATTGTGATGACAGTTAGTACCTTGCTGGGGATGCTCTACTTATTATACTGCTTTGCGCAGCTTAGTTACTTTGTATCAGCTTTTCAAAGTATTTTGCCAGAGAGCTATACTTATGCAGAATATGCTAGACGAGGTTTCTTTGAAATGCTTCCTATAGCTTGTCTTAATTTGGGTGTTATTGCGGGTATCACTCTCTTTACAAAGGGTAGGAGTGAAGCCAAGAAAAGGAAGTGGATGAAAGGTTATACCTTTTTCTTTATAGGTTTTACTTTATTTATTATTGTAACTGCGCTATCTAAAATGGCTATGTATATGAATAACTACGGACTTACTTTAAAACGTATTTATGTAACTTGGTTCCTTGTTCTATGTATCTTAGTATTAGGACTTATTACGCTTAAAATATGTAGAGAAAAGGTTAGACTTTGTAAATCTTTATTTATTATCTTTACAGTTATGTATTTAGGGCTTAATTATATGAATCCAGACTATCAGGTAGCACATCATAATGCAGATTTATACCTAGAAAAAGGGAAAGATACAGTAGAGGATTTCTACGGTCTAAGTTTATCTGCAGTAGGACCACTCTTAGATATGAAAATAGTAGAAAATGATGACTATGAATATTGTGTACGTAACTATGAAGAGTGTGTGAATTTTGTATCTAAGTGGCAGCAGTGGAATCTTTCCTATGCTCATGCAGCACAGCTCTTTAAAGAACAGAATCATACCAATCAATGAGTAATGAGGAGGAAATGATGATAGAGGCGTATTGGTTAAATATAGGGAGTTTAATACTTGGATTAATCGCATGGGGAATACCTATTATAGATATGATGCAATATAAGAATAGAAATTTTAAAAGAACAGGTACATTTTCAATAGTTAGTTTAAGTGCATGTGCTGCTTCATTATGCATGCAAATTTTTTATACAGATCATTTAGTTAAGATAGAAGATTGGACAGCGCTTATGGATATATCTTATGCAGTAGCGTTTGTTTCTTTAATCCTTCTTATGGTTACGATCATACTTAATGTTATTTCATTAGCTCTATGTTATAGGGGGGAATTCTGTGAAAAAGAAAATAGTTATTAGTATAGGCAGTATAGTCATATTTGTAATAGGTTTAGTTTTTTTCTTGAGTACAGGTGGTGAGAGGACAGATGTTATCCTCACTCATTATTCTCTTTCTGAAGATAATAAAGTAATGACACTCCATATTAATGTAGCAGGTAGTATGGGTTATGTGAGGGGACTCAAAGTAAAACAAGGTGGTGATAATAAGTACATTACTTTTTACTCCACATATGGTCTAAATAATAGTATAGGTGCAAAGAGTGAGTTTGAAGTAGAACTAAATCCATCTTGTGAAGAAATTTATTTCTATAGTGGGGATGGTGGATATAGGTTAGTACTGAAAAAGATGGGTGAAAAAAATGAATGGCACATGGTCTGAGAAATTTAAGCTTAGGAAATGGTAGAATGGTGTATAAGAGTATTCATGATTATAAAATTCATGGATACTTTTTGTTTTATTTAGGGTATGGTTAATATTGGTTATACTAAAAATAAGAAAATGGGAAAATATTAACCTTTTGATGTGTCTATATAAGTGAATACCCTAATAAGGAGGATAGTATGGACGAGAAACAAATACTAGAGGGGATAAGGGCTAGCCAAGTAGAGAGCTATGAAAATCTTATTGATGTATATAGTAGCTACATAGCACGTGTTACCTTTAAAGTTTCCTCTAATAGGCTGACTAAAGAAGACATGGAAGAGGTTTGTGCGGATGTGTTTGTGAAACTCTGGGAAAACAGGCACAAGCTTACTATAAAAGAAGGTTCTTTAAAGGCGTACTTAGGAGCCATGACGAGAAATCATGTACTCAATAAAATAAGAGCTAAAGGTCATTATGAGCTGCTTCCACTTGAAGAGGATCTTATAGAGTATGCTACACCTGAAAGTGACCTTATGGCAAAGGAAAGTGACGACTTGATTAATGAGTTAGTAAGTGCACTGCCAGAGCCAGATAGAGAGATTTTTATTAGACGTTACTTCTATATGGAGAAGTTATCAGAAATCGCTAAACATATAGGGATTAATCCTGCTACAGTTGGGACTAAGCTTTTTAGAGGTAAGAAAAAGCTGGAGCAGCTTTTAAAGGAGAGAGGTGAGTGTTATGAGTAAGAAAATATCTGAGATGATGGATAATTTAGATATAAAGTACCTAGAAAGCTATGATGAGGAAGCACTTTATGGAGGTAATGAAGAGCGTGAAACGTTGTTAGATACAGATAAGAAACTAAATGAGATGCCGTCTTTAGATGTCATTAAAAGAAGAGCTTTAGAAGGGATTAAGGTAACCTCTATAGAGAGCCATAGAGAGGCAAAAAAGGAAAAGAAGTCTCGGTTAAAAGGAAAGAAGCGCATCCTTTTACCTTTAGTGGCAGTTTTTACAGCACTTGGCATGAGTGTAGTAGCAGTAAGTAATAGCCCTGTTCTTAGTAGTCTTATAGGGGATCAATTTGCTATGATTCACAAAGAAGCTCAAGTGGTGGGGCAAAGTGTGAACAATCAAGGCATTATTTTTACAGTAGAGGAGGCCGTTATTGATAGTTCATCTGGTTTTATCGCACTCAGTATGACCAAAGAGAATGGGGAGCCTTTTGAGGAGAATACTTTAGTAGAAAATATTCGTATTCAACCAGCAAAGCATACAAGTATGGGGTATGCATATGAACCTATCCTCTCAGCAGATAAAAAGAAGCTTTATTATCTTATTGACATTAACATGAATAAAAATTTATACGGACAGGAAATTACTATTGTAGCAGAAAATATAGGACATTTTGAAAGTGAAGAAATACCTTTAGATATAGATTTACAAGAAGCCTATCATAAGATGCAAGAGCTTGATTATAATTACTATGAGGATATGGACTATGAGAAAGACCAAACCTTAAATATACCGTTAACGGATAAACTTGAAGGGTTTATGTTAGATCAGATGATTCTAGATCATAAAGGCACTTTAAGACTTTATACGAGCTACCCAGATCCTTATGAGGAAAATCATTTAGATACACGCTTTAAACTTATGGATTCTAAACGAGACTTAGAAGTTTACTATCAAGAAGGAACGAATAGGTGGGATGAAGATACTCAAAGGCGAAGGATAAAAGATGTCTTTGGATCCATAACAGAAGAGGATTTAAAAGACTTAAAGCTACAATTAGCCTATGAAAATTATACACCTATAGTAAGAGATGAGTGGTCACTCACCTTCAAACTAAGTAAGAACTCTAATGTGAAAAAAGCAAGACCAAATAGAGTGGTAGAATCAGAACAAGGGTCTAAGATAAAAGTGAAAAATGTGGAAGTATCGAGTCTAGGTGTAAGAGTAGATGGCTATCAGCTAGAAGGCTCAGTAGGCGTATTTGATTGGAGTCTTAAAATGAAAGATGGACAAATCCTTAAACTTTCTACTTCTGGGTTAAGCACAAGCGCAAACTATTTCTTTACCGAGCATCTTAAACTTGCTTTAACAGAAGAAGCAAATCAGCCTCATACTCCTACTTCTCATTCAGATCATGATCCGTATACAGAGAGCATAAGTCATACAATGGGTTTAAGTGCAAATGATTTTATAGACTTAAATGAAGTGCAAAGTCTTATTATTGAAAATACAGAAATCCCCCTCCATTAGAAGGGGGATTTGTTATTATTTCACTAACACTTTCTCAATTTCCACAATATACATTTCATGGTAATCCTTATTTGGATACCATTTTTCATCAATGCCACTTGCTATAAAGCCTTCTGGATTAAGAGGTTGTTTATAGAGTTTTTTGCATAGCATAACAAGGTTAGCTTCTTCAAAGTAAGGCGTTTCATGGCTATGTGCTACGGTTAGGCCAGCTTTTTCGATCTTGTCTTCATCTCGACCAGATACTTTACCAAGGTAGCCAAGTTGTTTTTTGAATTCAGGTGCGAAGAAAGTAAGAGAGAATGTATCACTACTATCAATAAATTCTTTGGTGTAGCGTTGTGGCCTGATCACCACATAAGCTACATTTTTTCCCCACATGACACCGAGGCCACCCCAAGAAGCCGTCATAGTATTGACAATGCCATCTTTTTCAGCTGTTACAAGCATCCATTCTTTACCTATAAGTTGGAAGGGACTTTTTTCAAGGCTTTCAGGTGTAATTTCTATAAATGTATTCATTTCATCATCTCCTTTTAATATACATAATATTATGTTATAAATAATTATAAAAATAAAGCATTATATTATAATATTTTAATGATTAATAATTAATGACAGTCCATAAGAAATTAGGAGATGAAAAAATGAGTCAAATAGAAGATTTACTTTATACAATACTAGCAGTACTCATAGCCATTTCAATGCATGAATTTGCTCATGGCTATGTATCTTATAAGTTAGGGGACCCAACACCTAAGCAGTCTGGAAGATTATCATTAAACCCTTTTAGACATTTGGATTTAGTAGGAACCTTATGTTTGATGTTCTTCCATTTTGGATGGGCAAAGCCTGTCATGGTCAATCCTTATTATTATAAAAAGAGGAAAAAGGGCATGCTCTTGGTAGCACTAGGTGGACCTATTATGAACTTCTTTATTGCTTTTATGAGCTTATTGACGATGGGGCTTATTATTAAAGTAACAGGTGGCTACATCACAAGTAGCTTAGTAAGGATGGTGTTTAATGGACTTCAATATATGGTCATGATTAATCTTGGGTTAGGTGTTTTTAACTTAATTCCAGTTCCGCCATTAGATGGTTCTAAAGTATTAGGTGCAGTGCTTCCGGAAGATAAATATTTTAAATATATGCAGTATGAAAGATATGGTTCACTTATTCTAATCCTTTTATTAGTTATAGGTGTGATCAGTGGCCCACTTAGTTTTGTAACCAATCTCCTTCATAATGGAATGGTAGATATAGTGAGTTTAATTTTAAGAATTTAAGAGGTGATTGAAATGCCATTACTGAAAAAAGGTGATAAGGTAGGCCTTGTAGGATGTTCAAATCCCCAAGCTTTAACTTATAAAATACGTATTGATGAACTTATACAAGAATTAGAATCATTAGGACTTAGGGTGGAAATGAGTCCTTGCATTTATGAAAGAGAAGATGGCTTTAATGGAACAGCTAAAGAGAAGGCAGAGGCTTTTATGGCGTTTTATAAAGACCCAGAGATTCAAGCTATCTTTGACCTTTCAGGTGGCGATTTAGCGAATGAAGTATTAGAGTACCTTGATTATGAACTTATGAGGAATTTACCACCTAAAGCTGTATTTGGATACAGTGATTTAACGACTGTACTGAATGCCCTTTATACTAAAGCAGATATTAAGCCTTATTTATATCAAATTCGATTGTTAATCGGATCAGAGAGAAGGCTGCAAAAAGAACGTCTTCGAAAAAGTCTATTTGAAGGCCAAGATGATTTATTCAGCCTGGATTATAAGTTTGTACAAGGTGAGAAATTAGAAGGTGTAGTAGTTGGTGGGAATATTAGATGCTTCTTAAAACTAGCAGGGACATCTTATATGCCAGACTTTAAAGATAAAGTCCTTCTTTTAGAAAGCTATAGTGGAGGGCCTATGCAAATGAGTACTTATCTTAATCAGTACAAGCAGTTAGGTGTATTCAAACAGATTAAGGGGATTTTGCTAGGAAGCTATACTGTAATGGAACAGGAGCATCTTTTACCAACTATAGAAGAACTTGTTCAAAAAATAGTGGATGACCCTACTATGCCAATCGTTAAAACTTCTCAGATTGGTCATAATATGGATTCAAAATGCATTAAAATTGGTCAGCCTATTTGCCTGGAAGTATAAAAGGGACCTTTAAAGTTCATAATAGCTTTAAGAAGGAGGTCTGACCATGCCAACAATTAATTGTTCTGTAGAATCTTGTGTTTATAACAAAGAAAAGATATGTGAAGCTGAAATTCTTCAAATCGGAGGAAAAGGAGCTAACTGGACAGAGTCCACTTGTTGTGAGACTTATAGAGATAGTGATGACGTTCACAATAATGTAACGGAAGCAGGCGAAACAGAAGAGATTCTATGTAAAGTAGAAACATGTGCTTACAATGTCAATAAACATTGTAGTTTAAGTGAAATTGAAGTAAGTAGTCATGGTGATGTAAGTGATTATACAGAAACAGACTGCTTAAGCTTTGAGCGTAAAGTTCTCTAAATCAAACATAGAAATGGAGCACTATCTGTAAAGGAGTGCTCCATTTTTATTTAGAGGATAAGGAAGGCTTAACACTTTTCAGCTTGATAGACAATTTTACCATTGATAAGGGTATAAAGAGGCTTAGTGAAAATCTCCATAGGATTACCAGTAAAAATAGCAATGTCCGCATCTTTCCCAACTTCTAAGCTCCCTACCCTGTCTGCAACGCCACAAATTTCAGCTGCATTAATAGTAATAGCGTGAAGTCCCTCTTCTATACCTAGTCCTTCTCTTGCTGCTATACCAGCGCACCTAGGAAGATGATAAAGTGGTGTAACAGGATGGTCTGTTGTAATAGCCACTTTGACACCCGCCTTATGAAGGAGACCGGCTGTTTTAAAGTCTATATTTTGAGTCTCAATTTTATCACGAGAGGCTAGACTAGGGCCTACAATAGCAGGAAATCCAGAAGTGGCTATATGCTCAGCGATAAGATGACCTTCTGTGCAGTGATCAAGCGTCAAACGCACATCATATTCTTTGGCAATACGAATAGCTGTTAATATATCATCGGCGCGGTGTACGTGAGCTTTAAGTGGAATTTCTTTCCTAAGAACAGGGAGCCAGGGCTCCAGTCTAAAGTTCGTTTTAAAAGTATGATTTCCTTGTTGAAGAGCAACTTCTTTATCTTGCTCATATTGCTTAGCTTCGAAGAGAACTTCTCGAAGTAAAGCGGCAGTGGACATACGAGTAGAAGGTAATTTTTGCTTATCCATATAAGTACGTTTAGGATTTTCACCTAGAGCAATTTTCATAGCAGCAGGTTCTTTAACGACTAAATCATCAATGCACCTACTACCTTTTGTTTTCATAAAAAGGAATTGCCCCCCTACAATATTGCTGCTGCCAGGGCCCACCATAACAGAGGTGATACCCATACGTACAGCATCGTCAAAACCTGGGTCCATGGGATTAATAGCATCTAGGGCACGTAAGTACGGAGTGATGGGGTCCATCATTTCATTGCAGTCTTCACCTTCCATCCCTTTTTTCTGTTCAGAGATGCCAACATGGCAATGAGCTTCTATAATACCTGGCATAACCCAGCAGTTTGTTGCATCTATAATTTGGATATCAGAAGAAGGACAGGTGATTTCACCAATGGCTTCGATTTTACCATTTTTAATAAGAATAGAGCCTTTTTCATAAGAGCGGCCAGCCATAGTGAGAAGCTTGCCGTTTTGAATAAATAGCATAAATCTTTCTCCTTTCTGAGTAAATGAATACCTTTACTAGTATTAAAAACAGAGAAAAATTTATACTCTATTTTTTCTAAGTCCATCAGCTAGTAGGTTAAAGCCAAGTACGATTAAGGTAATCATAATACCTGGGATAATAGCTAGAAATGGAGATTGGATCATATAAGGCTGCGCTTCATTAAGCATTTTCCCCCAACTCGCTAGAGGAGGCTGAAGCCCAAGCCCTAAATAGCTAAGTCCTGCTTCTGAAAGAATAGCAGAAGCAAAGGCTAAGGCGGCTGTTACATAAATGCTCGATGAGAGATTAGGCAAGATATGTATCAGCATAATGCGTGTGTTAGATAATCCGAGAACTTGTGCGGCTTCTACAAAAGTGGCATTTTTATACTGTAAGTAGCCACTTCGCACAACTCTTGTAAAGCGAGGCATATTCATAATGCTTAAAGCAAGGATAATCATACTTACGCTAGGCCCCCAAATAGCAATGAGCATAAGTGCAAGAAGTGTACCAGGGAAAGCCATTTTAATTTCAATAAGTTTCATAATAAGCGTATCGACTATACCACCATAGAAACCAGCTAGGATACCAAGGAGTCCACCTATGATAAGGGAGATAAGAACTGTACTAAAACCAACTAAAAGCACAACTTGTGAGCCTACCATCATACGGCTTAACACATCACGACCAAACTGATCTGTCCCTAATAAGTGGACCGTAGAAGGGGGTTTAAGCTTATTGGCAATATCCATAGCATTAGGGTCATAGGGTGTATAGAAAAGGCTAATGATGGCAATAAGGCTGACAAAACCAATGAGGCTAAGGCCTACAATGAGTTCAAAATTAAGTTTACGTTTCATCTTAGTTATCCCCCTTTACGCGAATACGAGGGTCAATCACACTGTATAACATATCCACAATAAAGTTGAAAACAACAACAATTGTCCCCAGATAAAGCACAAGTGCTTGGATAAGTGGTAGGTCACGGCTGTTAATGGCTGTAATAATTAAGTTGCCAAGACCAGGGATATTAAAAACATTTTCAGTAATAATACTACCACCGAGTATATCAATCACAAGCATCCCTAAAATGGTTACAGTAGGAATAAGAGCATTTTTAAAGATATGCTTACGCACAACCATTTTCTCACTAAGTCCTTTGCCACGAGCTGTCTGTACATATTGCTTAGGGAGTTCATCGAGCATCGCTGTTTTAAGATAACGAATGAGTACAGCACATGTCCCTAGAGCAATAGAGAGGCCCGGTAGTAATAGACTCTTTAGCCAGCCTATAGGATTATCTGCAAAAGCCACATAACCACTGCTTGGTAAAAGGCCTAAAGTGACTGCAAATAAAAGAACAAGTAAGATCCCCATCCAAAATGAAGGGATCGCAATACCAAGCTGAGATAAAGCTGAAATAACTTTACCTAAAGGGCCTTTATGACTCGCGATAAATAGTCCAAGTGGAAGGCCTATAAGTAAAGTAAAAATAAGTGTAATCAGTGCTAAAGAAGTGGTTACAGGAATACGAGAAAGTAGGAGGTCACTTACAGGCATATGGAATCTAAAAGATTCCCCAAGATCGCCCGTTAAAGCATTACCTAACCAATCTGTATATCGAGTAAGAAGAGGTGCATCTTGATTCATAGACTGTCTTAAGGCCTCTAGCTGAAGGGGGTCTGCGTCGGGACCCAAGATGATTGCAGCTGGGTCCCCTGGCAGTATTTGAAATACCCCAAAAGTGACTATAGAAATTAAAAAAAGTGTTATGACTAAAGAAAGTAGTTTTTTTAGATAAAATGACATGATAATTTCACCTGTTTATTCCCCTACGTAAAAGAGTTTTGTTGCATCAAAATATGGTGCAGGGTATGGCGTATAGCCTTTAAGATTTGGTTTGCTTGCAAGGATAAGGTGTGGATCCATAATATAAACGGCTACGGCCTCATCTGCAAGGAATTGTTGAGCTTGTTTATAAAGAGCAGCACGTTTTGGTGCATCTGTTTCAGTGATAGCTTGTTCTAAGATGGCATCATATTCAGGACTTCTTAAGTGATAGAAGTTTTTAGGGTAAGTGCTTTCATAGCGAAGAAACACTTCATGTGGTTCAAGTTTACCAGAAAGCCCAACAAGAGTTGTGTCATAGTTACCACCTGTATAAACTGTTTCAAGCCATTGGCCCCATTCAATAAGTTCAATATTCAGTGTAATGCCTACTTTACTAAGCATATCAGCAAGTACCTGTGCTGTATCGACGTGTGTTTGATAATTTGAAGGTACCTTAATGGTTGTTTCAAAGCCATCCTTATAACCCGCTTCAGCAAGAAGTGCTTTAGCTTTTTCTACATTATAAGGATAAGGTTCATTTTGACTTAAGTCATTATACCAGAAGCTCATTACAGGGCTTGCATTGGTATAAAGCTTAGTGCCGTAGCCACCCACTACACCCTCTATAATAAGGTCTTTATCTATTGCATAGTTGATAGCTTGACGTACACGTACATCGTCAAAAGGTTTTTTATCTAAATTTAAAGCAAAGATTTGTACCATATTTTGAGGGAAGGAAGTAATGTTAAAGTCTTTTTCAAGAGCTGGTACACTCATAGATAGAACCTGTGCAATATCTAAATCTCCTGATTTAAGAGCCATAAGGATACTGTTTTCATCTGTCATAATGCGAAATTCGATTTGATCAATCTTTGCCATGCGATTTGTATCATAATAAGTATCATTGCGATCTAAGACAATTTTTTGGCCTGGTACATAGCTCTTAAAAGTAAAGGGACCAGTACCTACAGGGGAGCTTGATTGCTGCATATAATCAGCTGGGACTACAGGTTCAACTAAAGTAGATAAGAAAGCTGAAGAAGGTTCACTTAAAGTGAAGGTTAAAGTATCTTCATCTACTTTTTCAATAGCTTTAACAAGCTTGAATTTTGAAGAAAGAATCTCCATGCCATTAAGGCCTGCTAAGGTTTTATAAGAGTATAATACATCTTCTATGGTCATAGGATCGCCGTTATGGAAAGTTACATCTGTTCTTATATCAAAAGTATAGGTCAAACTATCATCTGAAATGGTATAGCTTGTCGCAAGTTGTGGAAGGATCTCACCGTTTTCATCAAATCGCATAAGTCCTTCAAAAACATTGTTCATAACTGCATCCGTATCGGATGCTGCTGATAGGTATGGATCTAGATTGTCTGGTTCTGATGGCATTGTAGTTCTTACGATACCGCCTGAAACCGGTTCATTAGCTGTGCCATTAGGAGCCGCTTGGTCTCCGCCGGCATTTGATGAACAGCCTACAGAAAAAACGATTATGCAGGACATCATCAAAGCAAATAATTTTCTCATGATATAGCCTCCTTGTACAATGCGCACATACTTATAGGTAGGTTGCGCTTGTTATAGTGTTTCAATACTTCTTTATTATAAGAAAGTTGTTTTAATGTTACAATAATTTTTTAAAACTGTAACCATTTTATGGAAAATTTAATAGGATAGTAGTAATTAGTATTGATGAAAAGGGGCGTAACATAATGAATGATCAATTAGGTTTAATTGCTATATTGGGTATAAGCTATCTGCTTCTTAATCAAGGAAATAATAACGAAATGACCTATACAAGAGGCGAACAAGATACCAATTATAAGACTTTTAGAAGTCCTTTATATGGTATTACATTTAAATACCCTGCTAATTGGATTAAGAACTCTAATTATGAAGAACGTTATGATGGGCCAAATGGCTTTTTTGAAGTCAGTGAGTTAGAATCCTTCGGACGTCCTATTGACCAAGTGGCGAAGCAGGAGATTGATATTCCTATTCAACCTTATGGAACCAATCCAGAGGTTATTGCAACAGAGCTAGATGGAGAACCCGCTAGAATTATTATGCCATCAGCAGACCAGCAGAAAGTATTTGATCGAGAAGTAGCTGTTATTGTGAAGAATAAAAGGCCTGTCTCAGAAAGTAGTGGCATCTATGACTATACCGTTATATGGACGAATAAGGATAATTTGCAAAACTTATTAGATAGCTTTAAATTTCTGTAGTACAAAACAGTTATTAAAATATTACAAAATAAAGGCAGTGACAAATCTTTTACACATCTTATGGAGATGGGGATTATAAAAGAATGGTCACTGCCTTTTTATCTACGTGACTATTCTTTTAACCTTTATTAGATTATAAAAGAATAGAAAACACTAAATTTTTATAAAAAATGATGTCTTAGTAATACGAAAAGTGTTAATATAATAAAAGAAGCTATTTGGATGGAGGATAACATAGAGATGCAGCCTTATATACCACCATATCTTGAGACTATTACGATAGACCTAGATGATTTAGAAGATGAGATGACTGTGCAGGGCAAGCATTTAAAAAATCTTTATATTGAGGACCAAGCTTGCCGTAATCTGATTTTTAAAGAATGCATTTTAGAGAATGTAACGTTTAGCGAAAATCGCTTTAAAAAGATTGAATTTAATAATGTTATATTCAAAAAATGTGACCTCTCTAATCAAAATATGGAGGATGCTATCTTTCATAAAAGTAGATTTGAAGAATGTAAGTTAACAGGATTAAGTTTACCTGAAAGTTGTATTCAGTATGTGACTTTTGAAGGGTGTCTTGGAGATTACCTTAATGTAGGCTTTGCTCTTATGAAGGATGTACATTTTAAAGGGTGTGAACTTAAGTTTGCTAACTTTGGTTCTTGTAAGTTTAATAAAGTTGACTTTGATACATGTAATCTGATAGCAGCAGAGTTTGCAGGAACGAAGCTTAATGGATTAGACTTTACAACTTGCCGTATTGATGGACTTAAAGTGAAGCTCCTTGAACTTAAAGGTATTAAAGTTACGCCTGACCAGGCATTAGAGTTTGCGAAGATGTTGGGACTTAAAATAGAAGGGATGGAAAAAAGTAATGAGTGAGAATTTCTTTAAATGTAACAGAAAGAGGTTAGGAGAAAAATTAGAAGATAGAAGTGCGGTAGTACTTTTCTCAGGGCAGCCACCAAAGAAAAGTGCAGATGAAGATTATGCTTTTACGACGAACCGTCATTTCTACTATATGTGTGGAGTAAAAGAGCCGCACATTATGCTTATGATGGTAAAAGAGGGAGATAAAGTTAAATCCACTCTCTTTATTAAAAAAGCAGATCCCTTTATGGAGAAATGGGTAGGTAAGACAATTAGTAAGGAAGATGCCCTCACTGTATCTGCTGTAGATGAAGTGAAATATGTAGAGGATTTTGAAGGGACGCTCCATTATATATTAAGTAGACAAGTCGTTCATCACCTCTACTTAGACTTTGAATTAGAAGGATTTAATGCTCCCCTTACCAAAGAGCAAGTTTTTGCAAATAAATGTAAAGAACGTTATCCATTTATTCAGATTCAAAATGTTCATCACCTCATTAGTTCATTAAGAGTGATTAAAGCACCCTATGAAGTGGATAAACTTAAAGAGGCCATTAAAGTAACAGATGAAGGGATTAAAGCACTTATGAAAAATGCTAAAAGTGGTATTATGGAATATGCACTTGAAGCACACTTTGACTTTGTCCTTAAATGTAACGGCATTAAAGACTTTGCTTTCAAAACCATTGCGGCTTCAGGTGTAAACGGTACTATTTTACATTACTCAAGTAATGATAGTATCATTCCTGAAAACAGCTTAGTGTTATTTGATCTGGGTGCACAATATGATTATTATAATGCAGATATCACACGTACTATTCCAGCCGATGGCAAATTTACAGAGCGCCAAAAAACTTTTTATAATATTGTACTTAAAGCAAATGAAGAAGTAATTAAAGCCATTAAACCTGGTGTACCATTTACCAGACTTAATGAGATTGTAAGAGAAATTTACCTTGAAGAGCTTAAAGGATTAGGTTTAGTAGAGACAATGGAAGATGTAAGTAAATATTACTATCATGGCGTAAGCCACTTCTTAGGTTTAGATACCCATGATGTAGGGGATAGAGGTATGATACTTGAACCAGGTATGGTACTGACAGTAGAGCCGGGGTTATATATCGAAGATGAAGAAATCGGTATTCGTATTGAAGATGATGTACTTGTAACACAAGATGGATGTGAAGTACTTTCAAAGGATATTATTAAGACTGTAGAGGATATAGAAGCTTATATGCAGTCATAAAAGGAGACTAATATGAATAGAGATAACCCAACTAAAACAAGACTATTTTATGCAGCAATTGTAGTAAGCAGCTTGCTTAGTGTAAGTATTGCCTTACTTTATAGACAGGTCATTCCAAGTATACCGTTTATTGTGCTTACAGCCTTTATAATAGGTTTTGCCACAAAAGAAAAGCTCTTATTTACAGGTATAACACTTATACAAAGTTTCTTTATGGGGATGGCCTTACAAGATATACTTTGGAGTGTAAGATGCATGGTATTTTTTATGACTTATATGGTCTTTGGTATGTGTGCAGGAGTGCTCATTAATAAAGCTAAAAATTACCATGATGGGGCATGGGCATTGCATCAGAAGAAGTATCCTTTTCGTATTTTTGTCTGCATTTTAGTAGCACTTATTTTACTTGTAGGGGGATCTTATAGCTATTATCTTTATTTTTCCGTTCTATAATATAAAGGGACTGTTACATGACTCATTCGTGAGCTATGTAACAGTCCCCTTTTTATTGGTAGATATTCCTTAGTTGAAATTTATGTAGATCAGAGATGGCCTATTACCACCTGCTAAGCACTAATACGAGGAGTGAGTAGTACTATGCCCTTTGCCTCCGGCCCCATACTAGGAAAGGTACAGGGATATGGGCTGCTCCTACGTAGGCTTCTTTACGGAGGCGTGCTTAGGTGATAATACTCTGTAAGCTTCCTTCGAAGGAATGTCTAGAAGCTCTTAATGAAGAGGGTGTGCATGGTATTTAGCTTGATGTTTGAGCGTAGCGAGTTTCAAGCATCAAGTTTAGAGATTCTTGACATTCTGTAGGGAGAAGCTGGAAGAGTAGTATCACCTAACTTTAAACTTATTGAATGGTTGCTACAATAGTATTTGGGTGAAGAAGCATTTCTGTTTTATGAGGGAGTTCCAAATCGCTTGCAAAGATTTTTGAGCCTTGTTCAAGATTACTTGTATCCACTACAAAAGCTTCTGGTAAGACATCGACAGGTCCCTTAACAGGAATTTTAGTAACAGCTTTCTCAAGGATGTATTTCTTGCTACGAAGTATTTCAATACCCTCAAAATTCATAGGAATTTGCATTTTAATTACTTCACCGGCTTTAACAAATTGAAAGTCTACGTGAAGAATTTCTGTATGTAAGCGATCTGTTTGGAAGTCACGAAGCACACAGTCATAAATTTGACCATCTAGTTCAAGTTTGAAAATCATAGTTGTTGTATCATTAATAATGTTTTGAAGCATAGGAAGTGCTATTTGAATAGGGATAGAATGGGTGAGAGATTGTCCATACATAATCCCTGGAATCATCCCTTTATGGCGAAGCTCAGCTAAACTTTTTTTAGAATCTCTTGGCATAATTGTAAAAACTTTTGATGACATGTAAAATCCTCCTTTTTCGTATCGTACTACTTTATATGTACGAGCCTAAAGGAGGATTTATGCTTAAAATTTTAAATTATAAGGTATTAAGTATAGTACTGAGCCTGAGCATTCCAAAGTTCATAGTAAAGGTCAGCTGTATCTTCTAGTAAGTCTTTATGTTTACCATATTGGATGAGTTCACCTTGATCAAATACAGCAATTTGATTACAAAAACAGCAGCTTGATAAACGATGGGAGATATAGATGGCTGTCTTATCCTGAATCATATCGTTAAGTCTGGCATAAATATCTGCCTCTGCAATCGGGTCAAGGGCTGCTGTTGGCTCATCTAAGATGATGAATGGTGCATCCTTATAAAGTGCACGTGCTATAGCAATTTTCTGAGCTTCCCCGCCGGATATTTCTATCCCATCCTCGGAGAATTCATTGTAAAGTTGTGTATGAAGGCCATCAGGGAACTGAGCCATGCGCTCTTTAAGACCTGCTTGGTTAATGCACTCAGTAACTTTTCCTTCTTCGTAATCCGAAGCGATTGCTACATTTTCGCCTAAAGTAAAGGAGAAAAGTTTAAAGTCTTGGAAGACGACAGAAAAGGCTGCTAAGTAATCCTCATACTTATAGTCTTTAATATTAATGCCATTTAATAGAATTTCACCTTCAGTAGGGTCATAAAGCCTACAAAGTAACTTAATAAAAGTTGTTTTACCTGAGCCGTTCTTCCCGACAACAGCGATTCTTTCGTTGGCGTTAAAGCGTATAGAAATGTTTTTTAGACTATAATGCTCACTGCCAGGGTATTTAAAGCTTACATTTTTAAATTCAATAATAGCATCTTTAGCTGTTTTAGCCTCAAGAGGTAAATTGCCACTTTCTTTACGGTTAGGTAAATCTAAGAATTCAAAGTACCAAGTGAGGTATTCACTGTTTCTTCTCATTTCTGTTAGGAAGTAAAGGAAATCTGAAAGATTTTGGCCAAGCTGTGTAACAGCACCTGTATAAAGCACGATATTTCCTACGCCAAAAGCACCAGTAAGTGCTTTTAAACCTACAAATAAGTAAGTGACAAGGGTGACAAGTACTTTTAGGGCACTTTCGGTGCACGAAAATTTTGTATCAAGCTCAGGTAAGATTTTACGCATATTAAAGATTTTATCTAAATGGAAGCCTAGTTCTTTTTCAATAAGAGCTTTTTGATTATAAAGCCTAATGTCTTTACCTGCATTATATTCTGTAGCGAGTAGGAAACTAAAGAAATGTTCGCTATTATAATGAGGTGCCAGTTTATCCGTAATCTCAAAATATTTTTTATTTATAATAGAAGCATTTCGAGTTGAATAATAAATAGTTCCGCCAATAAGCAGGCATAGTAAAATAGCAGCAACAGGTGAATTTACAAACTGACTAAGCTGGCTGCTTTTGGGACTTCTTGCCTTTAGCATCTCTGCCACTAAAGCAACGGAAAAGATAATAGAAAGTATACTTGATGTAATCCAGCGTATTTGATAAACAAGTGCAATAATACCCTTATAGTAGCGATCACGTTCAAGTTTTTCACGCATTTGACGTATTTTTACATCATCCATATCAGCATAGTCAAGTTCATAGCCTTTATTGGATAAATCCAGTTCTTTTTTGTGTCCTAATACGTACTGCAACGTATCAAGCATTTGGTAAAGGAAGTTTAAGATAAGTCTGCATAGGAAAGTAAGGACTACAGTAAGAATAGCTAAATAAAGAATATGCTTGATATCACGTGCTGGCAGCATGAGCTCTGTAATGATCAGTGATGAAAAATACATACCGATAAAAGGATTAATAGAGGCAAATATACCAGCAGAAAAGGAAACAAGAAGCATATAAGGCTGGAGGCTATGGATGGTTTTAATCCCCCTCCAAATAAGTCGCCCTTCTTTTTTGAGGTCAGCAAATAGATTCTTCATGCTCATCTTCCTCCTCTTGTTCTTTATAATATTGTGCTTGAATTTCAAACATCTTGGCATATTTTTGCCCAAGTGCTAGAAGCTCTTCATGACTGCCTATTTCAACGATTTCTCCATTTTCAATTAGGATAATACGGTCACAGAATCTTGTGCTTGCTAATCTGTGAGAAATGAAGATGGAGGTCGTATGCGCGGTGAGTTCATTGTATTTAAGATACATAGCATTTTCAGCAATAGGGTCAAGAGCTGCTGTAGGTTCGTCCAAAATCATAATGGGAGCATTTTTATAAAGGGCTCTAGCAAGCATCAGTTTTTGCTGCTCACCACCAGATAGCTGAATAGCCTTTTCATTAATATCTCGTACAAGTAAAGTATCTAGACCATCAGGAAGCTTAGCAACAACTTCATCCATACCTGAAAGGCTAAGACACTCTAGGAGCCTTGCCTCATCCACCTGATCTTGGTCACAAAGTGTAATGTTTTTGACAATAGACATAGGTAAAAGGCGTACATCTTGGAATACAGGTGCAAACAGATTATAGTAAGTTTGTTTATCATAGGCAGTAGAATTACAGTCGTTGACTTTTACGGTACCTGTAGTGGGGGTGTAGAGTCCACATACCAGCTTAACAAAGGTTGTTTTTCCAGCCCCGTTTGCGCCTACAACGGCTATCTTTTCCCCAGGCTTAATCAAGAGATTAATATTTTTTAGTGTTGGAGTGTCCTCACCTTCATAACAGTAAGACACATTCTCAAGTTCTATTTGGCAAGGCATAGGATTAGAAGCTACACAAGATGCAGCTGTTTCATCCAGAGTTGATGTACGTATTTTGTTCTCATATGTAGAGGTCGTATCTTCTTGAAGCTCTAAATAAGAGCGGATATCACAGAGATTAAAATTAATTTTATTCGCTTTAGAGAAGCTTTTAATAATCTCCATACACCAAGAAGAAAAGCCTGATATAATGCCAAAATAAAGAACAAAGTCCGCTACGGAAATGGTATTTTTCCAAATAAGATAGATAAGGTATCCATAGGCAAAGCCATCACGGAGTAAGACAAAGAGTGCTTCAACTCCATTGCCTAAATAGTAGAGACCTTGCATGGTTACTGTCCATTTAATACGCTTAGCCATGAATTTTTTAAAAACATCCCCAAACCATTGTTTCATGTGATAAAGACGAATATCTTTGGCGCAGTCAAAGGAACCGGATTTATAAGTTAAATAAGCCAGTTTTACGTCTAATTTAAGCCAGTTATCTCTGTTTTTGAAAACCCATTTATTAATCGCCTTATTAACAAAGAAAGTGATAAAAGTACTTGCTATAATAAGAACTGTAATAAGAGGATTTAAGGTACTTAGAATACCTGTATAAACAGTAAAACCAAGGATATTCCCCAAAAGTGTTGCAAATAAAATAGGCATAGCCTGGAGACCTTCTTCTTCTCCATTTTGAATCATTTCAAAAACTTTTTTAAACATAACCTGTGTACTTGGTCTGTCAATGACCTCATAAGAGACATTCATAGCTTTCTTAGACACAGTCGCCTTCATATAACTCATAACCTTTTGATGATGAAGTTCCATTCTAGCAGCAATGAATTGCTGAAGGACCGAGAGTATAAGCATAGAAAGAGTAATAAATAAGACACCTGTGACCATATACATAGGTGCCTTGGAGTCTTCTATTGCTGATACAATAACTTTAGGTAGATACACACTACATAAAGGGAGCAGTAAGATAACAGGCACGTTGCCGAAGATATAAAAAAGTATAGAACGGTCACAGTGCCACAATGTGCTTACTGCAAAGAGCGTATTGCTCATAAAGCCATATTTAGGTTTTTCTTTTGTCATTTATTCACCTACCCCCTAGACGTTTTTTGATAAAGACTTGTCTAGTTTATCAGAAAATAAATTTAATATCAATTTTTGTGAAAAAATTTAATGAAGTTGTAAAATAAAAATAATAAACATGTGTGCAGGATAAAAAATATAAAAGAAATACTTACCTAGTTTAACCTTACTATCAGGGACATAATGAATAAGAGGTACAGCTAAGAGGGCAGGAAGCTGCATTTTAATCATATAGCCTGCAAGTGCTGGATAGCTTAAGGTATAATAGAGGATAGTAAGAACGCCTACACTTAATGTACTTAAGAGCATAGAAGTTTTATAGGTAATGAAATAGTAGAAGAGAATGACCATGGCCAGGCCATAAATTCCATAATCAGCATGACTTGCTGTTATAAACAGTATAAAAAGCATAATAAATCGTGAAAGTGAATGTCCTTCACTAGGAGATGTCAAAAGATAGAGAACACCTAGAGCTGATAGAAAGGTTAAACCGATATTCCAATGTGTTAGAAGCTCAGCTGCAAAGTTCCCCCTATTATTTAAAAGTGTAAAAGGAATTTGGGCTGCTAGCGTCATAAGTAAGATTTTATAGGCGTAACGTTTTAGATTACTTGTATGAATGAAGCCACAAGCAATTTTATAAGCAAAGATAGGCATAGCAATTCTACCTATAAGTCTTCCTACTAAGTAAAGTGAAGAAGAGGAGGGTAAAAAAGCAAGGGCTAGATGGTCAATGACCATAGTAATCATGGCTAGAATTTTTAACATACAATACAACTCCATTTAAGATAATTTTTAATTATAGTATATCAAAGCCATACAGAAGAAATATATCAAATTGTGGGGTAGATATAAAATTTGATGCCTAGTAAAAAGTAATAGTATGTTATAATAAGGAAATGTATAGCGAATAAAATAAAAAGAGATAAACGGGTAGACAAGGAGCGAGATGATGAAAGGAGGAAGAGACGATTAAAAGAATGATTGGCGTTCGAACGCTTAAGACAGGATTAGGTGCTACAATTACTTTAATCATTGCCAATAGTATGGGATTGCAATATGCTACGGCAGCAGCGGTCATAACCATATTAAGTATACAAAGCACGAAGAGGCAGTCCATTCAGATGGCAGTTAATAGACTTATTGCTACAGTCATTGCACTTGGGCTAGCTTCCGTAATTTTTATGAGTATGGGATTTAATGCACTTGCATTTGGCGTTTTTCTGGTATTTTTTATACCTATTGCAGCAAAACTTAATATAGGAGAGGGGATTGTACCAGCATCTGTGCTTGTAACACATCTTTTAACCTCAGGGAGTATTACAATTGCTTTGCTTGTAAATGAGATGCTTCTAATATTGGTAGGTGTTATTATTGCTTTAATTATCAACTTATATATGCCAAGTATTGAAAGTGAATTAAGTAAGTGTAGAAGAGATATAGAGGAAATGATGTATAAGCTCTTTATGGATATGGCTTATGCTTTAAGAGCGCAATGTATTTCTATCGAAGAAGACATACTCTATAAAAAATTGGAAACAAGCATTAAGGAAGGTCAAGAGAAGGCCTATAAATATACCAATAACTATCTCTTTACAAAAGGATCACCCTTTGCGGAATACTTTAATATGAGAGCAAGTCAGTATCAAGTCATTACTTATATGAGAGAGCACTTCACAAAGTTCTTTATGTGTTTTGAAGAGACAGAAATTGTTGCAAGCTTTACAGAAAAAGTAGCAGGCTGTATGCGAGGGACAATTACGGCTAAAGCTTTACTTGAAGAACTTGAAGAACTTAGAAATAACTTTAAGGCTTCTAAGCTTCCGGTTACGCGTGAAGAGTTTGAAAATCGTGCCATGCTTTATCAATTTCTAAATGATCTTGAGCACTTTTTGGAAATTAAGAGAGATTTTAGAGAAAGCTTAACAGAAGAAGAGTTTTTAGAATACAAAAAAGGATATGGCTTCTAAAAGGCATATCCTTTTTTAGTATTTTATATAGCTACGAAGAAACTTTCTTGAGAGTAAAAGGACCATTATTTTTATGCTATTGATTAAAAGTATATAATTCACTACAATAAGGTTAGTAGCGTATCAAGAACCTATAAGAGGAGGTTAAGCGTGAAATATCTATTTATTTATTTAGTAGTCATCAATCTTATTGGATTTGTAATCATGTTCATAGATAAGAAGCGTGCAATAAAAAAGAAATATCGTATTCCAGAAAAAAATTTATTCCTTGTAGCCTTAATAGGTGGTAGTCTAGGGACTACACTAGGAATGGAAATGTTTAGACATAAGACAAGACATTGGTATTTTAAATGGGGAATGCCTTTGTTACTTATTATACAACTGATTTTGGCGTGGCTCATGGTGAGATAGAATAGTTAAATGAAGGAGCACACTTATGCATTTAAGAGATTTTATGAAAATGAAAAACTGGGCAGTTATAGGCGATGTAGATAATCCGCTTAAATATGCATACCAAATCCGTAATGAATTAAAAGAAAAAGGATATAAGACTTATGGGGTGCATCCACAGGGGACAGGATTTACCTATAAAAGGCTTCAAGATATACCAGGAATTATTGATATAGTAGATTTGTGCATTAATCCCCGTGATGGACTTAGTTATGCCCGGGAGATTGTAGAAATGGGAATAAAATATGTACTGATTCAACCAGGTGCACAGAGTGAAGAGGTACTTGCATTACTTAGAACAAATAGAGTAGAGGTACTAGAAGGCTGTGCATTAGTTGGGCTTAGATTATATTAGATTAGATAGGAGGGGGAACATGTTTCAATTTTATATGCCTACTAAAGTTATTATAGGAAGAGAATGTGTAGTAAAAGAGGGACATCTTTTAAAAGGGATAGGAAATAAGGCTCTCATTGTGACAGGGAGATATTCAGCTAAGAAGAATGGAGCTTTAGAGGATGTTATTAAGGCATTAGAGGAGCAGAATATGGCTTACTGTGTATTTGATGAAGTTGAAGAAAATCCATCTTTAGAGACAGTAGAGAAGGCAAAAAATTTTGGAGTAGCGCAAGGTGTAGACTTTGTTATTGGTATAGGAGGAGGTTCTCCTATAGATGCTTCAAAGGCTATTGCAGTAATGCTTAAGCATCCAGAGCTTACTGGAAGTACACTGATAGGAGGTAGTCTTAGTAGTGTACCTGTTATTGCTGTTCCGACTACTGCAGGTACAGGTACAGAAGTTACACAATATGCTATTGTAACAGACCATCAAGCAAAAACGAAGAAGAATATAGGCCATACTGTATTCCCTCAAATTGCCTTTGTAGATGCATATTATATGAAAGATATGCCTAAGACCATTACGATTCATACTGCGGTAGATGCTATGAGCCATTTAGTAGAAAGCTACTTAAGTGTTAAGAGTAATGCAGTGAGTGAGGGGTTCGTTGTAGAAGGTCTTAAGGAGTGGGGAAAATGTATCCCACAACTTCTGGCTGGAGAGTTTACCTTAGAGGGCAGAGAATGTCTTATGATGGCCTCTATGCTAGCAGGGATGGCTATTGCTCAGACAGGCACAAGCTTACCACATGGTATGGGGTATGCGCTTACTTATTATAAGGGCCTTCCTCATGGTCTTGCTAATGGCATTCTTTATAAAGCTTACCTAAGAAGTTTCAAAGACCAATCTAAGGTGCAGAAACTACATGTATTACTAGGTCTTGAAAGCTATGAAGCTTTAGAAAAAATGCTCAATGCGCTATGTAGGGTAGATATAGAAATAAGTAAAGAAGAGATTGCTTTTTATACAGAAGAAATGTGTGCTAATAAAGCAAAACTTCAAAATCATCCAGAACCTATCTCTAAAGAAGAAGTTTATAAAATTTATGCAGATAGTCTGCTTTAAAAATAAAACCTGATAGAGGTGTACGCGAGTGCACTTTTATCAGGTTTTGTTTTATATTTATTCTTCTATTATTTTTTCATCATCATAGAAATCTAAGAAGCTGTATTTTTGATTATTCATTTGGTAACCTAAAACAACATCTACATTAACATTTTCAGCAGCTTTAAAAATAGACTTATCTACTAATGGATTCGTTTTCTTAAGAGTGGCAATGAGTTCTTTGATCTCACGGCGCTTACTAGAAGTTTCTCCAGCAGCTACAGAACAGCCACAGTTCATAGCAGGGATACCATTAGAAGTTGTAAAGCTTTTGATAGACTCTTCTCTTATATAATAGAGTGGTCTAATAAGTTCTAAACCTTCAAAGTTAGAAGAATGTAGTTTAGGAAGCATAGTCTTGAAGTTACCTGCATAGAGGACATTAAGCATAGTTGTTTCAATAACATCATCAAAATGATGGCCTAGTGCTAATTTGTTACAGCCAAGTTCTTTGGCTCTTGCATAGAGGAAACCACGGCGCATACGGGCACACATATAGCAAGGATAATCGCCAGAGATACGTCCAGCCACTTCAAAAATGTCTGAGTCATAGAAGTGCACAGGCAGATCTAAATGCTTACAGTTAGCGATAAGATTGTTTTTATTGACTTCATTAAAGCCAGGATCCATAGAAATAAAAATAGGGGTAAAGTTAATCTCTGTATGACGATGGAGCATTTGAAAAAGCTTTGCCATAAGGAGACTATCTTTACCACCTGAAATAGCAACTGCGATAACATCTCCTTCTTCAATCAGTTTATAATCCTTAATTGCCTTGATAAAAGGAGACCATATATATTTACGATAGTTCTTTTGAATACTACGTTCAATTTGGGCTAAAGGTTTAATTTCCACAGTGACACCTCTCTTGTTAAAATAGTCAGCCCTCATTATAACAAGTTTATTTTGTATACTCAATAATAGAAGCTTTGCACCTTTTTGCTAACTTTTCTTTAGGAGAAAGTACAAAGCGGCTCCCCGTGCCATCTTTCTGACTAGGGATAACAATGAGATCTACATCTTTTTGGTTAGCGACATGGATGATGGTATCTGTAGTAGGACCTATAAGACAAATTGTTTCGTGTTCACAGTCATCAAGTAAGAGGTCAATTTTTTTAGCTATATCTTCCTGAGCCATTTGAACAAGATCTACATTAAGGTTAGAGATGGAGTAAAGTAAGCTTGGATAAGAGTAACAGTTAGTAAGAGTAAGTGGACTGGTAATATACAGACAAATAAGCTTAGCACTGTGTTCCTTAGCGAGTGATTTAGTGTAGCAAATAAGTTCAGTGTCAAGGGTGTGAGTAATCGGGAGCAGGATAGTTGTTGGTTTCATGGCAATCCTCCTTTATACTTGTATAGTATTAGTATAACATAAAAATAAGCTGGATATAGGGGAGTGGAACGGATTAGTCGAAATGCTCAAAATTAATAAACTTTTTTGTGTTATCTGTCATATCCTCTTTGCCTTCAGGGGTAAAAAGGATTTTTATATTTTGTTTGGTAGACAGAGAGGTTTTGGGCTCTGGTTTATCATTACCTATTGTATAATAGAGATAGGCAGTTTCTTCTGGATATAAATTTCCAAGACAAATTTTGTTTGTGTCTGGTGCAAAGTCTAAACTGCCACGTTCTCTAACGACAAGTAGCTTAGAGAGTTCGGGTAGGGGATCATTAAGGCATAAGGTAACATTAGTAAGCATTTTTTCTGAGATATTGGTAATTTTAATATGATTTGTAATAGCCATAGTCTAAATCTCCTTTCCTAAAGTAACATGAGCTATGCTTAATATAGTATATGAATGAGGACTATGAAAAATTGCATAAATGAAATGAAGTAAAAAAGGTGGGGCGTCCTAAATAGAATGCCTCACCTTTCATATTTAAGCGAATATGCTTATTCACATCTTCCCCAAGTTGTTGTGTTTCTGCAAGGTGATCCAAAGTTGCTACAAGCGTCACAAGCGCAGTTACGGCTACGACGACGGCGGCGAGGTTCGATGCCAGGAGCGTGGTTATGATCATTACAGCTACAGTCGCAGTTACAGCCACAGTTACAGCCACAGTCGCAGTTACAGCCACAGCCGCAGTTACAGCCACAGCCGCAGTTACAGCCACAGTCGCAGTTACAGCCACAGTTGCAGTTACAGCCACAGCCGCAGTCATGATGACGACGGCGACGGCGAGGTTCAATACCGGGAGCATGGTTGTGATCATCGCAATCACAATCGCGATCACAGTCACAATCACAGTCGCGGCCACAGTCGCGGTCACAGTCGCAGTCACAGTCGCGGTCACAGTCGCGGTCACAGTTGCGATCACAGTTGCGATCACAGTTGCGATCACAGTCGCGGTCACAGTTGCGATCACAGTTGCGATCACAGTCGCGGTCACAGTCGCAGTCACAGTCACAATCGCAGCCACAGCCGCAATCACAGTCAAAGTCACAATCGCGGTTACGACGACGGTTACGGCGACGTCTACGAGGTTCGATACCACAATCGCAGCCACAGCCGCAATTATTGCAAACACAACCACAATCGCAGCCACAGCCGCAATTATTGCAACCACAATCACAATTGCAGTCACAGTTGTTATCTATATCGCAGTTCCAAGGGCGACGACGTGGTTGTGGTGGGCATGCACAGTTACAACGATTTGTAAAACCATAACCAGCACAAGTTTGTATACGGATATTATTATTAGGTTCGCAAGAGTTACAATTAGAAGTTCCTACAAATTTACAATTACAAGACATAATATTCCTCCTCAAAAGAAAGATTAAAAGGTTACTTCACTACATATACTATGCACGGGTGACAGAATTTGACATTATATATTTGAGAATAAAAACATAAATTTATAAAAATTAGAATATATATAGAGTGACAAGCTATAGTGAGGAGGAGGTTATGAAAGAGAAGTTTTTAGTCATGCAATTGGCAACTATCTTTGTAGGAAGTATTGTAGGGGCAGGACTTTCTTCAGGGAGGGAACTTAGTCAGTTTTTTTCAGAGTATGGATATAAAGGATTTATAGGACTTTTAATATGTGCAGTTTTTTATATATTAGTAGGCACTATGATTATTAATATAAGTATGAAGTATAAGGTAAAGTCATATAATGAATTTATTACACTTGTATGCCCCAAGGGTGTAAGTCAGTTTACCAATATTATACTGAGTTTGTTTTTGGTAAGTAGTACGGCTATTATATTTGCAGGAAGCTCAGCAGTAATTAATGAGTACTTTGGGATACCTAAATGGATAGGATTTACTCTGATGGTTGTATGTAGTATTGTATTTTTGCTTAGAAATACAGAAGGATTATTTGAAGTAAATAGTGTGATTGTACCGCTTTTAACTATTATTATGACAACTATATTTATTAGTTTTATCATGAGGTCACCAGAGACTATAAGCTGGGAGTACATAAAGAATTTACCTTGTGAAAAGAAAAATTGGCTTAGTTCAAGCTTTGTCTATACGGGGTTTAATATCATATCTGTGGTAGGTATTCTGGTACCTCTCACCTATGAACTTAGGAACCCTAAAGCCATTAAAAAGGGGATAATACTGGGGACCTGTATTTTAACTTTAGTGAGTGGATTTATCGTTTTTCTCATGATGGTCAATAGTAGCTATCCAAAGCTATATGAAATTCCTATCTTACAAATTGCTATGCAGGGAGGGAAAGTATTACAGATAGGTTTATTAATGGTGATTTGGTTAGAAATGTTTTCTTCCCAAATCTCTAACATATATAGTTTAACAAGGTGTCTTGAAAGTAAATTACATATTTCATATAAGAAAGGTATTTTTTTAATATTAGCACTAGCAGCACCGTTTTCGCTGATTGGATTTAGCAAGCTAGTAGATATTTTATATCCTATTTACGGTGTACTGAGTTTAGCTTTTGTGATGTGCTCAGTAATTTTTTATGTAAAGGATAACCTTAAAGTAATTTCCTACAAAAAAGTATACGCAAAATCAAGAGAAGAAGCATAAGATATAGCATGGGTGTGTTATAAAATGCGTTTTCTAGGAAGATGTCCTAACCTTACAAAAAGGAGAGGCATCTTCTTTTTTACATTTTGTGCTAATAAAAGTAAATAATTTGAAAAATTTTAGAAAAGTTTAGTAAAGGTAAAATAAAGTAATTTGTAACATACATAAAAGTGTATTTTGGGCTAAGTTAACAAGAAATTTCAAGGAGTATGGACAAAATGATTATAAAACAAGAGAATTTAAAAAATAAAAATGTATAATATCTATAAAACACGGTTGACAATAGTTCGTTAACAATTTATAATTTAGTTAACAAAAACTTACTAAAAAAGAAATAAAATTATACTTTAAAAGATTTGTTAAGTGCTTTAATGCATCTAGTAAGAAGGAGCTAAACTTACATAGATGAATGGATTGTAGTAAGAAAAAATTAGCTAGAAAATCACATGAGGGGGCAGACCTATGAAAAAAACTCCGCAAGACACAGCTGTAATCGGAGCTAAACAGTTAAGCTTTAAAGACAAAGCTGAAAACGTTTTAAAATGCTGGCAACTTTATGCATTTTTATTACCAGCTTTAGTTATCCTTATCCTTTTCTCTTATGTACCAATGTACGGTGTACAGTTAGCATTTAGAGATTACAACCCAATTATGGGGATTACAGGAAGCCCATGGGTAGGATTTGATCACTTTACACGTTTCTTCAATTCATACCAATTCAAACAACTTATTGGTAACACTTTAATCTTAAGTCTTTACTCTTTAATAGTAGGATTCCCTATTCCTATTATTTTAGCGTTAGCACTTAATCAAGTTAAAAACAGTAAATTCAAGAAATTAGTTCAAACAGTAACTTACGCACCACACTTTATCTCAGTCGTAGTACTCGTAGGTATGCTTGGGATCTTCTTCTCAGTAAATGGTGGTTTAGTAAACGAAGTTATTAAATTATTTGGTGGTGAACCAAAATTATTCATGGGTGAAGTTAAATACTTCAGACACATGTATGTATGGTCAGGAATCTGGCAAAGTATGGGTTGGAGTGCGGTTATTTACTTAGCAGCATTATCAGGTGTAAGTCCTGAGCTTCATGAAGCAGCTACAGTAGATGGTGCTACAAAACTTCAAAGAATTTGGAACATTGACCTTCCAACAATTCTTCCAACAATCGTTACATTACTTATCCTTAACTGTGGTTCAGTTATGAGTATGGGATTCGAAAAAGCATTCTTAATGCAAAATCCACTTAACATGGAAAACTCAGAAATCATTGCAACATATGTTTACAAAATGGGTCTTATCAATGCAGAATACGGATTCTCAACAGCAGTTGGTTTATTCAACTCAGTCATTAACTGTATCTTACTTGTAACAGTTAATAAGGTATCTAAGAAAATTGGACAAGACGGATTGTGGTAAGAAAGGAGGAGACATCAATGTTAGAAAAGATATTTGGAGAAGGCTTTAGCAAACAAGCAAAATCAGATAAGGTATTTGACGTTCTTAACTACATCGGCTTAGCGATGATTCTGTTACTTGTACTTTATCCACTTTACTTTATCGTAATCGCATCATTTAGTTCACCAGACGCAGTAGCAAGGGGTGAAGTTTGGTTATTACCAGTTGACTTCAGTACAGAAGGTTACCAAAGAATCTTCGAATACAAAGAAATTTGGACAGGTTACTGGAACTCACTTAAATATACAGTAGTAGGAACAGGTATTAACTTACTTCTTACTATTCCAGCAGCATTCGCTTTATCAAGAAAAGAACTTGTTGGTAAAAATGTGATCATGGCTCTTTTCACATTCACAATGTTCTTCGGTGGTGGTCTTGTACCAACATACTTACTTGTTAACAATTTAGGTATGAACAATACAATCTGGGCGTTAGTTCTTCCAGGAGCTGTAAGCACATATAACCTTATCGTAGCAAGATCTTTCTTCGCTCAAAGTATTCCAGAAGAGTTATATGAAGCATCTATCGTAGATGGATGTACTTACGCAAAATACTTCTTCAAAGTTGTATTACCAGTATCAAAACCAATCCTTGCAGTTATGTTCCTTATCTATGCAGTTGGTCACTGGAACTCATACTTTAGTGCATTAATCTACTTAACAGATAGAGATATGTATCCATTACAAGTAATCTTAAGAGAAATTCTTATTCAACAACAATCTGTAGCAGGCGGAAGTATGGCAAATGCAGAAGCAGTAGAAGCTCAGAGAAAACTTTCAGAGATGATCAAATACGGTGTAATCATCGTTTCTTCATTACCAGTACTTTGTATTTATCCATTCGTTCAAAAACACTTTGTAAAAGGTATGATGATTGGATCAGTAAAAGGTTGATACGGTCCTCCTTTTGGAGGACCTATAATCTGTTTAGTAATATAAAAAAAGAGAGGTATCATAGCATGACTAAATTTACAAGAGTACTTACTTTAGCAACAGCAACAGCACTTTTAGCTACTAGCTTAGTTGGCTGTTCATCAGACAAAGCTGCAACAAATGGTGCAGATAAAGTTGCAGTTAATGTAAACCTTGAAGGTTATCCATTAGTTGACCAACCAATTACATTAAAAGCATTCGCATTTGGTGAACCAGGTGGCGGTGATTGGAAAGACTTCCCAGTATTCCAAGCGTTAAATGAAAAAACAGGTATTAATGTAGAATTCCAAACAGTAAGTGGTGATGGTGCTGAAGAAAAACTAAACCTTACATTAGCATCAAACCAATTACCAGACGTATTTTTCTCAGGTCTTAGTGATACAATGATCAATAAATACGCAAAAATGGGTCTTTTCTTACCACTTGAAGATTTAATTGATCAATATGCTCCAAACATTAAAGCTTTATTAGAAGAAAGACCAGAAATTAGACAAGCAATTACAATGCCAGATGGTCACATCTACGCGATTCCAGCAATCAACGGTAACTTAGATGGTAACGTACCAACTAAATTATACTTAAACAAAACATGGTTAGATAAATTAGGTCTTGAAGTTCCAAAAACAACTGATGAATTCAAAGCTGTTCTTGAAGCATTCAAAACACAAGATCCAAATGGAAATGGTCAAGCAGATGAAATTCCATTCACATATGAACCAACACCACCATACAACATATGGAATGGGGATACAGGTTTAAGTGGTGCATTCGGTGTAACAGACAGTACAGCAAACTTAATGCTTAGAGACGGGGAAATCATCTTCGTAGGTACAGATGAAGGTTACAAAGAATACATCAAATGGACAAGAGATCTTTACACAAACAAACTTATCGATGCAGAAATCTTTACACAAGACCATAACCAATACATGGCTAAAAGAGGTTCTGATTATGTAGGTGCTTACCTTACACATGGTCCAGCAGATGGAACAGCTACAGAGTGGATTGCAATTGAGCCACTTAAAGGACCAGAAGGTCACCAATTATGGTCACAATTTGAACATGGTATTGATAAAAACCGTGCGATTATCTCTGCTACAAACCAATACCCAGAAGCAACTATGAGATATATTGATTCATTCTTTGAGCTAGAAAACTCACTTAATCTTAGATATGGTAAAACTTTAGTAGAAGCTGGTGACGGCAAATACGAAGTTATTACTTTAGAGCCAGGTGTACAAACAGAAGCACCAGGTCCATACGTACCAACACTTGAAACACCAGAAAGAATTAATGAATACTTAGTTCAAACAGAAAGTCAAATTGCATCACAAGAAAGATATGCAATGTATGAACCATACTTAGCTGATGCACTTCCAATCTTCAACTTCACAGCTGAAGAATCACAAGAACTTTCAACTATGGCTACAGATATTAGAAACTTCGTTTCTGAGAAAAAAGCTAAATGGACAACAGGCCAAGCAGATATCGATGCTGAATGGGATAGCTATGTAGAAACTCTTAACAAAATGGGATTAGAAAGATACATGGAAATCTACAGAACAGCTTACGAAAGAAGTTTAGAACAACAATAATTTAATATAAAGAAAGGCTCTCTTCATCTTGAAGGGAGCCTTTCTAGTACAAAAAGGAGTAAATAAAAGTGGACGTTAAGAAATACGGTAAATTTTTATTATTAAATATTATTGGATCAGTACTTTATGGGTTAGGAATTCATGCTTTTACAGCACCACAGCAAATTGCACCCGGGGGAGCAAGTGGTATTGGGATTTTAGTGAACTATGTAACAGGATTCCCGATAGGTTTTTTTACATTCTTATTTAATATCCCGCTTCTTATTTTGGCATATAAATATGTGACCAAGAAATTTTTTTACAATGCACTTTTTTCAATTACTTTATTTTCATTTATAACGGACTATGTAGTCGTTCTTTTTCCTACTTATAAAGGTGATCCCCTCCTTGCATGTATATTTGGTGGAGTATTTATGGGAGTGGGGCTTGCTTTAGTACATATGGCGGAGTCTACAACAGGTGGACTTACGATTTTAGGTGTTATTCTTCAAAAGAAATTTCCTCAATTTGAGGTAGGCAAGCTGATTTTTGTGTTAAACTTAACAGTGGTAGGGGCATCCGCTATTGTCTTTAACAATATTGAATCAGTACTGTATGCTATTATTGCCATTTATATTTCAAGTATGTGTATGGATGGTATGATTTGCAGCCTTAATAATAATAAATTTGTTGTTATTATCTCAGATCATAATGAGGAAATCAAAACATATATTAGTGATTCTACACGTAAAGGGTTTACTATTATGAATGGGATAGGGGGGTACTCTGAATCGGATAAGCAAGTCATTTTCTGTGCACTTGGAAAAAATGAATATGTAACGATTAAAAAGATGATTCATACAGTCGATCCACATGCATTCGTCATTATTACAGATGCTAGTGAAGTTATAGGCAATGGTTTCAAAAGTATGATTTAGATTTATTATTTTATTGAAAATTTTGCACAGAAATGATAAAATAAGACATAAGTTACTTAACAAAACTTATAAAGTAAATTAAAGTAAAGTTTTTAGTTATTATTACCAAAAAGGAGTACACCATGATGAGACACAAACTTATTGGTTATGTGAACACAGCAGACTTAGTAAATGTTACAGATGCTGATGCAAAAAACCTTGATATCATCAATATCGCATTTGGTCATGTTATTGATGGTAATGTTACATGGAATGCAGCCACAGATGCTACAAAAGATCATATGGCAAGAATCAGAAACCTAAACCCAGAGATTAAATTCGTTTTATCTATTGGTGGATGGGGTGCTGGCGGTTTCTCAGAAGCTGCTTACACAGAAGAAGGTAGAAAAAATTTCTCTAAAACAGCAATTGATATCGTACTTGAGTATGGTTTAGACGGTTTAGACTTAGACTGGGAATACCCATCATACACAGTAGCTGGTATCGGTGGATGCAAAGAAGACAAACAAAACTTCACAGCATTACTTAAACAAATCAGAGATGATTTAAACAAATTTGAAAAGTACTACATGCTTACAATTGCAGCAGGTGGCGGAAACTTCTACCTTAAAGGTGTAGAAATGGACAAAGTTGCAGAGCAATTAGACTATGTACAACTTATGACTTATGATCTTCGCGGAGGATTCCAAACTCTTACAGGTCACCACACAAATCTTTATGCACCAGAAATTGATTTATTTGCAGCAAGTACAGAAGAAGCTGTTCGTGACTTCATGGCAGCAGGTGTACCAGCAGAGAAACTTGTTATCGGTGTTGCATTCTACAGTAGAATGTGGAAAGGTGTGCCAAATGTGGATAATGGTTACCTTCAAATGGCTGAAACAGTTGGTACATATGGACCAAGCTACGGCGATTTAGCACAAAACTACATCAACAAAAATGGCTTTACAAGACATTGGGATGATGTATGTAAAGCACCATACTTATTCGATGGAAGTACATTCATTAGTTATGATGATGAAGAGTCAATCTCTCACAAAATCAAATATATGAATGAAAAAGGCTTATTAGGTGTAATGTACTGGGAATACGGTACAGATGAGACACATACTTTAACAGGCCATATGAGAAAAGAAATAGAAAAACTTTAAGAACACTAATGAGAAGGTGAGTTTATGAATATTACAATTAACGAGGCAGTAAGTAGTCAAGTAAATATTGAAATGTTTTATGAAGACCAAATGCCAGAAAACTTAATGTATTTAAAAGGTATGTTTGAGGGAAAAGCGAAAGAACTCTACACACTTGTTACAAATGAAGAAGTTGTTAAATATACTTTACTTATAGGTCTTGGCAAAGAAGCCGAGCTTACACAAGAAATCGTAAGAAATGCTGTAGCTAAAGGGGCAAGAAGAGTAAGAGAATTAAAATTAGATGCAGCAAACATTAAGCTTGTTAAGTCTAACGTTTTAACAGAAGTACAAATGGTTGAAGCAGTGACAGATGCTATTTGTCTTGGGTTATATGCTTTTGATAAATATAAAACAGACAAACAAGAAGCAAGCGAACTTAAGTTTTCAATTCAAGAAGTCGTGGAAGTAGAAACTGCTAACAGATGTGTAAAAGAAAGAGAGCACATTGCAGCGGGAATCAACATGGCAAGAGATATCATAAACGAACCTTCTAATGTGCTCTATCCAGAGACACTTGCAAATATTATCACACAGTGTGGTAAAGAAAGCGGCTTCGAAGTAGAAGTTCTAGAAGGTGAAGCTTTAGAGAAACTTGGCATGGATGCCATGTTAACAGTAGGAAACGGTTCAGTAAATAAACCAAGACTTATCGTAATGCGCCATATGAACGCTGGCGATGAAGAAATTTTCGGCCTTGTAGGTAAAGGGCTTACATGTGATACAGGTGGTTACTCACTTAAACACACAGATTCAATGTACTATCAAAAAACAGATATGAGTGGTGCGGCAAGTGTTCTTGGAACAATGATTGCACTAGCTAAAAACAACGTAAAGAAAAATGTTATTGGAGTTATTCCAGCCTGCGAAAACGTAGTATCAGGCTGTAGCTATAAAGTAGGCGATGTGCTTACAACAATGGCAGGTAAAACAGTACAAGTATTAAATACTGATGCAGAAGGCCGTCTGGCTTTAGCAGATGCCATTACTTATATTATTAGAGAAGAAAAAGTAGGTAAACTACTTGATCTTGCAACACTTACCGGCGTAGCTGGTGTTACTTTTGGAAATGTATATACAGCGGCAATCTCAAATAATGATGCTTTCTATAATGAATTCCTTAAAGCTGCTGAAGTAGCAGAGGAGAAATTCTGGAGACTTCCTACAGATGCTCGTTACAGAGAGTGGATTAATAGTGATGTAGCTGATATTAAAAATACAGGGGCTGCAGGTGGCGGTACCATCACTGCAGCAATGTTCTTACAAGAATTTGTTGAAGAACACCCATGGATTCATTTAGATATCGCAGCAACAGCATGTGTTGACCCTGCTGTTCGTGATTATGAATTCAGAGGCGGTACAGGCGTAGCAATAAGAACTCTTTATGAGCTTATTAATAATTAATAAAATAATAAAATTATTAAATTATTGGAGGGGTTTATTATGCAACAGTGGTTTACAGATGCTAAATTAGGTATTTTCATTCATTACGGAATTTATGCAGTAAAAGGAATCGCAGAATCATGGTCATTCTTTAACGGAAGAATTTCTTATGAAGATTACATGAGCCAATTAGATGGTTTTACAGCATCTAATTTTGATGCTGAATACTGGGCTGATATTATTGAAAAATCAGGTGCTAAATATGCAGTTCTTACAACAAAACATCATGATGGGGTAGCATTATTCGATACTCAATACAGTGATTTAAATGTTGTTAAGAAAACTCCAGCTAAACGTGATATCGTAAAAGAATTCTATGAAGCAATTCAAAAACGTGGTATCCGTTCAGGTGTTTACTACTCACTTATCGACTGGTCACATCCAGATTACCCAAGTGTATATGAAGGTGGTAGAGTGCCAGAAGATTTATCAACAGTAAATAGATTTAACGCTCCAACAGATGGCGTTCAAGATGAAGCGAAATGGCAAAGATTCTTAGAATTTAACAATAACCAACTTCGTGAACTTCTTACAAACTATGGTAAGATAGATCTTCTTTGGTTTGATGGTGACTGGGAAAGAAGTGCAGAGCAATGGAACCTTCCAGAGTTCAAACATTACCTTCAAAGTTTTAATCCAGATATTATCATCAACTCACGTCTTCAAGGACATGGCGATTACAAAACACCAGAACAAGGTATTCCAATCACTCGTCCAGTAGGACCATGGGAATTCTGTACAACAATTAACTCTTCATGGGGTTACCAACATAAAGACAATAACTATAAATCATTAAAACAAATTCTTCGTATGTTCGTTGACTGTATCAGCATGGGCGGTAATATGCTTCTTGATATCGGACCAATGGAAGATGGTACAATTCCAGAAAGACAAGTTGAAACATTACTTGGTCTTGGTAAATGGATTAAAGAACACGAAGAAGCTATCTACGGCACAGAAGATGGTATTATGCAACGTTACTGGGCTGGTGGAAGCACACTTTCAAAAGATAAGAAAACACTTTACTTATTCGTACATGATACACCACAAGAAAGCTTATGCTTAAAAGGTTTATCAACACCAATCAAACGCATCACTGTTCTTCACTCAGGCAAAGAATTAACTCATGAAGTACACGGTGGTGTGCCTTGGTTCAACATTCCAGGTACAACATGGATTAACATTAGACCAGAAGATGCACACGAACATATCACAGTAGTTAAAGTAGAACTTGAAGACGAAATCGATATGTACGGTGGTTCTGGTGCAGTTGTAACACATAACTAAGAGATTATTCGCTAGGAGACTATTCATGAGCGTAAATTATAGAATTCCTCAAACTGATATTGAATTTAATCCTCCTGTCTATATGTGTAAAAAGGCTACTAAGCCTTTTACACTTGACGGGAATATTGATAAACCATTCTGGGAAGACATTCCTTTTACAGATTACTTCGTAGATATTGAAGGGGATAAAAGACCAATGCCTCGCTTTAAAACAAGAGCGAAAATGACATGGGATGATGAAAACTTCTACTTCGGAGCTGTTCTTGAAGGACCAGAAATCTGGGCAACTCTCACAGAAAGAGACTGCGTAATCTTCCAAGATAATGACTTTGAAATTTTTATTGATTCAAACTCAGATACACATGCTTACTTTGAATTTGAAATGAATGCACTTAACACAGTATGGGATTTAATGCTTACAAAACCATACCGTGATGGTGGTAAACCAATTAATGCATTTGATATCCAAGGTATGCAAACAGCTGTACATATTGATGGTGAGCTTAACAATCCAAAAGCAGACAACAAACGTTGGATGGTAGAGGTTGTTATGCCATTTGCTGTTCTTCGTCAAGGTCAAGATGATTACAACCGTAATCCAAAGGCTGGAGAATACTACAGAGTTAACTTCTCTCGTGTACACTGGAGAGTAGATGAAACAGAAACGGGATTTACAAAACAAATCAATCCTGAAACAGGTAGAAGCTACCCTGAAGATAACTGGGTATGGGCACCTACAGGCTTAATTAATATTCACTACCCAGAATTATGGGGCTTTGTATTCTTCACTGAAGGGGATGAAACATATGAAATCCCTGAAGATGAATATACAAAATGGGAACTTAGAAGACTTTACTATAAACAACATGCTCACTATGATGAACACGGATGCTTTACAACTGATTTTGAAAAGCTTAAAGGTGAATGGAACTTTACTATTACACCAGAGATTGAAATCACAAAGAATGCATTTGAAATGAGAGCTACATCAAAAGACGGTAAGAGAGAGATTGTAATCTTCTCAGACAGCCGTACAATGATTACTGAAAAGAAATAAGGAGGCGCTTACATGATAGTATCTAATGAGTATAGACAGATTATTGAAGAGCGCTTTAATGAGGTAAGAGAGTTAGCTAAAGGCAGAAGTCATGAGTTATTTAGTGTTCTTGATACATGTAACGAAGACGAAGCAATTTGCCTTAAATACCTTTATGCCTTCATGCCAGAGCAAGACCTTGCAAACTATGATGGAGAATTATTCCTTAAATTTGTAAGAGCTGCTCTTGAAATGAGAAAACAAGTAGCTTGGGGAGAGAAACTTACGGACTCTTTATTCCTTAACTACGTACTTCAGTACCGCATCAACAATGAAAATGTTGAGTTCTACAAAGAAGCTTTCGCATCTGAAATCTTCCCACGTATTAAAGACATGAACATGCATGATGCAACCATTGAAACAAACTACTGGTGCTTTGAAAAAGCAACTTATCAGTCAACAGATATCCGTACAGCTTCTCCATTCACAGTACTTAAAAACACATATGGTAGATGTGGTGAAGAGTCTACACTTCTTACAGCTGCACTTCGCTCTGTAGGTATTCCTGCAAGACAAGTATACGCTCCAAGATGGGCGCACTGTGATGATAACCATGCATGGGTAGAAGCATGGATTGATGGCGAGTGGCATTTCTTAGGTGCTTGTGAGCCAGAAATGAAAATGGATACAGGCTGGTTTATGCTTCCTGCATCAAAAGGTATGCTTATCCACAGTAAACCGCTTTCAACACTTATTGAAGATGAAGAAATGGTATACCAAACAAAAGTAGCTACAGAAGTTAACCTTCTTAGCCATTATGCAGATACAAAACGTGTTACTGTTAAAGTAAAAGATGCAAAAGGTAATGCACTTGCTGGAGCTCATGTACGTTTTGAGCTTATCAACTACTCAGAACTTTTTGCGCTTGCAGAGCTGGAAACAGATAATAACGGCGAAGTAAGCTTCTTAACAGGATTTGGTGACCTTATGATTTGTGCACATAAAAATGGGGCACATGCATATGGACAAATGGATGTAAGAAAAGAAGATACTTTAGAAATTACAGTACCTGATGCATTCGTAAAAGAAGAAGGAATGAGAGAATTTACACTTATCCCAGCAACAGGTAAAAATCCTGTAGAAGAAGAGTTAGCAGAAGATGTTAAAGCAAAACATGAAGCAAAACATAGTAATGCATTAGCAATCCGCGCAGCATTTAAAGATACTTTCTACACAGGAGAAAGAGCAGAAGCTTTCGCAAAAGACTATGCACCATTTGAAGCAGAAGTTAAAGAGGCTATGGAAAAATCACTTGGCAACTACGCTGAGCTTATTAAATTCTTCCAAGATGAAGAGACAGCTGAGCTTTTAGAGTGGAAAGTGAAACTTTTAAGCACACTTAACAAAAAAGATTTCACGGATATTACATTTGAAATCCTTAAAGCTCATCTTCAAGGTGCTATAGCATTTAAAGATCAATATGAAGAAGATACTTTTGTAAATCATCTTCTTGCTCCAAGAGTTGTATTTGAAATGATTACAGCTTATAGAGAAGGTCTTGCAGCAAGTTTTGATGAAGAAACAAAAGCTAACTTCATGGCTAATCCTAAAGCAATTTATGAATATATTTTAAGTGAAGTAAAAGCTGGCGAAGAAACAGAGTATTCTACTTTCTACGCAGAACCAGAAGGTTTACTTAAACTTAAAGTAGGTAACAAAGTTTCAAGAAAAGTATTATTCGTAGCAATCTGTAGAAGCTTTGGTATCCCTGCTAAATTCAATAAAGATGACCAAACTGTATCTTACTTTAAAGAGGGTAACTGGGTGACTTTAGGTACACATGGTAAAGAAGTTAAGAAAACAAGCAAACTTACTTTAGTAAAAGAAAATAAAGAGCAAGCCTTTGATTACTACAAAAACTTTACAGTAGGTAAACTTATTCATGGTGTTTATAGAAGCTTTGAACTTGAGGGCGTATCATTTGAAGAAGATACTTTAGAGATGGACGTAGAAGCAGGTCGCTATCGTATCATTACAACAGATAGACAAGCTGATGGAACAATCCATGGTCGTATGTACTATGCAGAGGTAGCAGAAGGTGAAGAGGCAGTTATTACAATTGATATTTCACGTAAAGAAGATACAAAGCATGTTGTAGAGTTAAAGGATGCTACTGTAAAAACATTAGAAGGCGAAACAAGACAGCTTAAAGATCTTGTAGGTACTGAGCAAGCAATCATAGCATATCTTGAAGTAAGTGGGGAACCAACAGAGCACTTGCTTAATGAAATGCTTGATAGCTTAGATAAATACTCTACACTTAAACCGCACATTTTATTCATGCTTAAAGATGTATCAGATATTAATGACCCAACTCTTGCTAAGGTGCTAAAAGTGCTTCCTCATATCGAGCTTTATGTAAGAGAAGAAGAAGTAAACCTTGATCATTTATATGAAGCATTTGAAATCCATGATAAAAAACTTCCATTAGCTTATGTTATGCATGAACCAATGAAAGCAAAATATGCATGGGCTGGATACAATGTAGGTATTGGTGAATTGTTACTTAAATATTTAGGTTAAAAATAGAAAAATACTTAACGAAAAGCTTGACTTGGAGGACTAGGGGAAGAGATAATAAAGAAGAGACTCTTGTTAGATGAGGGGAGTAATACATGAGAAGAAAAAAAGAAGTTACCATGCAATTTATTGCAGACCAGCTGGGAATCAGTAAAGTTACTGTATCTAAAGCATTAAAAGGTCAAGATGGCGTAAGTGAGGAACTTAGAAAAAAGATTAAGGAAGTAGCTGCGCAGTTAGGATACAAGCTCCCAGGCAGTGAACAAGCAATAAGTACGCCTAAAAATATAGTTATTATGGTTCAAGAAAAATACGTAGATGCAAGAGAGTATACAACTTTCTATCTTCGTTTTTATCAAAAGTTAGCATCCAGTTTAACAAGAAGAGGTTACATGTGTAATCTTTATCCACTTGGAAGTAATATGCCTAGTGCTCAAGAAGTAAACAAAATGTTTATAGATAATGGCATTAGCGGAATCATCGTACTAGGTGATGTTAAGAAACAACATATTGAGGTGATTAAGGAATTAAATATCTCTATGCTCTTTCTTGATTGTTATAATGCAGATGTGAATGTAGACTGCATTGTAACAGATAATTACTATAGTACATTTGAGATTACCAACTATTTAATTAGATGCGGCCATAAATCTATAGGATTTGTAGGCAATATCAATGCAACAAGTAGTATTCAGGATCGTTTTTTAGGTTACTGCAGATCACTTATGGGTTCAGGGCTTCCGATTAATAACAATTGTATTATTCCTGATAGAGATGATTCTAACGAAGAGGTTGATTTTATCCTCCCAGAGGAAATGCCAACAGCTTTCGTTTGTAACTGTGATGATACAGCCTATAAATTTGTCAAGCATCTTACTGAAAAGGGCTATAAAGTTCCAGAAGATGTATCTGTTGTAGGTTTTGATAATGATATCTATGCAGAAATTTCTTATCCTAAGCTTACAACTGTGGCAGTGGATTTAGACGTTATGACACAGAAGGCAATAAATCTCATCATTGAAAAAGTTGAAAATGGTGACAAGGACAAGCAAAGTAGAATCTTTGTATCAGGTCAAGTCATTTATAGAAATTCTGTAAGCAAGATCAATTAATGATTTTATATAGCTTAATTTAGTTAAAAGGAGAACAATCATGACTAAAATTATTGGAAATGCTTTACCAAATATTCCATGGCAAGAAAGACCAGAAGGTTGCACAGACGTTGTTTGGAGATATTCAAACAACCCTGTTATCAAAAGAAATGCAATCCCATCATCAAACAGTATCTTCAATAGTGCTGTAGTACCATTCGAAGGTAAATTTGCTGGTGTATTCAGATGCGATAGCAAATCAAGAAGCATGGATATCTTTGCTGGTTTCAGTGAAGATGGAATCAACTGGAATATTAACCATGAACCAATTACATTCGAAGGTGAAGATGCAGAAATTCTTAACAGAGAATACCGTTATGACCCACGTGTATGCTTCATCGAAGATAGATACTACATCACATGGTGTAATGGATACCATGGACCAACAATTGGTGTGGCTTACACATTCGACTTTAAAACATTCCACCAATTAGAAAATGCATTCTTACCATATAACAGAAATGGTGTATTATTCCCAAGAAAAATCAATGGTCTTTACGGAATGGTAAGTAGACCATCTGATACAGGACATACTCCATTCGGAGATATCTTCTATAGCCAATCACCAGATATGGAATTCTGGGGTAAACATAGACATGTAATGTCAACTGTAAAAGGTGACGACTCTGCATGGCAATCAACAAAAATCGGTGCAGGCCCAATCCCTATCGAAACTTCAGAAGGTTGGTTAATGATCTACCACGGTGTTCTTAACAGCTGTAATGGTTTCGTATACAGCTTCGGTGCTGCTATCCTTGACCTTGAAAAACCATGGATCGTTAAATACAGAACTAAACCATATCTTCTTTCACCACAGGAATTATATGAGTGCGTAGGCGACGTTCCAAACGTTGCATTCCCATGTGCAGCTCTTACAGATGCTGAAACAGGAAGAATTGCAATTTACTACGGATGTGCAGATACTGTAACAGGTCTTGCATTCGCACAAGTTGATGAATTAGTAGAATACATCAAAAACAATTCTCTATAATTAGAATAAACGAGGAGGCTCGGGGTATATGTTCTTTACTGATAGAAAATTAGAAGCGAGACTTTATGAATTAGCAAGTTATCGTTACAGAGATATTATTCCATTCGAGTCCCTATTTGCCAAAGAAGACACTGCTGGTGTCTCTAATCCAGAAATCCCAACAAGCGATGCTTGTTGGGATTTAATGGCAGTAGGGGAAAGATGGAGTGGTCGTGACCGTTATTTATGGCTTAGAAAAACTATGAGTGTACCTAAAGTATGGGAAGGGAAAAAAATCGTTGGTATTTTTGACTTCGGTAGCACTGGAGGAGGAAATAACTCAGGATTTGAATCTATGCTTTACATAGAAGGTAAACCATACCAAGGTGTTGACTCTAACCATAAAGAAGCGTTCTTTGATAGTAACTATGCAGGAAAAGATTTAGAACTTGTATTTAGATTATGGTCAGGTCTTGAAGGTGGAGGGAACCCAACTCCTCAAGAACATCGTATTAATCGTGCAGATTTAGCATGGCTTGATGAAAAAGTTGATGACCTTTTCTTCATGACCCGCGTAATTTTAGAGACACTAAAGGTTCTTAATGAATTTGATCCAGTAGTCCCACAACTTAGAATGGCACTTGATAAAGCCTATAAACTTATCGACTGGTCTTATCCAGGTAGTGAGGCGTTCTATGAATCTGTGCATGCAGCAGACGATCTTCTTAATGAACTCATTGATAACATGGATAAAAACAGCCTAGTAAAAGTAAAATGCGTAGGACATACACATATTGACGTTGCCTGGTTATGGAGACTTAAACATACAAGAGAAAAATGTGCACGTTCATTCTCAACAGTACTTCGCCTTATGGAGCAGTACCCAGAGTATACTTTCCTTCAAACACAACCACAGCTTTATGAATACATTAAGGAAGACTATCCTGAAATGTTTGAAAAAATTAAAGCTAAGGTTAAGGAAGGAAACTGGGAAGCTGATGGCGGTATGTGGGTTGAGGCTGACTGTAACTTAACATCAGGTGAGTCTTTAACAAGACAAATCCTAGTAGGCAGTAAATTCTTCAGAGAAGAACTTGGTCAAGAAATTAAATACTTATGGCTTCCAGATGTATTTGGATATTCTTGGGCACTTCCTCAAATTCTTAAAAAGTCAGGCATTCCAATGTTCATGACAACTAAAATAAGCTGGAACCAATACAACCGTATGCCACATGATACATTCAAATGGCGCGGTATGGATGGTAGTGAAGTTTTAACACACTTCATTACAGCACCAGAACCTTGGAGTCAGCCAGGTTCATGGTTCTACACATATAATGGCCATCTTACACCAAAAATCGTAAAAGGTGTATATGATGCTTACAGTGATAAAAATCTTACAGATGAACTTCTTATTTCCTTCGGTTATGGTGATGGCGGTGGCGGTGTAAACCGTGATATGCTTGAATACAGAAGAAGAGTAGATAAAATGCCAGGACTCCCAAGTCTTGAGACAAGTAAAGCTGCTGATTACTTCAAAGGCCTTAGAGAAAAAATAGAAAATACTGATGAGTACGTTCACACATGGGATGGAGAACTTTATCTTGAATACCATAGAGGGACTTATACAAGTCAGGCCTATAACAAAAAAATGAACCGTTACCTTGAAAACTACTACCGTAATGTAGAGTGGTTAACAGCAATGGATGCTATTAATAAAGGTGATATCAAAGAGGCTAAACAAGATGAGCTTACAGAAGGATGGAAAATCATTCTGACTCATCAGTTCCACGATATTATTCCAGGTTCATCTATTAATGAAGTATATAAAGATAGCCATGTAAATTATGAAAAAGCAGAAGCTGTTGCAAAAGAAATAGAACAAAGTGTCTTTACAAATATTATGGGTGCTGAAGAAAGCACATGGACTGTTATTAACAACACAAACTGGGAACGTAGTGACTATGCACATATTGTGACAGAGGCAAAAGGTCAGTTTGTAGATGAAGCAGGAAATGTCCTTAAAGCTCAGGAAACTCACAATGGTTATGTGGTTTATGTGGATAATATACCTGCAATGGGATGGAAAGTAATCAAACTTGTGGATAATACATCAAATAGTGTAGAAAATACTACAAATGTATTTACTTTTGCTGACGGTATCATTGAAACACCATTCTACCATGTAGAGCTTAATGAAGTAGGTCATATGACTTCACTTGTAGATAAAAAGGCAGATCGCCAAGTACTTGCAAAAGGTGCAAAAGCAAACGTTATTCAAATGTTTGAAGATAAACCTCTTGCACATGAAGCTTGGGATATTGATATCTATTATCAAGAAAAAATGAGAGAAGTAACAGACCTTACACGTATGGAAGTTACTGAAAAAGGTCCTCTTCATATGGTTGTTCGTCTTGAATGGAACTATATGAATACAAAGATTAAACAAGATATGACTTTCTATGTGGAAGATAAACGTATTGACTTTAAAACATGGGTTGACTTTAGAGAACGTAAACAACTGATGAAAGTTGCTTTCCCAGTAGATATTCGTTCAACTTATGCAACTTATGATGTACAATACGGTAACGTACAACGTCCAACACATTGGAATACAAGTTGGGACTGGGCACGTTTTGAAACTGTAGCACATAAATGGGTTGACCTTTCAGAACGTAACTATGGTGTCAGCTTAATGAATGATTGTAAATATGGTCATGATATTAAAAACAATGTGATTAGACTTACACTTCTTAAATCAGCAACACATCCAGATACAGAGCAAGATCAAGGTGAGCATGAATTTACTTACTCACTTCTTCCTCATGAAGGTAGCTGGGTAGATGCAGATACAGAAATCCGTGCTTACTATCTTAACAATCCACTTAAAGTAGAAGCAGGTAAAGCTAAAGAGGATGTATACAGCTTCTTAAATATTGATAATAAATATATCGAAGTAGATGCTGTAAAACGCTCAGAAGATGGCAAAACACTTGTAATCCGCTGCCATGAATACACAGGCGGTAAACAAAAAGCAACAATTACTTTAGATGCAAAAGTTAAAGGATGGCAAGAATCTAACCTTATGGAAAAACCAGAAGGTGACCATTTCATATCAGAAGCTATTACACTTGAATTCGGACCATATGAAGTTAAAACTGTATTAGTTGAACTTTAAGATATAAAAAGAGTGCTGTAAACTAGATTTCTAGTTTACAGCACTCTTTTTTCTGCTTGGAGATAGCGTATAAGTGCAGATAGACAGCAAACAAATACACATATAAATCCCATAACATTAATAAAAGCAAGGCTATCTTTAGCTGTTACGAACCAAAGAACTAAAGGAATAATAAGTATACGTGATAGATAGATGAACTGTGTAGTTTTTATATAAAGCATATATAGGGTAGAAAAAACTACAAGTAGGCTTATGGTAATAAAGTTCAATAAAGGTACATTAAACAATGGAAGTGCCCATAAAATACAAATAAATAATGCAATTAAAATTCCAATGGCATAGTCGATTTTTTTAGTCATACAACTTCCCCCCTAGAATAAACTTAGATAAAATTAATGTATGTATTATACAATGAAAAATAAAAAAAAATAATTTTATATAAAATTATTGAAAATAAAAACAAAATTGTTGCAATAAAATAAAAATTAGTTTAAAAAGGAGATTGTAAAGCTAAAAAGAGTTTTGTAATAAAAAATAGAAAACCACAAAAGACAACATATTTTCTAGAAGAAATACTAGAGAAATCTAATCATTAAAATTCTAATACCTGTAACAGACTATACTAAAAAATATATGGTAAATAAATTTAATAGAAAAGACTTAAACACTGTGGTGAACTATTTTTATCTATAGAAAATAGTTAAATTACATAAGATTATCTAGATAAATTATCTATAATAGTAAAGTATGACTAGAAATTAAACGGGTGATAACAGAAAAATAAATATTTTTAAATATATTATTAAAATTACATATAAATATATTGCATAATAAAAATTAAGATGATAATATAAAAAATAAACAAACAAAAAAAGATAAATCCATACAAATACTGTATAAGTTTTGCACAATCTAAAATATGGAGAAAAAGGCTTTCACAACATGAAGTTAACCGTTTAGTAAAATTAATTAAAGGAATGAATCACAAAGACATTCAAAATTATAATTTGAAAATTTAGGGGGAACTTAAAATGGCAAATACATATCGTTTAAAAGGGCAATTACCAAAAATCGGGATTAGACCAACAATCGATGGCAGAAGAGAAGGCGTTAGAGAATCATTAGAAGACCAAACAATGTCTATGGCAAAAGCAGTAGCTGAGCTTATTGAAGGGACACTTAGACATCCAAATGGTGAGAAAGTAGAATGTGTTATTGCAGATACTACAATTGGTGGAGTAGCAGAAGCGAGTGCATGTGAAGCCAAATTTGAAAAAGAAAATGTAGATATCTCTATTACAGTTACACCTTGCTGGTGTTATGGTGCTGAAACACTTGATCTTAATCCTCATAGACTTAAAGCAATCTGGGGCTTTAATGGAACTGAAAGACCAGGTGCTGTATATCTTGCTTCTGCAGCAGCAGCACATGCTCAAGCAGGTCTTCCAGTATTCTCAATCTATGGAAAAGATGTTCAAGATGCAGATGATAGAACAATTCCATCTGATGTAGAGACTAAAATCTTAACTTTTGCTAAAGCAGGTCTTGCTGTAGCACATATGAGAAATAAATCTTATTTATCAATTGGTAATGTATCTATGGGTATCGCAGGTTCAATTGTAGATCCACATTTCTTCAGTGACTATTTAGGCATGAGAACAGAGTATGTAGATATGATTGAAATTATGAGACGTATTGAACTTGAAATTTACGATAAAGATGAGTATGAAAAAGCACTTGCATGGGTAAAAGCAAATTGTAAAGAAGGTATAGAAATTAATAAACCTCATCTTGTTAAAGATGCAGCAGGTAAAGAAGCTGATTGGGAATTCGTTGTAAAAATGACACTTATTTGCCGTGACCTTATGGTGGGGAATGAAAAACTTGCTGAAAAAGGTTTCATTGAAGAATCAAATGGACACAATGCCATTGCTGCAGGTTTCCAAGGCCAAAGACAATGGACAGATTATAAACCTAATGGTGACTTTATGGAAGCTATCCTTAATTCATCATTTGACTGGAATGGCACACGTGAAGCTTTTGTTGTAGCAACAGAAAATGATGCACTTAACGGTGTACCTATGTTATTTGGTCACCTACTTACAGGTAGATCACAAATTTTCTCAGATGTGCGTACATATTGGAGTCCTGAAGCAGTTGAACGTGTAACAGGACATAAATTAGAAGGTAGAGCTGCAAACGGTATTATCCATCTTATTAACTCAGGAGCAACAACACTTGATGCAACAGGTAAACAAAAAGGTGCAAATGGGGAGCCCGTTATGAAACAATTCTGGGATATTACAGATGAAGAAGTAAAGGCTTGTCTTGATGCTACAACTTGGCCATCAGCTAACCGTGAATATTTTAGAGGGGGCGGTTACTCATCATGCTTCCTTTCAGAAGGTGGTATGCCTGTAACTATGAGCCGTGTATCAATGGTTAAAGGTCTTGGACCAATTCTTCAAATTGCTGAAGGTTACACAGTTGATCTCCCAGCTGATGTACATGATACACTTAACAAACGTACAGACCAAACATGGCCTACAACATGGTTTGCTCCAATCTTAACAGGTGAAGGTGCATTCAAAGATGTCTATAGTGTTATGAATGAATGGGCTGCTAACCATGGTGCAATTAGCTATGGACATATTGGAGCAGACTTAATTGCACTTGCTTCAATGCTTAGAATTCCAGTAGCAATGCACAACGTATCAGAAGAACGTATTTTTAGACCAAAAGTTTGGAGTGCATTTGGTACAAAGGATATGGAAGGTGCAGACTTTAGAGCATGTAAAAACTACGGACCACTTTACAAAAAAGCTTAGGAGGCTGCCACTATGAATAAAGCTTACATTGCATTTGACTTAGGTGCATCAAGTGGAAGGTTGATGCTAGGTATTGATAAAGAGGGAAAGATAGAACTAGAAGAAGTACATCGTTTTCCTAATGATCCTGTTGTTATGAATGGAACTATGTATTGGGATATACCAAGACTCTTTCATGAAATGAAACAGGGCTTAAAGAAAGTAGCCTTAAGAAAAGATGTAAGCATTCAATCCATGGGGATTGACACCTGGGGGGTGGATGGTGCGTGGCTTGATGAGAATGGGCAGATGATTAATCTGCCTATTCATTACAGAGATGGCAGAACAGCAAAAGTAATAGATGAAGTAGAAAGTATTATATCTGAAGAAACATTATATGGTATAACAGGTATACAAAAAGCAGCTTTCAATACTATTTATCAGCTTTACTATGATAAGAAGTATAATTCTATTATTAAAAATCATGGTAAGAAGTGGCTCTTTACACCAGATTTATTAGGCTATTTGTTTACAGGTAAAATGTATAATGAAGCAACTATTGCTTCAACAAGTGGACTTATTGATGTAGAGACAAAAGGCTACAGCAAAGAAATTTTTGATAAGCTGAATCTTGATAGGAACGTAATGTGTGAGTTAGTACAACCTGGTACACAGGTAGGCACACTTACAAAAGCTATTCAAGAAGAAACAGGTCTTGGTCCTATTCCTATTATAGCAGTAGGAAGCCATGATACAGCTTCAGCAGTAGTAGGAGCTGAGATTGAAAAGGAAGATGAAATGTATCTTGTATGTGGTACATGGTGCCTTATGGGGCTTGAAGTAAGTAAAGCTCAATTAGAAGAGAAGGCTAGATTAAGTGGCTTTACCAATGAGGGAAGTGCTAAAGGCAAGGTGAGACTTCTAAAAAATATTAATGGTCTATGGATTTTACAACAACTTAAAAAATGTCTAAATGATAAAGGTTTAAAAGTAGATTTCCCAGATATTATAGAAGAGGCACGCAAAGTAAACCATGAGTATGCTATTGATATAGCAGATGAACGCTTTATGGCACCTACCAATATGGAACAGGAAATTATTGCTGCATGTAAAGAAAAATATAACGTGCAGTTAGAAAGTATAGGTGAAGTGGCTACAGCTGTGTATAACGGCTTAGGGAAACTTTATCAAGAGACGGTTCACCAGTTTGAAGAGTTAATTGGTGAAGAAATAAGTACTATTCGCATGGTAGGTGGCGGAACGAAGGATGCACATCTATGTGAAGTGGTAAAACAAGCAACACACAAAGCGGTTATTAAAGGAACAACTGAAGCATCTGCTATGGGCAATGTACTTGTGCAGATGAATACTCTCCGTTTATAAAAGAATAAGCTAGATTGAGCGTAGTGAACTCAATCTAGCTTATTCTTTTTTTGTTAATTTTTTCTTTTTCATGCCGTTTAGGAACCATTTACTGTCTGGAGTAGAATTGCTGATAAGTCCTGCTAGAACTAAAATGATTAGAAAAGCATTAACAGTTTCTTTATAGTTACATGATCTGCTACTGCTTGGAATAGTACTGTACTTTTAGTCTAAGCAAGACGCTCTACCATATAGTCATCTTCGAATAGTCCTACATATTTATTACCCTCTTCGTCTTCATAGGTACCTTTTCCGTGCATTTTGCCATCTACAAGGTCACCAGTATATTTATGACCATTAGGATAATGGAGTGTACCATAGCCTGTAATATGACCATCTACAACTTCTCCGATGTAGGAACCTCCTTGGAGGAAGTTAATTTTTCCTTTACCATTTGGCTTATCATCTACTAATTCACCTTCATACATACCAATGCCTGGGAGCATAACACTGCCATGAGTAGAACTTAACATGTAATCTTCTTCGAAGATGCCTTGGTATTTAGCACCGTTATCTTCTTCATACATACCTTCACCATGCATCATACCATCTTTAAATTCACCTATGTATTTATGTCCATTTGCAAAAACTTTCATACCCTTGCCAGTAAGTTGGCCTTGTACTACATCACCACGGTACATAGAACCATCTTCATAGGTATAAGTACCTTTACCATGAGGGATACCTTCTACTACATCACCTTCATAAGTGCCAATGCCACCAAGTGTAAGTTTACCGCGTCCTGTAGCAATGCCATCTCTAAATTCACCTTCATAGAAGTTACCATTAGGGAAAGTGCAAGAACCATATCCTTGGAGCTTGTTATTCATAAAAGTTCCTTCAAAAATAGTACCTTCTGCAGTGTAGAAAATACCCTTGCCTTCACGTATGCCATTTAGAAAAGCACCCTCATGATAAGAACCATCTGCCCAATGATAAACACCTTTTCCAGTTTGTTCCCCTTTATAGAAGTCACCTTCATAAGACTCACAGTCGTCTAAATAGGCTATGCCATGACCATGTGGTTCACCACTTCTGAATTCACCTTTATAGATGAGTTTACCTGCTTCATTATAAAGCTTACCTGTTCCATGAAACATAGGACCTTTCATAGCACCTTCATACATAATATTGCCATTTTTATGGTATAATACTTCATCTTCGTATACATCATCTTTTTGGGAAAATAAAGATTTAAGTTTATCGAACATTTTCGGATCCTTCCTTTGTATAAATTATAGTTATATTATACCATCTTTGACTTAAAAAAAAATAGTTTATACACCGAAAAGGTAGACAGTTAGTAGATAAGACATGGTAATTCCCACTAGAGATGCCAGGAGAGCACCAACAACAGTATAACGACTATTTTTTATCTTAATGGACATAAAATAAACCGACATGGTATAGAAAATACTTTCTGTACATCCAAACATGATAGATACAAGCCTGCCAATGAAAGAGTCGGGCCCATAATTCTTAAAAATATCAAGAATAAGCCCTGTGGAAGCAGAAGAAGAGACAGTGCGCATAAGGGCAACAGGAATAACTTCTGTTGGAAAATTAGAGAATGAGACAAGAGGGCTAAGAAGCCTTACGAGTCCGTCTAAGGCACCAGAAGTTCTAAGCATGGCTATACCTAACATGAGTGCAACAAGAGTTGGAAGGATAGAAAGGACCACATTAATACCTTCCTTTGCGCCATCTACAAAAGATTGAAATACATCTACTTTATGTATAAGTCCATAGACAACAATGAGAAACATAACAGTAGGTACAAGAAAGTCTGATAAGGTTACGAGAAACTTCATCTAATCATTCCTCCTATACATACATTTTGCAAAGGTAATAGCTACAAGGGTAGAAAGAGCTGTAGCAATAATAGAAGGGCCTATAACTTCTGTAGGATTGGCAGAACCGTATGCACTTCTGTAGGCAATTATATTAATAGAAACGAGCTGGACAGTAGAAATATTGACGATAAGGAACATACACATGGCATGAGTAGCAATTGTAGGATGAGTCTTATTAAGTTTTTGAAGCTCTGTCATTGCTTTAAGTCCAGGAGGTGTAGCAGCCCAACCAAGTCCTAAAAAGTTGGCTATAATATTTGTGGCAATATATTTACGGGCAGGATGGTTACGAGGTACATCAGGAAATAAAAAGTTAAGAATTGGTGTCATGCGGTTAGCAAGAGCATCTATAAGATGTGCATTTTCTGCAATACGCATAACCCCCATCCACATGGCTAATGCGCCACATGAGGAAATACAGATTTCAACAGCAGATTGACTTGAATTTAATATGCTTTGCGTCATCTGCTGCATATGGCCACCGAATAAAGCCATAAGCATGGAGAAGATAATCATAGCTCCCCAAAGATAATTCAGCATAATATCGCTCCTTACACATAATAAAATAGACTTGTCTCTATAACTATATGCAGCAAGATGGACAAACTTTACACAAAAAGGGTACAAATTACATGGTAAAAAAATCAATTAATAGGAATCAAATTAAGAACTACAAATACTATAAGCAGGAAATTCGACAAAAAAATAAAAAAAATATAAAAATAATAGGTACGAATTATGCAGTAATACAATATTATATTAATGAATTGATAAAAAAATCTAAAAAATCGATAAAAATTTACAAAACATCAATTGACTTTTATTGCTAATTATGGTACTTTATTATTACAGAAATTAGAAAAATCTACATGGGTTGACAATATTTTTTAAAAGGGAGAGGATTTAAGTGAAATCAACAGGGATCGTAAGAAAAGTCGATGAGTTAGGACGAGTTGTATTACCAATTGAATTAAGAAGAAACCTTAATATCCAAGAGAAAGATTCATTAGAAATTTTTGTAGATGATGAAAAAATCATCCTTAAAAAGTATGAACCAGCAGATATCTTTAATGGAAGCATGGATGACCTTATTGACTACAAAGGTAAAAAAATATCAAAAGCTACCATTGTAGAACTTGCTAAAATTGCAGGACTTAAAGTAGCAGAATAAACATATTTAACTATAAAAAGGGCTCCCTAAATAGGGAGCTTTTTATTTGTTTCATAATTCGTTTAATCCATATAAAGGTCAGAGAACTCAATATCTACTTTATCACTACCTGTCATATAAGTATAATCTAGGTCATGTAGTAAGGTAGGATTCGTTTCAATAGGAAATTTAATAATAAATTCTGTGCCCTGGTTTACTTTACTTTTTACTTCTATAGAGCCCTTATTAAGTTCAACAAAAGATTTTACTAGAGAAAGACCGATTCCGGCCCCTTCGGCTTTTCTGATGAGACCATTTTCAATACGTGTAAAACGTTCAAATATAAGTTCTTTACTCTCATCAGGGATACCGACACCGTCATCTTTAATATGTATATGGGCGTAACCTGTTTCTAGTGTAACAGTTACCCAAATATGCCCATCTTCATGCCCATATTTAATTGCATTCGAGAATAAATTAAGAAGAATTCTTTCCATAAGATCAGGATCAACTGTACAGTAGACTTCTTCCTCATAAGTATCAAAAATAGCAGTAATATTTTTACGCTCTGTATAAGGAAGAATGGAATCTAATATATTTTCAGTCAGCATGACAATGTTTAGTGTACGTGGAGAGATATTAAAATAATGGCTTTCTAGCCTATTAATATCTAAGAAATTATTAAGTAGTCTTAAGAGTCTCATACAATTTTGTTCAATCATAGTATTATAATGAGGAATTTTGTCATACTCATGATTGTTAATAAAGTTATTTTGAAGCTGTGTAGCACTATAGATAATGTTCACAGGGGTTTTTAATTCATGTGAAATAGTGCAGAAAAACTCTACTTTGATTTTCTCAAATTCTATAGCTCGTTGAAGTTGGTCACGTTGTTTTTTATCAGAGATATCCTTCGCAGAGGCAATAATAGCACGGACTGTATTATCATGGGAAAGTGTAAGATAGAGCTCAACATCAATAAGTTCACCTGTAGAGGTAATAAAGTGTACATCTACAGTTTCAAACTCAATGATGCATCTATACAATGAATGAACAATCTCTTCTACTATTGGGCGATCATCGGGTGCAATGTAATCCATAAAACAAGTATTCATAATAAGATCTAAATCTTTATACTTAAGAAGTGTTTTAGCATTTTCATTAACATGATAAATATTTTGATTTACTATAATGAATAGAGCATTAGGGTAAAAAAACATCATTTGAGAGTAAAGTGTATCAATATAATGATATTGCTGAATAAGGACTTCTTGTTCATGTGACATATGGGTTAAATAAGCATTCATAAGCTTAGTATTGTTGTGGTGAAGCTCTAATTTGGTCATAAGTCTTTGAGAATGTTGGAGGATTGAATCACTCATAATAATTTTAAAGAGGAGAAAGACGCATGTAAGCAGTATGACCATATAAGGATACTTAGGTATAAAGTAACTCAGACCATAACTTAAAATAATAGTAAGGCTAAGCAAAGTTAGACGTACTAATACAAAGGCATTACTCCTTTCCTTAAGGAGATTTTTCTTATTTGCAATATGTATGCTAGCAAAAACAGTTAAGAGGCTAATAATCAGTAGAATAACTAAGCAAAATATAAAGTAATCATAAGGAACACTATTAGGATGTGTTAAAGTATGATTAACTATTAAATAGACTGTAAAAATAATTAAAGTAAAAGACATGTAGCTATAGCAAACTTTTTTGCGTATAAGAGGCTGATCAAAGTAATTAAATACAAGTAGAGTTGCAAGACAGAAAAGAAGAACAAAAATGCTAAAAGATTGTATAAAGAGGGAGTTAGCTAGAGATGGAGTTAGTGCTTTTGTATAACACTCAACCCAAGTAAGAGGAAGTGCAAGTGTCATAAAAAGTATACTTGTCCCATTCATACATCCTATTACACATAATAGGGATGAATTATGTGCATCTAAACTATAGATACTTAAAGTCACAATAAGTACGCTAAATATGCATAAAGTAAACATAAATATAAGATAAGCATGCTGCCTATGTCTTGAAAAGTAGAGAAAAGATATATTAAATAAAGAAACGAAGTATATGGTTGCAAGAATATGGGGAAAATTATATTTTTTCATATCATCACCTAATTTAAAATAATCTCACTTTTGTATTATAATTCATAAATTAATAATTATCTACTATAAACTGCAAGATATGCTATTAATTAATAGAATCTTTATATAATTAGGTTACACTAAATGCAAATGAAAGAAAGAGGTGCAGACATGATAAAATTACTAGTTGACAGTACTTGTGACTTTCCAGAGCGTTTTTTAAAAGAACATAGAATAGATTGGCTACCTTTAAGAGTAAGGCTTGAAGATAAAGAGTATGCAGATAAAGAAGAAATTGAAGTGCAAGAGGTATATGATGCCATGAAACAAGGGGTAATGCCTCAAACTTCACAGCCACTCCCAGGGGATATTATAAAGAAATTAGAAGCTTGTGGAGAAAACAAAGATGATGTGATTTATATAAGTTTCTCAGGGAAGATGTCTGGAACGTATCAGACAGTACATATACTTATGGAAGAGATGAGTACGCGTTATCCAGAATGCCGTTTTACAGCAGTAGACTCCAAATCGGGTTCTATTTGTATAGGATTTATGGCTATGGAAGCTACAAGATTAAGAGATGAAGGTGCTACTTATGATGAGATATTAGCACGTATTAGATTTTTAGCAGATCATGCAGAACATATTTTTACTTTGACAGATTTAAACTGGCTTGTAAAAGGTGGGCGTATTAGCAAGGCGGAGGGCATATTAGGTAATATGCTTAATATTAAACCACTTATTCATGTGAATGATGGTTTTATTGAAGTTTATGAGAAAGTGCGTGGTCAGAAGAAACTACTTACTAAACTTGTCGATACAGTAGAAGAGCGTATTAGTGATTATAAGCAACAGACAATAGGACTTGTTCATGCAGAGGAGACAGAGCTTCTTCATACGATTAGAGAGATGCTAAAAGAACGGTTAGGGGATGTACAGTTTGTAGAGACTGGAATAGGCAGTGTACTAAGCGCCCATTTAGGGCTAAGTGGGATTGGAATATGTTTCTTTAACAAATATTAACAATATGTAAATAGCTTAGATAAAAATGCACTATGATATTAAAAAAATCGTCATAGTGCATTTATTTCTATCTTTTATAATAAAGCTAGAAAGTTTCATAAAGCACGGATAAAGAGAGGTATAAAAAATGGAGCTAGAAATGTTTAGTTTTATTAATGAAGTATTAGACCATTTAGATGGCATGAGAATTAATTTAGATATTGCAAGTAGAGAATTAGAATATTTCTTTGAAGACATGCTTGAGTCTAGCAATGAAGGCTATTTAAATATTAATTCTCGTGTTAAATCAAAACAAAGTTTAAAAGAAAAAATTCTTCGTTATGATTATTATACAAAGTACAAGACTGTAGAAGGCATGTTTGACCATTTATCAGATCTTATAGGTATTCGTATAGAGTGCAGATTCATAGGTGATGAAAGTACGATTTATAAGCTATTACGTAAATGCTTCAATGTCCCATCTACAGAGTATGAAGGCTACTCTAGCCCAGAAGGTAATCCTAATGTACTATTAGAGCTTAGCAGTAAGCAGCCTAAAAGTCAAAAAAATGGTATGAAGATGTACCGCATAGATGGCAAATATTTATTTGATGATAGATGTATTAATTTTGAGGTACAGATTAAATCATTAGTTAATATATTCTGGAGTGAGATTGAACATAAAGTTATCTATAAAAATTATAATTATATTATTGCAGACCGTTTCTATAAAGATATTATGAGCTCTATTAAAAACAGTTTAACTACTATAGACCAGCAGCTTCTGCTTATCTCTAATCAGTTTGATAGAGGGGATGCAACAAGTATGAGAGGGCGTAAGGCGCAGATGGAGCAGCTTCTTTCAAAAGCACTCTATGATTTATTCGCTTTAAAAATTAAAGAGAGTATAGGGATTCTTGTAGACTTTAGAAAATCCTGTGATACTATTGTAAAATATGTATTTAGAAATGTATTAGGGGATAATGATGATGTATACAATGAAACGATGGTAAGTGTATTTGCAAGGCTTAATGAGATTGAGCATAAAGAAATAGACTTTACAAGTCAGATAGAATTTATGAGAAAATGTAACTTAGAAGATGCATTTAGTAATAAGATTGCACATTTCATCCAAGAGACAGTCAATGATGAATTCCAATGGAATATATTCTTTAGAATCCTATTTGCTATAGAGCCAGATTGTAATGCAGGAGACTTAGAGAAGTTCCTTACATTCTATAAAGAAAGATTTTATAAAGGTGTTAATTTAAAAGGTTTAGAGAAGAAACTTGGAAAAGAACAAACAGCTTATATTATGAATGAGCTAATGAATAGACTAGCAGATCTATTTATAAGAGTAGATACAGTAGAGCTTTTCTATGATAATATTATTGAGCAAATTATAAACATCTTAAATAACATTCTAGATACTATTAACCGCAATATTAATACATATGAGGAATGGGAGAGGGAAGGAGAAATCTACCTAAGACTCTTCGAACTTCGTATAGCTTCTATGTTAGATATGGATGTAGAAGCAGTTAAAGTATTAGACTTCCTAGAAGATGTACGCAAAAGCGAATCGAATATTGAGATTCACAAAAGTATTGTAAAATATATTGATAAACTTTAAAAGGATTGCCACAAGACTATTTACTAAGTTTTGTGGCAATCCTTTTAAGTTACTCTATTCTAATTTCCAATAAAGGCTATTTTAACTATTAAAATTTAAAATATTGCATTGGACGTGTATCAGAAGTTCTAAGACCTGTAAGGTAAGATAAGTTTGGAAGAAGCATTTCAAGTTCTTCTAAAGAGATTTCTGAATTAATAAAGCTATATGCACCTAGAAGGAGAGTAGTTGCCAGTTTATGTGCATTTCTTAATAAATCATGGAAACTGTAAGTATAGACATTACCTGTTACAGGATGAAGCCATACGGCTTTTTGGGTATTAAGATAATCTGTGAATTCATCAACGCAGTCATGATAAGAGAAAGTTGGTGCTAAGGTTGCAATAGATGAAGGCAGAAGAGGCATAGCTGTAACAGCCAGGCTCTTTTTAAGGCCTGTTCTATCATAAGTAAGCCTAAAGTAGTTTCTAAAATCCTCATAAGAATGTTTGAAAATCTGTCCACCATTTGGAATAGCATAAATAGAAAAGAGAAGTTCCTCATAAAGCTCTAAGATAATAGGTGGTAAGCTAAGGTTCTTAAGAATATGCTTATGGATTTTAAAAGTATGTGCTTTACGGTCGAATTTCTCTTCTAGAAGTAAGGCATCAATAGCCACTTCTATACGCTTATGCAGTCCTTGATATTTAGTAGTAGAAGGGTCGTCTAATCTATAGCGTCCGCCTAGATAGAAAATATAAGGATGTGCTGTAATATCAAGCGCATAATGACAAATAAGACCACTGATATAAGCCATACAAGGATTAAACAGCTCAGGAGTATCTATGTGCTTCTTAGCAAAGCAGAGAGCAGAAGATAAAAAATAGCCAGTATGATCTTGATGCATAAGAGAAGCTACTTTAAAATGATTATGTTTTTTGTAAGGAGCATGATAATACATAGGATCAGGGCCTTGGAGACCTATAAAGTAAAGGTTACGGTTATCTTTAATCATTTTATAGAGGGGAGAGTCTATAATATTCTTTGCCTGATCTAATCCGAACAGGTAGTGGGTAATGGTATCTGGCATACTTGTTAACTCCTTCGTTTACAACACTAATTTAAGGTAATTATAGCATTATAGGGAGGAGGGAGATAGAGTATTTTTATAAAAAAAAACACCTAGGAATAGGTGCTTTTTTGTTTAATCTTTTTTATTATCATTATGAGAAGACATAATCTTCAAATTGAAGTAAAGAAGTAGCCCCATAATAATGAAAATAGCTACAATAAATCTAAAATCATGATTGGCTACAGCAATAGCTGAGAGGCCAAATACACCACTAATGGCATAGAGTGTAATAACAGCCTGTTTTTGACTATATCCTCTATCTACTAGACGGTGATGAAGATGTCCTCTATCTGGAGCCGTAATAGGTTTGCCTGCAAGTAGTCTTCTAATAATAGCAAAAGCTGTATCAAATACTGGAAGGCCAAGTACGAGAACGGCCACAACGATTGTAACAATTGTATAGCTTTTTAAAAGTCCAAGTATAGACGTTACAGCTAGGATAAATCCTAGGAAAGTAGAACCTGTATCACCCATGAAAATAGAAGCTGGATTAAAGTTATATGGAAGGAAGCCTAAACAAGATCCAGCCAAAATGGTTGTAAGTAAAATAGCAATAGGATAACCACTATAAATAGAAAGAACCATAAGGCAAAGAGAGGCAATAGAAGAAACACCAGCAGCTAAGCCATCAAGACCGTCAATAAAGTTAACGGCATTGGTGATTCCTACAATCCAAATAACTGTAATAGGTATAGAAAGCATATCTAAGAACATTGGTGCATTTCCAATGAATGGGATAGATATGAAAGGTATAGATACACCAGATAAGGCAACAATCGTTGCTGCTAGAATTTGAATAAGGAACTTAAGCTTAGCACTCAGTTCATAAATATCATCAAAGAAGCCCAGCAGGAAGATAATAAGTGCCCCTGACGTAATTCCGATAACTTGTTTCCAATCTAATACCGTAATAAATTGAATACTTATAAATAAAGTAATCATAAAGCCTGCCACAATAGCAATACCACCCATACGTGGAATTGGTTTGCTATGCATGTCACGTTTTCTAGGATTTGCGATAGCGCCTACTTTAAAGGCGACTTTTTTGGCTACAGGTGTCATTGCAAATGAAATTAAAAATGCTAACACAAAGGCCATTATATATAGACTAGCAAAATTCATGCTTTTCATCTCCTTAACTTATGTAGTCTTATGGTCACTTATAAATGGAGTAAGGTGAATATCAGACTCTTGAAGGAGTTACTGCTATAACTCGTCATGATAATCACCCTCATAAATAATATGCGAAATGCCCATATTAATGATAAGTTTCGCACATAAACTACAAGGTTGATTGTTCACAGAGAGTGTAGCACCAGCCGTAAAGTACCATGCTGAGCAGTTTGTGCGATTGCAATGAGGTAGAAATAAGAATTTTGGTACGCATATAACCTATTATATGAAGCTAATATACGCACCTTTTTTATGAAATGTCTTATTTTGTACCGAATAAACGGTCACCAGCATCACCAAGACCAGGAACGATATAACCGTGATCATTAAGTTTTTCATCAAGGCAAGCAACGTAAATGTTTACATCTGGATGAGCTTCTTGAAGACATTTTAGACCTTCTGGAGCTGCGATAAGGCAAAGGAAGTTAATGTTTTTAGCACCTTTATCTTTGATGAATTGTACAGCTGCAACTGCAGAACCACCTGTAGCAAGCATTGGATCAAGAACGAAAAGATCTCTTTCTTGGATGTCTTGAGGAAGTTTGCAGTAGTATTCTACTGGTTGAAGTGTTTCAGGGTCACGGTAAAGACCAATGTGACCTACCTTAGCAGTTGGAACAAGGTCAAGCATACCATCAACCATACCAAGACCGGCGCGAAGAATAGGAACGATGCTTAAGTTTTTACCAGCAATACGTTTACCAGTTGCTTTTCCAATTGGTGTTTCAAGTTCATAATCTTCAAGAGGAAGGTCTCTTGTTGCTTCAAAACACATAAGTTGTGAAATTTCTCTAACAAGTTCGCGGAATTCTTTTGAACCTGTATCGATGCATCTAAGACGTGATACTTTGTGTTGGATTAATGGGTGATCCATAATAAATACTTTACTCATAATAAAATCCTCCTAGAATTCTTTTTCGATTTGTTCGATACGTCTGATGTGACGTTCATCATTTGAAAATGGTGTATTTAAGAAAGTTTCTACAACTTTAAGTGCATGTCCTACACCGATAACGCGTGCACCAAGAGCAAGCATATTTGCATCATTGTGTTCACGAGTTGCAGCAGCAGAGAAACAATCATGGCATAATGCACATCGAATACCAGGTACTTTATTAGCGCTGATAGAAATACCAATACCTGTACCGCAAATAATAATACCTTTATCACACTGACCGCTAGCTACGGCATGAGCAGCTTTTTTACCATACTCAGGATAGTCTACAGCGTCAGTTGATGTACATCCAAAATCAATGAACTCAATATTTTTTGAGTTCAGGTAGTTAATAATTTCTTGTTTAAGTTCATAACCACCATGGTCACAAGCAAGTGCTAACATAAAAAAATCCTCCGTCAAATTCATAGTTGTTATTGTATAGTATACGCACTAAGAGATTAATTCATTAGTGCATGTAAACTTAGCTAAATTTCAATAATATGATGTCCTGCTGATTTTTCCAATCTATTCATAATTGCACTGCCGATGCCATCTTCAGAAAAAGCAAGTGCATAAACTTTTTGCATGCCTAAATCATCAAAACATCTTAGTGACTCAAATAAATGCGCTGCAAGGTCATTAGGGTGATTGCGGCTTCCTAAACTAATAGTATGAGTCGTTTTAAATAATGTCTTAGTTTCATCATCACATAATACACTAGAACGAATACCATTTTGTGCATCTTCTAAAAGACGTTTGTTGATAGCATCTACAACCTTTTGGCTATTTCCCTTATAAATGACTACATCTGCATTAGGTGAATAGTGAGTATATTTCATACCTGGTGCTTTAGGGGTAGCTTTGGCATCTACACTTAATAAAGCGGGGTCCATGACTACTTCACCTAGTACATCTCTAAGCATTTTTTCTGTAATGCCACCTGGTCTTAAAATGGTTGCAACAGATCCAGTCATATCGACAACTGTTGATTCAAGGCCTACAGAAGAATGACCACCATCGATAATAGCATCTATTTTTCCATTTAAGTCTTCAAATACTCTTTGAGCATTGGTCGGACTTGGTTTGCCTGATGTGTTTGCAGAAGGTGCTGCAAGTGGTAAACCTGTCATTTTAATAAGGAATTGTATAACCGGATGAGATGGAAAACGAATGGCAACAGTAGATAAGCCTCCACGTACACTAGCAGGTACTAAATCAGAAGACTCAAAGATAAGTGTAAGAGGACCTGGCCAAAAGTGCTCCATGAGCAGACGCGCCTTATCAGGAATGCTCTTAACAAGAGGGTTAAGCATTTCTAAGTCCGCAATATGTATGATGAGAGGATTATCACTTGGACGACCTTTAGCTTTAAAAATATTAGATACAGCTTGTTCATTTAACGCGTTTGCTGCAAGTCCGTATACTGTTTCTGTAGGAACAGCAACAAGACCGCCATTTTTTAAAATGTCAGCAGCAGTATGAAGGGCGTTAACATCAGTAATCATTAATGTATTCATGACAATACTCCTATATTTTAGCAGTTAGAAATTTATCTTATATAGTATACCACAAACACTACATAAAAATAATAGCCTGCTATAAAAAAGTGTAAAAATAAAACGAGCCCTGTCAAGGCTCGTCTTATTTTTGGTTTTATTTATCTATTTTATAACATAATCTGCATCTTGCCTCATAGCTTTCAGAAGCACCGATTAAAATAAGCGGATCATTATAAGATGCTGGTTGACCTCCAATTAAGCGTTGCGTAAAGTTAGCTGGTCTACCGCACTTCATACAAATAGCAGTAAGTTTAGTAACATCATCAGCAAGAGCTAAAAGTTCAGGCATTTGACCAAAGCTTTCTGCTTTAAAGTCTTTATCAAGGCCAGCACAGATAACACGTTTACCTTCATTTACAAGTTTCATAATTACACTTACAATTTCACCATCTAAAAATTGTACTTCATCGATACCGATTACTTTTGTTTCATCAGTAACATGTTCAAGTACTTCCTCAATATGGCTAATTGGCACAGCTTCGAGCTGCTTGCCATCATGAGAGCAAATATGATTTTCTAAATAACGGTTATCGATTTTTGGAGTAAAAATAATCGTTGGCATCCCAGCTAAAATGGTACGTTTAAGGCGTCTAATAAGTTCTTCAGACTTTCCTGAGAACATAGGACCGCAAATCATCTCTAAACGACCAACATCGATATAATGTGAATACATATCTTAAACAATCCTTTCGGGTACATAATAATTAATGGTTTTCTCTATCTAATACACATAGCTGAATATCTTTAGGAAGAGATATAAGCTTTTCAAAAACATTAGGAGCCAGTCCGTTTGTACATACTGGTGGTTTTCCTATAACAAGGTGTGTAATAGCATTTTGCGTTATAAAATCACTAATTGTATGAGGAATATCAGTGCTACATAAAAAATGTACTTGGCCACCTAGTTCACTGCCATAGATAAAAAGTTCTTCAAAAAGCTGGCTACTATCTGGCGTCTCAAAAATAGTTTCACCATGCCTGATATGTAGGATATGGAGTTCGCCCCCACTGCTTTTAGCAAGATCATAACCTTTTTTCATAAGGCGTTTACTGTTTTCTTGGATAGTAATACATACGAGTATTTTATTCATGTGCCTACCTCCTAGTTTATGGACTATACCTGCACCTTTAATATCATACAATTAAATTATGAAACTGTATATAGCGATTTGTTAACAAATAATTACCAATTAAATTACAGATTATAAAAAGCAAGCATTGCAGATGTTGTATGAATAAAGTCAGCTGATGCCATAAGCTCGCGAGCAGAGTGCATGCTAAGCATAGGTGTACCAATATCTACTGAACGGATAGCAATGTGTGAGGCGGTAACAGGTCCAATTGTAGAACCACCACGCTCATCAGAACGGTTCACGAATACTTGATAAGGAATATTGTTGCTGTCGCAAAGGTGAGCAAATACACCAAATGAATCACTATCTGTTGTATAGCTACAGCTAGCACTTAACTTGATAGCAGGGCCATTACCTGGAAGTACTTTGTTAGTTGGATCAGATTTTTCTGGGTAGTTTGGATGAAGAAGATGAGCTACGTCAGCAGAGATAATAAAGGAATGAGCAAGTGCTCTAAAGTAGTCTTCACGTGACTTACCAAGGCTTACTGCAATACGTTCAAGAGTTGTTCCTAAAAATGGTGAATTTGCACCTTGTTTAGAGGTACTGCCTACTTCTTCATTATCAAAGCATGCAAGTACGTTAACACCAGAAGCTGAAGAACTGTTTAAAAGGGCATGGAGTCCGCTATAAACCATAGAAAGATCATCAAGACGAGATGCAGAGATAAATTCTTCATTTAAACCTACCATACAGCTTTTTTCTGTCGGGTAAAGGAATAAATCCATTTCAAGAATGTCAGAAGGAGCTACATTAAGTTTTTTAGCAACCTCTTCAAGTATGATATTCCCTTCAAGTTTTTCTTTAACATAAGAAACAACTGGGAGGGTTTCTTTTTGTGCGTTAAGTTTAACACCATTATTTACATCACGGTTCATATGAATAGCCAGGTTAGGAATAATTAAAAGTGGTCTTTCAAGATCCACTAATTTAATAGTTGGTCTAAGTACGTTGTCAGATTTAAGTGCTACACGGCCAGCAGCTGAAAGTGGCCTATCAAGCCATGTGTTGAGAATAGGACCACCGTAGATTTCAGTATTTAATTTGACATAACTTTCAGTAGTCATTTGAGGGTTTGGTTTAATTCTAAATCCAGGGACATCTGTATGTGCACCTACAATTTTAAATCCTTCATTTTCAACAGCAGTACTGTTTACAATAAAGGCAATAACAGCAGATTGATTAGAAGTTACATAGTATTTACCATTTACTTCAAGGTTCCAGTTTGAAGATGGATCTAAGTAAGAGAATCCATTTGATTCTAATTGACTAATAATTGTATCTGCAGCATGAAACATAGATGGACTTTGATCAATGAAAGACATGAGTCCATTTACTAATGTATTAGACATAATAAGCCTCCTTGTATGTGATATTCAAAATATTTTTCAATTAGTATTCTAACAAAAATATGAACATAATAACAGGGAAATAGAAAAAGTATTGACAAAAGGCGATGGTCTGCATATTATAATAATATATGAGCAATCATTCATATGAAAGGAGGAGTAAGATGAAATTTGTATTTAGAATTGAAGGCATTGATTGTGCAAACTGTGGTGCTAAAATAGAGAGAGCTTTAGAAAATGATAAAATGTTTGATGAAGCATATCTTAATTTTATGTTAAAGAAAATAGAAGTACATACAAAGGAAAGCGATGAAAAACGCGTAGAAGAACGTGTAAGACAAATTGCAACACGTGTTGAAAGTGGCGTAACATTAAGTAGAATTGATACAGGGTATAGAGGTGAGGTAGAAGTTCGTACACCAGAAGAGAAGCATGAACATGCACATGGAGAGGCATGCGGATGCGGTGGACATGATCATGAACATAAGCATGAGGTAAAACATGAACATGCACATGGAGAAGCATGTGGATGTGGTGGACATGATCATGAACATAAGCATGAGGTAAAACATGAACATGCACATGGAGAAGCATGTGGGTGTGGTGGATATGAGCATAGACACAGTCATGGAGAAAAACATGAGCATAAACATGAAGAATCATGTGGAGAGAGCTGTGGATGTAGTGGACATACTCGTGGTAGTGTAGAGTGTTCTGTGGATAAAAAAGATAACTTCCCAGTAGGATGTGGCTGTGGATGCACTACGCCTAAATCTAAAGAAAAAGAAAGTAATATGTTAATGCGTATTATTTGTTCTCTAGGACTTTTACTCTTTGGTCTTGTAACAAAGATAGATTTATTTGTGTTTATTTCTTATATTGTTATTGGTTATGATATTGTTTTAAAAGCTATAACAAACATTGCAAAAGGTAAAGTATTTGATGAAAACTTCCTTATGACTATTGCAACGATAGCAGCATTTGTAATTGGAGAACATCCAGAAGCAGTAGCAGTTATGTTATTCTACCAAGTAGGTGAGTATTTCCAATCTAAAGCAGTTGCTAAATCACGTAAAGCTATTGAAGGCCTTATGGATATTAAACCAGAGTTCGCCCGTGTGAAACAAAATGGCAACTGGGTTGTTGTGTCACCAGATACCATTAAAGTAGGTGATGTGATTGCTGTTAGACCAGGTGAGAAAATTCCTCTTGATGGTGTCATTGTAAAAGGTGCAACGACTATTGACCATTCTGCACTGACTGGGGAGTCTGTACCTGTATTTGCTGAGGAAAATAGTGAAGTATTAAGTGGAAGTATCAATATTGAACAGCTTATTGAAATACGCGTTACACAAGTTTTAAGAGACTCAACAGTTTCAAAAATTTTAGACCTTATAGAAAATGCAACAAGCAAAAAAGCTCAAACAGAAAAATTCATTACGAAATTTGCTGCTATCTATACACCAATTGTTGTAATCGCAGCAGTGCTTATTGCCATTATTCCATCACTTATTACAGGAGAGTGGAATCATTGGGTTTATACAAGTATCGTATTCTTAGTTATTTCTTGCCCATGTGCACTAGTTGTATCTATTCCATTAAGCTTCTTTGGTGGAATTGGAGCAGCATCTAAGCAAGGTGTGCTTATTAAAGGAAGTAACTACCTTGAAAGATTAAATGAAGTAGATACTTTTGTAATGGATAAAACAGGCACTATTACAAAAGGTTCCTTTGAAGTTATTGGCATATTCCCAGATAAAAAAGGGTTAGAAGAAGACCTTATAAGCTATGGTGTGCAGTTAGAAAGACATTCTAACCACCCTATTGCAAAGGCCATTGCTAATTATAAAAAAGGCGTAGCTGAAGTAGAGATGACAGGCTTTACAGAAAAAGCAGGTTATGGTTTAAGTGCACTTATTGAAGGTAAGAAGGTTATTGCAGGTAATGAACGCTTAATGGAAGAAGAAAAGATTGTTTACAAAGTACCTAAAGTAGTTGGTACAAGTGTTCATGTAGCTGTAGATGGTGAGTATTTAGGCTGCATTATTGTAGCAGACGTTGTAAAAGAAGAAAGCAAAGCAGCAATTAAAAGGCTAAAAGAAAAAGGCATTAAAAAGGTTATTATGCTGACAGGGGATAAAAAAGAAGTAGCAGACTACATTGGCAAAGAAGTAGGTGTAGATCAGGTTTATGCAGGACTTCTTCCTCAAGATAAAGTAACAAAAGTTCAAGAACTTATTGATAAAGGCGAGAAAGTAGCCTTTGTAGGTGATGGTATTAATGATGCGCCAGTATTAGCATTAGCAGACTTAGGTATTGCCATGGGTGGTATTGGGTCAGATGCAGCAGTAGAAGCTAGTGATATTGTATTAATGCAGGATAACCTCATGCAAGTTGTAAAAGGTATGGATATTGCTAAACAAACTGAGCGTATTGTAAAACAAAATATTATCTTTGCATTAGGCACAAAATTTATTGTTATGCTTCTTGGTATTTTTGGCATAGCTAATATGTGGCTTGCAGTATTTGCTGATGTAGGGGTTTCTATTATTGCTATTTTAAATGCTATTAGAATTCTTCCGCAAAAAAATAAATAATAAAAAATAAGCTGGGCCTTTGAGGGTTCAGCTTATTTTAGTTTCAAGATATAAGAGATAAATAATGTTCTTTAATTTGATAAGCTGTAGCAAGTTCACTAGGTGGAATAGGAATGTCAATGATTTGAAAAGGGCCATAAGGTGTTCCCGGAGCACCATAGACAAATCTAAGGTAATTTTGAACTCCGGTTGTAATCTCGATTTCTTCAAGCATATAACAAGATCTATAGATACTATAAAGTTCATTGTTAAAGTAAATATAGTGATAGTTAATAAGTGCAGTTGTGTATTTTTCAAGTTTACTTACATGATAGAAGTAGACCAATATGCTACATAGGCTACAAAGTATAACTGTTGAAATGATAATAAGTATACTAAGACCTATACTATCAGTTGCAATTGGAAAGATAAGGCCTATAGCCAAGATGAGGCAAAAGACCCCAATAAGAACAATAAGAGAGAGATCTACGTAACAGTCTTCTAAGATTTTATCTTTAACTAAACTAAAGTCACTAGGTTTATAGGACCACCTAGCTAAAATAGGTAATTTATTTTTTTTCATGTTTTCTATAATCATTAGATTTTTGTAGTGCAAAATAAAACCAAATACTCCTATTGCTGCAAGAACTAGCCCGAGACAAAGCGCAATGATGCAGGAAGGATTAGTGGCGTTGAAATGAAAAGAAAATAGTAAAGTTAAGACAAGGCCACAAACAAAACAGATAAAGGATAAAATACATTTAAGAAAATCTTTGCTCATTCCGTCAACCTCCTTTATAAGAAAACGTAGAAAGAGTAAATAGGAGTACTATATTTTATGAAAGAAGCGGTATCTTTGTTACACTTTTACATTAAGCTTTAAGCATGAAAATAGAAATCAAGGAAAGAATAAGTATGAATTGAATTATAATGGAGGTGCTTCATAATGGCTAAAAAAGGTATGAGAAGACCTGATGTAAACGAACCACATGGTACAGAAAGCAATAGTAAATCACATTTTCCTAAAAATGATGTGGAGCCTGTACCAGAAATAGGCGGCAAAGCTAAAACAGGTAATAAAAAGGCTGGAAAGATTTATTAAATAAAATAATAAGCAAAAAAGACTAAGAAATTAAAGTTTCTTAGTCTTTTTGTATTTTTCTTATTCATCTATTAAGAAAGTTTGCGGGCCATAAGGACACCCATTACGGAAGCCATCATAAGACCGCGTGTCCAGCCACTTGAATCACCTAGGCAGAAGAGGCCTGAAATGTTTGTTTTAAGTGTTTCGTCCATTGTAACTTTGTTACTATAGAATTTAATTTCTGGTCCATAAAGTAGAGTTTCTTTACTTGCAAAACCAGGTACAACTTTATCCATAGCTTGGATGAAGTTAATAATATTAAGTACTGTACGATAAGACATAGCAGAAGTTAAGTCTCCAGCCACTGCATCAGGAAGAGTAGGGCGTACATTTGCACGGTCAAGTTCTTCTTGCCATGTACGTTTGCCTTCTAGGATATCCCCGTAGCGTTGTACAAGAATGTGGCCATCACCAAGCATGTTCACAAGTTCAGCGACCTTTTTACCATATGCGATTGGCTCGTTGAATGGTGTACTGAAGTTATGAGAACATAAAATAGCAAGGTTTGTATTATTCGATTTTAAATCTTTATAAGAGTGACCATTTACAATAGCGAGGTCATTATCGTAGTTTTCTTGGCTTACAAAACCACCTGGGTTTTGGCAGAAAGTACGAACTTTATTTTTAAAGGGTTCAGGGTAACCAATAAGTTTTGATTCATAAAGTACAGTGTTTACTTTTTCCATAATTTCATTACGTACTTCAACACGTACACCAATATCTACTGTACCGTTACGATGTGCTACATTGTGCTTAATGCACATTTGTTTAAGCCAGTCAGCACCTTTGCGGCCCGTAGCAACAACAACAGTGTCTGCATATAATGTAGTTTCTTCATCTTGTTTACGAGATGGTGCTATAACCAGTCCTTTAGCTATGCCATTTTCAATCACAAGGTCTTTAGCTACTGTATCAAACATAATCTCTACACCATTTGCAAGAAGGTATTCTTGAATTTTAAGGTAGATTTCTTGAGCTTTTTCTGTACCTAAGTGACGGATAGGACAGTCTACAAGTTTAAGGTTAGCTTCAATAGCTTTTTTACGGATTTCTTTAATTTCTTCATCATTGCCAATGCCTTCTACATGAGGATCAGCACCAAATTCTAAGTAGATACTATCTGTATAGCGGATGAGCTCTTCAGCATTTTTATAACCAATAAGTTCAGGTAAATCCCCACCTACTTCAGGACTTAAAGAAAGTTTTCCATCAGAAAAAGCGCCTGCACCAGAAAAGCCTGTTGTAATGTTACAATATGGCTTACAATTTACACAAATCTCTGTCTTGTCTTTTGGACAGCTACGTTTATCAATACGATGTCCCATTTCTACAATTAATACTTTTTTTGCATTATTTGTTTTTACAAGTTCAAGAGCTGTGAAAATACCTGATGGACCAGCGCCCACAATAATTAAATCATATTTCATGATTCATGCCTCCTCAAATAAAAGTAAATTACAAAAAAGTAATTCACTTATAGCGGTTAGCTCTTTACGGGAGCTAAGTAGAGACATTTGAACCTTATCTTCAAATCTATATAAGCGAATATTAAATAAATAAATTTAATAAATGTTCGGTTTACGAAGAGTATTTTACACCATGAGCAAAAAAAATTCAATATTAAATTTAATTTCTTGACGGCATGTAGTACAATCAACTACTATTAAAAGAGAGTTAGGTTATATTTTTTTGTCTAAATTAAGATACTAAAGGAGAGTGAGTTTCCAGATGGACCTTGGACCGAGTTGTGCCAGGCAGAAAGATTTCAAACTGAATAAAAAATCACTTTCTTTATTAGACATTTGATGCAATAGAGTTTTGTTTTCATGCCTTTTGTCTAATAAGGAGGCAAAGGATGTGGAAACATGATTAAAATGTATAAGACGATAAACGATAGGCTAGAATGCATGCATTCCTTTGAAGCGGGAACATGGATTAATGTAGAGGCCCCTACTGCTAATGAGATCGAGTATATCTCTAAGACTTTTCATATTGCACCTGAAGATTTAAGAGCAGGTCTTGATGAGGAGGAGAGGGCCCATATTAACACAGAGGATAATTATACGATTATTATCGTTGACGTTCCTATTAAAGATGAAGAGGGTATCCATGAATATGTGACGATTCCTATGGAAATTATCATCAGCAATAACTTCATTATGACTATCTGTTTAAAACAGATAGATCTGGTACAAGACTTTATTACAGGAAAAGTAAAGACTTTCTATACCTTCAAGAAAACACGCTTTATTCTGCAATTACTTTATAAAAATGCATCTTACTATTTACAGTACTTAAGATCTATTGATAAAGCAGGAAATAGAATAGAGCAAGAACTGAGCAAATCTATGAGAAATAAAGAGCTTATCCAGCTTCTAGAATTAGAAAAAAGTTTGGTTTACTTTACAACTTCACTACGTGCCAATGAAATGGTACTTGAGAAAATGATGCGTATGGAAAATATTAAACAGTATCCAGAAGATAAAGATTTACTAGAAGATGTTATTATTGAAAATAAACAGGCTATGGAAATGGCCAGTATATACAGTAGCATCTTAAGTGAGACAAGGGATGCTTTTGCTTCGGTTATCTCTAATAACCTAAATGTTGTCATGAAGACACTTACTTCCCTTACTATTATACTTTCTATTCCAACTATGATTTTTAGTCTATTTGGAATGAATGTGCCCTTACCTTTTATGCATGATCCAAAAGCACTTAATTATATTTTATTAGGATGTGTGGTTCTTATTATAATGGGTTCAATTGTTATGTTTAGAAAGAAAATGTTTTAAACAAGGTAGTGCAGTAGAGCTGATACAATAGAAGGGATTAAAGATACATTCTTTAAAACTTAAACAGTAATAATGTTATTAAGGGATGTATCCCCAAGACCTCTCCTTAAAATTGTAGTAGGCTTAAAGAAGATATATAAATGGAGAATATTTAAGTTAGGCATAGATACATATGGAAAAATCAATTTCATAGATGATGTGTTCTCCATAGGATTTGATTTACTAAAATGCAATAAGGAAAAGCATACTATAGAATAGCTTGAACGTACAGAAAAGGGATTAGAAGAAATAAGAAAATAATAAGGAGCTTGCCCGTGGGCAAGCTCCTTATTATTTTATATAAACCAGAAAATTAAGCACGTTTTACTGCAAGAGTTACAGTTTCACCGTTAACTTTCCATTCTTTTGTATAACCATCTTCTAAAGTACCTTCAGCAACTTCATTTGCAAGTACTTCAGATGCAATTTCGCTGTTGTTTCTAGACATGATTTCAGCAATTTTAGCATTACCTGTGTAAGCTACTAAAATATGGTCTTGAACTTCAAAATCAGCTTCTTTTCTCATTGTTTGGATTTTAGAAATAAGTTCACGAACAAATCCTTCTTCAATGAGTTCTTCTGAAAGGTGAGTATCAAGTACAACTGTGAAACCACCTTCACTTTGAGCTACGAAACCTTCTTTTTGAGCTGTAGAGATAAGAACGTCATCTTTTGTAAGCTCAATTTCTTGGCCGTTGATGTCAAGTTTAAGTACACCTGTAGCATTAAGCTCAGCCATAGCTTTTGTACCATCAAGTTCTGTAAGAGCAGTTCTAATTGGGTTAAGAAGTTGGCCGTATTTTGGTCCAAGTGTACGCATTTGTGGTTTGAATGTGTAAGAAATGAATTCACTTGCATCTTCTGTGAAGATTACATTCTTAACGTTAAGCTCTTCAGCAATGATTTCGTTGTATGCCTCTGGAAGAACTTCAGTAGCACCTACACGCATTGTACCGATTGGCTGACGGTTTTTAATGTTTGATTCGTTACGACAAGCACGACCAAGTACTACGATTTGAAGAACATCATCCATGTGTTTTTCAAGCTCTTTGTCGATCATAGCTTCGTTTGCTACTGGGAAGTCGCAAAGGTGAATACTTGCTGGAGCTGCACTATCGTTTGTACGAACAAGGTTTTGGTACATTTCTTCTGTCATGAAAGGTACGAATGGTGCAGATACTTTAGCAAGTGTTGTAAGAACAGTGTAAAGTGTCATGTACGCATTTACTTTATCTTGTGGCATATCACTTTGCCAGAATCTTTCACGGCTACGACGTACGTACCAGTTAGATACATCATCAATGAAGTTTTGCATTTCACGAGATGCTTCGAAGATACGGTAGTTTTCTAAGTGATTATCGACTTCTTTAACTAAAGTATTTAATTTAGAAAGTACCCATTTATCCATCATGTTAAGTGAGTCATAATTTAACTCGTACTTAGTTGGATTGAAGTTATCGATATTTGCATAAAGTACATAGAACGCATAAGTGTTCCAGAATGTACCCATGAATTTTCTTTGTGCTTCACTTACATTTTCAGGGCCGAAGCGGCTTGGAAGGTATGGAGCACTTGCAGAGTAGAAGTACCAACGTACAGCATCTGCACCTTGACCATCAAGTACTGTCCAAGGATCAACTACGTTTCCTTTATGTTTACTCATTTTGAGACCATCTTTATCACATACGTGACCAAGAACGATTACGTTTTTGTATGGTGCTTTATCAAAGATAAGTGTTGAGATAGCCATAAGTGTGTAGAACCAGCCACGAGTTTGGTCAACAGCTTCTGAGATGAAGTCAGCTGGGTAGTTAGCCTCGAACACTTCTTTGTTTTCAAATGGATAGTGAAGTTGTGCGAATGGCATTGATCCACTATCATACCAGCAGTCAATAACGTCTGGTACACGTGTCATTTCTTTGCTACATACAGGACAGTTAAGGTGTACGTTATCAATGTATGGTTTGTGAAGTTCAATATCTTCTGGGCAGTCAGGGCTCATTGATTTAAGCTCTTCAATGCTTCCAATTAAGTGTTTATGGCCACAAGAACATTCCCAAATTGGAAGTGGAGTACCCCAGTAACGTGAACGTGAAAGACCCCAGTCAATAACACCTTCAAGGAAGTTACCGAAACGGCCTTCACCAATTGATGGTGGTAACCAGTTAACTGTATTATTATTTCTAACTAAAGCATCACGAACTTTTGACATAGAGATGAACCATGTGTCACGAGCATAGTAAAGAAGTGGTGTATCACATCTCCAGCAGTGTGGGTAACTATGTTCGTATGGTGCTGCTTTAAAGAGTTTATTATTTTCTTCTAACCATTTAAGGATAGCTGGGTCAGCATCTTTAACAAAGATGTTTTGCCACTCTGTTACTTCTGGTGTGAAGTAACCTTGTTCGTTTACAAGTTGTATAAATGGAAGGTCATTTTCACGACCAATTCTAGCATCGTCTTCACCGAATGCAGGAGCAATGTGTACGATACCTGTACCATCTGACATTGTAACGTAGCTATCAGCTACTACAAAGTAAGCTTTTTTCTCTGGTGTTACAAAGTTAAAGAGTGGTTCGTATGACATGCCACAAAGGTCAGATCCTTTGTATGTTTCTACAACTGTAGCATCTTCTGAAAGTACACTAGCTACAAGTGCTTCAGCTAAGATGTAAAGTGTACCATTGTCATTCGCTTTTACGTATGTTTCATCTGGGTTCACACAAAGTGCAACGTTTGATGGAAGTGTCCAAGGTGTTGTTGTCCAAGCAAGGAAGTAAGTGTTTTCTTCGCCGACTACTTTAAACTTAGCGATAGCTGTAGCATCTTTTACATCTTTGTAGCCTTGAGCTACTTCGTGAGAAGATAAAGATGTTCCACATCTTGGGCAGTAAGGTACGATTTTATGGCCTTTGTAAATAAGGTCTTTATCCCAAATTTGACGAAGTGACCACCATACAGATTCAATGTAGTTATTGTGGTAAGTAACATATGGGTTGTCCATGTCTACCCAGTAACCAACACGGTTAGTCATTTTTTCCCATTCACTTTGGTATTTCCAAACACTTTCTTTACATTTAGTAATGAAGTCTTCAACACCGTAGTTTTCGATTTCTGGTTTACCACTAATACCAAGAAGTTTTTCAACTTCAAGCTCTACTGGAAGACCATGTGTATCCCAACCAGCTTTACGAAGTACTTTATAGCCTTTCATAGTACGGTAACGAGGAATAAGGTCTTTGATTACACGTGTTAAGATATGGCCGATATGTGGTTTACCATTTGCTGTTGGAGGACCATCATAGAATGTGAATACTGGGCCATCTTCTCTTGATTTAATAGATTCTTCAAATACGTTGTTTTCTTGCCAGAACTTGAGGATTTCAAGCTCACGGTCAACGAAGTTGAGATTGGTGTCAACTTTTTTGTACATTGTTCTACCTCCTAAGTTTAATAGGGTGAAGTGGGCCGGGCAGGGTAAGCTATTAGCGCCGTACACTCTCTCCGTTTTTAGAGAAATTCTATTCGTTATAAAAAAGATAACGCCGTAAACTCGCTAGTGCTCAGACATACGGCTAAGTACATCTTTTTTATAACTTCATGAATTTCTAGTTAAAAACTACGAAGGTGTACTCTGCTAACAGCTCACCCCGCCCTAGTCACACTCTGCCCGAATAAAGAATAAGTGAATTAAAATATTCCGACCAATGCCAAGGGCAGAGGGGGAATAAAAGATAAAATAGAAAAACGCTGCACAGCCAGGAGGCTGGGCGACGTGCGTGGACTGATGTAAAAGCAATAAAAAAGCCCTTTCGTCCACTAGATAACAGGACGAAAGGGCATAAGTATGCATCTTCCGCGGTACCACCTGATTTGCCAGAGATTGAGACTGGCCACTCGTTATACCTTTCCTTAAGTTAACGGGAGGATTCCGTCAGAGCCTACTTTAAATTTCGGTCTGCCACTCCAAGGTGATTTTTCATATTTTCTATCGTATGGGCTTGCACCATCCCCACTCGCTAAGACGCTTTAAAAATACTACTTTTCCTTTTCATAGTGTTTTAAATTATAAATAAATTTATTCCTATTATAAAAGGTAAGTGTGTTTTTGTAAAGATTATTTATGGAATGTACCAGTATTTTTCTTAGAATTTGATAATCTCATTGTATTCCATTCTGGTAAGTATAGCTGGGGAATGAAAAAATATAAAATGTTCTACATTCAAGAAAGGGAGAAGAGGCTTGAAATGATATACTGAAGAAAAAAGGAAGATGAATATAAATCAATATTTTTTAAAGTAGCTATTAACCAAATTAAGTTTAGTACCACTATATAAATGAAAGCTTTCAAAACATACAGGGAGGGGCATAACATTGGAACGAAAACAAGCTGCGCAGCTTATACAAGAACAAATGAAAATATTATTTGCATTTGCTTTTTCTAAAGTGCGTAATAAAGAAGAGGCAGAAGATTTATGCAGTGAAATAATAGTACAAGTTTTAAATTCTATTAAAATCATTAAAAATGAAGAAGCTTTTTATGGCTACATGTGGGCAGTTGCTAGAAATGTCAAAGATCTAATCCGAAATTAAGAGACGAGTGTAAGCTATTAGCATCAATTGCTTTAGATGAGGAGGTTATGCAGTATACAAATAGTTGTATTAACTTAATAGAAGATAACATTATCTTAAATAAAGATGGAGACTTAAAGCCAAACTTTCCTGTCCTCACACAGGATATGTTAGAGAGTTTATGGAATGAGCTTAATCAGATTATTGAAGATATAAGGACTAGTACGCTGACGATTATCGAATAAGCTAGTAAAATTCTTAAAAATCATGCCCCTAAAAATTTAAAGGACCAATATGGACAGTTAGCATTTATTAAATATAAGTTGGATGTAATGGCATGTATTGTAGAAGAGATGGTGCGTAAACAGTATTTACAAGTGCCTGAGGAAAAGGTACCTCTAGACATATTAGGAATAAGAAAATAGAGAGTGCATTGATTTAATGAATGTAGAATGAGGGGGACTATTATTATGCAAAAGAAATATTGGTACAGATTTTTATATGTAATAAATATTATTTTAATAATTGGGTTTTGCTTTAGGATAAGTGCTGATTATTTAAAATATAACTCTATAGAAAATTCAGCCCCATTCTATGCATTTATTTTAGTAAGAGCATTAGAATTTTTATTACTAAGTAGTGTTATTTGTATCATAGCAAAAATGATTAAAAAGAAATTTAATTAGTAAAAAAATAGATTGGAATCCTTTGTAAAAACTATAGAAAGATAGAGAAAGGCATTAGAAATTCAAGAATTAACAGAAGCGATAAGATAGGCAAAAATCTTAGAGTGGTACATACTCTAAGATTTTTTTGTTGTAATTTTTAAATTCGAGTGAACCTTTTGGTGTGTGAGTTCGTCTATATAAGCAAGATCGATCTTAGAAGGTAGAGAAAGGGGTGAGGCTATACAAATGAATGAAAAGAAAAGCGTTTTCGAAACTTTGCTAGAGGCTAACAAAAATGTGCTTCAGAGATTTGTGTATTATAAGATGAACTGTAAACAAGATGGAGAAGATGTACTGCAAGAAGTATATCTTAGTGCTTATAAAAGATTTGAGCAATTAGAGGATCAGAGTAAATTTAAAGCATGGGTACTAACCATTGCAGCAAACAAATGTAAAGATTTCTATAGAGTAAGAAGTAAGGTACTAGAATTGCCTTTAGAAGAGGTGACCTCTTATGAAATGAGACAAACTAGGGCAGGAAGAAGTATAGAAGAAGTAGTAAGTGAGACACTGGAAGAATTAGCAGACAAAGATAAAGAGATTTTATTTCTATACTACATGAGAAATGAGAAGCAAAATGAGATTGCCAAGAGATTAAATATACCTATTGGGACGGTTAAGAGTAGATTATACAAGGCCAAACAACAGTTTAAGGATAAGTATCCTTATCCGCCAAAATTGAAAGGAGAAGAGAAAATGATAAAATTCCCGAAAGTAATGCCAGAGGTGAGTATAGTATTTAAGGGTGATGTACCATTTGAGGTAATCTGTGAAGAGGGATTTGGGGGATTTATTATACCTAGAGAACATGAGAAGTGTAGTGTAGCTTTTTATGATTATCCAGAAAAGACAATGACTATTCAAAGAGAGTCAAAGGTTACAAGAAAGGCTATGATAAGTGGCATTGAATGTGTAGAGATAGAATCTAAAGAGTACAATTCAGAAGGGGAAATGGTCTATGAATGTGCAGAATATATAAGACTTACAGAAGATGCTGTTCAATATGTAGCTGAGTGGCATATAGAAAATGGTGTGAAGAAGTTTGCTACTTTCTTAGAGGAAAATTTCTTAGAGCACTTTGGATGGGGAGAAGATAACTATGGTTTCCCAATACAGCTTAAGCAAGATGCTCATTTAAAACTTGTTGATGGTGAAATCATATGTGACCAAAAGGAAGCAATAGGTGTAATAGGTAGGTATGATGTAACCATTCAAGGTAAAACTTATGATACAGTCAGATATGTATTATTTGAAGGCGATTTAATAGCTGAAAAGTATATTGATCAAAAAGGTAGAACAGTTCTTTGGAGGCGCTACAATAAAGATGATTGGCAAATAGAAAGATATGGGAGCAAATGGAGTGAAAGGTTATCAAAGAACATACACATTAAGGTAAATGGAGAAAACTATGTTCATTGGTATGATTGTATAACAGATTATATTTTATAAGCAAAAAAAGCCAGCACAAATACGCCCCCCCCTTAAATATGGCGGTATATGTGCTAGCTTTTATTAGTGACCACTCCCCCCCCCTTTCCTACTTATAAAGTCACCTTATTATAAGTAGGGATTTAAGAAAGATTATAAATAAGGAAGGGGGGGCTGATTTATAATCTTTCTTAAAATGTAAGTATTAAAAATGCCTAGGATGTATTCTATTACTTACATTATATATATAGTCGTAAGTAGCAAAATTTCCTCAATATTTTTTAAAAAATTTTAGAGTGTGTATAGAGTTTATAGAAAAAAGTATGTAAGATAAATTTATATTAAAAGGTAAAAGAAGATAATAAGGGGAAGATGTAAATGCAAGATAAAATCATAGAAATAAATGGGTCAACTGGATTGGATTGGGCAGTGCAAGGTATGGCTATTTTACTATTTTTAGTACAGTTGGTACTAGTAGTTGGGTTAGGGATTTTAATTTGTAAAGGTATTCAAACACTTAATCTTTATATTAAGAAGAATAAGGAGTAAAAAAGAAACACGTAAGGCTTATGCTCTACGTGTTTCTTTTTTACTCTGATAGTTTCTTAGAAGTAAATAAAAAATACCTATACCTAGAATAATAAGAGCAAATGTACTATATTTTTTCATAATACTATCAATAAGTTCTAAGTTATTCCCTAAGAAGTATCCTAGGCTAATAAGTGCTGTATTCCAAGCCAATATGCCAAGAGCAGAATAGCTCATAAAGGAAAGTAGGTCAAGTTTCTGGCTACCTGCTAGGAAGGATACATAGGTACGTGTAAGAGGAAAGACTCGGCTAAAGAGTACGGCTAGATTTCCGTACTGCTTAAACCACTTATCTAAGGCGATGATAGATTTTTTAGTCTTAGGAAAACGTCTTTTAGACCACTCAAGTAAAGGAACACCACCTATGTAGCCGATGGCATAGGCGAGTAGTGTGCCAAAAACAGCGCCGATAATGCTGGCAGTAAATCCATAGACCATTTCATAGGTACCTGTTGCAATGCCCATTCCTACAAAAGGAAGGACTACTTCACTAGGAATAGGGAAGCATGCATACTCTAAACCTACAATAAAAATAATGCCGAAATAACCTAGTCCACCTGCCAGTTGCATAAGGTAATCCACAATGTGTGCAATCATAATAAACTTATCCACTCCTTTCAAATAAAATATATGCCAAAGTGTGGACAAATAGTGCTAAAATGAGTATAACCATTTCTTCAACAAAAAAGTATTTATGTGCTATAATAAAATTAAATAAATTATCTTAAATTTTACTTAAGAATAGGAGATAAAAATATGAGTACAAGAAACCTTACATTGTTAACAGACCTTTATCAATTAACAATGATGCAGGGGTATTTTGAAAATGATGTTAACAATCACGAAGTCGTTTTTGATTTATTTTATAGAAATAATCCATCAGGTAATGGCTATGCTATTTGCTGTGGTTTAGAACAAGCCATTGATTATATTAAGAACCTACATTTTACAGATGGAGATATTGAATATCTTGATTCTTTAAATATTTTTAGTAAAGCTTTTTTAGAGTATTTAAGAAGCTTTAAATTTACAGGAGATATTGATGCCATTCCAGAAGGAACGGTGGTACAACCAAATGAGCCACTTATGCGTGTGAAAGCACCAATTTTTGAAGCACAGTTTATTGAGACAACACTTCTGAATATTATTAATCATCAAAGTCTGATTGCCACAAAGGCAGCAAGAGTGGTAAGAGCAGCAGAAGAAGATACTGTACTTGAATTTGGTCTTAGACGTGCGCAAGGTCCTGATGCAGGGATTTATGGTGCAAGAGCTGCTGTTATAGGAGGCTGTCATGCTACATCAAATGTCCTTACAGGTCAAATGTTTAATGTACCAGTAGCAGGAACACATGCACATAGCTGGGTTATGAGCTTTGATCATGAAATTGATGCTTTTAGAGCTTATGCAAAACTCTTCCCTAACAAATGCATTCTACTTGTAGATACTTACGATACATTGGGGCAAGGTGTACCAAATGCTATTGCGGTGTTTGATGAGATGAAAGCAGCAGGCATTTCAATGGATTCTTATGGTATCCGCCTCGATAGTGGTGACTTAGCTTACCTATCTAAACAAGCTCGAAGAATGTTAGATGATGCAGGTCATGAAGATGCCGTAATCAGTGCATCTTGTGACCTTGATGAATACCTCATTGCAGACCTTAAGAGACAAGGAGCTGAAATTAGCTTATGGGGTGTAGGTACAAAACTAATTACATCAGATGACTGTCCATCATTTGGCGGTATCTACAAATTGGCAGCAGAGCGTAAGACAGGCGGAGAATTTATACCTAAAATTAAGATTTCAGATAACCCAGAGAAAGTTACAAATCCAGGTATTAAAAAAGTACTTAGAATTTATGATAAAACAACAGGTAAATTAAAAGTAGACCTTATTGCACTGGAAGAAGAAACAATTGATACAAACCAAGATTTAGTTGTACGTGACCCTAAAGCAAGATGGAAGAAAATGAAGCTTAAAGCAGGCCAGTATACAGTACGTGAACTCCTTGTGCCTATTTTTAGAGCGGGTAAATGTGTGTATGAATCACCACAAGTTATGGACATTCGTAGCTATGCTAAAGAAGAGCTTGAAACGTTATGGGATGAATATAAACGTCTTATCAACCCAGCTAGTATGCCAGTTGACTTATCAGATGACTTATACTATCTGAAAGAGCGTATGCTTGATGCCTATAAAACAGAATAGGGAGTGATACAATGATAAGAGGAATGAGAGTATTGTGGAGCATAGGATTCCACTACGTTATCAATATCTTTAAAAGGCAAAAGTATAGAGTGGATAATAAAGAACTAGACTTAGCCACAAAAAGAGAATATCGCTTTCATATATATCGTGCCATGCAAGACTTAAGCCGTCGTATGGTAAAGGCTGCAGGAGCGACTATAGAGATTAAAGGCAAAGAGAACTTACCGGCTAATGGACCTGTGGTGTATATGGCGACACATAAAGGCCTCTTTGATAGTCCAGTTATGGCTATTCTTATAGAAAATGAACCAGTCATCTTTATTGGGAAAGAAGAAACAAAGAAGATGCCAGTATTCGGTAAATGGTTTGAAGCTATGGGATGTATTTATTTAGCGCGTGATGATATGAAACAATCCCTTCAAGCTATCTTAAAAGGTATTGATGAGCTTAAAAATGGTCAATCCATTGTTATTTTCCCAGAAGGGACACGTATGAAGGGAAAAGAAATGGGAAACTTTAAAGCAGGAAGTTTTAAACTTGCGACAAAAGCTAATGTACCGATTGTACCAATCGCTATTCAAAATACTTATAAAGTATTAGAGGAAAAGAAAAAGATTCAAAAGACAACTATTTATGTGAATGTTGGAAAACCTATTGATGTACCTTCTTTAAGTGCAGAGGAAAAGAAAAAACTGCCTAAGCATGTAGAAGATATAGTGAGAGAGCTTTTAGCAGAGATTACAGATTAAAGTAAAAGGGACTGTTGCATGAGCAATAGTCCCTTTTACTTGTAAACAGAGCGGCCTCTTTTTATTGGTTCCAGGAGGAGGGAGGCTACTACACTCCTTTAGCTTAACGCTCGGTGTCCACCTTCATTAACACACTCTAAGCGTACCTCGCTAGCTGCTTTCGGGGTGTAGTAGCCTCCCTCCTTTCAGGTAGCTGGGAAGGGGATTCACTACACTCCTACGATACCTTTCTATCGGATTACAGGATAGGAGAAAATAATCTGGATACAGATTCTTTAAAGCGAATGAGACGTGAGCGGTTATTATATCTTTCTAGAGTAAGCTCAGAAGAGTCGTCTAGGTCGTGTATAAAGGCTTCGCTAAGTTCTTTGGCGAAGCTTTTATCATATATAAAAGCATTCATTTCAAAATTTAGTTTAAAGCTACGCATATCAAAGTTAGCTGTGCCCACAGAGGAGAGGGCTTCATCTACGATAATAGTCTTAGAATGTAAGAAGCCCTTATCATAAGTATAGGCGCGGGCACCGCAATCGATAAGCTCCCCAATATAGGAATAGGTAGCCCAATAGACAAAGGCATGGTCGGGTTTGTTAGGGAACATAATGCGTACATCTAAACCTGATAAGGCAGCGATTTTAAGCGTAGTTAGGAGTGCTTCATTAGGAATAAAGTAAGGGGTTTGAATCCAAATACTTTTGCGGGCGCCAGCAATCATCCCAATATAACCATTTAGAATACTAGAATGTTTAGAGTCAGGTCCGCCAGATACAAGTTGAACAACAGCGCCAGTACTATAGCAAAGTGGTGTAAGTTGAGGAATCTTATAGTGTTCTAGAAGGTGCGTTTCATGGGAAGCAAAGCGCCAGTCTAAAAGAAACTGGAGGTTGGCTAAAATGGCACCACTTCCTTCAATCTTTAAGTGTGTATCACGCCAGTAACCCATTTTCTTATTTTTACCTAAATACTCATCACCTACATTAAAGCCACCTAAATAGGCAATCTTATCATCGATAGTACAGAGTTTACGATGGTTACGATAATTGAAACGTAAGTTGATAAAAGGTTTAAAAGGTGGTGCAAAACAAATAATTTTAATGCCAGCATTCTCTAATTTTTTAAAGTAAGCCGAGTGTGTTTTAAGACATCCCATACCATCATAAAGGAGAGAAATCTCTACACCTTCTTGAGCTTTTTGAATAAGACATTCGCTAAAGAGTTGTCCTATTTCATCATCATGGATAATATAATATTCTAAGTGAATATAAGAGTGGGCTGCTTTAATACTCTCAAACAGATCGCTAAACTTAGCCTTCCCATCCGTGAATAAGGTAAGACTATTGTCACACGTATAAACTGTTTCATGGCCTATCAGATGAAGGTTTAAGAGGTTATAATCATAGCAGGCTGGGCAAGTACCTAATGTGCAAGAACTGCAAGAATCCTTGTAAATCTGTGTATGCAGAAGATGCATATAGCGGTCAGATTCTTCTTTCTGATTGAACATCTTACGCCTTTTCATGCTTTGCCCAAAGAAAAGGTAAAGAATAAAACCCACAATAGGAATGAAGAGCATAACCATTACCCAAGCCCAGGTGGTTGTTACATCTTTATGTTCAATAAAAATAATATAACCAATACAAGTTAAATCAATAATAAGCGACAATAATACAAGTAAAATAAGCATGTATGCACACCTTTCAAATGTGATAATATCTTATTGATATTGTGGTATATTCCGTTATATGCTATACTATTTTACATATTTAGTCGTACTAAGGAGGTATTAAGGTGGAAACCTGGCAGATCGTATTAATATGGGTCGTAGTGATCGCGGCAATCGGAGTCGGACTTTATTTTTGGGGTAAAAAATTACAAAAAAGATATGATGAGCAACAACAACTCGTTAATCAGCATAAACAAGTTGTACCTTTATTCATTATAGATAAGAAAAAGGACAAGCTAGAGAACCTCAAGCTTCCTAAACAGGTAAAAGACCAAGTACCAAAGATGCAACGTAAAAGAAAGATGCCAGTTGTTATTGCAAAAGCTGGTCCTCAAATTGTTACACTTATGTGTGATGAAATCGTGTACAATACAGTACCTGTAAAAAAACAAATTAAAGCAGAAGTCGCTGGAATCATGCTTGTTAATGTTGTTTCAGGTAAACTTCCAGTTCCTAAAAAAGAAGGTTTTATGAACAAGATGAAACGTAAAGCAAAAGAGCTTCAAAATAAATAAAGTGCGTAAGACATGAGTGTAGACTCATGTCTTTTTTTATATTAGAGAAAATTTTACTTTTCTATAATATAGGGAATACAGGGGACTATTACTCACTTTATTAATTTAAAATATTTAACCGAGGTATAAATTGTGATATAGTAAATGAAAGATTTCAAAAAATAAGTATACTCCTTAAATGAGTGAGATATACTGAAAAGGAGAAATTCTACATAAAGGTGGGCATTTAATTGGAATCCATTAAATTTTTTATTGATTATATTATGAGGCTAAAGAAAAGGTTTATCGGGCACGATATTGCAGCACGCAGTGCACAAAGCACATACTATTGGATATTGGCATTTTTTCCTTTTTTAATGATGATCATTTCCATTTTAACTTATACCAATATTGCTCAGAGTGAGTTTATGGTGTACTTATCAGAGGTTGTGCCTGGAGCAGTTATGCCATTTATTGAGCAAACGATTAATCAGCTTATAGAGTACCGCAGTGCAACTTTACTGTCTTTTAGTGCTATTGCTGCCATTTGGTCTGCTTCGGCAGCAGTTAATGTAATAATAAGAGGTATTCATAAGGCTTATAGTGGCGTAGATGGTAGAAGTTTCTGGGTGAGAAAAATCTTTTCTATGCTTTATACCGTTGTTTTAGCTGTACTGATTGCAGGGCTTATTATTCTATTAGTATTTGGGAATCGTATAGGAGAATATGTCATTACCACTTTTCACATCCAAGGAGAGGGATATAAGTTGCTATGGGATATTGTGAGACTTACTCTACCTGTAGTAGGACTACTTATGGGACTTTATATGATCTATAAGTTTATTCCGCGTAGGCATTTAAGAGATGGGAATGTGTGGCCTGGCACCATTTTTGCAAGTATGGGTTGGTATGCTTTTTCTTATTTATTCTCATTATATGTAGATAGATTCAGTAGATATAATCAGATGTATGGAAGCTTAGGGAGTGTCTTTATTTTACTCATTTGGCTTTATACAAGCTGTATTTTAGTATTATTAGGCGCTGAAATAAATGCTTTATATCAAGATATGAAGCAAATTAGTAGAGCTAGAAAACGAAGGGAGCATCTAAGTGACTAAAATTATTGAACAGAAATTTTATTTGAGAGATGGGCTAAAGGTAGCTAGGGATTTATTAGGTAAGGTATTAGTAAGAGAGATAGAGGGAAGGGTAGCACGTTTTAGAATTGTAGAGACAGAAGCTTATTTAGGACCAGAGGATAAGGGGGCACACTCTTACGGAGGAAAACGTACACCAAGAACCATGCCTATTTTTGAAGATGGGGGAATTACCTACGTTTATCTTATTTATGGAATGTATAACTGCCTTAACATTATAGCGAACTATAAGGATATACCACATTGTGTACTAATAAGAGCAGTAGAACCATTAGATGAAGAAGCGCTAGCATTTTGTAGAACCTATAGGCATATTAAATCTAAAAAAGTACAAGATCTAACGAATGGGCCAGGTAAACTATGCCAAGCGCTTCATATTGATAAGACGCTTAATGCATTGCCTGTTACAAAGAAGGGACAGCTTTATGTTGAGGAAGGGGATACACCTTTAAATATTGTAAGAGATAAACGTATTAATATTGATTATGCTGAGGAATACAGAGATAAAGAGTGGCGTTTCTATATAGAGGGGAATAAGTTCGTATCTGTATTCAAAAAATAAAATAATAAGTAAGGGGAGATTCAGCTTGAAAATCAGTACATTATTTAATGAAAGTAAACCAATCATATCTTTTGAAATTTTTCCACCAAAACAGACTACATCTATAGAAAGTATTTACAGTACTATCGATGCACTTGCACCTTTGTCACCAGACTTCATTAGTGTGACTTATGGTGCAGGTGGAAGTACTCAAGGTAAAACAGTTCAGATTGCATCTTTGCTTAAAAATCAATATAATATTACACCACTTGCACATTTAACTTGTGTCGGTGGAAGTAAGGAAAGTATGGACCAAATTCTAGATGAGTTAGAAAGAGAGGGTGTTCATAATATACTGGCATTAAGAGGTGACTTACCAGAAGGAAGCAGCTTAGGGGATTTTAGTTATGCCAGTGACCTTATTAAATATATTAAGCAAAGAGATAGCTTTGATGTAGCAGCGGCCTGCTATCCAGAAAAACATATTGAAGCACTCACTTTAGAAGAAGATATTAAACATCTTCAATATAAAGTAGACTGCGGAGCTGAGCTACTTATTAGTCAGCTTTTCTTTGACAATGACGCTTTCTATAAATGGAGAGAAAACGTGAGAAGTCAGGGCATACATACACCAATTGTGGCAGGAATCATGCCTATTACATCGGGAAAACAGCTTGAACGTATGGTAACACTTTGCGGAGCTAGTATTCCAGCATCTATACAGAATTTAATTAAAGCCTATAATCATAATGCACAAGCGCTGAAGGAAGCAGGTATTGCTTATGCCACCATGCAAATTATAGATTTATTAGCCTCAGGTGTAGATGGTATTCACCTTTATACCATGAATCAAGCAGATATTGCAAAACGTATTATGGAAAATATAAGGGGAATTAATTACGCTGTAAGAACAAAGAGGGCTTAAAGTATGCACGATAAAATTATTATAAAAGAAGTACTCAGATATATTAATGTACCTTATGCGAAAGCGGATGATGAAATTAAGATGCAGATTCAAGCTACTTATAAAGAGCTTAAAGACATTGCCGATATAAGATATACGTATCAAAAATTTGCTCTTGAAAAAGAAGCGCAGCAAATAGGCCTTAAAGATACATCACTTCAAATCATGACATCAGATTTATCTAGAGTACTTAAAAATTGTGATGAAGTATATGTATTAGCAGCTACATTAGGTACGCAAGTAGATAAGAAAATCAGTGCCATTCAGCAGACTGATATGTTAAAGGCTTTACTTTTTAATGCTTGTGCTAATGTGCTTATTGAATCTGCTTGTGACCAAGTAGAGCGTGAAATTATGGAAAGCTTATCAGAAGATAGGTATTTAACCATGCGTTATAGTCCTGGTTATGGAGATGTACCCCTTAATGTACAACCAGAGTTACTGAGGGTATTAGATACAGCGCGCAAAATAGGTTTAACAACAACTAAAGCAGGCATGCTCCTTCCTATTAAATCCGTTACAGCTTTTATCGGACTTTCTTCTATAAAAGAAGATAGGCAAAAGGGCTGTGGCGAGTGTTTAATTCAAGGCGTATGTGCATATAGAAGAAGAGGTGAAAAGTGTGGGAGCTAGATTTTTTGATGGTGCTATGGGAACTGTGCTTCAAGGCAAAGGTTTAAAGCTTGGGGAAATTCCAGAGCTTTTTAACTTTACACATAGCCAGCTTATAGAGAGTGTACATTTATCTTATTTAGAAGCGGGTGCAGATTATGTAACGACTAATACATTTGGTGCCAACGCTTATAAAATTAATGAAACAAAATACACAGTAGAACAGGTCATTACTAAGGCAGTTGCATTAGCGAAAAGTGCTGTCTCAAAAGTAGGGCGTGGAAAAGTAGTGCTCGACATTGGTTCGACCGGTAAGCTAATAGAACCAGTAGGGGATGTAAGATTTGAAGAAGCTTATGAAGTTTTTAAAGAACAAGTTGTAGCTGGTGAAAAGGCAGGAGCAGACCTTATACTTTTTGAGACATTTACAGATCTTTATGAATTAAAGGCAGGCGTACTTGCAGCTAAGGAAAATACAAAACTTCCTATTTACTGTACCATGACTTTTGAAGCTAATGGGCGTACCTTCTTTGGGACAAGTATTGAATCTATGATTTTAACCTTAGAGGCTTTAGGGGTAGATGCACTAGGAGTAAACTGTAGCTTAGGACCAAAGGAATTAAAACCAATTGTAGAGAAAATTGTATCCCTTGCGTCTATTCCAGTGCTTGTACAGCCCAATGCAGGATTGCCAACCATGATAGAGGGTAAAGCTCAGTATGACATTACACCAGAAGAGTTTGCAGACTGTATGGCTTACTTTGCAGAAATAGGCGTTCATATCCTTGGAGGATGCTGTGGTACAAACCCTGAATACATCAGACAAGTTGTAGAAAAGGTAGAATCTATAGAGGTAAAACCACTAACACCTAAAAAGTTATGTGGCATCTGTAGCAGTCAAACGGCTGTATTTTTTGATGATGTACGCGTAATAGGGGAAAGACTTAATCCAACAGGTAAGAAACTTTTACAGCAAGCACTTCGAGATGACAATATGGATTATGTTTTAAGATTAGCGCTTGAACAGAAGGAAGAAGGTGCACATATTTTAGATGTGAATATGGGACTTCCTGATATTGACGAAGTGGCTATGCTTACTAAAGCTATTAAACAAATACAGGGTGTCATTGACTTACCACTTCAAATCGACTCTTCAAATGTAGCTGCTTTAGAAAGTGGGGCACGTATTTATAATGGTAAACCACTTATCAACTCCGTTAATGGTAAGAAGGAAAGTTTAGAGACTATACTACCTATTGCGAAGAAATATGGAGCAGCAGTACTAGGCCTTACACTTGATGAAAAAGGTATTCCTGAAAGTGCGGAGGAAAGACTAGAGGTAGCAAGACGTATTGTAGAAGCTGCCGAGGGGTATGGCATACCGAGGGAAGATATCTTTATCGACTGCCTGGTTGTAACGGCTTCCGCTCAGCAGGACTTAGTTATTGAGACACTTAAAGCTGTAAAACTAGTTAAAGAAGAACTTGGTGTTAAGACTATTCTAGGTGTGAGCAATGTATCCTTTGGTTTACCACAAAGAAGTGTACTAAATGAAGCCATGCTGACTATGGCACTTATGCAGGGATTAGATGCACCTATTCTTAATCCGAAAAATACCCAGATGTTAGAAGCTATTATGGCTTACCGTGTATTAGCAGGCCATGATAAAGAGTCTAAAGCGTATATTGAGTACTTTAGTGGTAAACAGCAGGAGGCAAATAATGCGACAGTAAGTGTGCAAGAGCATACTTTAGAGGAAGCTATTATTAAGGGACTTAAAAAAGAAGCCAAGCAATTAACAGAAGTGTTATTAAAAGACCATGAGCCTTTAGAAGTTGTAGAAGAGTATATTGTGCCAGCACTGAATAAGGTAGGAGAAGATTATGAGAAGGAGATTCTTTACCTTCCACAGCTTATTAAATCAGCTGAAGCTGCTCAAAGTAGTTTTGAAGTCTTAAAGTTGGCGCTGATGAATAAGGGAACAGAGAATCCTAGCAAAGGACCTAAAGTCATACTGGCAACCGTAAAAGGTGATATTCATGATATTGGTAAAAATATCGTGAAAGTCATTATGCAAAACTATGGCTTTGAGGTTATCGATTTAGGTAAAGATGTGTCATATGAAGAAGTCTTAGAGGCAGTAAGAAAACATAATGTAAAATTAGTAGGACTTAGTGCACTTATGACAACAACAGTTACAAGCATGGCAGAGACTATTACATGCTTAAAGGAAGAGGTGCCAGAATGTAAGGTTGTTGTTGGAGGCGCCGTTTTGACTGAGGAATTAGCTCAGTTCGTTCAGGCAGATTTTTATGCCAAAGATGCAATGGAAACAGTAAGAATTGCTAAAACATATTTTGAAATGTAGATAGCAGGGAAATTGAGGGAAAAAGGCTTGGATAAAAGAGCTACTAAGCAAGAAATAAAAGGATATTAATGTTGTTCTAAAATAGATTTGCGTAGTATTTAAGACAGAGATTTATCTCTGTCTTAAATTTTTTGTAAAATTCGATATTATGCAAAATATACTTAGAGCATTTACAATTGTACAACTATAGTGGTAAAGTAAGTAGGATAAAAAGCTTATTTTTATAGGATATACATAATATTAAGGTATAATAAACACACTAAATCTGATATCAAATGATAAAAGAGGATAATAGGAGCGTAGAAATGATAAGAGATAAAATTCGCGTTATGAGCGTGTTTGGCACAAGACCAGAAGCTATTAAAATGGCACCACTTGTAAAAGAACTAGAGAAAAACAGCGAAATTGAAAATTTAGTTTGTGTAACAGCACAACACAGAGAAATGCTCGATCAAGTATTAGAAATTTTTAACATTGTACCTGATTATGATCTTAACATTATGAAGGATCGCCAGACGTTAACAGGTATTACAACACGTGTACTAGAAGGAATGGAAAGTGTGTTAGAAGAAGCTAAACCAGATATCGTTTTGGTACATGGGGATACATCTACAACATTTGTAACAGCGCTTGCAGCTTTTTACAAACAAATTCCTGTAGGACATGTAGAAGCAGGGCTTCGTACATACAATATATACGAGCCATTTCCAGAAGAAATGAACAGAAAGTTAGCTGGTGCGCTTTCAACACTTCATTTTTCTCCTACACCACAAGCTAAAAAGAACTTATTAAAAGAAGCAGTAGATGAGCAGGCTATTTATGTAACAGGGAATACCGTTATTGATGCACTTAAAACAACTATTGAAGAGGATTATCACTTTACAGTAGATTTGCTCAATAACATTGACTATAAAAATAAACGCGTCATTACAATGACAGCTCATAGAAGAGAGAATCAAGGAGAGCCACTTCGTCAAATTTGTGAAGCTGTAAAAGCTATTGCAGAGGAATTTGATGATGTAGAAGTTGTTTATGCAGTGCATAAAAATCCAGTTGTAAGAGATGTAGTCTACGAAATATTAGGAGACACATGTAATGTCCATCTTATTGAACCGCTCGATCTTAAAGATATGCATAACTTGATGAACCGTTCATATCTTGTGCTTACAGATTCAGGCGGTCTGCAAGAAGAGGTACCTTCTATGGGGAAACCTGTACTTGTACTTCGTAATGTAACCGAAAGACCTGAAGGTGTTGAAGCTGGTACACTTAAACTTGCTGGTGTACAAAAAGAAACCATTTACAACCTTACAAAAGAACTCCTTACGGATGAAGTCGTTTATAAGCAAATGGCACAAGCTAAAAATCCATTTGGAGATGGACATGCTTCTGTACGTATTGTAGAAGCTATTCTTTCTTACTTTAAAGAAGGTAAAGAAAGACCACAAGATTATATTTATAATGCATAGAAGTAGGTGAATAGATGAAGAGTAAGGGATGGATAAGTGCTTTAGCTCTTGTAGAACAAGTTGGTCTATCTATGATCATTCCTATTTTTCTATGCGTATTTATAGGGAATTTTTTAGATAAAGTAACTGGTAAAGCACCACTATTTCTAGTGATTTTTATTTTGCTAGGAGTAGGAAGTGCCTTTAGAAATTTATTTTACATTGTAGGTAAGGAAGCTAAGAAAGGGAAGAAAAATGAATAAAGCATTTATGAAAAATTATGCAATGCAATGTACAATGGTAGCTTTTTCGTTAGTTGTATATGGAATAGGATTGTTTATGGTAACAGATGCTTTAAGCTGGACTTTAGGTATTGTTTTAGGTCTTCTTATAGCCCTTCTTAAACTTAAACTTATGGAAAATACTTTTACAAAGGCAGTTAATCTTTCGGAAGCTAAAGCAAAGGGATATACACAAAGACAGTATATGCTTCGTTATGTACTGACAGGTATTGTCCTTTTAGTAGCAGCCCTTAATAAGGATGTAAGTCTTTTAGGTGTATTTTTTGGATTAGTCTCCATGAAAGTAGGAGCCTATGTACAATTAGGCCTAAAGTAAATGAGGCAACAAGAGCATTAGCTCTTTAGCATAGAAATTTATATGGAAAGGAGAGTGGGTAGGTGGAGCAAAATTTAGATTTTGGGATTCATCAGGTAGTCACATTCTTTGAATATAATGGACAATCTTTTGGTCTCACAACTACGCATATTAATACATTTCTGGTAATGGCTGTACTTACAATTTTTGGACTTATTGTACGTTATAAACTTAAAAACTTTAAAATGATACCAGATAGTAAATTTCAAATTATCATTGAGTTTTTAGTAGACACTATTAATAGCTTTACAATTAGTACAATGGGTGAAAAAAATGCAAGATTCAGTTCATTCTATGGTCCTATGTTTTTATTCATCCTGCTATGTAACCTTACAGGATTAATTGGACTAAGACCACCTACTGCGGACATTGCGACTACTTTTGCCTTATCTTTAACCACATTCTTTATGATTCAGTGGTATGGTTTAAGAGCAAGAGGAACAAGATACTTAAAAGGTTTCTTAGAGCCAATGCCATTCTTATTACCACTTAACATTATTGGTGAACTTGCTAACCCAATTTCATTAAGTTTCCGTTTATTTGGTAATATCTTAGGTGGAACAATCATCATGGGACTTTACTATGCCATGATGCCATGGTGGGCACAACTTGGATTGCCTTCAGTACTGCATTCATACTTCGACGTATTTGCAGGGGCATTACAAACACTGATTTTCGTTATGCTAAGCATGACATTTGTATCTAGCGCAATGGAAGACTAAAAGAAGAGGTGAAAGAAATGACGGGATACGCAGATTTCCTTTTTGGATGGATGGCAAATGTAGACCCTGTAGCCCTTGTTTTAGCCTTCTCCGCGATTGGTGCAGGACTTGCGATGATCGCAGGTATTGGACCAGGTATTGGTCAGGGCTTTGCAGCTGGTAAAGCGGCAGAGGCTATGGGTAAAAATCCTAAAGATGGTGGTAAACCAGCAACACTTGTTATGTTACTTGGAGCTGCTGTTGCTGAAACATCAGGGATTTTCTCACTTGTTATTGCCATTATCATGTTATTTGCCAATCCGCTTATTAACAAAGGCGGTATAGCAATCGTTCTTGCAGCATCAGCAATTGGTGCAGGTTTTGCAATGATTGCAGGTATTGGACCTGGTATTGGACAAGGTTATGCAGCTGGTAAGGCTGCGGAAGCAGTAGGTAAAAGACCTAAGCTTCAAAGTGCTATAGTAAGAACCATGCTTCTTGGTCAAGCAGTTGCTCAAACAACAGGTATTTACGCACTTATTATTGCATTACTATTATTATTTGTAAACTTATTCGCATAGGAATATAAGGAGGAATTTAAAATGGAAAACCAAATCGATGGAAGAGCTTTAATTTTAGCATGTTCAGCAATTGGTGCTGGTCTTGCAATGATCGCAGGTATTGGACCTGGTATTGGACAAGGTTATGCAGCTGGTAAAGGTGCAGAAGCAGTAGGTCGTCAACCAGAAGCACAATCAGACGTAGTACGTACAATGTTACTTGGTGCAGCCGTAGCTGAAACAACAGGTATCTATGGTCTTATCGTAGCTATCATTCTTTTATTTGCTAACCCACTTATCTCAACATACATGAACTTAATTGGTTAATTAAATAAAAGGCGCTATAAAGACTATAGAAAGGAGGGACTTTCCCTTTGAGCTCAAAAATTATTGAATTCTCCATGCAAACAGGATGGGAATGGTTTGTACAGCTTCTCGCGTTAGGCTTAATTATCTTTATTCTTGCTAAATTATTATTTAAGCCAGTAAGTGAATTTTTAGAAAAACGTCAAGCGATGATTGCTGCTGAAGTTAATGATGCAACAAATGCTAAAAAAGATGCAGAAGGTCTTAAAAAGGATTATCAGGCAAAACTTACTAACATTGAGGCTGAAGCAAACGAAATATTAAAAGAAGCCAGAGCTAAAGCTCTAGCACGTGAAGAAGAAATCATCAGAGCAGCTAGAGAAGAAGCCGAAGTCATTAAAACTAAAGCATTTAAAGATATCGAACTTGAAAAAGAGCGTGTACAAGCTGAAATGAAAGCTGAAATGATCGAAGTAGCTAGCCTTATGGCAAGCAAGTTTGTAGCAGCTTCTATGGATGAAAATAAACAAAATGAATTAGTAGATGAAATGATTAAAGAGATGGGGGATGTACAGTGGCTGAGATAATCGTAAACCGCTATGCTACTGCCCTCTTTGATATTGCTTTTGAAAAAGGAGCAATGCTTAAATTTGAAGAAGAGGCTAGGATGATTCTTAAAGTACTTGCTGATGAAGCAGATTACCTTAAATTACTTAGTCATCCAAGTATTACAGAGGAACAAAAAATTGAGCTTGTAGAGAAAGCTTTTGCAGGTCAAGTATCTGAAGAGTTTGTAGGTCTTATAGCTCTTGTTATTAAAAAAGCAAGAACTGAGTATCTTGTACGTATTCTTGAAAAATTTATTTCTATGGCAGAAGAAGCAGCAGGAGTTTTAAAGGCAACTGTTATTTCAGCTAAGCCATTAACAAATCAGCAATTAGCGCAAATTAAAGCACATATTGAAAACAATACAGGTAAAACAGTCGTTATAGAAGAGCAAATAGATGCTTCTATTATTGGAGGTCTTATCGTACGTGTTGGTGATAAAGTGGTAGATGGTAGCATCAAAGGTCAAATGGATGCACTTAAAGCTGAGCTTAATAGTTTGCGACTTGCATAATAAAAGGGGTGTAATGATTTAATGAACCTTAGACCAGAGGAAATCAGCAGCGTTATTAAAAGTCAAATTAATAACTATAAAACACGCCTTGAAGTATCAGAAGTAGGAACTGTTATTACAGTAGGGGACGGTATCGCTCGTGTACACGGACTCGAAAAAGCAATGGCAGGGGAACTTCTTGAATTCACTGGCGGCGTATACGGAATGGTTCTTAACTTAGAAGAAGACAACATTGGGGTTGTTCTTTTAGGTTCAGACCAACATATTAAAGAAGGTAGCGACGTTAAATCAACAGGACGTGTAGTAGAAGTTCCAGTTGGTGACGCACTTTGCGGACGTGTTGTTAACCCTCTTGGCCAACCTATCGATGGTAAAGGCCCAATCAATACTACAAATTTCCGTCCTGTAGAGCGTATTGCTCCAGGGGTTATCGAAAGAAAATCAGTAGATACACCACTTCAAACAGGTGAAAAAGCTATCGATGCCATGGTTCCAATCGGACGTGGACAACGTGAGCTTATTATCGGAGACCGTCAAACAGGTAAAACTGCAATTGCTATCGATACAATCATTAACCAAAAAGGTCAAAATGTAAAATGTATCTACGTTGCAATCGGACAAAAAGCATCAACAATTGCTCAACTTGTTAAAACACTTGAGAAACATGATGCAATGAGCTACACAACAGTAGTAGCCTCAACAGCAAGTGATTCATCACCACTTCAATACCTTGCTCCTTATGCAGGTGCTGCTATTGGTGAAGAATGGATGGAAAACGGTGGAGATGTACTTATCATTTATGATGATTTATCTAAACACGCTGTTGCTTACCGTACAATGGCATTACTTCTTCATAGACCACCAGGTCGTGAGGCTTATCCAGGGGACGTATTCTACCTTCACTCAAGACTTCTTGAGAGAGCAGCTAAACTTTCAGATGAAAGAGGCGGCGGTTCTATGACTGCTCTTCCAATCATTGAAACACAAGCTGGGGATATTTCAGCATACATCCCAACAAACGTAATTTCTATCACAGATGGTCAGATTTTCCTTGAAACTGAACTTTTCAACGCAGGTGTAAGACCAGCGGTTAACCCAGGTCTTTCAGTATCACGTGTTGGTGGTGCAGCTCAAATTAAAGCGATGAAACAAATCGCAGGTCCAGTCCGTGTGGAACTTGCTCAGTACCGTTCTCTTGCAGCATTCGCTCAGTTCGGTTCAGACCTTGATGCAGCTACTCAAAATGCATTAGCACAAGGTGAACGTATTATGGAAGTTTTAAAACAACCACAGTACAAGCCAATGAGTGTAGCAGAGCAAGTAATCGTACTCTTTGCAGCTACAAGAAAATATCTTCTTGATATTCCAGTATCAGCAGTAAAACAATTCGAGAAAGAACTTCTTGAAACAGTAAACACTAAATACCCAGAACTTCTTACTGAAGTAACAGGCAAAGCTGGTATTACAAACGAACTAGATGAAAAACTTAAAAAAGTTATTAGTGAATTTAAAGCTAGCTTTAAAGCTGAATAATTTAGAAAGAAGAGGTGCGGTAAATGGCGTCTTTACAAGCTATCAAAGGACGAATTAAAAGCGTAAGCAGCACCAAACAAATTACTAATGCCATGAACCTTGTAGCAACAGCTAAGCTTACTAAAGCTAAAGAATCGGCTCTTAAATCAAGACCGTTCTTTACTGAAGTACAAAAGGTTATTAAATCTATTGCTAAAAACTCAGAAAACCTTAACTCACCACTTCTTAAACAGAATGGGTCAAGTAATAAAGGTTATGTTATTTTAGCAGCAGATAGAGGTCTTGCTGGTGGTTACAATGCCAACGTTGGTAAATTAGTAATGAATCATATAACAAATAAAGACGAAGCTCGTCTTATTACAGTAGGTAAAAAATCAAGAGAGTTCTTCAGAGCAAGACATTTTGATATCCAAAAAGAAATCACAGGTATTTCTGCTGACCCTACTTACAATGATGCAAAAGAGATTGCACATTATGTTATTGATTTATTTAATAAAGGTGAAGTTGGAGAAGTTTATTTAGCTTATACAGCATTTAAATCTACTATCCAACAAGAGCCTACTATGATTCGTCTTTTACCAGTAGATATATCAGAAATTGAAGAACCAGAAACAGAAGGACCAAAAGATTTATTAATCTATGATCCTTCTCCAGAAGCTGTATTAGATTATCTCATGCCTCGTTATGTAACAGATGTTATCTTCGGAGGACTTGTAGAGTCTAGTGCAAGTGAACAAGGTGCCAGAATGACAGCTATGGATTCTGCTACAGAAAATGCAAACGAAATGATTGCAAAACTTGAAATCGAATCTAATAGAGCACGTCAAGCAGCGATTACACAAGAATTAACTGAAATCGTAGCTGGAGCTGGAGCCCTTAAGTAATTAAATTAAAAGGAGTGAAGAGTTAATGGCACAAAACATAGGACATGTTGTTCAAATTATCGGTCCTGTTTTAGATATAAAATTTACGCCAAATAACCTTCCTGCACTTTACAACGCTATTGAAATCACAAGAGAAAATGGAGAAAAACTTGTAGTAGAAGTTGCTCAACATCTTGGTGATGATGTTGTAAGATGTATTGCTATGTCTGCAACAGATGGTTTAGTGCGTGGAATAGAAGCAGTTGACACAGGTGCACCAATTAGTGTACCAGTAGGTACAGCAACACTTGGACGTATCTTTAACGTAACAGGAGATGCAGTAGATGGTAAAGAAAATCCAGATGTAGAAAAATGGCCTATTCATAGAGCAGCACCTACATTTGAAGAATTAGCTACAGAATCAGAAATTCTTGAAACAGGGATTAAAGTAGTTGACCTTCTTTGTCCATACCTTAAAGGTGGTAAAATTGGTTTATTCGGTGGTGCCGGTGTAGGTAAAACTGTACTCATTCAAGAGCTTATCCGTAACATTGCTACAGAGCATGGTGGTTTCTCTGTATTCGCAGGTGTAGGTGAGCGTACTAGAGAAGGTAATGACCTTTTCCATGAGATGACAGATTCAGGCGTTATCTCAAAAACAACAATGGTGTTCGGACAAATGAACGAGCCACCTGGTGCCAGAATGCGTGTTGCACTTACTGGTCTTACTATGGCTGAATACTTCCGTGACCAATCAGGACAAGACGTACTTCTGTTCGTAGATAACATCTTCCGTCTTGTTCAAGCTGGTTCTGAGGTATCTGCCCTTCTTGGACGTACTCCAAGTGCCGTTGGTTACCAACCAACACTTGCAACTGAAATGGGTGCACTTCAAGAACGTATTACATCAACAAACACAGGGTCAATCACATCTGTTCAAGCGGTTTACGTTCCAGCCGATGACTTAACTGACCCAGCTCCAGCTACTACTTTCGCCCATCTTGATGCGAAAACAGTACTTTCACGTGCACAAGTAGAACAAGGTATCTACCCAGCAGTAGACCCACTTGAATCTACATCACGTATCCTTGACCCACAAATCGTAGGTGAAGATCACTACGAAGTAGCTCGTGGCGTTCAAGCTATTCTTCAAAGATACAAAGAACTTCAAGATATCATCGCTATCTTAGGTATGGATGAACTTTCTGAAGAAGATAGAGTAGTTGTAAACCGTGCTCGTCGTGTTCAGAAATTCCTTTCACAACCATTCTTCGTAGCAGAAGTCTTTACAGGTAGCCCTGGTAAATATGTACCAATTAAAGAAACTATCCGTGGCTTCAAAGAAATTCTTGAAGGTAAACATGATGACCTTCCAGAAAATGCATTCTTAATGGTTGGTTCTATTGAAGAAGCAGTAGAAAAAGCAAAAACATTGTAGGTGATAGCTATGGCAAAAAATAAATTACGCCTTCAAATTATTACACCGACCCGTTCAGTGTTGGATTCAGAAGTAGATTCAGTTGTACTTCGTACAGCAGAAGGCGATATGGGTGTGTACTACGACCACGAACCAGTCGTTACGCTATTAAGCTATGGCGTACTTCGCTACAAAGTAGAAGGCAAAACTTACAACGTAACAACGATGAGTGGTTTTGCAGAGGTAACAGAAGATAAAGTTGTGGTGCTTACAGATGCAGCAGAACTTGAAAATGAAATCGACTTTGCACGTGCACAGGCAGCAAAAGAACGTGCAGAAGGAAGAGTTTCAAATGCAGATTATGATGTGGCAAGAGCACAAGTTGCCCTTCGTAAAGCACTTGTACGCCTCAGCTTAAATAAATAAGAAAGAGGAGACTGCTTAAAAAGCAGTCTTCTTTTTTTGTACATTTCTAACAGGATAAGGCTAGACAAAGTACCCCACCTAATCGTTAAGACCTTATGGTATATCCGATAAGAAAGGGGAGTGGTAGGAGTTAGTTTGAAAAAGAAGAGGAATAAAGTATTTCCTGGGAATTATATGTCGAGATAGAGAGATTAGCTTAAGTAAACTGTTCGACACAATTATTGATGTCTTATAAGAGGTTATGATAGAATAGAGAGATATTTTATAAATAGATAAATTAGAATTTGGAGTATACACTATGAATATTAATGAAAGTAAGAAAATAAAACACAACCATACTGTGTTAATGATAGTATTGGGAGTTTATATTCTTATTTTATTTGCATTTTTATTTTTAAAAGCGAGGTCGTTTCAATCTGTAAGTCTTATACCGTTCCGTACTATAACAGATTACTTATCTTATGGTGGCTTTTTGTCATTCATTAATGTATTAGGTAATATTGTTTTATTTATACCATTAGGTATCTATTTAATGTTCTTCAATCATAATAAAAGGATATGTCTTAACACTTTATGGGTCGTCCTTATTAGTATGGCAGTTGAAATCTTGCAGTACGTATTTAAAGTAGGTGCTACTGATATTGACGATATTATTTTAAATGGATTAGGTGGATTCCTTGGGATTATGATTTATAAAATCTTACGCAAAATTTTTAAAGATAAAGTTGGATATGCTATTGAATTAGCTTCACTTATAGTAGGAATCACTTTCTTGATTTTGAATATTTGTCTTTCATCAGGTGTTTTCGGTATTAAAATTCGTATTCTTTAATTTGTAAGTATATATTATAAATATGTAATTACTGAAAAGTAATTATAAGCTACAGGAATAAAAAGAGTAATAGGATAAGTCTTTGGCTAAAGATTTAAGATCTATTACTCTTTTTATTTTATAAAAAAACCTCCCTTTTCCTAGGTGAGGTGAATCATATTATAAGTTCTTTAAATTTAAAGTTTATTTTTCAAATCAAGAAAATAGCGCTCAATCTTTGGAAAGATAGTCTCTTTGAGAAATTTTATGGAGAAGTGGAGCAAGAAAGTAAAACTGTTGAAAAGAAAATGATAATAGACCTCCTGAAGCAAGATAATATGTTATAATTCAAGAAGTTTTTAGATATATGAAAATAATAGATAGGTCAAATAGGAGAGAAAAGTGTGACAGGGAACTTTGTTGGAAATTTACTTAGGATGGAACGGGTGAGACAAGGAAAGGGACAAAAGGAAATTTGTTATGGTATTTGTGTCACGAGTTATTTGTGTAAGATTGAAAAGGGGCAAGTCAGAGCAGATGAAGCAATCATTAAAAAATTATTTAAACAGTTAGGTATAGATTATTGTCAGGATGCGCAGCTATTAGAAGAAGCAAGTATACTTATAAAACAGTATTATGAGCAAGTTCATTATAACCTTCCAAGAACTGCTTTTGAAGGATTAAAGCAATTAGAAGATAGGCTTAAGTATAGTCCATTAGGTTTGGATTATAGGTTAATTTGTGGTATGCAGGGAGAAGCTGTTTATGAAATGGTGAAAAGTTGCGAAGGCTGTATGACAGATGAGCAGTTAGGAATATTTTACCTACTTACACCTACGGATAGGTCTTGGGAGGAGTTATTAGAGGCTTATGAAAAAGCCTATAAGCTTTTGGGGACAAGTGCAAGTTATTATAATATTATGATAGCACTGTTGCAGCTTGGACGTTATGCTGAAATAAATAGAAGAGCTAAGATTTGTAGAGAACTTGCCATAGAAGAAGGCAATACTTATATATTAGCAGCTACTTTTTTGATGCAAGGACATGCTTATGCTGTTTTAGATTTAGATGAATTTATGATGGAATATTATGAAAGAGGCCTTAGACTTTTACAAAATACAAATTGGATAGAAGATAAGGAACTTGAGAGTGTTTATTATAATATGGGTTCTGTCTTTGTAACGACAAAAGACTATCAAAAAGCACTGGATTATCTAGATAAAGTGACTGTAGAAACCTTTATGCTATGTCAGAAAAAAGCACTTGTACATATTCGAACAGGTCATGTGGAAGAAGCACAAATTTACTTAGAAAAAATGAAAGATTATATGAATGAGGGAGAGGATGCCAAGGTCTATTCAGTCATGTATGAGGAAGCTGTGATGGAACAAAAGAAAGATTATCTGAAGGATCCAGCTTATTTGGAGATACTAGAAAGGCTTCAAAAAGTGATTAAAGAAGAAAGACATTTTGGTTATCTCTATTTTTATAGGGAACAAATAATAGAAGCTTATAGTGCACAAAAAAAATACAAGAAAGCTTTAGTATTCCAAAAAGAAATTTCTTCAAAAGTAGTTGTGATGTAAGTTAAAGTAGGAAATTTGCCTCTAAATTTCTCAGAAAATAGTATTGGATTTTGCGCAAATCGTATCGTATGCTTTTATTAAGAAGAAATAAAAGTATAAGGGGTAAAGAATGAGAAATAAAAAAGAAACGTTATGGACAAAGGATTTTTCGTGTATTACAGTGGCAACCATATTATCTGCAATTGGTGGAGAAGCGATGAATTTGCCACTTAGCTTACTTGTTTTTGAGGAAACACAGTCCACTTTTCTTGCAGCACTTTTATTAATATGTGGTATGCTACCGGATGTGATCTTACCTATATTGGTAGCACCCGTTATCGATAGGGGGACTAAGAAAAAATGGATTGTAGGACTGGATGTACTCATGGCACTTTTATATGTAGCAATTGGAGCATGGGCGGGGCAATATGGATTTAATTATGGTATTTACATATTATTTGTATTCGTTGTAGGAACCATTTCTGTATTTTATAGGCTGAGCTTTTCGGCGTGGTACCCAGATTTGATTCCTGTAGGATTTGAGCAAAAAGGTTTTGCAGTAAGTGGGACAATTTATCCAATTATAACCATTTGCATGGCGCCTATTGCTACTTTTCTCTATGAGAAAATTTCTATAAGTATACTATTTTATCTAGTAGCAGGGCTTACCCTACTTTCAGTGTTAGTAGAGCTTTGTATTAGAGAAACTCAAAAGACAACATCTGAAACATATACTTTTTTTAGGTATGTGGCGGATATAAAAGAAGGCTTTATATATCTTAAAAAGGAGCATGGAGTTAGGAATATTTATACCTATATGAGTATTACAAGTGGGGCCTCAGAAGGAGTAGCAGTTATGGCGCAGGCGTATTACCAGACACAGCCATGGCTATCTGTGACTATGTTAGGGTTTTTAAAGAGTGCTGAGATGATTGGTCGTGTTATTGGAGGAGCAGTACAGTATAAATGGGAAATAGCACCCAAGAAGCGTTATGCCTTTACCAAAATGGTCTACAGTGTGTATGATACAATGGATGGTTTTTTACTGTTTATGCCTTATCCACTGATGCTATTGAATCGCTTTTTATGCGGGACATTAGGAAGTATGAGTGCGACTATTCGTTCTGTAGCTATACAGTCTTATTTGCCAGCTCATATGCGTGCAAGAGTACAAGCTTTATTTGGCGTCGTCTTTGCTATTGGTGGAATCTTTTTTCAGTTAGTAGCGGGTATACTAGGGGAGATGATGCCTTATCGAATGGTGGCCTTTTTACTTGGTATGCTTACCTTTACTAGTATGATTTTCCTTATTGTCATCCCAAAGAAAGACAATGCGCCAATCTATGCTGCGCAGAGAATAACGGAAGAACAATAGACCTTAAAGAAATTATGGTAATAAACTTGTGAAATTCTTTTTTGATAACAAGTGTGTGAAAGTTGTGGCATGATCAAGAAAGAGCTAGATATAAGATGATGAAAGAAGAGGTGGAGCTAAAGTGAATATAAGAATAGCGAATAAAAGTGATCTAAGTATTCTAGTGCACTATGATAAGCATATTAGTGCGGATGAACTTGCCTATAGTATGATGAGAGAGCGCATATTAATTATAGAAGAGAATAATCATTTAATTGGGTGGCTGAGATATAATTTATTCTGGGATAATACGCCTTTTATGAATATGCTTTATATCTTAGAGGATTATAGGGGAAAAAGATATGGGAAAGTGCTCACTTTATTTTGGGAGGAGAAAATGAAGTGTTTAGGTTATGAACTTGTGATGACCTCTACATTATCTAATGAAGGTGCACAGCATTTTTATAGAAAGTTAGGGTATAGAGATGCAGGTTCATTACTTCTTCCACAGGAGCCTTTGGAAATTATCTTTATAAAGTCTATATAATTTAAAAATAAATTTTAGGTTTTTTACATATTAAAAATCAAAACGGATATAATAATAACATACACAGAATGCAGCGCATCCTTAAAAAGATATGTTACATTAAGTGTATAAAATGATCATGGAGGGGCTGATTCCCTTGGAGAAGTGTAGATTTATCTAAACAGAAACTAAGCGAAGAAACACCAAAATGACCAAAGTCTAAGAAAGGCACTTTTTAAACGTTAAAAACTGAAGTTTTTAAAGAGAAAAAGTACGCCGCTTAGCAAAAGTAGTAAGAACAGCGAAAGTTGTTCTTACTATTTTTTTGTCTAAAAATATAAATTTGAATAAAACTCTCTATATATAAAGCTCCTTTATAACGTAAACGTAGTATCATATGTACATTTTCTTTAGCGATTATTCATGAGATAATCTTCATAAATAAGAAACAGTTCGAAAAACTCCATTTCTAGTTCTTCCGAGTTTTTCGAGTAAGCTCTAAAAACTCGGAAGGAGATCTTCTCATGAGCTCTAGAAAAGCTACACAAGAATACCGATTAACCCAATGGTTACCTATCATTAAAGAATGTAGAAAGAGTGGCATGACAGTTAAGTTCTGGTGCAAACAAAATAATATTAATGAAAACCAGTTCTACTACTGGGAAAATAAATTAAGAACGCTTGCTGGTGAATCGTTACCTGCCTTGGCTAAAGATCAAGCTCATTTTGTACCTATTCCAATGCTAATACTTAAAAGTACATCTAATAACGCTTTTATCTCAGCAATGGTTATTCGGGTGGGTGATGCAGCCGTTGAACTTTTTCCTGAAGTTCAGCCTGGATTATTATCTTCTGTATTAAAGGTTTTGAAAGATGCTTAATAATGCTTCTGGCCTTGATAAAATTTATGTTGCTACAGGATATACAGACTTAAGGAGAGGTATTGATGGCCTTACAGCAATCCTTCAACAAGAATTTCAACTTGATCCTTTCCAGAATGTCTTATTTCTCTTTTGTGGTAAAAGAAAAGATTGTATCAAAGCACTTCTTTGGGAGGGCGATGGATTTGTACTTTTTTATAAAAGACTTGAAAGTGGTAAATTTCAATGGGCTCGTACAGAGCAGGAAGCAAGAGCAATCACATCGACACAATTCAGATGGCTTACGGAAGGGCTTGCCATTGATCAACTAAAAGCTGTTCAAAACGTTTATCCTAAGAAAGCCTTGTAGTTTTCTTGTGGATAAGCAGCTACTTAAAACAACAGGATGTTGTGACCTGGCCACAGATTGCAAAAATTCCGTTGTTTTCGTATATAGAAAATCTGGTTTGTGCGAAGGTGTACTTATGAATATGGAGTTTACAGAAACCCAACTTACCAAGCTTACCAAAAAGGACATCATTGGTATGTGCATTTCTTTACAGCAGTTGGTTGAATCTTTGACAACTCAGTGCGAAAAGCAGCAAGAACGTTTTGGAAGTTCCACAGAGAAGGTTGACTGGGAAGGTCAGCTTGAGATGCTTTTTAATGAAGACGAGGTATTGATCGTTGATAAATATGTGGTTGAACCTACTCTTGAACAGGTGTGCCCTGAACTTAACAATGTTACAACTAAAAAGCGTTCACCACGTCCAAAAGGCAAAAGAGAAGAAGATCTAGCTGGTCTACCTATCAAAATCATTGAACATACCTTGTGTGAAACTGAACTACAGGAGAAGTTTGGTAGCACTTAGAGACGCTTACCGGATGAAGTGTATAAATGCCTGGCTTTCCATCCAGCAACCTTTGAAGTAGAAGAACATCAGGTTGCAGTCTACACTAGCAAGGCAGATGGCGACGAAACAGTTGTGAAAGCCCCAATACCAGAAGGATTATTACGTCATAGTATTGTTACGTCTTCTCTTGAAGCTGCGATTCTTAATGGTAAATACGTCAATGCTATCCCTCTTTAAACTTGAGAAAGAACTAGCGAAGCTTTCAGCTGAGGAACGCCTGCATCAACGCCATTTAATTATTGCACCTCTCGTTGAGGCCTTCTTTGAGTGGGTAAAAACGAAAAAAGATGCAGTATCTGCTAAATCTGAAACAGGTAAGGGCTTTACCTACTGCTTAAACCAAGAAAAGTACCTACGTGAATTTCTAACAAACGGAAATGTTCCTATGGATAACAGTGCAACGGAAGGAACGATACGAGGCTTTTGTATAGGGCGTAAAAACTGGCGTCTTATAGATACTGTAGCTGGTGCAAAGTCTAGTGCAATCCTCTACAGCATTGCTGAAACAGTAAAGGCTAATGATCTGAAGCCTTATGAGTACTTTGAATTTCTACTTGGAGAAATACCTAAATATATGAATGAAAAAAGCTTAGACTTTCTCCAAGATTTACTACCTTGGTCACCTAAGCTACCGGCTAAATGCCATAAATCTAAAACAATTAAAGAATAGTTTAAATGCCGCCCAAAATGGTAGCATTTTTGCTGAGTGTACTTATGTTGGAGCGTTTACTTTATAACGTAGCAGTGCGCTTGACTAATCAGACAGAACGCTGTAGTAGTCTAAGTCACCAGAAGCTTCTGTAATAAACCAATAGTCTTGTTCATCACATGTGTATTTCTTGATGGTAAGTGTCTGGTGGATTTGGGAGTTTTCATGAATGCCATTTCTTTCTTTGAAGGTAACTTTATAGATTACTGTAGAGTCATCAGGAGAGGAGATATCATCAACAGCGGCTTGTTCTAATGAAGGGCTTGAGCTGCCCGTTACCCAGCCTTGTTTATGAAAATAGGTAAGGGCTTTTACTTTAAGTTTTGGAGAAAGGGCAGCATATTGAAGAGCACCATTACGATTTTGCTGACCGTGAATCCATAGTGCTATGGCTTCTTCCGCTGAAAGGGGCATAGTAAGTTCTGATAAGGCAGCAATATCTTGGTCTAGCGCTTCACTTGTAGGATAAGTAATAAGTAGGGAAGTAGGCGTTTGTTCAATTTGAGCTAGAAATAAGGTGTTGAGCCAATCTATACCTATATAAAGGGTGCCGTTTTGAACTTCATAGTCATACACGGACCAAGGCATGGTAAGTTCTCCAGAAACAATATTAAGGCCAATAGGATTTGAGTGAAGCATAGGAGGAGTCTTGCTATAAAGAGGATAGGCAGGTAGATTGAGATTTTGTAATCTAGGAGGAAGAGGATAGTCATTTTGAGCAGATTGTAAGCCGCTTAAAAAAGATAAATATTCATGAGCTTTAAAAAAGTCGTCTATTACCACTGTAACTGTATGGTGAGAGTCATCCCAAGTAATAGAAGAAGCACCCATAGCACTAGCAAATTCTCTAAGGGGAATAAGGATATTACCTTTTTCTTCTATAAGAGGCAGAGTAGGTGTTACGTCTTGCTCATTTAAAATGATCTCATACTGAACGGATTTAGGTGAAGCGAGAACAGGGAGAGCAAGAGTAATTAAAGCGCATGAAACTAGAAAAATTAAAGTTAGCTTTCGCATGGTGGACCTCCTTAAATGAATCATCTATAGGTAAAGGGTAACATAGGAGCTTAATAGTGATATGCTCCCCTTAAGGTAGACAGTTTAAATAATAAAACTGTGGAGTTGTCAATAAAAAGTAGACACAAAGTTAAGTTGATTTTATGAATTTAATTCTTCAAATTGTGCAGGTGAAATATACCCAAGAGCAGAATGAATTCGCTTTGTGTTATAATACATTTCAATATATTTAAAGATATCTTTTTGAGCTTGTTCAGGGCTTTCGTATTTTGCATCCTGAATAAGCTCTCTTTTTATTGTTCTATAGAAAGATTCCATAACAGCATTATCATAAGGATTTCCTTTTCGACTGTTACTCTGAATAGCGTGATATTTAGCGAGTAAGGATCTAAAATTTCCACTTGTAAATTGTGAACCTTGATCGGTGTGAACGATTAAGCCAGCATCTGGATGTTCTT
>NZ_JACRSY010000004.1 GCF_014384995.1 Zhenhengia yiwuensis | reverse complement strand
TCCCAGTGTGGCCGTTCACCCTCTCAGGCCGGCTATGGATCGTTGCCTTGGTGGGCTGTTATCTCACCAACTAGCTAATCCAACGCGGGTCCATCCTATGCCGATAAAATCTTTGCTAGTCGGTTCATGCGAACCAACTAGATTATGCGGTATTAGCGTTCGTTTCCAAACGTTATCCCCCTGCATAGGGCAGGTTACCCACGCGTTACTCACCCGTCCGCCACTAACTTCATGGAGCAAGCTCCAATCCGTCCGTTCGACTTGCATGTGTTAAGCACGCCGCCAGCGTTCATCCTGAGCCAGGATCAAACTCTCAATAAAAAAGTTTGTCTCTTGACATTTTTGTACTGTTAAGTAGTACTGACTTGTCACTTAATGTGACTTTATGAATCGACTGGTTTAATGGTTACTATTTTATTTTCAAAGTTCATTTTTCTTATTTAGTATGTCGCTGTGTTGTAGCGACTTTTACTATTTTATCTGAAGCGAATTATTTTGTCAAGACTTTTTTTAGTCTTTTTTATCTGTTTGTGTCAGATGCTGTATGTCCGCCTCACAAGTAGATATATTACAGGAGTTCTTTACTTTTGTCAACCGCACTTATTAAAGTAATAATTTTCTATACTATTCCCCCTAATTCTCTTTAATTTATGCTTCCTCTTTCTTGTCATTCTTTATATCTCTTAGTAGTTTATCTACTTACACAGACCCTCCCCATTGTCATAGATGTTGATTATATTCTCATTTTCTAATAGGGATTGTAATAGCCATTCTAAGTTAGATTTCCCCTTTTGTCTTACTTTATGCATATACCTTTTAACATTCACTGTTTTCCATACTTTCTATAGGCATTTTTGAGACAACTCTATCATACCATTGTATTAAAGGAAAAAAAGGAGGACAACTATGAAAACCAAGAAGAAAAGCAATACCATTAACTATGAACAAATCTATCGCACCTGTGCTATTGCCAGCATCTGCTTTTTAAGCTATGTTATCATAAGTTTTTTCTTAAGTGTAAGTAACTTTATTTGTGTTTTCTTATTGTTTTCAAGTATTATTTTTCTGCTCATGCATCTATTCTTTAAAATAAATTTTTATCTTGTTACTTCTTTTGTCTGCTGTATTTTATGTATTCTAGCCAATATATTTTTTATATACATCGCCAAATAACGGAAGACTGGAGTCTCTCCAGTCTTCCGTTATTTTATTTCTTTAATAAATCTCTCATCCTTATGAATGCTGCGATAATCTCCTCTATGCTTTCCTCTTTATTTCTATAACAAGCTATTCCTATATAAGCTTCATCTGAATCTCCTATTTTATCCATAACTTGTTTAGGCGTATCCCCTTTACTATAAAAATCTAGGAGACAGTCCTTTCCTCCATAAAATTCTAAGTCTCCTTCCTCTAAAAGCTCCGCTACTTTAAATCCATCTAACTCTTCTTTCTTTACAAAGAATTCAAAGTGTATCTGATTAAGATTAATCCCTATATCCCCTACCTCTTCTACTATGATAACCGGAATAGGATAAGCTTGATATTCATATTGCCCATTAATCTTAATGTAATGTCCTGAATAATTTTTTAGTGTTGCTTGCATTCCTTGATGTGTTAACTCTTCTAATACATTTCTTGATAGCTCATAGGTCTGGTTTAATAGAGCATGCATTTTCTGTACCATTTTATCCATTCATTCTACTCCTTATGCTGAATCTGGTAGGCTGTGTATGCATTCTCCACTTCAAAGCCTACATCGAAATATAACTGCATAGCCGTTTCATTAAGAACTTCTACACACAAACTAATTTTTTTGATTTGAGATTCTTTAAACAAGTATTCTATAGCTTTAGTGAGCAAAGCTTTCCCTATACCTTGCTTTCTATACCTCTCTTTTACAGCAAGGAAATGAATATAACCGCTTTCTGCTTCTAACTGCTTTTGCACAAATATATATCCTTCTAACTCTTGATTATTCTTAGCAATAAAAAGTTGATGGCTGTGAGTTAGCTTTTCTATGATTTGTTTTCCTGAATAGTACACGCCTGGCCAGATTGTATCATGAAATGTTCGGACCCCTTCATATACATTCTGACTAGCCTCTACTATTCGTTTAGATAAAAGCTGTACTTTCACATTTTCTTTTTTTAATTCTAATACATATTCATGCCCTCTACTTGTTGCCCCAAGATTCTTTAATAATTTTTTATTAATTTGATTTTCTTGGTGAATGAAAAATAAATACTTATATGTAAAACCAAGCGCCTCAAAAATAAACTGACACATTTCATTTGCTATAGATAACCATTCATTCTCTTCTTCTCTATCTATAAAGGGGCCTATCATTTCAATAACCTGTTTTTCTAAATCTACTTGTAAATCTACTATACCTATAAGCTCTCCTTGTTCTATCACTCCAATAGTTTTGTTCTCTTCATCTTCAAAAGACTCCTTGAGATCTCTTCTTATACTGTCCGGCTTTAAACTACAATAACCTATTTTATACCTTTTCTCTTTATTATACTTAGCCATTAAGGCCACACTCTTATCTAAATATGTTTCATCTAAATACACTATTCTCATTTTTTACCCTTTCCTTATAGTATACATCTGTAACTATAACCCTTATCGGTTTTCTTGACTTTATCAAATCCTTGTTTTTTAAATAATTTTTGTGAGGCTATATTATAATCATAAATTTCTCTTACGCCTAACTGTTTATATCCTAATGCACTTGCCCTCAGTTTAAGTGCTTCTATTACTTTGCTTCCTATCCCTTCTCCTCTATAGCCCTTCTCACCTATTACGATAGGTAAATCTTCCATAGATAAAGTTACGTCTCCTATAGGTACAAAATCATTGCCCTGTTTAACCTCTATAAAATAAAGTTCTCCCCTATTACTTAAGTACTCATACATCTTTATAAGCCTTTCCATATCATAAGGTCTACTTTCCTTACCATCTACTAAATCTAAAAGTTCTCTATCCTGATACCATTCAAGAGCAAATTTGCACTTACCGTCATATGGCCTTAATCTTAAAGTATCTGTAATTTGTATCATTCCATGCTCCCCCTTCCTACATCAAAACAGCCAGTAAGCTCTCTATGTTTATCATAGTGAAGTTACTGGCTGTTTTTCAATCTAAAAAACTTTTCTATCTTATTTATTATTTATTACCATAAACAATTTTCCTAATACTAGCTAAGCTTAAGTGGTATTCCATAGCGAGTTCTTCGCATTTCTTGCCTTTATAATATTGCTTTTTAATCCCTACATTTCGCTCTGCAATATAATGTCTTGTCCCTGTTTTCTCTCCCCATGCTTTTTTCATACCCTTTTTATTAGGAATATAAACATATTCACCTTGTATATACTGCTGAATTTGTTCTAATAATTCTTGTGGTAACACGCTCTCTGCTTTTCTATATTTCATGGCCTATCGCTCCTTAGAATTTTTATTTTATCCAAGGTTGCAGGCTATCTATGAAATAGAGCAGGCGACCCTTAAAATATACAGCTCAAACAGGCAATCGCCTTATCTATAAATAGATCCTGCATGAGCAACTACCAACTAAACTACATCGCATCATCTTTTCCTCCTATACATTTTCTTTCTTCTATTATACTCATATTAAAGAGACTAATCTATTAGCTTTCTCAACAATACTTTTCTCATTCCTAATACCTCTAGCAACTTTATATATCTTATAATCAAACGCTATACCTTTTTGTGTTACCTACTCTCTGAAATGCTAGTTTGCATACCCTTCTTGCAATAAAGTTACTAATAATATTTTTTGATCTTTATAGGTTCTTTTATGTTGTCTCTTTTATAAGACATATCAAAATGAATTAAAGTTCGCTCTTGTGTATTATTCTCTAAGAATTATAGAATAGGGTATTCTAAAAAGTAGGAGTTTCTAAGAATAAAAAAAGACCTAGGTAAAATACCTAGGTCTCCTCTATCAATTACTTAATTATTTTAAGTTAGCTTTAGCTGTTTCAACTAATTGTGTGAAAGCTGCTGCATCGTTGATTGCCATATCAGATAACATTTTTCTGTTGATTGTGATATTAGCATTTTTAAGTCCGTTCATGAAACGGCTGTATGTTAAACCATTCATACGAGCTGCTGCATTGATACGAGCAATCCATAATGTTCTGAATTCACGTTTTCTTTGTTTTCTACCAGCGTATGCATAGTTTAAAGATTTCATTACAGCTTGTTTAGCTGTTCTGAATTGTTTAGATTTTGCGCCTCTATAGCCTTTAGCTAATTTTAATACTCTATTACGTCTTTTTTTAGTAGCCATGCCACCTTTTACTCTCGCCATGTTCCTAACCTCCTACTGCTTTTTCTTATAGATATGGTAATAAACGTTTCATTTGTTTTTCGTTTGTTGAGTCAACAAGTCCTGCATGTCTTAAGTTACGTTTTCTCTTTGGAGATTTTTTTGTTAAGATGTGACTTGTGTATGCTTTTGATCTTTTAAGTTTGCCTGATCCTGTAACTTTAAAACGTTTTGCTGCTGCTCTATTTGTTTTTAATTTAGCCATGGTAAGGATCCTCCTTTTTAATAAATATATATTTTATCTTAAGGTAACTATTTTGGTGCTACCACGATAGCCATGTTTCTGCCTTCTAATTTAGGCTTGTTTTCAGCTACGCCAACCTCTTCTAGAAGTCCCATTGCTTGATCTAAAATTTCAATACCTTTTTGTGTATGCATCATTTCACGACCACGGAACATAACTGAAATTTTCACTTTGTCCCCTGCTTTAAGGAATTTTTGTGCATTACGGATTTTAGTCTCAAAGTCATGTTTATCGATACTTGCTGATAATCTAACCTCTTTAACACTAATAGTTTTTTGTTTTTTGCGTGCTTCTTTTTCTTTCTTAGCTGCATCAAACTTATACTTACCGTAATCCATAATCTTACATACTGGTGGTTTTGCTTGTGGAGCAATTTTTACAAGATCAAGATTTTTCTCGCTAGCCATTTGTTGAGCTTCTTTAATTGATACAATACCAATTTGCTCTCCATCTACACCAACAAGTCTGACTTCTTTGTCACGAATTTGCTCGTTAATCATTAATTCGCTAATAATGGGCACCTCCTAAATTTGTTTGCCTGTATTGATAAAACACCTTTTTGCGTAGGTGTGAACGCTCCGCAAAATGAAAGTGGATAGACACCTAGTCTATCCACTTCTCTTATATACATACTAAATCTGACGATTTAAAAAATTCAATTAGTATGACCTTACGAACTTTAGCGTTGTAAGGTGAGAAGAGAAAGCTTCTACTTGCGCCTGTATTCAACATATGAAATGATAGCACAAGCAAATAGCTTTGTCAACTAGTTAGTCTCTGTTTCTGCCTTCATTTCTAAGTGGTAATTATATCTAGTTTTAATTTCATTTGAAATGCGTGTTACAAATGCATCTAATGCCTGCGCACCTTCATCACCATTTTGTCTGCTTCTTACAGATACCGTTCTGTTTGCTTCTTCATCCATACCTACTACTAAGATATAAGGTATTCTTTCCATACGTGCTTCACGGATTTTATAACCAATCTTTTCTGTTCTGTAATCAGCCTCTACTTTTACGCCACTATCTTTAAGGGCTTTTACAACTTCTGCTGCATAATCTGCATATTTATCAGAAATTGGAAGTACTTTTACAGCAGTTGGAGCAAGCCATGCAGGGAATGCACCTGCATATTTTTCAATAAGCATTGCAAGTGTTCTTTCGTAGCATCCGATTGATGAACGGTGAATGATATATGGACGTTTTTTCTCACCATTTGAATCAACATAAGTCATACCAAAACGTTCTGCAAGTGCAAAGTCGATTTGGATAGTGATAATTGTATCTTCTTTACCATGAACGTTTTTAAACTGAATATCAAGTTTTGGACCATAGAATGCAGCTTCACCTTCTGCTTCTGTGTAGTCAATTTCAAGGTGATCTAAAATGTTTTTCATGATTACTTGAGTTTCTTCCCAAGCTACAGGGTTATCAATATACTTTTCAGTATTTGATGGATCCCATTTAGAGAATCTGTAAGTAATATCTTTATCGATACCAAGTGTACCCATAATGTATTTAATAAGGTCAAGACAACCTTTGAACTCATCTTCAAGTTGTTCTGGTGTACATACGATATGACCATCAGCAAGTGTGAATTGTCTTACACGGATAAGGCCATGCATTTCTCCTGATGATTCATTTCTTGCAAGTGTAGCCGTTTCAGCATAGCGAATTGGAAGATCACGGTAGCTGTGTTGTTCTGCATTGTAAATACAGAATTGGAATGGACATGTCATTGGTCTAAGGGCAATGATTTCATTATCTGTTTCTTCTTCACCCATTACAAACATACCATCTTTATAATGATCCCAGTGACCTGAAATTTTGTAAAGATCGTTTTTAGCCATACTAGGTGTTTTTGTAAGGACATAACCACGTCTTTCTTCTTCATCTTCTACCCATCTTTGAAGTGTTTGGATAACACGCGCCCCTTTTGGCATCATAAGTGGAAGCCCTTGACCTACTGATTCATCAGTTGTGAAGAGTTTAAGTTCGCGACCTAATTTATTGTGGTCACGTTTTTTAGCTTCTTCAAGCTTTTCTAAGTGCTCTTTAAGCTCTGCTTTTTTAGGGAATGCTGTTGCATAAATACGTGCAAGCATTTTGTTTTTCTCATTCCCTTTCCAGTATGCACCTGCTGCATAAAGAATTTTGAAAGCATCAACTGGTTTTGTGCTCATAAGGTGAGGACCTGCACATAAGTCTACAAATTCACCTTGTTTATAGAAAGAAATCACTTCACCTTCTGGTAAGTCACGAATAAGTTCTACTTTGTATGGTTCGCCAGCCTCTTCCATAAGTTTAATCGCTTCTTCACGTGGAAGCTCAAATCTTTCAATAGGAAGTTTTGCTTTTACGATTTTTTTCATTTCCGCTTCAATAGCCGCAAATTCTTCTTCTGTGAATGCTTTATCACGGTCGAAGTCATAGTAGAAACCATCTTCAATAGCTGGCCCAATAGCAAGTTTTACATCTGGGTAAAGATTTTTAACAGCTTGTGCAAGAATATGCGCTGCTGTATGGCGGAATGCCCATTTACCTTCTTTATCATTAAATGTAAGAATCTCAAGATTTGCATCTTCTGTAATAGGTGTTCTAAGGTCTACCATTTCTCCATTAAGTTTACCAGCACATGCTGCTCTCGCTAAACCTTCACTAAGATCTTTAGCAATATCTAAAATAGTAATGCCTGCTTCGTACTGCTTCTTAGTACCATCTTTTAAAGTAATATTAATCATATTTCACCTCTGTAATGTATATTAAGCTTGTTTGCCTACTAAATAATTGTATTTTGTCTGAACTTCTTCAGTTATTCTCTGAATAAAGGCTTGTAAATCCATTTGGCCTTCTTCACCATTTTCTCTACTTCTTACAGCAACTTTACCCTCTTCTTCTTCCTGAGCCCCTACTACTAAAATGTACGGTACTCTTTCCATACGTGCTTCACGGATTTTGTAACCAATCTTTTCTGCACGCTCATCTCTTTCTACTCTAAGACCAGCTTCTTCTAAAGCATCTTGTACTTTAGCTGCATAAGCATGATATTTCTCTGAAATAGGAAGTACTTTGACTTGTACTGGTGCAAGCCATGTTGGGAATGCTCCTGCAAAATGTTCTGTAATAACACCAATGAAACGTTCAATACTACCCAGTACAACACGGTGAATCATAACAGGACGATGTTTCTCTCCATCTGCACCAATATACTCAAGTTCAAAACGTTCTGGAAGTTGGAAGTCTAACTGAATTGTACCACATTGCCATGTCCTGCCTAGGCAGTCTTCAAGCTTGAAGTCGATTTTAGGACCATAGAAAGCCCCATCCCCTTCGTTAATTTTGTAGTCATATCCCATATCTGTTAAAGCTTCAATTAATGCTTCTGTTGCTGTTTCCCATGCTTCATCTGAACCCATGCTATCTTCAGGTCTTGTAGAGACTTCTACTTTATATTTAAAGCCAAATGCTTTATACACTTCATCAATTAGTCTTACAACACCTTTTATTTCATCTTTAATTTGCTCTGGTAGCATGAAGATATGCGCATCATCTTGTGTAAAGTTACGTACTCTCATAAGACCATGAAGTGCACCTGAAAGCTCATGACGATGTACTAAACCAAGCTCACCCATACGGAGTGGAAGGTCACGGTAAGAACGCATTTTTGTTTTATAAACAAGCATACCACCTGGACAGTTCATTGGTTTAATCGCATAGTCCATTTCATCAATAACTGTTGTGTACATATTTTCACGGTAGTGATCCCAGTGACCACTTGTAAGCCATAGATCTTTATTTAAGATAATTGGTGTAGAAATTTCTTTATAACCTGCTTTTTTATGAATTTCTCTCCAGTAGTTAATAAGTGTATTTCTAAGTTCCATTCCTTTTGGTAAGAAGAATGGGAAACCTGGACCTTCATCTAAAATAGTGAAAAGTTCAAGTTCACGACCAAGTTTACGGTGGTCACGTTTTTTAGCCTCTTCAAGTTTTTCTAAGTGCTCATTAAGTTCTGATTTCTTTGTGAAAGCTGTTGCATAAATACGAGAAAGCATTTTATTTTTCTCGCTACCTTTCCAGTATGCACCCGCTGCTGATAAAAGTTTCACTGCTTCTACTGGTTTTGTACTCATAAGATGAGGCCCTGCACATAGATCTACAAATTCACCTTGTCTATAGAAAGAAATCACTTCACCTTCTGGTAAATCATTAATAAGTTCTACTTTGTATGGCTCACCAGCCTCTTCCATAAGTTTAATCGCTTCTTCACGTGGAAGCTCAAATCTTTCAATAGGAAGTTTCTCTTTTGCGATTTTTTTCATCTCTGCTTCAATAGCCGCAAATTCTTCTTCTGTGAATGCTTTATCACGGTCAAAGTCATAGTAGAAACCATCTTCAATAGCTGGTCCAATAGCAAGTTTTACATCTGGATAAAGTCTTTTTACAGCTTGAGCTAACATATGCGCTGCTGTATGACGGAATGCCCATTTACCATCTTGGTCATTAAAAGTTAAAATCTCTAAATTACAATCTTCATTAAGAGTTGTTCTAAGATCTACCCTTTCCCCATTTATAAGACCACAACATGCATTACGCGCTAACCCTTCACTAAGATCTTTAGCAACCTCTAAAACAGAAATGCCTGCTTCGTATTGTTTCTGACTGCCATCTTTTAAAGTAATGTTAATCATACCTATTCTTTCTCCTTTATATAGTTTGTGTACTATACTAAAGCCCTAGGCAATAAAAAAACTCCCGTCCTTTCCTAGCCACAAGCTCTAGAAAAGGGACGAGAGTACAATTCCCGCGGTTCCACCCTTATTGTTTTCGAAAACGAAACCTCTTTGTTAGGACTATAACGTAGTCAACGGATTGGTTTACAATCACTCAGAGCTGGTCTTCACTTATTATCTTTTAAAGATGCTCACACCAATGCATCCTCTCTCTGAAAAAAGATTTCGTAAGCTACTCGTCTCTTCATCGCGTTCATTTATTAATTCTGATTTCATTCTAGTCAAATTTACTTTGTCTGTCAATATCCTTTCATTAAGTAGTATTTTTTTACAAAGGAGACTGACAGTTTTCACATCCATCACAGTAACTAAGCTGTTCTTTAAAGAGCGCCTTAAGGGTGTCTAAAAAATGAGGATTCAGATCTTTAATATCTTTATGAATGATAACTTTTTTAGGTGATACACAAATTAAAATATGCAGCACTTTATCTTCTATCTGCATTTTCTCATCTTCAAGTTCATTGCAGTACTGCTGCATATAAGCCTTGGTTCTATCTTGCATGTATTCATCTAATAGGAGGATATCTCCTTCTTCTTTAGGAATAAGATGCATGACTTCCTCTTTTGCTTCTTGCATGGACTTAGTATCTAACAGGAAATTAATAAACTGAATATAATCTTTTTGCATTTCATAGTCATAAATAGTCTGCTCAATGACATCTTCTAGAATGACTTTATACTTTTGTGTTCTAAAAGCCATCCATCCATCTATATTCACTTCTTTATAGCGCTCAAGTTCTTTTATAAGAGGCGTATAAATGACATAGTAAGCAATATAAGATACCCCTTCCTCCTTAGCAATATAGTTGTTATGGATAAAAAGCTTTTCGACTTCCTTTTTTTCTTCTCTATTTAATCCTTTATAACTTTTTAAATAGCTCCTAGCAAACTTCTTCAGAACACCTTCTTGAATCACATCTCCAACTAAGTTTGCAATATTTTTAAGGACTTCATCTTTTTCTTTTTTATTTGCTGCGCATCTGAAGCATTTTATAGTATCTAGACTGTCACATTGCCAGCTTCCACAGATGCTGTCAGGGCTTTCTAATAATCTGTCTAACTTTATTTGGAAAAGTTCTGCATAATTTTCAGTCCATATTCTATATTGAATCATTCTACTCCTCCTCAACCCCTCTAATTCAATATATGACTGGACATTTGTTAACTTTCCCTTATAACTTTGTCTTTATCATAAATTTCCTTATTCTTTTTAGAGTGAACGTCTCATAATTATCAGTTCATCAGAAACTTTAAAGTTTTGCTTCTCATAAAAACCTAACATCTCACTACATCTTAAAGTCCATAGAATAATCTCAGTTACGCCATCAACCTTCACTCTTCTTACCATTTCATCTACTAACTTAGAGCCTATCCCCTTACCTTTAATTGCCGTATCTACACAAAGTTCTTTAAAATGAAAATGTACAGCATCATAGTAATATTCCTTATTACCTAATGCCATTCCTACTACTTTATTATTGTCATAGGCAATAAGACCTAAACTATCCTCGCAGCCTATCATCTGCCCTAAGCGTTTTTTAGCAGTCTCCACTGTCCACTTATCATACCAAGGTTCGCCGTTAAAAGCCCCTACATACAGCTCTACTATCTTATCTAAGTCTTCCCTGGTCATAATTTTAAATTCCATCTTCTTCCCTCCATTTAATCTTAATAGTTGTATGTATAAAAAGGACTGCTACAAATAAATGTCTAATACATTTTGTAACAGTCCTCTATTTTTACTCTTGTGTTTCTTCTGGTCCGCCTAATTCAAATACGATTTCTGAGTCTCCACCTAAATCGAAAACAATTTCTTGACCTTCATCTAATACGACTTCTGGCTCATCTGCTACTTCTTCTAAAAGTTCTACAATGCTCTGTTTGTCAAACTCATATTTATGATTGCAGAAATGGCATACAAGCTCTAAGTCTTCTTGATCATCATTTACGATTTCTTGAAGTTCTTTTCTACCTAAACTGATAAGTGCACGTTCCATATTTTCTCTTGAACAATCACAATGGAATCTTACTTCTGTACGGTCCATCATCTCAGCATCATCACCTAAAAGCATCATGATAACGTCTTCAATTGATTTACCCTCTTCCATATAAGTTGTTAAAGAAGTGAAAGTTTTAAGTTTTTCTTCAAGTTTTGTAATATCTTCATCTGTTGCATCTGGAAGTACTTGAATAATAAATCCACCAGATTGTTTAATACTATAGTCACGGTCAACAAGTACGCCTAAAGCTACTACTGTATTTGTTTGTTCTGAAGTTGCAAAGTAGTAGCTAAAATCTTCTGCAATCTCTCCAGAAAGCATAGCTATTTGTCCTGTATAAGGCTCTTTAAGACCAATGTCTTTTTTGACAATCATAAGGGCATTACCAATTGCACCACTTACATCAAGTTTCCCATTTTCTTTTTTAGGAATATCTACTACTGGCACATGTGGATAGCCTTTAACGTTTCCTTTGGCATCAGCTTCTACTGTAATACCTTGGATAAGTCCATCCCCTTTAATCATAACGCACACACGGTCATTATCATTTTTAAGCATGTTACCCATCATAAGTGTACCTGTCATTGTACGTCCAAGTGCTGCTGATACAACTGGAGATGTACCGTGATTTTTTACTGCTTCACCAACAACACCCGTTGTATTGGCACCAAAAAATCTAAAACTTTTATTTTTGTCAGTTCCTCTTACAATATAGTTTTCCATATTCTGTCTCCTTAATCTATATAAACTTTTCCTTCTACTTGCTTTTCTCTCGCAACAAAAGTTGCTCTAAAAGTACTTGTATCGCAAGGTTTAGTTGTATAATCATCATAAACTGCAACAAGTTCCATACCTGCTGTATCAAGTAGTGCTTTAATACGTTCTACATCATAAGCTTTTTGATAGTGTACTTCTTCAAATCTATCATATCTACCATCTTCATCTGCTACGAAGAAGCTTACATAGAACTCATTCACCTGCTGCTTCTCATCATAGAAGTTTTCCCAAATATAAGCAGCATCTTCTGTCTGATCTGCAAAAACTTTCTCTCCTAAAAGCGTTTTGTATTTATGAGGTGTGTTCACATCAAAGATAAATAATCCACCTTTTTCAAGATAATTATTTACCCATTTAAACATAGAAAGTACTTTTTCTTCTTCCATTAAATAATTGATACTATCACAGCTACTGTAAATCACATCTACAGTCCCATAAAGTTCAAATTCACTCATATCCTGCATAAGATATAAAATCCCACGCTGAGCTTCCATTTCATTCTCACGTGCAATCATGAGCATTTCCTCTGAAGCATCAATGCCAATAACATCAAAGCCTTTATCTGCAAACATCTCACACATTTTTCCTGTACCACACCCTAAGTCACATATAAGTTTAGGGGTAATACCTTGTGCTTTTATGATGTCTTCTATAAAAGATACCCACTGCGCGTAAGGTGTATCTTCCATAAATATATCGTATATCATTGCAAAATCATTGTAAATTTCCAATTCTTCCACCTCTTCATCTGATGACTAAACCTTATTGTACACTAGCTGTTTTTTCTATGCAAATGCAATTTGTGGCTATTGTCTCTACAAAAAGTCTATCATGCTCTACAAAGACCATGGTTGGTTTATACTGCATAATGAGCTCTTCTATCTGAGTACGTGATAAAATATCAATAAAGTTAAGCGGTTCATCCCATACATATAGATGCGCCTGTTCACACAAACTTCTGGCAATGAGTACTTTTTTCTTTTGTCCGCCGCTTAACTCAGATAAGTCTTTATCAAATGCTTGTCTTGTAAAATCTAGTTTTCTTAAAATAGCCTTAAACAAACTTTCATCAATACCGCTCTCTCTTACAAAGTCCCTCATACTCCCTTTTAAAAAACTAGTATCTTGGGGTACATAAGAAATTTTAAGCTTAGAACCTTTTAAAAGTTTCCCACTATATATAAGCTCTTCCCCTACTAATAGCTTAATAAGGCTAGACTTACCACAGCCATTAGATCCCTTTAAAGCAATTCTATCTCCCTGTTTAATATTGAAGCTAATTGGCTTACTTACTGCCTTTCCATCATACTGAATAACTACATCTTGTACTTCTGCCAAAACAGGCTTTACATAATCCATACAATGCACTTTTAGAGTATGGACTTGTTCTATATTTTTAAGCAATTGCTTTTTCTCTTCTATCATTTTATCCTGTCTTTTTTCAATAACCTTTGCGCGCTTCATCATCTTAGCTGACTTATGTCCAACAAATCCTTTATCTGCTGCACCTATTTTAGACTTTTCTATTTGGTCACTCCAATTTTCATTACGCATACTAGCCGCATTTAGTCTACCAATTTCTTTTTTAAGCTTTTCATTCTCACCTAACTCATACTGATCATTTCGATCTTTATTTAGTTTCCAACTTGAGTAATTCCCCTGCTGCACTTCAATGTTATGACGATTGATACATAAAACATGGTCAATAATCTGGTCTAAAAAGAGCCTATCATGAGAAACTAATATAAAACCTTTTTTGCTCTTTAAATACTCCGCTACAATTTGTCTTCCTTCAATATCTAAATGGTTTGTAGGTTCATCAATAAGTAAAAAGTTATTTTTCTTTAGAAAGAGTGCCACTAAAAGCAGTTTGGTCCTTTCCCCATTACTTAAAGTATAGAAAGGTCTATTAAGAACCTCTTCATCTACTTTTAGTTTACTGATTTCCTTAATAATCAATTCTTTTATTGTATAACCATCATGCTGCATATAGGCATCTAGTAATATACCATATTGTTCTAAACTTGCACCTGTATTTTTCTTAAGGCAAAGTTCCATTTCCTCTTCCCACTGACTAAAGGGAGCAATTACATTACGTATCACTTCTAAAGTCAGTTGGTCTTGCTCTACTTCAAAAGGGAAGTAGTCAAAACTCACAGAACTTACAATATTTCCTTTATACTCATATTTACCTTGCAGTAAATTTAAAAGCGTTGTTTTGCCTCTGCCATTACGTCCGATAAAGCCTAGCTTCCAATCGGTATCAATTGTAAAGGATGTATTTTCAAATATATTTTCATAATGTGTATCATAACTAAAGGTTAGGTTGGTTATATTAATAACAGACATTCTATTTCTCTCCCTTCAATATAAAAATAAGCCCCAAGAAAGTTCTCTTTCTCAGGGCTTATTTTGCTACATATGAAAATATAGCAAAGCCTAGGCATAGGATAGGATAGGTTATGCTATGCCTGCTTTTATCCGTAAGCTGATAGTAGATGAACTCTCTTGCTGATGCACGACAAATAAACATATCCTAGATATGTTCCTTGAGCTCTATAAAAGCTTATCATGCATTTTAATAAAATTAGCAAGCAAAGTTCTCCACTTTATCAACTCCTTTAATCTAATAATTTCATTATAATATACTCTATCGGACTGTCAACCCTACTTAAGCGTATCTAAATACTCAAACAGAGAAATATTTTCACCTTTTCTCTCTTCCTTGTTTACAAGATGAGATAAAGTAATCCCCAAGAGGCGTACTTTTTGCTCCGGTTCTTCCACTTTACTCACAAGCATATGCACATATGTCATAATCTCATCTACCTCTGAAATAGGATAAGGTGTCATCATACTACGTGTGATCTGAGTAAAGTCACTAAATTTAACTTTTATGGTAACATTTTTACCCCAGACTGCCCTTTTCTTAACTCTCATACTCACTTCTTGTGCTAGCTCTTTTAAATAATTTTCAGCCTCTACGCCTATGAGATTCACATCTTCATTAAAGGTATTTTCTGCACCTATAGACTTACGAATACGGGAATTTTCTACTTCTCTATTATCTATACCGCGGGCAAAATCATAGAGCATATATCCCCTTTTCTTAAACACACTTACCAAATAGTCTAATTCTAGCTTTCTTAAATCTCTCCCATAATGCACACCTATTCGCCTTAGCTCTTCTTCTGTTACCTTGCCTACTAGAAAAAATTTATTAATAGGGAGGGCATCTAAAAAGTCTTGGGCTTTTTCTGGTGTAATGACTGTAAGTCCATTGGGTTTTTTATAGTCTGAAGCAATTTTAGCAAGAAACTTATTGTAGGATACACCTGCTGAGCCCGTTAAATTCAGTTCCTCATAAATAGCTTTTTTGATTTCTTTAGCAATCTGGGTAGCTGAAGGTATACCCTTTTTATTTTCTGTTACATCTAAAAAGGCCTCATCTAAAGATAGAAATTCTACCTGATCCGTATACCTTCTGAAAATCTCCCCAATTTGAGTTGAAACAGTCTTATAAACATCAAATCTCGGCTTTATAAAAATAGCCCTTGGGCATAGCTGCCTAGCTGTCCTAGCCGGCATAGCTGAGTGAATGCCAAACTTCCTTGCTTCATAAGAACAAGTTGCTACAACTCCCCTTGCATCTGGATTACCTCCTACAATAACAGGCTTGCCCCTAAGAGATGGGTTCTCTCTTGCTTCTACTTGGGCATAGAAAGCATCCATATCTATATGTATAATTTTACGCATACTCCATCTCCTTCCGCCTAAAACTATTCTACATTTCCTGGCTTTCTAGATAATCTACGAACTGTTTAGCTGTTCTGCCTGATTTACCATTATGCCACATTTCCCACTTCAGTGCTTCCTTTTTTAAAATTTCTTCTTCTATACCTAGTCCTCGTTGCTTAACCAATCCATTTACAATAGCTAAATACTCTAGTTGATTAGGTGAGTTAAAGCCTATACGCATGCCAAAACGATCTGAAAGAGACATTTTTTCTTCAACTGTATCTTTGCCATGAAGTTCATTGTCACTTATCTTTTCTTCTATAAGATGTCTACGATTAGATGTAGCGTAAATAATAACATGGCTCGGCTTAGCCTCTACCCCACCTTCTAATATAGTTTTAAGTGCCGTATAAGTTTCTTCCTTATCCTCAAAGGCTAAATCATCTATAAAAATAATAAAGTAATAAGGTTTATCTTTAATTTCATTAATCAATTCTTTAAGCTGCATAAGCTGATCTTTTCTCATCTCAACAAGTCTTAACCTAGTATGGGGTGCAAAGTAATTTAACACTGCTTTAATCATAGAAGATTTGCCTGTTCCTCTGGCTCCATAAAGGAGTAAGTTATTAGCTGGATAGCCTTTTAAGAATGCCTCTGTATTATGGAGTAAATCTTGCTTCTGTAGATGATAGCCAATAAGGTCATCCATGATAATAGAATCTGGTACACCTATCCCTTTAATCTCCTTACGTCCTTTGCAATCAGCCCATATAAAAGCTTTATATTTAGCAAAAATGCCACAACCTTTATTCCTATAGAAATCCAGAAGCTGGTCAGCCTTCTCACCCCATCCTACATAACCTAATACCATCTGCTCCTCTTCTGATTCATTTTCCCATTCCAAGAGACTATGAATAATCTCTTTTTCCAGCTCACACTTTGCTTTATGACACATACATGCCTTTAAATCCACAGCTTTAACCTCTCCTATAGCCTGCAAGGCAGCTAATTCTCCTCTTAATGCCTCCACCATGGAAATGCTAAGTTCCTTTTGCCTCTCTATATGTAAATTGATTAAATTCTGTCCATATAAAATCTCATCTAAAATATATGCTTTTAAAGATTTTCCCTGTATTTCTTTATAAAAGTTATAGGCAAAACCATTATACAGTTTTATATTTTCTCCTATAGGCTTATTTTCATCTAATACATCTTCTACTAGTTTTTCTAAATCCCTTATAAGTTCTAGCTCTTGTATACTTTTAAAGATACAAAGCCTAGCCATCTGTAATTTTAACCCTAAAAGTTTTTGTTTCATCCCCATCACTTCTTTTCTTTTTATCTTATACTAGCATACTCTTTTCTTATTTTGGAGTACTTACTTTAGCTGTATCCTATAAAAAAGTAAGAGAATAATTCTCTAAGGATTACTCTCTTACTTTAACAAAATTAAAATATATTTTATGGAGTTTAAAAATAAGTTTATGAGAATAAATTATTAATTGTCAGCTACATTAGAAGTCTTCTCTTCTACTTTTACATAAGTATGATAACGATAATTATCGGCATTATACATTGGGTAGAAATCTAAACCATTTACTATAAGATGTGGGGGTTGAGCACTATCTGTTCCTGTTACAATTTCAACCGATTCTAAAAGATTTTCACTTAATACCACATTGTACCAATTCATTGGTATATATTCTTCCCTAGTATCTTTAGCTACCATAACAATTGGACCATACATTAACGATGCTACAGTATTACCATCAACTTTATCAGGTGTTTTATCTAAATGTAAAGTATATGGCATATTGATTTCAACAATATCACCGTCACTCCATGTACGATTAATTTCTACATATGTGCTAACCTCTGGTTTTAGGCAGATAACATCGCCATTAACTTTTATCGTAAAGCCATCTGTTGCCCAATACGGAACGCGCAGTTTCATTGTAAAGTCTCCAGCTCCACCAATCGTTAATTTTGAATTCTCAGAAGGGAACTTAGTTTCTTGTTTTACAGTTATACCTTTTTCTTCCCATTCTACTGTCGTAGGAATATATAGATTTACATATAGTGTATCCTCTGAATACGCATATACAGCTTCTTGATATTTAACGTGATTTTCCATACCTGTTCCATTACAGCATGTGAATCCTCCATAGTCAGAATCAAAATCTTTTCTTTGACCTGGGTCAATTGGAAGCATATAGGTTACGCCATTATGCATATGCTCTGTTGTTTCTTTAGTTTGTGAAGCAATAATTTGATTAATTAATGTTCTCTCATAATAGTCCATATAAGCAGCATTATCTGGATCATAGGTGTATAAATCCTTTGTCAACTTTAACATATTGTAAGCAGCACAAGTTTCGCAGTTTTCACCTCTACCTGAATTTCCAAGGATATTGGTCCCTTGTTGATAAGGATCTTTAAAACGCTCCCCTGTCCCTATACCACCAATAGAGTAAGCATAACGTGCTACAACCATATCCCAAAAGTTTCGAGCAATATGATAATACTTTGGATCTTGTGTAGCTGCATATTCATGGATTGCACCTACAATTTGGGGAATATGTTGATTAGCATGTCTATTTTGGATATCATCTACATTACTTGATAGATTATTAAAGAACTTGGTATTATCAAACATTTGAGCGGCTTTTAAATATCGCTCATCTCTTGTAATTTCGTAAAGTTTTGTAAGTGATTCATTCATTCCACCATATTCCCCTGCAATATACATATCCCACATTTTTGAACGTTGCTCTGCTGTACATGCGTTTAATCGTTCATATATCCATCCTCCAAGATCTTTGGCAATTTCCAATGCTTCTTCATTACCACCATAGGTGTAGCAGTCTAAGAAACCTGCAAGTAATTTATGCATTGTATAATAAGGTGCCCAAATTGTTGCATAAGGTGTATATTGTTCTAGTAAAGCAAATTGATCTGGAGAATATGCACTAATAAATCCAACACCCCATGCTTCTGGATCTTTACTCCATTTTTCTTGATTTGCATCAGTTGGTGTACAAGATGTCTTAAAGTCTTCTGGACTGCCCTTAGATAATAATTGTAATTTTCGCATTTCTGCAATCATATAGTCCATTTTTTCTTTATATACTTCATCTCCTGTTGCTGCATAAGCATATGCCAGTGCTGACATAAAATGTCCTGTAGAATGTCCACGTAATAATCCTGTTGGTTCTTCCCATCCCGTTAATGGTTCTACACCTTTTGTATCTTGCCCAAAGGCAGTTCTAAAATTATAGAGCATTCTATCTGCATCCATCAGATTTAGATATTCTAAAGCACGCTCCATATTCTGAGAAAAGATGGTATCATTGCCATCTAGAGAGATATTAGAAAGATCAAATCCAGATGCGACTTTAATAGGTATTTGGGCTGTTTTATCTGTAATAACCACATTTGCAACTACGCCCACTGAAGAATCTACAATGTTGCCTTTCATTTGCTTCACTCCAGTCTTTAAGAAATCTTCAGTAGTTAAATCTGTCGGCCATACTACTTTTTCAAATCCTATGGTATTATCTTCATAAGTTACCTTTATTCTATGAGGCAAAGTTGGTAGGATTCCTAAAGAAGTCTTAACTTCTACATCTGCTACTTCAACAATATCTAATTTTTCATAAACTGGATATACAGTTGCAGTAAATTCCTTTTCAAGAGCTGCTAATCCATAACTCATTTTTGCTGTTAATGTAACTAATTTATAATTATCAATTGGCCTTGTTACTTTTCCATCATCAGAGATAATATGAGGTTCAGAGCTTTCCCATGAAATACTAGAGCCTAATACGCCTTGTGTAGGTAATTGAAGATCTTTTGTTACAACATTCAAATTACCAAGAGTAATTGTATCTCCATCCTTCTCTACAATTTGCCTATCTGTTAGATGGGCCTTTACTTTTACTTCAAATGTTTTAGTGGCTATTTCTCCTCCAGATTGTATAGTTGCAGTTAAAGTAACTGTCACATCTGCCTTTCCAGCCTTTGGCCTTGTTACTTTACCTAATGAGGATACAATAATTGTATCACTCGTTTTCCATGTAATAGAACTACCCATTTCTCCAGTTGTAGGCAGCACTAAGTCTTCTGTTACAGCTGAAATATCCCCAAGTGTTAATGATTCTTTATCTCGCTCAACTTTTTCTTTATCTGGTATTTCTACTTGTTCTAAAACTTCCTCTTGACTCATGGAGTAGTTATAAATTTTAAAATCAGCAATTTTACCTTCAAAAATGTCATTACCAAATTGACCATAACCGATATAATTTTGAGTACTGTCTTGTAGGGCAGAAAGATCAGTATCTGTAGTAATCGTATCAATTAATTTTCCGTCTTCATATAAAGACATACTCTTTTCAGATCCATCAAATGTAACCGTTGTATAGATCCAACGTCCAGTATCAATGTTCTCTCCTTTTTCAGGCCCTTTTTCACCTGACCAACCAATATTTGTAAGGGCACTAGTATAGCCTGTATGCCCCTCATTATATCCATTTGCTAATAGATACATATAAGAAGTCGTACCGCTACCAATATCCCATATTCTCTGATAACTTGTTAGGTCCTCAACATATGCCCAACAACTAATTGTTACATCCTCTAAGTCATTCAGTATACCGCTTGGCATTTCTATATAAGTATTTGTAGCGCTAGGACTTCCTCCTTGCATGATAAAAGCAGTATAATCTTGCCCATATATAGTGACTTGTTCCGTTTCTACTTGAGATCCTGTTGGACGCACAACTCCTGCCTTTCCATTGTTACTCACATCATTCACAATCGTTCCAGATTGCAATGACTTAAAATCATAATGTAGAATTAAGTTATTATCTACTGCTTTCTTTGAAGATGCTTGAGTCATTGGAGCTAAACTAATGACCATTCCAGCTGTAACTATTGTCACCAAAAATGTGTTTTTAGTGTTAATACCCTTCATTTTTTTCATCACTCACTCCCCCTATCTTTATTTAATACCTAAATCATATCAATATGCATGGATTCTCTCTACTCATTTTCTTGCGAAAATATTTAGTTTTTTTTAAATTTTTATGTATCTATTAATAAAAGGGAGTTATTTTATTATTTTATTGTGTTTTTTTATTTTCTCTTGTATATCTTAATAATTATTATGCTGTACATAATAAAATAAGCTTCTTGTGCGTTATGTTTTAGCATCATAACTTACAAGAAGCTTTACTTACGGAGCCCTTTCTTTAAATCCTATGCATTATTTTCTTTATTTTTTAATTCTCTTTTCTTTTTAGTCATAAGACCACCAATACGCCCTGTTTCTTTAGGTGTAAGGCTCTTCCATCCACCTTCTTGCACTTTATCTAAAAGACCTAATTCCTCTGCAATTTCAAGCTTCATCTTTTGGTCTGGTGATAAAGCATCAAATAATTTCTCTTTAGTGCTATCCATGTTTTTCATAGAATTACCTTCCTTTTTTTGTATTCATGTTCTACAGTATGGATAATTTATCTTAAAAATATACACCCTCACCCTACTTTTTCAGCTTTTATGCATTTTTTTAGTTTTCTAGCATATAATATGTGCATCATCAATCTTTTCATAATTTAAAATAGTATTTAATTGTTTGTAATATTGACACCCGTTATGCGTCATGTTATGATTAGACACAATTGAATAACATTAATCATTCATGTAGAGGCGCGATACTTATGAGTAGAATTTAGGATTCTTACAAGAGAAGTTGACTACTTTCAAAAGGAAGCATCGCCGAAGGGTAATGTGCTTGTACACTTTATTCCTGGGTGTATAGTGAATAGCTATACAACTGTCACCTTTTGCTATACAATAGGTGGTGTGCTACTGTGTTTAAGTGATTCTTGTAAATGAAGTTTACATCATCGTATTCACAGCCAGCTACCTATTAGCTGGCTTTTGTTATTTATTTTAAAATGTTAGGGAGGATCTCATCATTATGAAAAAAATTAATTTAGCGGTTGTAGGCGCAACTGGCATGGTAGGACGTACATTTTTAAAGGTTTTAGAAGAAAAGAATTTACCTATTGAGAATTTTTATGTTTTTGCTTCAGCTCGTTCAGCAGGCTCTACTCTTACTTTTAATGGTAAAGAATACACTGTTCTTGAACTTAATGAAAACAGCTTTAAAGATTATCAAATCGATATTGCTCTTTTCTCAGCAGGTGGTGGCACAAGCTTAAAATACGCTCCTATTGCAGCAGAAAGCGGATGTATTGTTATTGACAATAGTTCTGCATGGCGTATGGATCCTAATGTTCCTCTTGTTGTGCCTGAAGTAAATCCTGAAGATATTAGAAATCATCAAGGTATTATTGCAAATCCGAACTGCTCTACCATACAAGCTGTTGTTGCACTTAAACCTCTCCATGAATACTATGGTATTAAGAGAATAGTTTATACTACATTCCAAGCTGTATCAGGCGCTGGTATGGGTGGATGGAGTGATCTTGAAGAAGGACTTAAAGGCCAGGCCCCTAAAAAATTCCCTCATCCTATTGCAAACAACTGCTTACCTCATATTGATGTTTTCTTAGAAAACGGTTATACAAAAGAAGAAATGAAAATGGTTGAAGAAACTCGTAAAATCCTTCATGATGATACACTTCGTATTACAGCAACAACTGTTCGTGTTCCTGTATTTAACAGCCATAGTGAAAGTATTAACGTAGAACTTAATAAACCATTTGAAATAGATGAACTTATAAACAGACTATCTGCATCAGAAGGCATTATTGTTCAAGATGATTTAGCTAACAATATTTATCCTTTAGCTATTAATGCAACAGGTCATGATGAAGTCTTTGTTGGACGTATTCGTCGTGATGAAAGCCTTGAACATGGTATTAATCTCTGGGTTGTAGCTGATAATATTCGTAAAGGTGCTGCAAGTAATGCCGTACAAATCGCTGAATGGATTATTGCAAACATGATGTAAAAGTGAAAGGACTGATGATAAATGATTTTTAAAGGTGCAGGTGTAGCAATCGTTACACCATTTAATGAAAACGGAAGTATTAACTTTAATAAACTTAGAGAAATAATTGATTTTCAAATAGAAAATGGTACAGATTCTATCATTATCTGTGGTACAACTGGCGAAGCTTCTACTATGACAGATGAAGAACACCTTGAATGTATTAGAGTAGCTGTAGAACAAACTGCTGGTCGCGTACCTGTTATTGCTGGTACTGGTAGCAACGATACACATCATGGTATCACCCTTACAAAACGCGCTAAGGAACTTGGTGTGGATGCTACACTTCAAGTTACACCATACTACAACAAAACAACTCAAAGAGGACTTATCGAACACTTTAAAGCAATTGGTGAGGCTACTGACCTTCCTATGATTCTTTATAATGTACCATCTCGTACAGGTCTTAATATAACTCCTCAAACAGTATATGAGCTTTCAAAACTACCTTATGTTGTAGGGATTAAAGAGGCAAGTGGTAACCTTTCACAAGTAGCTCAAATTGCACGTCTATGTGGTCCTGACTTTGCTATTTACTCAGGTAACGATGACCAAATCATTCCTACACTTTCTCTTGGTGGTGTAGGCGTTATCTCTGTACTTTCAAACGTAGCACCAAAACAAACACATGATATGGTAGACCTTTACCTTAAAGGTGATACAAAAGAAGCACTTAAACTGCAATTAGACTATTTACCAGTAATTGATGCACTATTCTGTGAAGTAAATCCTATTCCAGTTAAAGCTGCTATGAATATGATGGGCTTTGAAGTAGGCCCTTGTAGATTACCACTTACAAATCTTGAATCAGCAAATGAAGAAAAAGTTACAGCTGTTCTTAAAGCAGCTGAACTTATTTAATATTTCTTACAGAAAGGGTGATGCACATGACCAATATCTTAATGCATGGCTGTAATGGTCGAATCGGTCAAGCAATCGTTCGTATCATTAAAGACCATCCAAACTTAAATCTAGTAGCCGGTGTAGACCCTAACCTTTCTATACCGAATACATTCCCTGTATTTGATCATATTAGTGCTTGTAATGTGCCTGTTGATGTAATCGTAGACTTCTCTACTGCTTCAGCGGTTAGACCACTTCTTGAACATGCTATAACTAAGAAAATCCCTGTCGTTGTATGTACAACAGGACTTTCTGATGAAGATATCGAATTTGTTCACGAAGCAAGTAAGCATATTCCTGTATTCTTCTCAGCTAATATGTCACTTGGTGTAAATTTACTCATTACACTTGCTAAACGTGCTACTGAAGTACTAGCTGATAGTGGTTTTGATATTGAAATTATTGAAAAACATCACAATCAGAAAGTAGATGCACCAAGCGGTACAGCTCTTGCTATTGCAGATGCTATTACAGGTACACTAGATGAAAAATACGCACTTCGTTACGACCGTTCAGGCGTACGTGAAAAACGTCCTAAAAATGAGATTGGTATACACGCTATACGTGGTGGTACAATCGTAGGAGAGCATGATATCCTCTTCGCTGGAAACGATGAAGTCATCACCTTATCTCACTCTGCAGCTTCAAAAGAAGTTTTTGCTGTAGGTGCTCTTAAAGCAGCTGCCTTCCTTCACGGCAAAGCAGCAGGACTTTATAATATGGAACATCTTTTAGACAGTTAATAAAAGTGGCTATTGCTTGGTGCAATAGCCACTTTTATTATACTTCATATTATTTATTTTCTACTTTTATTTCATTCTTTACTTCTTCATTAGCTTGAATATCTTCTTCTAGCATAGAAGCAAGTTTACCAACAAAAATGAGCACTGAAGGTACAATACTCATAATTAAACTTGCTGTTATGCCATATTGACTAATCACTTTAGCTGTTTCTCCTGTTGCCTGTCCTATCTCCTTACACATGACACCAATAAAGGAAGTAGCCACTGGTAAGATATACCTTTCATAAATACCAATATCCCATATAAATAGCATCCCTAAAACATACATAATCATGGCACTTACTGATATAGATATGCAAGATAAGAACTGTACAATCTGTAAACTTATATTACGGCAAGCTCTTCCTACTAAGAAATATACAAGGAAGATGGCAAGTGTCATACCTACTGCAAATAAGTTTTTCATCTTTATATCGCTCATAAAAGCTGGATTCATAGCTGCAAATGCATAGGCTCCCATAAACAAGTAAAAATGTACGCCCCATACAAGCACAATATTATAGCAAAACTTCATAACACTACTTTCACTAGATGCCATACTACGCCCTATTTCTAATGCTAGCATACTTACTACTACAAATCCCATCATTAAAACTGCCACTATAATATCTCTAGATATTTCTTGATCCATAAGGATTGAAATTTTATTTAAAGGTTGGTAAATCTGTGGTACTATCTTTTTAAAAAGTGCCATAAGATCTGCACTCTTTAGTATCCGGGCTACTGCATATACGGTGACACCTACCCCATAGGGAAGTATAACAGCTATACGCCCTGCCCGTTTATCTCCATGCCTTTGCATAAACCCTATTATCATATACATAGCCAAAGTTCCTAAAACAAGTAGCTCTGGTGTATAACTAAACAACTCTACATTCTGTCTTACAAGTAAAATTAGTAATAAATAAGCCCCTACACCGATGCCAAAATTAACCCACGTGTTTTTATTTCGCATACGTATCCCCTCTTACTTTTATCATCAAGTGTACTTCTTAATACTCTATTCCCTCTCTTGCCATTACACCTTTTTCCATAGGATGTTTAACAGCTTCAATATAGCTTATATAATCTACTTTATCTTTTAATACATCTGGCAATACTCTTCCTGTAACAACAAGTTCCATAAATTCTGGTTTTTCTTCAACCAAGCTTTGAAGATCTTTAACATCCGCAAATCCCTTTTCAATTACGCCAAGCACTTCATCAAGAATAAGAATATCACATTCCCCTGTATCCATAACTTTCTTTGCAAATTTAAGTGCCATATGAATTTCTTGTGCAAGTTCACTCTTTTCTTCATCTGTAAGCGTCCAAGTAAAACCACGTTCTTTTTCAAAGTGGAACACTTTAAACCCTGGTTCTAGTGTTTTTAAAAGTCTACATTCGCCTGTATTATCATTTTTTAAGAACTGGATCATGATTACCTTTAAATTACTACCTAATGCACGTATACCTAATCCTATAGCTGCTGTGGTTTTTCCTTTTCCCGGTCCACAGTATACCTGTATAAGCCCTTGTTCCATCATAGTCACCTCTTCATTTATATATCTAAAATATTTCCTTGCTCTTTTAAATAACTCTGTCTTGTTTTATAGTCTGGCATTACCTTAGCAATTGCATTCCAAAAAGCTTTGCTATGGTCAAAATATATTAAATGCATGACCTCGTGTAATACCACATATTCAATCACTTCTATTGGTGCACTCATTAATCTTATATTATAAGAAAGTCCACCTTTACTTGAACAACTTCCCCATCTCGTCTTTTGCTTTCTTAACGTCAATGAGCTATACTTACACCCTAATAAATTACAATATTTATCTGTTAGTGTCGTAAATAATTTTAAAGCTTGTTCTTTAGTATACATCTCTAATTGAGTTTTTATAAGAAAGTGGTCTTTTTTATTAGGTGTTACAATTGTAAGTACGCCATCTGCTACACTTACTGCAACTTTCCCAGTCGGTTCTTCATCAATGCATACCTGAAGCTTTTTGCCTAAGTATAAGATTTCTCCATTATGAAGCCAATCTTTTCGCCTAGCTAAATTCTCTTTATCTCTAATAGTCTTATTAATCCAGACCTCATGTTTTGTAACGATTTTATCAATCTCTTCATGAGAAATATCATAAGGAGCCTTTACAACAATACTTAAGTCATCTTCAATATGAATTGTAACAGATTTTCTTCTTTGCCTAATAATCTTATACATACTTTCTCCTTTCTATGTAAAAGATTATACTCTAAAATTCAAACATTTTCTATATATATCATACAAAAAGCAAGGCATATCCTATGCCTTGCTTTTTGCGTTTTATTCTACTTTATGAAGTTCTTCAACTCGCGTGGTCTCATCTAAAATTTCCATTTTAGAAATAGATACTTCATAAGCTACCTTGCTAATAGCCTCTCCTGTCTCTAGCTTCTTCTGATAAGATCTACTTTGTATTCTGCCCCATATCTCAATATGTGCACCTGTTTTTAAGTTTTGGGCATACCTTGCATTTCTTCCCCAAGTAATACATGGTATGTAGTCTGACTTGTGATAAGAACGATTTACTGCTAAAAGCAAGTCTGTAATTTCTCTACCAAATGGGGTTGTGCGATAAATAGGGTCTTTGCATACAAATCCACTTAAATAAATAGTATTTTTATTCTTCTTCATTTCTTCTTCTGGTACTTCTTTAATCTCTAAGGCAAATATGGTAAGAATAAGGCGGTTCTTGCCTTCTTCATATTGATTATAGGATCTAAATTGACCTGTAATATCTAATACTTTACCTTCTATATTACCTAGTGTAGGTAATAGTCTCTCAGAAACAGTTACTGGTAAAACATCAGAAGAATCACTCAGCCTTGGTACTTCAAGGTTAAAACTATAGAATCCTTCTCCATATACTTTATGACTATAAGTCAGCTCACTTATAGCTTTTCCAACTATGAGTACTTCGTTATTTTCTAGTATGTGCTCGATCATCCTTACACCTCTCCCTTATCCTCTTTTTGTTATTTAAAAAACTTCATCTGTCACTATAATTTATATGAACACTTGTACAATTTTATTACTCTATTTAATTTTCATTCAATCTAATACCATAAATAATAAGTGTAGCAACTGCTGCAAGAGTAGCCTCTACATCATTAAAAGGAACTTCTATGCCAAACTCTCTTAGAGTGGTTGCCGCTCCTTCTAATGTAGGCATACAAGATTTAATACAACATTGTACATTTAGGCTACCATCTATCTGTATCTCAGCACTGGTAGCCGATACACTGGCATCATCACTCCATCCATAGGTAATATACTTTTTATTTTTTTTATGATAACTTTCTGGAATTATATAGTAATTAGCCTTAATCATGTTTAAAAGCTTGCTCGGCAGGACACCTCTATTAAAGAGATATTTTCTATCATATGATGTGTCTTCAAAAAATAGAGCAATATTGAACTTAATATTTTCATAAATAGCTTTTTCCATAGCTTCCTTGGATAACTCGACAATAAGCAAATCTGGATGTTTATGAAGCTTAATTTGTTCAATATAATCACGGAGAGGAATTTTTTTATTATTATAATACACAACTGTTTCATTAGGGGTAATGTGTGCCAGCTTAAGCCCATTATAAATACTTGCATTCTGGATTAATTGCAAAGCATACTTACTACTTGCTAGGTTATTGTTAACCGCTACAGTTATCATGTGCACCCTCCTTATGTAAGCCTTTTATCTTAATACCAAAAATTATTTTGTGCTATTAGTGTTTGCTTGTTATATCTTTTTATGTGTTATAAACATTGGTAATCATAAATAGTCACATTCTTTAATTTTCTGCATATTTTATAGTGTAGGCAGCTTTAGTACACATCATGTCACTCCATATGAGAAATGAGGCGAAGTGTCATGCATAACAAGATGCTAGACCAACAGGCAATTCTTAATACAAAAAAACAACTCGCTAGAGCTATTGAAAAACACAACTATGATTTACAAGCACCTGAAGTTTTAGAACTTAGTAAATGCCTCGACAAATTAATGCTTCCAGCATTTAAATCCCAATTAGATTTTTACAATTATTATTTAAATCATTCTCATCCTTTTATGACATAAGCTATGCATTAATGCATAAAAATAGGGCCTGCTAGTTGCTTCCACTAGCAGGCCTCTTTTAATTGCTATACTGTCTTCCTGTATGATCAATCGTATAATTGTCTTTTATAATAAGCTGTGATACAGGAACGAGTTCATACCCCTTTCCTTTTAGCCCTTCTATAATAGTAGGTAAAGCATCTTTAGTATACTTCGTTGCATTATGAAGCAGGATAATCGAACCAGGAGATAAGTTTTTGTGTTTTAAAACACGATCTATCATTTCTTGTTTACCATAGTTTTTCCAATCTAGTGAGTCTACATCCCATTGAATGATATAGTATCCACTTTCCTTAGCTGCTTCTACTACAGTATCATTGTATTCGCCATAAGGTGCACGATAAAGATTAGCATCTATACCTGTAATTTCTTTAATGGTATTATGGGCAAAACGAATGTCTTTCTTAATTTCTTCTTTACCCATCTCTGTTACATGAGGATGTTTGTCAGAGTGACTTGCTACATCATGCCCTTTTTCAGCAATTTTCTTTGTAGCTTCTGGATACTTTCTCATCCAATCTCCAACCATAAAGAAGGTAGCCTTTACACCATGCTGATCTAGTGTCTCTAATATCTCATCTATATCATCAGCCCCCCATGCACAGTCAAAAGTAAGCGCCACCTGTTTTTTATCTGTAAATACGGAATAAATAGGTAATAGTTTTGCACTTACTGTTATGGTACTTAATAAAACAACACATATAATAACGAATAGCTTCTTATATCTTTTTAATTTATGCATGTCACAGCCTCCTATTTACATATTTTCACTTTTACTAGTTTTTTGCTAATCTCTAAATTTTATTCAGTAAATGAGATAAATAAAAAAACTTAGTATAGTTTATACCATACTAAGTCCTATTCTTAATCAATAACACGTTTTGTACCAATAATTGGTTTTCCATAATATAGCTCACCCATCGTAATGCCTGTCTTAGGTGTACTTGCATGAATGATTTCCCCTTCACCTGCATAAATAGCTACATGATCAATATGCCCATTATAGCCATAAAATACAAGATCTCCTGGTAATAAATCGTTTTTGCTTACTTTATACCCATCACTTGCATACTGTGAACGTGAACTACGTGTAAGCTGAATATCAAAATTTTTAAATACTTGTTGTACAAATCCTGAGCAGTCTACTCCCTTTGTTAGGCTATTTCCTCCATATACATATGGATTGCCTAAAAACTGTTTTGCATAACCAATAACTTCTTCACCAAGATATGTTTCTTCTTCTATTTCTACTTCTTCCACAATTGTTTTGGTATAAGGAATAAGACTTAAAGAAGACTCGTCAATTTGTTCCTTATATATGTATCCATCAATACCTTCAATTTCTATGTGGTACCAGTTATCAATTCTTTCAATTACAAATACTGGTATACCTTCTTTTATATAATTAATAATATCCGCATCTGGACTAGGTTCTCTACGTACTTTCGCTTCTTCTACAATAACCTTTGAAACAGCACCTTCATCTGTTGCAAATGTGTCTAATAATTCATTTTCTGCTGTAATCGGTGTTCCCGCAAATACAGCGTCGGCATTTATAATAAGTTGTTGAGGTGTCACATTTTCTATCGTCTGCGCGTTTGTAGTTGCTACCATAGCCATTGCTATTAATAAAGTTGAACTTATAAACTTTGTGATAGTCATTGTATTGCCTCCTTCAAATATATTTTATTAAGTAATTGTTACATACTTATTATATCTGCCGTCACACATGTTGTCAATCAATTTACATCATTTTCTCTATCAGTTTTTTTATCCCACCTTAAATAATAGGTTATTTTATACTACTTTTAACTTTTCACCTAACCTTTTTTAGTGATTTTCAACATATTCTATCTATATTATTTAATCCACTCTTTCTTTTTATATGTAATAATTTATTAATTGTTTAGGATTTCACATAAAAAATAGGTAATAGATTTCTCTATTACCTGTTTTTCTAATTTATTTATTCTTTTTTAATACAAGTACAACAGTTTCCCCTGCCTGTACTTCGCCCATTTTATACTCTTTAAACTCTACTTCATCTGCATTTGTAATAATAAATGGAGATATAATAGATTTTCCTAACTCTTCAATACGTTTTAAGTCGACTTCTAAGATAGGTTGCCCTTTCTTAACTGACACTCCTTCTTCTACAAGGCGTTTAAAACCGTCTCCTTTTAATTCTACTGTATCAATCCCAATATGAATTAAAAGGTCTAATCCTGTAGATGTTTCTATACCTACTGCATGATTAGTTGGGAAGATCTGAACCACTTTGCCATCACAAGGTGCTACTACAGTCCCACTTGTAGGTTTAATAGCTATACCATCTCCTACCATTTTCTCTGCAAATACTGGATCAGGTACTCCTGATAATTCTACTGCCTCTCCTGTTAAAGGTGAGCATAATTCAATCCCTTTTAGTTTATTTAAAAATCCAAACATTTTCTGCCTCCTTTTAAAATAGTAAAGCCGATACAGACTCCTGCATCAGCTTTACTGCTTTAGATGTTATAATAACTTTTTCATTTCTTCTGCGATAAGCTCTGCTTTTGTTCCTACAATAACTTGTAAGTTTTTACTATTAGGCCTCATAATGCCAGCCGCACCAAGAGCCTTCATATCTTTTTCTTCTACTATTTTTGAATCTTTCAGTGTAAGACGAAGACGTGTAATACATGAGTCTACCTCTTGAATATTATTCTTGCCACCTAATTTTTCAATATACATAGCAGCCAGTTCACTTAATCCTTTATCTTCTACAAGATGTGCCATTTCATCTGTTTCTGCATCATTTTCACGCCCTGGTGTAGGAATATTAAACTTTTTAATAGCAAATACAAAAATAAAGAAATAAATAACTGCAAAAATTAAACCAATTAAAATAAGCATAAATGGTTTTTCTGAAATACCCCAGTTAATAGCTAAGTCAATGGCACCTGCTGAGAAAGAAAATCCACTTCGAATACCTAGTAAGTTAACAACTGCCATAGAAATACCTGTAAGTACTGCATGGATACCATAAAGAACGGGCGCAAGGAACATAAACATAAATTCAAGTGGCTCTGTAATACCTGTTAAAAATGCTGTGAAAGCTACTGATGCTAACGCACCACCAACTACTGCTTTATTTTCTTTTCTAGCACATACATACATAGCAAGTGCTGCTGCTGGAAGAGCAAACATCATAATAGGGAAAAATCCTGTCATAAATTTACCTGCTGTAGGATCTAATGCAAAGAAACGGTTTAAATCTCCTGTAGTTCCATTGTAGTCGCCGTATAACTGCCATACATAGTTATTGAGTACATGGTGAAGACCTGTAGGAATTAATAGACGGTTGAAGAATCCAAAACAGAAGTCTCCCACTGCACCTGCTGCTGCAATAAAACTGTTAAGCGCAGCAAATACTCTTTCCACATATGGCCATATATAGCCTAATACAACACCGAGTAAAGTTGCTGAAAACCCTGTTACAATGGGTACAAATCGCTTCCCTCCAAAGAATCCCAAGAAATCTGGTAGCTTAATATCATAGAACTTATTATATAAGCATCCAGCTACAATACCAATAATAATACCACCAAATACACCTAAACTATGTGTTTCTCCTGCAAACTGTGGAAGTTGCCAAATAACTTTTGTAACATTTTCAAGCATTAAGAAACCAACTGCACCAGCAAGACCTGCTGCACCATGATTAGCTTTTGCAAGGCCAACTGCAATACCAATAGCAAAGATAAAGGCCATATTAGTACCAAATACAGCATTTCCTGCTTCACCACATACTTGTAATAGCGTATGAAGGAATTGGTTACCTATCTCTCCATCTACAGTTAGTGCACCTAGCTTGGTCATAACATCCGCTTGACCTAATCTGAGCAGGATACCTGCCACTGGTAGTACAGCAATTGGAAGCATTAAAGCTTTCCCTAACTTTTGAAGCTTGCTAAAAAAACCACTCATTCTTATTCCCCCTTAGAATAATTTTATATAAAGAGTATGTACTCTTTATTTTATTTCATTTGCATAAGCTTATGCATATCTACCGTCATATAAGCGATAATATCTGGCGTAAAACTTATATGCATCTCCTCTTCGATATGCTGAGCTATTTTAGTAGCTATTTTAAAACTCGTACCTAGACGCTTTCTTACATCTTCTTTCATTTCAAACTCAAGACTAGTATAATTATGCATCGTATCTACGTAAAATTTTAGTAATCTAAAAAATTCTTTATTAAAACTACTATCTAACCTAATAGGGGTTTTTAATTCCTGTTCAATGATCTGTAAGCATTCCTTATAGATTCTTGTGATTTTCATAATCTCTGTTAGGGGTTTGTTTTTTCTAGCTGAACATAGGTGCAAGGTAATAAACCCCTGTTCTTCTTCTCCAATATCTATCCCTATCTCATTTAGAATATGTTCCCTAGCAATACCGGCTATTTCATACTCTTTTCTGTATAGGGTTATGATCTCTTCAATAAAGGGATTTTCTATAGTAAGTCCCATCCTTAATCTTTCAATAGCAAACTCAATATGCTCTTCTAACATCTTTTCGCTATTTTCATTAAGCACACCTAAATTCTCCTGTGCAATCTCAATAATCTGATGGGTCAATTTTTTAATCTTAAGACTCATTTCATTTATTTCTTTTAGCTTTTTATCATTAGGACCGTGCTCGTGGAATACCTTTTCGATATTGGCGTTTGCTTTAATAAAATCACCAATTTTCTTTCCAAATCCAATCCCCTTGCTTACTAAAATAACTTCGTCTTTTTTTTCTTTTGCTAATACGACATTATTATTAAACACTTTGATGATTTTGTATTCCACAACTGTCACCTCCTAAAGTTTTAACTGTATTTTAGATGTATCAATCTGTTGAATAGTCTTTCTTACCTCTAAAACTGATGGTGCACTTACAGATAATTCATCAATACCCATACCTAGGAAAGTTTCTGTAAGTGTAGTATCTGCTGCTGCTTCACCACATATTCCTACCCAGATACCTGCTGCATGTGCATTATCTACTACCATTTTAATTAATCTTAAAACAGCTAAGTTATGCGTATTATATAAATGTGCAATTTTAGCATTCATACGATCTACTGCAAGCGTATATTGCGTTAGGTCATTTGTTCCAATACTAAAGAAATCTACTTCTTGTGCAAGTACATCCGAAATAAGTGCTGCTGCTGGTGTTTCAATCATCATCCCTACTTCAATATCTTCACTTACAGCAATCCCCTCGGCTAATAACTCCCTCTTTGTCTCTTCTAAAAGAGCTTTAGCCTCTTTAATCTCCTCTACTGTAGCAATCATTGGAAACATAATGCCTAGCTTTCCATATACACTTGCTCTTAATAAAGCTCTAAGCTGAACTTTGAACATGTCTACCTGGTCTAAACAAACTCTAATAGCACGATATCCTAAGAATGGATTTTCTTCTTTAGGAATATTAAGATAATGTAATTCTTTATCTCCACCTACATCTAATGTTCTAATAATAACACGATCTTCCATTGCTTCTATTACTTTTTTATAGGCTTCATACTGTGCCTCTTCTGTAGGTAACGCATGCCCATCCATATAAAGGAACTCACTTCTAAATAACCCAATGCCTTTTGCATCATTTGCTAATACACCTTCTATATCTTCTGGGCTACCAATATTAGCATTAATTTCAATTTCTATACCATCTACTGTTTTATTAGCAGTTCCTTTTAAACTTTGAAGCTTCTGTTTATAATTTCTATCTTCTTCTTGTTTAGCCTTCCAATAAACTAATTCTTCATCAGTTGGATTTATATAAATTTTCCCACTTTTTCCATCTATAATAATAGTACTATTTTTATCTAATTTTGTTAATATATTTTTTACACCTACTACTGCTGGAATCTGCATAGTTCGAGCTAGAATAGCTGAATGAGACATTTTCCCACCATCTTCTGTAATAAAACCTAAAACGTATTGTTTATTCATTTGAATGGTATCTGATGGAAATAAATCTTTTGCAATAAGAATAACAGGCTCATTAATATCTGCTAAAGATACTTCTTTCTCTCCTGTTAAAATACCAATAAGTCTTTTTGAGATATCACGAATATCTGCTGCACGTTCCTGTAAATATGGATCATCCATGCTTTCAAACATAGCTGCAATAATAGCGCTTGCCTCAGATACAGCATAGGCAGCATTATACTTTTCATCAGTAATGATACCTACTACTTGATCGTGTAAATCTAAATCCGCTATAAGCATCTGATGTACATCAAAAATTTGAGCATGTTCTTCTCCAACTTCTTCAAGAGCTTTTTCATATAGGACTTTAAGCTCAAGAGTTGCTTCTTCTTTTGCATCATTAAAACGTTTTATTTCTGCTTCTGTATCTGTTACCTTATGCGTTGGAAGTACAAAATCATTTTGTTGCTTGATAAATACTTTTCCAATTGCTACACCACTAGAAGCCCCAATTCCATCTAATATCATCTTTTCCACTCCTATAATTAATGACTCTCTTCAATTACAGCTTTAACTGCTTCTAATGCAGCCTCTTCATCACTACCCTCTACTGTGATTGTCAGTTCATCACCTTGTTTAGCACCTAAGGATAAAACCGCTAATAATCTTTTGGCATCAATAGCTTTTCCATCCTTTTCAAGTGTAATTTTTGAACTAAATTCTCCTGCTTTTTTTACAAGTACTCCTGCTGGTCTAGCGTGTAAACCTGCCTCACCTTGAACTTTTACAATTAATTGTTTCATATCCATTCCTCCTTAAAATAAATTGATTGACCTTAATATTGTCTACGCACCTTTTAAGAATTATTACGATAAATAAAAAAAGGCATAAACATTTACCCCTTTCTATTTTTAGAAAGAAATAAAGTTTATGCCTGATCGAATCAGTAACACACTTCTTGTGACTATATTAATAATATAGCTTTATTATAACTAAGTTTTTTTTAGCTGTCAATCTTGCTATAAAAACTTAGTTTAAAAAAGTTTTTTTATTCAATTTCACTTAAAAGTTCTGCTGCTGCTTCTTCATCTAATACAATTTTAACATCTTTGTGGAATTGAAGAATAGATGCTGGAACTTGTGGTGTAACTTTACCTAAAAGCATTTCTTTAACGATTGGCGCTTTACCTTTACCACTTGCTAAAAGTAAGATACTTTTAGCTGTCATGATTGTACCAATTCCCATTGTAATAGCTTGTGTTGGTACTTCTTCAATTGAGTTAAAGAATCTTGCATTATCTCTAATTGTTCTTTCGTCTAAAGTTACTTGATGTGTAATAGGATCAAATACATCACATGGTTCATTAAAACCGATATGACCATTTCCACCAATACCTAATACTTGTATATCTACACCACCTGTAGCACGCACAAGCTCATCATAAGCTTTACCTTCAGCTGCACAATCTGCAGCCATACCATTTGGAATATGAGTATTGTTAATGTCGATATCTACATGATTGAATAAATTATCTCTCATGAAGTAATCATAACTTTGATCGTTTGTTTTTTCGATTGGGTAGTATTCATCTAAGTTATAAGAAGATACTTCTTTGAAGCTGATTTCCCCTTTTTTGTTCATTTCAATAAGTTCTTTATACATGCCTACTGGTGTACCACCTGTTGCAAGCCCTAAAGCTGCATCTGGTTTTGCTTTTAACAACTCTGCAATAATCTCTGCACCTTTTTGGCTCATTTCATCATAGTTTTTTGCTACATAGATTGTCATGTCATTAAGCTTAATTGTTTTCATAAATCGTAATCCCCTTATTGATTGTATATTTCACATTAATGCTTTCATCAAATAAAATGATATCCGCATCTTTGCCTGTATCTAATGTTCCTTTAAATCCATCTACGCGTATTGTTTTTGCTGGATTGATTGTAGCAAATTCAATTGCCTTTTCAACTGGGCATTCTGTATTTTGCACTATATTTCTAAGTGCTTCATTAAGGCGCAAGATACTTCCTGCAAGTGTGCCATCTTCAAGACGTGCACTACCATCTTTTACGAATACAGCCTGTCCACCTAATGCATATTGTCCATCTTTACATCCACCTGCACACATACAGTCTGTAACAAGTACAAACTTATCTGGTGCTTTGGCTTTTATAACAAGAGGGAAAAGCCCCTTATTGATATGAATAGTATCACAAATCATTTCACAACTTACTTTTTCTGAAGCTAAAGCAGCACCTACTACTCCCGGATTACGGTGATGAAGTGGAGTCATTGCATTAAATAAGTGTGTTGTATGTGTAATACCAGCCTCAATTCCTTCCATTGCTTGTTCATATGTGGCTTTTGTATGTCCCATAGATAAAGCAATATCTGTTGAATGAGAAATTTCTTCGATGAAAGCTTTGGCTCCTTCTACCTCTGGTGCAATAGTAATGAGCTTAACAATATCTTGATAATTTTTAACGAATTCAATGGCTTCATTATTTGGTGCTTGAATGTATTTACCATTTTGTGCACCTTTAAAAGCTTCATTGATATAAGGTCCTTCCATATGTACACCAAGTACCTGTGCACCTTCGCTACCTTCTACCTTTACAGTTCTTGCTGCTTCTAATGCAGTAGCAATTTCTTCTTTTGACATAGTCATAGTTGTTGGTAAGAAACTTGTTACACCATTTTTAGCAATACCTTGTGCAATTGTGCGAATAGCTTCTGTTGTGCCATCCATTGTATCTTTTGTATCATATCCATGAATGTGTATGTCAATAAATCCAGGTGCTACATAGTTCCCTTTTGCATCAATAACCTCACAACCTTCTGGAACTTCATTTACATCCACAATTCCTTTTATTTGTTCTTCAAATAATAAAGCCTTATTTTCTATTACTTGTTCAGCAAATAAAATTTTACCATTTACTATAGCTCGCATTGTGTCCCTCCTTTTAACCATTCTTTCTTATTTTATTGTTACCCTAACTGCTAAATTAGTCAAGAATTTCTACTACAATTTCTTTATTATTTACAATGAACTCATTTGAAATCCATAATTTTTTAAGCTTCATAACATCATCATAAATGCCTTCTTGAATTTCTCCATTTATTTTAAATGTACGTTTACCTGTTTCATTGTTGCTATATTTCAGTACAAGGTTAGTCCCTCTTACTTTAAGAGCAAATTCAGTTGTAGCAAATGGAATATGCATAGATGGTTGAATCCATAAGCCTTTATATTGTGGTTCTACACCAAATACGAAACGAATAAATGTTTTAAGTACAACGTTAGAACTTCCTGTTTGCCAATCTTGCATAGACTCCCCATCAATTTGCTTTTCTTCATTATAACCATATGAGTTAGGCATTACATATGGAGATACAGATACTTTCTCATGTGTAAATGGCAAGCATTTTGAAAGTTCTTCCCAAGCACGCTCTGTTTCACCCATTCTGAAGAGAGACATAACACCAAATGTACTTGCATGGATATAAGCTGCACCATTTTCTGCTGTACCTTTTGGTAAGTTAGGAATACGACCTACCCCCGGTGTCCCTTTTTCAAAATGAGGTTCAAATGTTTTAAGACCATATTTAGATCCTAATCTATCATATGCTCCAAGGATTGTATCTTTAATACTCATATCTTTATCATACATACCAGCAAGTACCCAGAATGCATTAGAGGTAATACCATCACGTGATTCATGGTCTGGATCATCAAAGCTTCCTACAAAGTAGCTTCTTTCATCTCCCCATCCATGTACCAGACGTTTTTCCCCTTCTTCATTTTCAATAATAGCGTACTTAACAAGACCTTCTTCAATTTCTACCATTGCTTGTTTATACTCAGCTATTTTATCTGCATATTTCTCTGTATCTAAGATTTCAAGAAGTTCAATCATCTCATGGCAGTTTTGATAAACTTGAAGCGTAGCCATCACAGATACACCAGTACCGTATTCACGATCTTTACGCTTACTTACACCAAGTCCATCTAAAGCATCATTCCAGTCACCATAGAGTGCACATACACATTTTGTATAGTCATGGTCACGATTTGTAAGAAGGTAATTCATAATATCAAATAAATGGTCTAGTACTGAACTTGTCTTATCTGATTTTTTAGCTAAGTGTGCTTTATCATTTACAAAGTCATAATAGCCACATGTTTCATTCAAGAAGTTAAAGTCTTGTGTAAAACGAAGATAAGTTGCAATAGTAGAGATTACCCATACACCTTGGTCGATGAAAGGTCTAAGGTCCATATTAGGTGTATCCCCTTCAAATCTTGGAAGAGAATATTGTCTTGGGCAACGGCCATCTGGCTGAACAAAGTTAAGAGCCTCTAGCATTTTTTCACGAGCTACTTCTGGCTCATAGAACACTAAACCTTCAAGCGCTTGGAATACATCACGAATCCCAATAAGTGAGAAACTTGAAAGCTGAATATATCCTTTAATAACTGAGCAAAATTCAACTTGCTTTTTAAGGTGTTCAAAGAATGCATTAAATACTTCTTCTTTGATTTCCCCACTAAGGCGTTTACCAAAGACAGCCTTCATATTTTCTCCATGCATTGCTTCTGCCTTAATAATAGCTTCTTCTGCTTCATCAATGACTTCTGGAGTAGAACCCCCTCTAATAGCCACTTCCATATCTTCATCTTCAAAGCAATATGTCATGACAATGTCTTCTCTCATACTTGCGCCTTTTTCAAGTATTAAATGAAGCATATCTGCTGCTACGGATACTTCTGTAAAAGTAGCTACCTTCTTCGTATCACCAAACGTACCCTTATAGAGCGATGCTGGTGTGTGAAGTGAACTTCTTACTCCCCCTACATAATCATTACGTGAAGTTGTTTCTTCTGATGCTACTAATTCAGCGCCCTCACTAAGTGTAAGGTGTCTTGTAAATACCCCATAGTTTGGCGCCATCGCACCTCTATCTCTTTCTTCATAAACTTCAATAAGGAAGTTATTAAGGTTTTGTCCTTCATTTTTAGGCATAACAGTAGCTTGTCTGAACCAACGGTTTTCAGCACCTTCCATCACTGCATTTTTAAGGAAAGGATTGAAGTAAGAAGATACGAAGAACTCTTTTTTCTCTTCAGTATTATTTGTTGCTGAAACTGTGTAATACATCTTCTTATCTGCATCTACAAAAGTTCGAATAGCAAATGTAATCCCTTCCGCTTCTGTTACATAATAAGCACTTGCTTTTGTAAACACTGTATATCTTTCTGTTTGTACCTGTTCATCCATAACTGGTACCGATAAAATCGGAATAACTTTATAGCCCTCTTTCCCTTTAAAGCCTGCAAAGAAAGCTATTTTAGGCTCTTGTCCTTCTGAAGCTCTAAGATATGGAGAGAATAAGCCTTCATTGCTATGAATATAACCAGATGCATATACCCAGTAGTTAAATCCATTTTGTCCAAATGGATATCTACAATCTCCATCTTCTCTAGGAATAGCTAAAATATTATTGTTCTTAATAAAGAATGCTTTACCTGGCATTTCCTTTTCTTTTGCTAATGTTTCATTGCTTTTTAAGGTATGGTATTCATTTGCATACTCATTTACACGGTTAAAAAAACTCATTTTATTCACCTCTTTGTCTATTCGTACAAGTAGCCACTTGCAAACCTTTGTTTACCAAGTGGCACCTGTCTATTTTTATTCAAATAATTGTTTTGCTGGGTTGAACTCGAATTCTCCATCCCCGAAGATAGTTTCCACTAAAGCATCCAATGTAACTTGTGTTAAACCACCTGTTACAACTACATAATCACAGTAGTCTGCAAGAATTTTTGCATCCTCTGGACTTCTTGTAGCTACACCAATAATTTTCTTAGTTGGGCAGAAATCTCTAATATATTTAATTGTTTCGATCTGCTCTTCGAAGCAATATGCATTAACTGTTGTAAAGATAACAAAGTCAGAAATAATAGCAATATCTCCTACAGATACCATTTCCATATGTGTTGGACGCCATGGCATAATCACTTCTTTAGTGTTATTGTGATAGCCATGTTTTTTTACTGTATCTTCAATAGATAATTTATCATATAAGTTAATAGCATCACTCATTACAAGACGAGCTGGATTTCCAAAGATAATACCAAGTTTTTCTTTTTCTTCTAATTTCACTGGGAAGTCAGCTTTTTCACCTTTATAAAGAATAAGTGATTTTTTAGCAATTTCATAAGCAATTTTATCACCTTGCTCTTTATCAAAAGCTTTTCCTTCTGGAAACTCGCCACAATGGTACTTAGCTTTGTACTCTAATACTTTAAGACATGCTTCATTAATACGTTCTTCAGATACTGTACCGTTTTGAACACATTCTTCCATAAAATCTACATACCATTCTCCCGCACATGTAGACATAAGAAGATCACAACCTGCATTCATAGCTTCTACAAGAGGTTGTCTCTCACCATATGCATCAAGTACTGCCTTCATAATAAGGTCATCTGTTACAATAAGCCCTTTAAAGCCTAATTCATTCCTTAAATAGTCTACTACTTTCCTAGACATTGATGCTGGTTTATCCCCATCAAGTGGAGGGAATACACCGTGGTGCATCATGATGCAACCAAGACCATTTGCAATAGCTTTTTTATAAGGTACAAGCTCAACTTCTTCAAGGCGATTCATATCTCCAGGATGCACATCCATTTTGAAGTGTGTATCTTCTTGAGTTAAACGCATACCAGGGAAGTGTTTCCCACAAGCTGCAATACTATTATCTTCTAAGCCTCTAATAAAACCTGTTCCCATATCTGCAACAACATTTGGCTTACTTGAGTACATACGGTTATCTACTACAGGTACACCATTTTTGCGGTCATAGCTTACATCTAAAACTGGTGCATAACAGATATCAATACCAGCATAGTTTAATTCTTTAGCAACATGCTCACCTTGTTTGTAAGCCATCTCTTCATCATTAGCAAAGCCCATAGCCATATTCCCTGGGAACATTGTTGTTCCTTGGTGAATAGCTGTAAGTTGACCACCTTCTTGGTCAATAGTAAGCAGGATTGGAAGACCAAAGCGATTTTCTTTAGCATGAGCTTGAATACGTTTGTTCATTTCACGAAACTGCTCAAGATTTCTTACATTATTCCCTGAGAAAAAGATGATACCACCTAATTCAGTACGTTTATTCATTTCGATAAGAGATTCTGGAAGATCCTCATATCCTTGATAATATTGAAGAAAAGTTTGTCCGATTTTTTCACGGAGTGTCATTTGACTAAAAACTTCTTGTACGTTAAACATGTCTTCCTCCTAAATAGATAAAAATATGTTCTATTTTACCATATGTTCTATCCTTTTTAATACTCTAATTTCATTAATAATATTGGAACAACCTCCCCTTATGGGTGATTGTTCCAATCTCTTGAACATATATTCTACAATCCTAAAAACTCTAGCATAACTTGGCTTATAGCCTCTGCCTCTTCCTTAGTACTCATTTCAGTAAATACTCTAATAAGTGGTTCTGTCCCTGAGAAACGTGCAATAATCCACCCTCCGTTTTCAAAGTACACTTTACAACCATCTTCATAGCTTACCTTAGCTACTGGAATGTTAAATGTAGGAAGTTTTCTCTCTGTAAATAAAAGTTCTACTAATTCATCTTTTTTGGCATGTGAAAAACGATAATCCCCTTCAATCATTACATAATCTCCAAATTGTTCATGAATTTCATCTAACATTTCAGCAAGTCTCTTACCTGTTACACACATCATTTCTACAAGTAAGCCCGCAGCAAAAATACCATCTTTACCTTTGATATGACCGCGAATAGTAAGACCGCCACTACTTTCACCACCAATTACAGCATCTGTTTCTTCCATCTTTGCTGAAATATGTTTAAAGCCTACTGGAACCTCATAACACTTTTGTCCAAACTTCTCAGCAATAGCATCAAGAAGATGTGTTGTTGCTATATTTCTAACAACTGGTCCACTCCAGCCTTTGTATTTGAGTAAATAGTAGTAAAGTAATGCCATAATATCGTTTGGATGAATGAAATTACCTTTTTCATCAATGATACCAAGTCTATCTGCATCTCCATCTGTTCCAATACCAATATCGTACTTCTTCTCTACAACCATATTGGTCAGTCTAGCCAGTGTTACAGCACTTGGTGAAGGAAGTCTCCCTCCAAAAGTTGTATCATGACGATCATGGATAACATCCACTTCACATCTACAACTTATAAGAAGTGCCTGAAGAGAATTTTTAGATACCCCAAACATTGGGTCAACTAAAACTTTTAAACCTCTTTCTCTAATAGCACTTACATTGAGCATACCTAATATTGTATCAATATAATCATTAAATGGATTAATCTCTTTAACAAGTCCTGAAGCTAGAGCTTCATCATACTCCATTACTTTTACATCTTCTTTAGAAAGTTTTTCAATAATAGCTTCTACTTTTCCTGTTACTTCTTCTGTAGCATCTCTACCACCTAATGTAAAAATTTTAATACCATTATACTCTGCTGGGTTATGGCTCGCTGTAATAGCCATACCATAATGATTACCATGAGTTTTAGCATAATACATAATAAGGGGAGTAGGAGAAATTTTATTAATAATTTGAACTGGTATACCATTACCTGCCATAACTTCACATACCCACATAGCAGACCTATCTGATAAGAAACGTCTATCATATCCTACTACTAATCCCTCTTCAGTTACGTTTTCTTCAATCATCATATTAGCTACAGCTTGTGCCACTAATACAACATTATCTTTAATATAATCTTCTCCAATTATGGCTCTCCAGCCACCTGTTCCAAATTTAATCATTATCATTACTCCTTTTAAGTTTAAGCTATTTTACTTGCTGTAACTTTCCCCCATAACATCAACCCTTAACAGCACCTGCTGTAAGACCTTTAATAATATATTTCTGTAAGAATAAGTATACGATAAGAACTGGCACAACTACAAGAATTACAGATGCACACATTAAACCATAGTCTGTACCATATTGTGATCTGATTGTATCAAGCAATGCACAGATTGGACGTATTTCTTTTTTACGGATAATAATCTTTTGTAAGAAGAGGTCATTGTATGACCATAAAAATGTAAAAATTGCTACAGTTGCAAAGGAAGGTTTTGAAATAGGCACAATGATTCTGGAGAAAATCTTCCATGGTCCGCATCCTTCTACAACAGCCGCTTCTTCAAGCTCTAGTGGTATCGTACTCATAAAGCCAACCATAATAGTTATGGCAAATGCTAAGTTGCCTGCAATCTGAGGTAAAATAACACCTATATGAGTGTTTGTAAGCCCTACCTTATTTAACATCGTAAATACTGGAACAATAGTTGCAAATGCTGGGAAAAGTAATGCTGCCATAACAAGGGAATGTACAGCTAGTTTACCTTTAAAATTGTACCTCGATAAAATATATGATGCAAGACCACCAAATAACATAACTCCGACTACTACTGTTCCGGAAATAATAAGACTATTAATATACGCTCTCCCAATATTCATACGCGTAAAAGCTGTTATATAGTTAGTCCATACAGGTTCTTTTACTAAACTAAATGAATCCAGTAAAATTGTATTTCTCTCTTTAAAAGAGTTATTAAGTACCCAAATTAATGGGAAAATGGTTGTACTTGCCCAAAGTAAAAGTATAATATGAATAAATATTCTACCTATTGAGAACTGCTCTATTGGCCCAGAACTTTTTTTCAGCTTTAAGTTCTTTGGCTTACTATTTGCTAAATCTTTGGCCATGATTTCGCCCTCTTTCTTTTTAAGTTTCTATAGTTCTTCTTTTAATAACTTATTAACAAGTAATGATATACCAAGCCCTATGACTACAATAAGAACCGCTATAGCACATCCATACCCTACTCGATAGGCATCGTAAACGATATGATATTGGTACGTACCAAGAAGATACGTTTTGCCATTCGGTATACCTTTTGGTGCAATTGTCCATGCTAAGTCGAAAATCTTAAGTGTTCCTGTAATAACAAGAATTAAGCTTGACTTAAGTACACCTTTAATAAGTGGTAATGTGATGTAAATAGTCTTCTTAAATCCTGTAATACCATCAAGATAAGCAGATTCATAAATATCTTCCGGAATAGTTGAAATACCTGTCAATACGATAACAAAATAGAAACCTACATATTGCCAAATCGTTGGAATAGCAATCATGTATAGGGCAGAGCTTTCATTCATCCATAGATGTTTTTCCGCTCCAAACTTCATAAGAATTTGATTGAAAAGTCCCATATTATAGTCATAGAAAAGAAAAAACATAAGACCGATAGCAGTAGCTGAAATAACTACTGGGAAGAAAAATACTGTTCTGTAGAATTTAGCACCTCTTCTAACACCATCTACAAACAATGCAAAAAGTGCCCCTAAACCTAATTCAAATACAACCATTAATACCATCATAATCGCTGTATTAATAAGTGATGTGTGTATATTAGTATCACGAAATAATTCTATATAATTCTGTAGGCCCACCCAAGTCTTATCAACTCCAGCTAAATCCGTAATATTGAAAAGGCTGTTGTATATACTCATAAAAAATGGTATATATAAAAATCCTATTAAAAATATTAATGCTGGTAATAAGAATATCCATACAATTTTCTTATCTTTATAAATCACTCTAAAAGCCCCCTTCTTTTTTCACTACCTTATAGAGTACTTTACAAAAAACAACGGCTGATGTCAGACTCATTCTCAATTGTTACATGTGAATTAGTCTCTTGGAATTTCTTGATATTGTTTTCAAATGTTATAGCTCTGCTGTTTTTTAAGTTGATTCTTCTTCCTTATTTTCATACTCTCTACCTTTGCGTCTTTTTGAGGCATTGGCTACCTGCCTTGCTCTGAAAAATACCTACAAATACACACTCAAGCATTGTTGTTGCTAGGCCTAGAGCAAACACTTTTGAAATTTTTTCATTATATGTACCCCCTAAAATTTTTAAATATGTAAGATATGCTAATAGATTCTTAACTTAATTTCATTATAGCATCGCATATATACAGATTGAATATGCCTATCTTGGTGTTTGTTGTTCAAATTTGCTCATACAATTAAATTTTGTATTTTTTACTTTTCCGCTCATCATTATTACAACACTTTAACTGCTTGATACTTTGTAATTCTTTAAATCTGAAACAGTAAAGGTATTACTTCTATAATTTTTAGTACATCTTATTACGATATTCATTAGGTGTTACTTGAGTTATTTTCTTAAAAATTTTTGAGAAATAGGCTGTATCTGCATATCCTACAGCTTCTGCAATCTCATAGATTTTCATATTACTTTCAAGCAACATCCTTTTTGCATTTTCTATACGTGCATTATTGAGCAAATCAACAAAATTGGTTCCTGTTTGCTTTTTAATAACCTTACACAAATGCCAAGTACTTACATAAAGTTGATCTGCAACTGTTTGCAAATCTAACTTTTGATTATAATATTGATTGATATATTCTATAGCTTGTTTCACTAAATACTGTGGTTTGTCTATTTCTTCATAAGTGTGCTCATTTAGAAGATTTTCAACTTCTCGCTTAGGAAGTTTATCTAAATTGACTACGGCTGAGGTAATAGCCTCTTTAATTTCTTCTATCTTTGAAGGTTTTAATAAAAATCGTAAAACCCCTAGTCTTATAGCCTGCTGTGCATATTCAAATTCTCTAAACCCTGTTAGTATAATGACCTGCATATTTTTATTAATAGATTTAATTTCATCTATCATCTCTAGTCCACTTTTTTTAGGCATTCTAATATCAGAAATAATAATATCAGGCATAAGCTTTACAATTTTTTCGACACCTTCTTCTCCATTTTGAGCTTCTCCTATAAATTCGCATCCTAACTCTTTCCAAGGAATAATTTGTTTCATTCCTTCTCTGATAAATACCTCATCATCAATAATTAACACTTTATACATTACAACATCCCCCTTCATTTACTCTCTTATTTCTTTAGATAATTTAATAGTAATCTGAGTACCTTCTCCTTCTATACTTTGTATATGCATGCCATATTCTTCCCCATATAGTAGCTTGATACGTTTTTGTACATTGATGATACCAATATGTTGCCTACTTATACCTTCATCTTGGGATTCACTGTTAATATAGTTTTTTTGTGGATGATTTAGTTCCTCTTGCAAATAGTGTAACCTTTCCTCATTTATGCCCTCTCCTGTGTCTTCCACTGTTAGATAAAGTAGCCCTCTACACTCTTCTGCTCTCACAATAATTTTTCCTTCCCCCCTAGGCTCTATACCATGTGTAATTGCATTTTCAACTAAAGGCTGTAAGATTAATCTTGGTATCTTGTAGTCTAAAACGGATTCACTTGCTTGGGTTTCAAACTGAATACGTTCACCAAATCTCTTCTGAATGAGAAAGATATAATTTTTTAGATACTCTACCTCTTCTTTAATGGTTAAGAAATGACTATCTCTCCTATCAATATTTACTTCCATAATACCTGCTAGTGCCTCTATCATCTGAGCAATATCTTCATTACCACTCATCCTAGCCTTCCAGTTAATCATCTCTAGTGTGTTATATAAAAAGTGAGGATTAATCTGATCTTGTAAAACTTTTAACTCGGAGCTTTTTAGCATAAGTTGCTCTCTATATACACAATTAACTAGATATTGAATTTGCTTACTCATTCGATTAAATACACCATAAACATATCCTATTTCAGCATGATAATCCCCTTTAATTTGAACTCCTATCTCTCCTTTTTCAATTTGCTGCATCTTGTCACTTAGTACATAGACTGGGTAAATAATCTCTTTATATAGCTTATTCGCTAAAAATAAGAAAATAGGTAGTATACTTATACATAGCATAAAAATAAACCTTGATAAGCTTCTAATATCTTGAAGCAATATATCTGTTGAAATATAAATAGCATTACCTATTACGAGATTACGTGTAGAAAAAGTATTATACATAATAGCTTGTTTTTTACTTTCTTCTTTATATACAATGTCTTGTTCTGGATCCCTATTCATAAAATCGACTAACTTACTTTTTTCTTCCTGACTTAATTCTCCTAATGCTAGAAGTTCATCACTCTTATTCGCTTCCACATATACAGCTTTTATAGCACCTGTTAGCATCTGTTCATACTTTTGCAGTAAGTATTGCATATCCAACTTCAGTACTATGGTTCCAACTTCTTCTAATGTATCTCTATAAAATATCTTTTGTGCTAGGTATATATTATTTAAATCATCTATGTAATAAGCCATTGTCTCTTTAGGAATTTCCTCAAACTCTTTTTCTATGTTCTCAAATATAGTCTGGCTCTTAAATTCGAGATGTTCGTAAAATGCTGAGCCCTTATCTCTAAATTCTATGTAGTGAAATTCCTCTTGTTCTTTAAATTGGAACGCTGCAAGTCTAACATCCTGTCTTGTTAAAAGAAGTGACATTAAATAGTTTCCTAATTTCTTATTCAAATTGTAATCATTCATAAGAAGCTGATCAATTTGTTTAGCTATCTCAGGAGTCTGCTCTTTAATATCTATTCCTGCCATTTTCATTCTACCGTAGTAATATGTAGCATACTCATATAAATCTTTATGATATTGTGTCTCTGCTATAAATTTCTCTAAGTCCCCAAGTCGTTCCTCAAACCACTCTGAAACAACTAATACATCCTTTTGAACACTTTTATTAAAATGCTCAGTAATAACCTCTTCATAGTTTTTATACCCTACATATCCTATTAAAATCATGGGATATAACACCAAAATAAGTACAAACCATGTCCATTTTGTTTTAATAGAAGTCCTCTTATACAAACTCGACAGAGATGATCTCATTTCTTCTCTCCTCATTTTTTACTTTTTTCGATAATTATAACACTTGTATACAATTTAATAAATATAACATAATTGGCCTGATTCCTTCTAACCTTTCGAAGAACAATATGCTATACTGTATAAGAAATAAAACTACCGTTAACACTTAAAATAAGAACCCGAAAAGGAGTTTATTATGTATAATTATAAAATGTCTATTGCCTATGATGGCACTAAATATTTAGGCTGGCAAATTCAATCTAATCAGCCTCTTAAAACAATTCAAGGCAAATTACAGCATATTCTTTCTATATTATTTAACGAGGATATTCAGGTTATTGCCTCTGGGCGTACAGATGCTGGTGTACATGCCAAAAAGCAAGTAGCTAACTTTCATACTACTTCTTACAAATCTTGTGATGAAATTTTAAGCTACTTAAGACAATACTTGCCTTGCGACATTGCTGTAACAGAAATCAAAGAAGCCTCTGAACGTTTTCATGCAAGATACAACTGCCTTACAAAACGTTATGGATACTATATTGATACACAATTTATGCCTGATCCCTTTAAAGTACGCTATGCTTATCATGTAGCAGATCCTCTTAATATGGATAAGATGAAAGAAGCTTCCACCTACTTAATTGGAACCCATGACTTTAAAAGTTTCACTTCTATGAAAAACAAAAAGAAAAGTACTATAAAATGTATTCATAGCATTGAATTTGAACCTACATCTTCAGGATTTGTTATCTATTATCACGGTAATGGCTTCCTTCAGCATATGGTACGAATTTTAACAGGCACACTCCTTGAAGTAGGTTTAGGTCATTTAGAACCTAATGCTATCCCCAAAATTCTTGAAGCTAGAACACGTGCTATAGCAGGCCCTACTGCTCCTAGCCACGCTCTTTTTTTAGAAGAAGCTATTTATTAAAATTACTAAGGAGGGATTACTATAGAATCCTATACTATTACTCATAAAAAGGAATTTATGAATAAGCTCTTAAAATCCGAGCTCTTCGACAATTTTATATTCCGCGAAGCTGTTATGCATACAGCCTTTAAATCTGTATTAGATGGCCATAGAAATAAAGATTTTTATAATACAGACGAACAAGAAGATTTGAGCGAGTACTTAAATTGGGGTGAAGTACGTCCTTATATTTACCATATTGTTATAGGTACCAAATCTCCTTCTTACTTTAAAATTATTCTATCTACCAATACAACAAAGACAACAGTCATTTCTAATGAAGTAGATACTTTCTTCGTAAATATTACTTTCAAAAATGGGGATATCCAAGTTAGTACAGGTGTAGCTTATAAAACCTTTACACTAGATAAATCACCTGAAAAGATTTGGGATGAGAAAATTAAAAATTTCCTTTTCAAATATGAATTTCTATAACTAAAGGCAAAAGGAGTAAGGGCTTTTAGGTCCTTACTCCTTTTCATACCTTGTATCTTATTATATTCTATAATAAGCACACTAAATTAGTTATTGCTGTTGTTGCTAAATGGTTTCATACCCATTTGTTGTTCTTGAGCAGCGATCATACGTTTAACCATTTCGCCACCTACTGAACCAGCTTGTTTAGCTGTAAGGTCTCCATTATATCCTTGTTTTAATGGTACACCTAATTCTGAAGCTACTTCTTGTTTCATTGCGTCTAATGCTTGGTTTTTCATCTGAGTTTCCTCCTTGAAAATATTGATTAGATATTAACCAGCCTTGTTGTCTCTGGTTATAGTCATAATGTACCCCAATAGGGAAACGATTATTACAGTAAAATTTGGTAGTTCCTTATGTTTATTTCCAGCATTAAAAATAACCTTTACTTTAGTTTCAATTAATAGCTTATAGGTGGTTGACAATCAATTTTTGTTAATAGTATTATAGTTATGTTTAATAAATTATATAATTACTCAATCAATTTTATTCTTTAGGAGGTTTTATAATGTCTAAACAAGGTAACTTATCTATTCATAGCGAGAATATCTTCCCTATTATTAAGAAATGGCTTTATTCTGACCATGATATTTTTGTACGTGAGATAATCTCCAATGCATGTGATGCTATTTTAAAGTTTAGAAAGCTTTGTGATATGGGCGAAACTACTGATGAAACCCAAACACCATTTGAAGTAACTGTAACTGTAAATGAAAAAGAAAGTACCATTACTGTTTCAGATAACGGAATTGGTATGACTGAAGAGGAAGTTGAGAAATATATTACTCAAATTGCTTTTTCAGGCGCAGAAGACTTCCTTAATAAATATCAAGATAAGATGGACAAAGAACAAATCATTGGACATTTCGGACTTGGCTTCTACTCAAGCTTTATGGTAGCTGACACTGTAGAAATTGATACTTTATCTTATACTGGTGCTCCTTCTGTGCATTGGTCTTGTGATGGTGGTACAACTTACGAGTTAAGTGAAGGTAAACGTACTACTCGCGGTACTGATATTATTTTACATGTAACAGAAGAAAGCAAAGAGTTCCTTAATTTCTATACTTTATCAAGTACTATTGAAAAATACTGTAACTTTATGCCTGTACCAATCTATGTAGTAGATGCTAACAAAGAGACTACAACCTCAGCTGAAGGTGAAGAAAATACTGTAGAAGCTCCTAAACCAATTAATGATCCAATTCCTTTATATACAAAGAAACCTTCAGAATGTACAGATGAAGAATACAAAACATTCTATTCAAAAACATTTATGGACTACAATGAACCTCTTTTCTGGATTCATTTAGATATGGACTATCCATTTAACTTAAAAGGTATTCTATACTTCCCTAAACTTCATAATGAGTATGAAATGGTAGAAGGTAAAATTAAACTTTATAATAATCAAGTATTCGTAGCTGACAATATCAAAGAAGTTATTCCTGAATTCTTACTTCTTCTTAAAGGTATCGTAGATTGCCCTGATATTCCACTTAATGTATCACGTAGTTTCTTACAAAACGATGGATTTGTAAAGAAAATCTCTGATTACATTACTAAGAAAGTAGCTGACAAGCTTATTTCTCTTTATAAAAAAGAATTAGACCACTACAAATCATGCTGGGATTCTATCTCTCCATTTATTAAATATGGATGTTTAAGAGAAGAAAAATTCTCTACTAAAATGAAAGATTACATTCTTTATAAAACAATTGATGATGAATACATTACACTTAATGACTACTTAGAAAAAGTTAAAGATACAAATGAAAATAAAGTATTCTATGTATCTGACAAAGAAAAACAGTCTCAATATGTGACTATGTTTAAAGAAAATAATCTATCAGCTATTTACCTTACACATCCAATTGATAGTTCCTTCATTTCTCATATGGAAATGCAAAATAAAGATGTTAAATTTATGCGCATCGACGCTGATATTTCTTCAGCACTTAAAGAAGAAAATACTGCTATTGACACTGCTAAAGAGGAAAAACTTAATACACTCTTTACAAGTATCTTAAATAATGACAAACTTAAAGTGAAACTTGAAACACTTAAGAGTCAAACAGTACCATCTATGCTTCTTATTAGTGAAGAAAGTCGCCGTATGCAAGAGATGATGAAACTTTATGGTATGGATACTAATGGTATGCCACCAAGTGAGGCTACTCTTGTCCTTAATGAAAACCATCCACTTATTACAGCACTTAGCACTAAAGACCTAGATGAGCATACAAAAGAACTTGCTTGCAAACACTTATATGATTTAGCACTTATTGCAAATCAATCCTTATCAGCAGACGCAATGCAAGCTTTCTTACAAAGAAACAACGAACTATTAATGGCTCTTTTAAACAAGTAATTTAAATTTACAGGCGGTGGGTATATGTCTTTTGAATCTATAAAAAATACAGACGCACATAGTACGCATCCTAGAATATGCGTCGTTCTAAGTGCCTTCAGTCCGGCAGAACTTAAACAACTAAAAAACGTGGCACGTCTTACAGGAATTGGCGAGCAGATTATCATAGATGGTTCTTATAATGCTACTAAAGTATTAGACCTTTTAGAAAATCCTTCTCTTACTCCTGTAAAAACTGAGAACATATCTACTCAAAAGGCAATTCTCTTCAATAATGTTCCTGCAAATCGTATGAATGCTTTTATTGAAAGTATAAAAAAATGCCGCATTCCAAGACCACTTATAGCTGTTGTTACAGAGACTTCTATCCATTGGACTATTGAGGAGCTCATTAGCAATCTAGCAGCTGAGCGTATAGCACTCAAAAATAACCAAACAACTTTACATTAAGAAAATCCCCAGCGAACTGGGGATTTTTTATTTTTGCATGTTCTCCTCTAAATTGGGGAAATCTGTATTTAACTAAACTTATTTATACAAAGGAGTCTATCATGCATACATCTATATGGGTGGATCTTTCACCTGGCAAACGATTTAAACCTTTATCTGAATCTATAGAAACAGATATTCTCATTATTGGAGGGGGCCTCACAGGTATCAGTACCGCTCTTGAACTTTCTAACACTGATTTAAATATCACGCTTATTGATTCCAATCAAATAGGCTATGGTACATCTGGAAGAAATACAGGCAAAGTGACGCCTCAAGCAGGATTAGTCTACTCTAAAATCAAGAATTATTATGGGCTCGAAAAAGCCAAATACTTTTATCAAGAAAACTTAAAAGCTCTTAATAAGATAAAAGAAAATATTTCTAAGTATCATATTGAGTGCGATTTCGCACCTGCTCCCTCTTTTATCTTTTCTAAGCGTCCAGACCGTATAACAGCATTTGAAGAAGAATATAAAGTCTATGAAGAAATTGGTATCGAAGGAGAACTCACACATCATATTGATCTTCCTATTGATGTTGAAGTAGCTCTCTCTCAAACTCATGCTGGTATCTTTAATCCTAAAAAATACCTAGATGGCCTAATCCCTATTCTTCTAAAAAGAAATATAAAAATTTATGAGTCAACACCTGTTACAGATATTCAAAAATCTAATTCAGGATGGCGTGCCATTATTGATGGACACTTAGTGATTACCGCAAGACAAGTTCTTTTCTGTTCTCACTATCCATTTTACGACCACTATAGTTTCTACTTCACTCGATTAAAACCTGAAAAATCTTATATTGTGGCCGGCTTATATGATAAATCTTTTCCACAAGCTACTTTTATTGATGAAGATGATCCTGTACGTTCTCTTTGTCCTTACCGTACCAATGACCAAACTTGGCTTTTAATAGCTGGTGAGAATCATAAAGTAGGTCAAAGCAATACGAATCATTTTGACCGCCTTAAAGGCTACGGACTAGAAGTATTTGGTCTAAGTAATTATCAATATGCTTGGAGTGCCCAAGGCTATGTAACACCTGATTCCATCCCTTATATTGGTTATCTCAATGAACATGATGAAGAACTTTATGTGGCTACAGGATTTAATAAATGGGGCAACCTAAACAGTACAATAGCTGCACACCAGCTTTGCGACCTCGTTCTAAATCGTAAATCAAATGACGCTGGTGTTTATGATCCATCTAGAAAGCGTGGTTACTTTACTGCTGCTTATATCAGTGATAATGTCAACAGCATCTATGAATTGATTAAAAGTCACATGACTTCCACCTCTACCTCTCTTCCAAAAGAAAATGATAGTGCCTCAGTTGTAGAATTAGATGGTAAAAAATATGGAGCCTATAAAGATGATAACGGTGAACTTCACATTGTAGATATTGTGTGTCCTCATGTAGGCACTCAGCTTAATTGGAATAGCATAGAACGTACTTGGGACTGTCCTGCTCACGGCTCTCGTTTTAGCTACGATGGTGATATTATAGAAGGTCCTTCTACTCATAGGCTTAATAAATATTTAGAAGAACCTAATAAAATTGACCCTCATATTATTAACTAGATAAGCCTAAAAAAAGAGGTGATTAAAACTTACTTGTTTTAATCACCTCTCTTTTCAATTAATCTATAAGAAATTCTGCTGCATAAGGTAATGTTTCTACCCACTTACAGAATGTACGCCATTCTTCTAATTTATGATTTTTACGTGCATGGTACATATTTCTTAAGTTCTCATAAGTCATAGTACATGTACGCATTTGATTATAGCTAGATGGTAAAAGTTGAATCATACTATACCAATAAACTTTATCTTTTGTTTCATTAAAATTACCTCTTAAAGCCTCTAATTGTTCAATGATGACATCTAACACTTTAAGTGTCGACTCATCCATATGATCACAGCTAAAGTCTTCTCTTTCAAAGACTTTACTATGAATTTTGTGCATTGTACTTGTAGAATTAGCTATTGTCCCTACTTTATAAGTATCATACTCTTTCCACCAGTACATTGGTGCACTAATATCTACAGATAAAAAGATTTGACGTAAGAATTTTCTATGGTCACTTCCAGCCTTGCATAATCTTTGGCCTAAATCCAGGTCATTCTTACCTAAGATATATTCCCCAGCTTCATTATACTCACTGTCCATCCTATGCCAACTATTCATAGGATTTCTTGCCCCACGAATAGCATTTTCAAGATTCATTACATCTACGCGTTCTAATTTAATCATGCTTTATCCCATCCTCTATGTTCTAGTTTTAATCAAGTGTGATCCATTCATCTATATGATATAGATACAGGCATTTTTCCTTAACTGGAAGTCCTGTAATCTCACTTAATGCTCTTGCATATAAATCAAGCTGAACTTGATAACGTCTTTTAATTTTCTCAATACTTGCCTTAAGCTTTCTACCATCTACATAGTCTGTCTTATAATCAATAATGACAAGTCCTTCTTCTTCTATAAAGCATGTATCTACTACTCCTTGTAATAGAATTTCTTCCTCTAAGTCATATGTTTCATCCACCTCATTGGCTGGAAGTAGATACACAAAGGCTTTTTCTTTCCAGACATGCTTACTCTTTTCCATACGTTCTATCATAGTAGAAGTCGCCATACGCTCCAGCTTACATACATCTACTATGCGGGCTGCTTCTTCATGCAGTTTACCTGTTTCTACTAATCGGTCAAGTTCTGCCATAATAAGGTCTGCGCTCTTGCACTGTATAAAGTCTATCTGCTCCAATACACTATGAATAAGTGTACCACGTACTGTGGCCTGCATGTTTTCCTCTTGTCTCATAAAGCGTGGAATAACTTTATCATCAAAGCTATAACTTAATTCACTTTCTGTGATAATCTCTTCTGTTTGCTCATCTTCCCCACCTAAAGTATGTTTACTTTCTTCGTAAACTTCTAACATAGCTTGCTTTTTCAGATCAGAAACAGTTACTTTAACAGGCATTGTAGTAGCTTTCATGTAAGGATACGTATACCCTAATCGGTTATAAATCAATGCTTTATGCTCACTATAGGCCTCATCCACATTCCAGTGATCTAAAATGAATTCACGCGCTTCCACCTTTTCTTCCAAGGTCTGCTGCTCTTCTATAAGCTGTATAGCAGGTATAACATTTAAAGCCCAATCTCCTTCACCTTTAAAAAGATAAAACTGCCCCATGCCCATTCTATCTCTTAAATCATCAAACTTACTATGAGCAAAAAGGCTCATGCCAATCCAGTTCAAATAGCTTGGAGACTTTTTAAGACCTAAAGGTAAAATTCCTGTTGTTTCTCTAATGGCAAACTGACTCCACTTTTGCACTTCTTTATCTAAGTCCTTCACAGTTCCTGTAATAAAAAGTTTTTCTTTTGCCCTTGTCAAGGCTACATATAAAACACGCATCTCTTCAGAAATATTTTCCGAGGTAATTCTACGTTTAATAGCTTCAAATGGTAAAGTTTCATATAAAATGTTTGTTTCTAAATCTGTATACTTAGGTCCTAGCCCTAGCTCATGATGCATAAGGACATTCTTTATAAGATCTCGATTGTTGAACTGCTTGTTGGCATTACATACAAATACAATAGGGAACTCCAGCCCTTTACTCTTATGAATGGTCATAATACTTACTAGGTTCTCACTTCCACCTACTAGTTTAGCCTCTCCTACTTTAGCACCTGATGTACGCAACCTATCTATATACTGTAAGAAAGCAAACAGACCAACACCACTATTTGCTTCAAAGTCTTCTGCATACTTTTTAAGAAGTTTTAAGTTAGCTTTTTTCTTAGCACCTGCTGGAAGCATTCCTACATATTGGTAGTATCCTGTTTCAATTAATAACCTTGCCATAAGTTCTTCAAGTGGCATAAGTACAGCTACTTCTCTATAGTGTTTCAGAAGCAGAATAAAGTCATTAAGAGTTTTAGAACCTGCTCCTGTCTCACTATAATGACACATTGCTGTATAAAAATCTACCTCTTCTTCAAACTTTCTAATGGCAAGAATCTCATCAAAATCTAACCCTACTATAGGCGAACGTAGTACTGTCAAAAGGGGAATATCCTGCTTAGGATTATCAATAATCTGAAGAAGACTTAGCATAATCTGAACTTCCATCGCACCAAAAAAGTTGCTACTTACATCTGCATAAGCATCTATTCCCTCTCTCAAAAGAGCCTCTTCAAATAAGTTAGCTTTATCCTGCACTGAGCGTAGTAGGATAACAATATCTTTAGGCTCCACCTTACGATATTTATCCAAATCCTTATCATAGACTACCTGAGGATTGCCTTCTCCCCTTAGAAGAGTTCCTATTTTCTTAGCTACCATTAGAGCTTCAAGTTCAATATTTTTAAGTTCTTGAATGTTTGCTTCCCCTGCTAGCTCTTCACTTTCTGTACCCACTTCTTTTGTAGCATTTCCTGTTTCTACTAAATATAGTTCTACCGCACCTGCTACCTCACTGGTATAATCCTGTGCATCTCCACTATCGTAAAGATTACCCACCTTAAGCTTAGCATCCTCATCATACTCCAGCTCTCCAACACGCTCACTCATAATTTGACTAAACAAGTCATTCGTAGCTTCTAAAATATTATTACGACTTCTAAAATTTTGAGACAAGTCAATACATACATCTTTATGGGCACCCTCTACCTCATACTTATTAAAAGAATGATACTTCTCCGCAAAAATAAGTGGGTTAGCAAGGCGGAATCTGTAAATACTTTGTTTCATATCTCCTACCATAAAGCGTGTAGGTCCATCTTCCTTAGCAAGAGCTATAGAACCTAATATGGTTTCCTGAACAGCATTACTATCTTGATACTCATCAATGTAAATTTCCTCGTAGAAATCTGCAAGTTCCTTTGCTACTTCTGTATAAGCCATTACTTTATGACCTGTTTCATCTACTTCTTGTCTAACAAAAAGCTTAAGACACATATGCTCTAAATCATTATAATCTACAAGACCTTTATCCTTCTTAGCTTCACTAAAGCGTATATCAAACTCTTTGACCCATTTTACCAGTGTCTGCATAAGCCCACTTGCCTGCTTAGTTTTATCTTCTAAATAAGGATCACTTAAAAGTTTAGCCACCCCCTGAGCACTCTTTACTACATCTTTAGCAAGCTCTCTATAGGCTTTAACCCTTTCTTTAAGTGTTTCCTCACACTCTTGCTTCTTACTTGGTAGCCTTCCAAAATTAATACCATAGATATGATCTACAATATCTTTCATATTTTCTCTTGGCAGTTCTAATACAGTCTGAATTTGCTCTAGGTCCCCTCTCAGTGTAGGCTCATATAAGGCCGGTCCTGCTGTCTGACATGTGACTTTGAGCGCCTCGTCATAGACTTTTGTAAGATCCTTTAGATTTTCAAAAATATCTTCTAGAAGCTCCTGCTTCCACACATCACCTTCTAATTTACTCTTTTCCTCTAGCCATTCATTAGGGAAAATTGTACTCTTTGAAAAGGTATGAAGATCTAAAATAAGTTCCATAAGAGGCTCTAGCCCGCGGATGCTTCCATAAGTTTCTGCAAGTTCCATAAAGTCACTGTTATCTTCTGCATCAAAAGCTTCTTCTAACATCTCTTCTAAAATATCTAGTTTCATAACCTGTAATTCAGATTCATTACCTACTTTAATGTTAGGGTCTATCTCTAAATAGGTAAAATAGTTCTTAATACATTTCAAACAGAAAGAGTGAATGGTAGAAATAGAGGCCTTAGCAAGAAGTGTAAGTTGCCTTTCTAAATAAGCTGTCTTCTCTATAATCTTTTCAGTAGCTTCTTCAACTTGCAAAGCTTCAATAGCTTTACTGATTTTATCTGCAATACGTTCTTTCATTTCATGTGCTGCAGCACTTGTAAAGGTAACAATTAAGAAGCGATCAATATCTATCCCCTCTTCCGTTTCATTGCCTACAATACGGTTAAAGACACGTTCTGTTAAAACAGCTGTCTTTCCAGAACCTGCTGCTGCCGAAACTAAAATATTAGCATGTCGTTTATCAATTGCTGCCTGTTGCATGGGTGTCCATGGCATGTTCCTCTCCTCCTTTCGCAAGTTCCTCCCAAATCTCTTTATTACCTAATGGACTAAGCTGCTCATAGGTATTATCTTTATTGGTTGTATCAAACTGGCATATGGTGTGATACTTACAAAATGCACAAGCATCTTTTTCTTTTAGTTTGCACGGCTTGGCACTGATTTTGCCAGCTAGCATATCCTTACCTAAACCACGTATTAAATCATGCATATACTCAATAAGTTGCCTAAACTGCGCCTCACTTGCTACGCTAGCCCCACTGCCTAATGTACCATCTTTCTTAGCTTTTGCTGGTAGGATTTCACCTTTCACACCACTTTCCATCTTATCTAGTATATCTACATCATCTACAGCAAGTCCTGATAACTTATACTGTTTAAGCTGTTTTGTAAGTGCCTCACTAAGCTCCATACCAGTTTCATACTTAACAGTACGTGTATCAATATGGAAGTAAAACATCCCAGCCGCTTTATTCTTTTCATTAAGACGAAGATATGCATCTAAGTAAAGTAAAAGCTGCAGTTGAAGTCCATGATAAAGCTCTAGTAAGCTAAAGTTTTTATTACCTGACTTATAATCTAATACTTTAATGTATTTTCCTTCTCCGTCCTTTGTATAGACATCTACTCTATCAATCTGTCCTTTTAAGAAAATAGTATGCTCGTTATCTAGAACAATCTCAATAGGTGGCATCTGCTCACTACCAAAGCTTACTTCATATGCTTCTGGCTCAAATTCTCCTGCTTTAAGCTGATAGGTTAAAGCACCTATAGCACGTTTAGTCATTTTACGTGCCTTCTTTAAAGTATAAGCAAAACGCCCATCCTGTTTAGCATTCTGACTAAGCTTAGCCGCACTGTAACGCAGTGCTTCTTCTATACATTGATCCTGCTGCTCTGATGTAGCAGTAACCCATGTTGCCTTACACTTAGCCAGTTCTTTTGGATAACGCTCAAGTGTGCTATGGAAAAGTGTTCCTATATCGGCTGCATTCCACTGAAGTACTTTACGTTCAGATGCTTTCAGTCCATAACGTATAAAGTAGCAGCATGGACAATTACGGTAAAGCTCCAACTGTGAAATATTTGTTACAAGGCCCTCTGGATATAGACTCTTAGCATTTTCTTCACTTAGATATTCCTGCTGATTCGTATAAGCCATATAAGAAGCAAGGTGTCTTATACGTTCCTTCCACTCATTAGAGGTCATAAACCAACTCATAGCATCCTGCCATGGACCTTCTTCTCCTTGCCCATCTAGGTATTTACGAAGTTGCCAACCTACATAACCTAATGCTGGCTTAGCTGCCTGAAGCGCATCTAACTGGTCACATTCAAAAGGTATTTCTCCAAAGAGCTTACGTAATTTATAAAATACAATAGAAGGTCTAAGGGCCTTACCATTTTCATCAGCTTGAATAGTGCTCACATAAAGTTTTTCTCTTGCTCTTGTAAAGGCATAATAAACGAGGAACTGCCCCATATATAAAGGATTATGCACCACAACATCATATAACCTTGACCTTTTCTCATCTGCCTTTTCGCAAAGCTGCATAAGAGTCAGCTTGTCCATATCTGAAAAGAGTGGCATACTCTCATCTATCTTTGGAATAACCCCTTCATTCACACCTAGAATAAAGAGTGCTTTGACTTGAGGAATACGGCTTCTATCAATATTTCCTACAATCACTTGGTCTTTTGAAGGTGGGATAATACCTATCTCAATATAACCAAAACTTGTCTTTAAAATATTTTTAAAGACTTTAATAGAGACAGATTCTTCCCCAAGTAGGTCTACTAATCTTTCCAAAGTATCCACAACCTGTCCCCATATCTGGGTATTTTCAAGTTCTAGGCTTAGCTCTCCTACTTGCTTATAGTAAGCAATATGCTGCTGAGTTGTTTCATAGGCATGAATACTCTCTAAGAAATTATAAACAGCTATGCTAGCCTCCCTAATTTTGATTTTACCACTAGCATCTTTAGCACTTTTTAAAGCTTCCTCTAAACTAAGAAGAGGCACCTGTACCTTTTCTTTAATAGCTTGGATCACTTCAAGTGGTATACTTTTGCTTTCTCTCTCCCATGTAGCATCCCATTTTTTCTTACCTTGGATACCATGTTCTAATAAGTAGTTTTCTAAAGTATCTATTTCATCTATGGTCAAATCTAATCGATTAAAGCGCAAAAAGCTCATAATACTTTTATAAGTCCAGCCTGTTGTAATAACCTCTAAAGCTGCATCGATAATAGCTACTAGGCCATTGGTATGAATACTCTTCTTATCATCCATAAAAACCGGAATATCATATTCTTTAAAAGTACTTACAAGAGAAGATTTATACTGCCCCATATCCCCTACAAGTACTGCTATATCATGATAACGATAATCTTCATCACGTATAAGTCTTACGATTTCACAGGCAAGCTGTGTCACTTCCTCATCCTTTGAAGGAAAACTCATAATCCTAATAGCATCTTGTTCATTGTCAAATGGTTTAACATAAGGCTTTAGATAGTTCTCGCTTAAGTAAGCCAGTGCATCCTTATCCTTGTTATCAGCCTTCATTACCATTGTCTCATAAGGTATATTACCTTGTTCACATCTTGCCATAAGGCTCTGATAATTTTTAATGCTATCATAGAAAGGATTATTAGGATAAATGTATTCATTCATTGTATAGTGACGATCAATTGGAAGTGTAATAATAACTTGACTTACCTTATGCATCATTTCTTCAATAATCTTCATCTGCACTGCTGTAAAACCGTAGAACCCATCTATCCATACAATTGAATCTTTGAGGTAGTCACTTTTATGCACAGCACCTGCAAGGCGCTCCATTGTTTTTTCTACAGTCACAAAACGTTCGGCAATATAAGTATGGAACCATTCATTAATAGCTGTAATATCTTGTAATTTGCTTTTAAAAACTGCACTGCTCTTTTCATCTTGCTCTAATGCATCTAAGAAAGGTTTATCTATTTCATTTTGTTCAAATAAAGTAATCAGTCTATTAATACCATCTACAAACCCTTCACTGCCATAGGTTGTTTTATAGTAAACAAGCTCACTCTTATGCTGTTCTAATAGTTTTTTTAAAATCATGACACGTTCTAAATCATCGATAACAGGCTCTTTTATGCCACCCACTTCTTTTAAAACACGTTTAGCTAGGTTTCTAAAACTCATAACTTCCGTTCTTAATAATCCTGGTTTTAGAAGCTTGGCTAGCTCTACTTGAACCTGTAAGTTAAACTGTTCAGGCACAAGCATAATCAAATTATGATAAGCTTCTTTGGCTAGCTCTTCCTGTAATTGTTTATAACAGGCTGTCGTTTTACCACTTTTAGCTGTGCCTAGTATAAATAATGCCATAGGCCCCTCCTTCTCCTATCTTTTTTCTTCTATTATATCATCCTTATAGTCAGAAAATAGCCATCTCCATATTTTTCCGCTAGGGATTCTTCTCAAAACAAAAAATAACCTAGCGGTTATTTAGCCTACTAGGTTGATATACTCTTGTTTCAATTTTTCTATTTCTGTTTTGCTAATATATGGATAAGAACTTTCTTCACTATCTAATCTAATAAGTGCCTCATCTAAATAAGGGATACTCTGAGCTGGCTCCTCTGTTACAATATAGCTTAACTTAGCAAGCTCTACAAAGAACTTTACTTTTTCTTCAATATAATCTTCATGACTTGCATAAAGTGTTTTGTCAAAACGCACTTCATTCACTTCATACATAGCACGCATTATTTCGTAGGCTTCTTTATTATATTCTAAATCTCTAAGTACTCTAGCAATATAAAGTTTAGAAAAATAATGTTCTTCATTCTTTACAACACCTTGTGGTAATGTAACACCCGCTTTTTCAAGGATTTCTCTATAATATTCTAATGCTTTCATTCATTTCCCTCCCACTAGTAAAGATGTTTTATTTTTACACATTAAGGGTCTTCTGTCAAGTTAAATAATCTTAACAGAAATGAATTCAATACATTTTACTGAAGAACATTTGGCCCTTTCAAATCTAGCTTAGTATTTTCACCATTTACATTCCCACACATAATGACTTTTGTTATACCTCATAAAAAGCTTGCCCTTCCTGCACATTGTATCACACTTCATTATATTTTACCTTTAGTATATGCTATTAATAGTATCTATACAATCTACATTCATACGGTAAGTAACATCTTTACGCTCTACAATGATTGTGATCTTCTTTTTTAAGTCCTCATCTTCTAAGATTTTAGAGAGTAATTCTTTTGTTGGATTAATAGCAAAAGGATGCCCTACCATCTTCAACATAGTCATATCCCCTGCAGTATCTCCATAAGCATAACTTTCTTCTAAATCAATATTATACTTTTCTACCATTTCTAAAATAGATTTTCGTTTACTTACTGCATCCCACATCGGTATAACATTCCCACTATAAGTGCCTTTATCTCCTACTTCATAAATGGTACCTCTAAAATCATCCATACCATATTTATTAGACATCTCTCTTACAAGCTCAATTGGTGAACCAGATATAGCAATCACTTTGTGAGCATTTTGCTTATGCCAGTTAATACGGTCTCTCGTGAAAGTATAAACACGATCTCCCTTTTGATCAATGACCTTTTTTGCTACATATTCCATATGATCAGGAGATATTCCTTTAACAGCCTCTATATATACATCTACCATTTTAAGTAGATACGTATCGTAGTCTCCTTGTCTTTTATCCCAATTTAAGAAAGCTGGCCTTACTTCACTATCCCATTTACTTGGATCTATCAGCTCATATTTAACCATCTTCTTAAAGACTTCTGTAATAAGTCCTTCTCTATAAATTGTTCCATCAATATCAAAAAATGCTGCTATCGTTTTCATGTCTCTACCTCCTTCTGATTATTAGGAATTAGTATAGTAAAAGGTATTCACCTTGTCAACTAAATAATGGTGTTGAAAGGTAACGCTCTCCAGTATCTGGTAATAAAACTACGATAGTTTTACCTTTATTTTCTGCTCTTTTAGCAAGTTCTGTAGCTGCCCATACTGCTGCTCCTGAAGAAATACCTATTAGTACACCTTCACATCTTGCAATGGTTCTCGCAGCTCTAAAAGCATCTTCATTTTTAACTGGAATAAGTTCATCATAAATAGCAGTATCTAGTGTCTGTGGTACAAAGCCTGCACCTATACCTTGAATTTTGTGTGGCCCTGGCTTACCACCAGATAAAACAGGTGAATCAAAAGGCTCTACTGCCACTATTTTGACTTTAGGATTTTTCTGCTTTAGATATTTACCTACGCCACTTATAGTACCACCCGTACCCACTCCAGCTACAAAAATATCTACTTCTCCCTCTGTATCTTCCCATATTTCTGGCCCTGTTGTCGCTACATGTACTTTAGGATTGGCCGGATTGTCAAACTGACCGGGCATAAAACTATTAGGAATGCTTTGAGTAAGCTCTTTGGCCTTCTCAATAGCTCCTTTCATACCTTTAACCCCCTCTGTAAGTACCACTTCTGCGCCATAAGCTTTAAGGAGATTCCTTCTTTCTATACTCATAGTCTCTGGCATAGTAAGAATAATACGATAGCCCCTTGCTGCTGCTACAGCTGCCAGGCCGATGCCTGTATTGCCACTAGTAGGTTCAATAATAACAGACTTAGGGTTAAGAAGGCCTTTTTCCTCTGCATCCTCAATCATAGCCTTTGCAATTCTATCTTTAACACTTCCCGCTGGATTAAAGTATTCTAATTTTCCTAATAAAGTAGCTTCTAAATCATGCTGCTCACTATAGTTTTTTAATTCAAGTAAAGGCGTTCTACCTATTAATTCCACTAAGCTTTTATAAATCTTTGCCATTTACAACACGCTCCTTTATAAAACATATCTGTTTACTATGATTATAATATATGCACCCCTTATCTAAATAGTCAATATTTTTAAATATATATTTTAATATTATTGTTTATTTTATTCTTCATCTTTATACTATAATTAATAAAACCTATAGAATTAATAAGATTTATGGAGGTCCTCTTTATGAAAATTTCCTCTAAAGGTCGGTATGCTTTAGCTGCTCTTACTTATATGGCGCAACTTAATGCTCATCATGAATGTATAACGATCATTCGTATTTCAGAAAAACTAGGTATTTCTAAAATTTATTTGGAACAGGTTTTTTCACTTCTTAAAAGAGCTGGGCTTGTTCACTCTATCAAAGGAGCAGGGGGAGGCTATGAACTTGCCTCTCCCCCCGAACTGATTACAGTAAACACCATTCTTCAAGCTGTTGAAACCAGCCTTTTCGAGCACACAAAACCTTCTTCCTCTGATCCTATCACAGATAAAGTCCTTATGGATCTTGTCTGGAATAAAATAGATCAGGTACTCCTTACTCAGTTAGAATCCATTACCTTAGGTCAGCTAGCACGTGAAGCTACTCGCTATGCTGATAATTCTAATTACATGTTTTATATCTAAAGCCTAATGCTTCTGCACGCTCTCTAAATTTAGGAAGTAGCGCTTTATATTTTTCATGATGAATCAGATTACTACTTTCACTTGGGTCAGTGTCTAAATCAAATAGCACCTCTGACCCATCATCAGTATAAAGCTGATACTTTACTGCTCCCCATTTAATCATAAGGTTTCTTCCTCCCCATTGTGAAATAGATTCATCCATCCAGTCACTATCATCCCCCGCCATTAAAGGCACTAAACTTCTACTATCTAAGTGGTCTGGCAATGGCGTTTTAGTTAACTCACATAAGGTTGCAAATAAATCTGCTAGATTAACATTTTTATCTACTTTTTTAGGTTCATATTTCTTAGGGTATCTAATAAATAAAGGCACTTTTACGCTTCCTTCAAAAAATCTTTGTTTCTCCCATATAGCATACTCTCCTAGCATCTCACCATGATCAGTTGTATAAATAATAATCCATTCATCTAAGTCCTCCCCAGCTTCTTCCAAGGCCTTAAATACTTGTTCAAATTGCTTATCTATAGTTTCTATATTAGCGTAGTAGGCAGCCATGGCTCTTTTTACATCCCTCTTATCAATATCTATGCCTGGTCTAAGTGGACCGCAGTTAGAACATCTTCCTAAGAAAGGATGATTGAAAGGTTCTTGATTTTTATAAAGTTCCACTCTATTTAGGTAATAATTAAAGAGATTTTCTTCTGCTATGTATGGATAGTGGGGATTTAAAAGACCTACATATAACATAAGAGGTACATAAGGCGTAGCTCTATCATAATAACTATCTATAAAGTGTTCATAGATAAAGTTTTTGGCTCCTTGTACGGCTAACTCATCTCTTCTTGCATATGCACTATGTCCTGGACCTGCTCTAAGAATTTCTTTTTTATCATCCCACTTGATGCCACTTTCTAAAAGTCCTGATGCATTATCAGATGTAGCACTCCTATTACAGCCTTGTGCATAATGTTTTGAGGAAACTTCACAATCCCCAGCAATACGATAAAGCCATCCTTGCATTTGGTCTATACCAAAGTGATGTAATTTACCTGCTGCTGCAGTTTTGTACCCTCCTTGTACAAGTGTCTTAGCAAAAGTTTGATAATTGGGTGGCAAGTCTTGGCCATAGTTCTCTACTCCACATGTTCTTGGAAACTGACCTGCTGCTATACATTGCCTAGCCGGTATACATACTGGAGATGGTGTATAAGCATTAGTAAAAATAACTGCATCTTTTGCTAAACGGTCCAAAAATGGTGTTCGTACTACTGGGTTACCTGTAAATCCACTTACATCAAATCGATGTTCATCACTCATTAAGAATAAAATATTAGGTTTTTTATTCATTTTTATTCCCCTTATTTTACTGTAATTATATAAAAAGACATATAGAAAGTCATTTCTATATGTCTTTTATTATTTTATAATACGCGTTTTGCACCTATATAAGGTTTTCCAACTCCTTCAAGTGAGCTAATTGTAATACCTGTACTACTTGTTCCAGAGTGAATCATTTGTCCATTTCCTATGTAAATACCTACATGTGAGATCGAACCATTGTAACCAAAGAATACCAAGTCTCCTTTACGTAGTTCATCCCTACTTACTTTATATCCATCATTAGTATACTGTGAACTTGATGTTCTAGAAATACTAATGCCGTGTCTTTTCATAATTTGTTGTGTAAATCCTGAACAGTCTACACCATTTGTTAAACTATTGCCTCCATATACATATGGATTGCCTAAAAATTGTTTTGCATCTTCTATAATAGTATCTGCTAAACTTTCTGAGCTTTCAACTGGCTTTGTAGTGCTATTACTGCTACTTGAACCTGATGCATTATTCTTAGAAGCTGTGGATTCTGTTTGAGCAGGTGCTTCTACTTTTGTAGGCACAATGCGTTTTACTTCTGAAATAGATTCGGACTTTATTTCATCCATAAATTTTGAATCCACATATTCAGCACTTACAAAACCTTCTCTACCATCATGGATAACCTTACACCATCCATCTACTGTATATTGAATAACCACTTTATCACCTTTACTAAGGGTGTCAAATACATTACTTCCTGTTGTGGCGGGATAATCTCTTAAGCGTACACCTTGTCCTATAATAACACCTTCTGCCTCTTCTATAGAAACATATTCACTAAAAACATAGGCAGATTTGCCATCTTTACCTTTTACTTGAAGCCATTCCTCATTTGCACGACCAATGATTTGTACCTCATCTTTTTGATTTAACTGGCCTACATTGGTAGCTTTTGTATTCGGTTCCTGACGCATATTCAAAGTTTCAACATTTACTTTACCATAAGCTTGTCCATATACAAGTGAAGGTACTAACATAGTAGTCACCGCAATCCCTATTGCGAGTAATGTTTTCTTCAACTGCATTTTCATTTCCTCCGGCTTCTCATAATTTATTAACTAATTGTTACAAAACTATTATAAGAAAATTGGAGTATACTGTCAACTATTTACTCGACATTAATTATTCTTTTTATACATATTTATTAATATTTAATAATTAAACTAAAGTTTAATATATTATACCTTTATTTATATAGAATGCCTAATGCCTTATTCTGCTGCTTTAAGAAATAAGCCATTTCATAAATATCCGCAGGATTTGTTTCATAGACACAGAATTTAGGATTAATACACTCTACAATTTTTTTAGCAATTTCATGATCAAAAGGACGATGTGGATCTAGTTTTTGAATATGCTGTTTTAAAATACGATTTTTGAGCATTGGTGCCTGCGTCTCTCTATAACGTTCTAATAAATAACTACGATCTTGACTCATATAATATTTAGGTAATGTCTTATTCAAATGCATACCATAAATATAGTCTTTTAATTCACCTAAATTCTTAACTACTTCTTTAATATACGCGTAACAACTTTTTTCTGTCCCAATTTGTAAATTAGTAAGGATAAGATGTGAAATATCTATTAATAATCCTTTTTGCGCGTATTTTACGCCTTTAATAAGTTTATGTGTCACTTCTTTATCTAGATAATTAAGACCTGGCCACCATAAATTCTCAAAAAGTAATAACGGCCCTTCTTCATCTGCTGGGAAAACTTCATTTAACAACTCTATAGCTGCATCTATAATTTCTTCATCTGTATAATCAAACTTCCAAGTAAAAGAATCTTCAATACATACATGACTCACATGAAAGACCATATATTTAGCACCTAAAGTTTTAGCCCTTTCATATTGCTTCTTATACGTATCTATCATTACTTGTTTATCTTCACCACCGTAATAGGCTCTAACTGCTTCTTTACTACCTAAAATCTGTTCAACTTTTTCTAAGTTTCCTTGCCAGAAATCTAACCACATGGGATAGAAGCTTAGATGTACACCTTTTACAATTCCTTCTGGTATACGGCTAATATCATAATCCAAGGTAAGACCCAGCTCTACCCCATCCATTTGATGTCTCTCACTAAAAGCTTTAATTTTATCCCAATCATCTTCAAACCACTCTAGGTATTTGTTAATTGTAGAGATATGAAATAGTCTTTCCATTTGGTCCTCTTTCTATTTGAGCTTATAACTAGCTTCATCCTTTGCTTCTTTAATCAATGCTTTTAAAACTGTTATTTGCTCTGCTGTCATATTATGTTTAGGGAAAATTTGTGCCTGAACTTTATCCACAAAAAATCTAAAATCTTTATTCGTTTCCACAATTTTAACGTAGGTATCCCAAGAAACTGTGTCTTCTAATTCGCCTACCTGCATATAAATATTTTCTTTTGTAAAAATGTACTTCGAAACACCTGAAAAAATAGGCGCCTGCATCTGTGTTGCTGTAATAGTCCAAACTTTAAATGGGGTTACTATAAGAATAAATACAGCTAGTACAATCCATATAATGTTTTGTGAAATAAATACATCTAACCTACCTGTATTAACACTTACTTTATAAATAAGCCATCCTGTTAAACCTACTCCAAGAATAAGCATAAGTTTGCTTACAATAGAGCGGTAGGCTACCCATAAGTTATAACGTAGCACATCTTTTACTTTTAATTTAATTTGAAGCTCTAATTTATTGTCCACTCTCTGTATACCTCTTATTTCTATAGTTTTCCTCTAAGCCATGTGTTGGCTTTCAAGGGCTAATTGGTATAAATGATGATAAATACCTTTATTGGCAAGTAGTGTCTGATGTGTACCCATCTCTCTAATCTTACCTTTATGTAATACAATAATGTTGTCTGCATGCTGAATGGTTGATAAACGATGGGCAACCATTAAAGTTGTACGTCCTTCCATCATCTTATAAAGAGCATCTTGAATAAGACTTTCTGTTTCTGTATCAATATTAGCTGTAGCTTCATCTAGAATAAAGATCTTAGGATCATATGCAACTGCTCTCGCAAAAGAAATAAGTTGTCTCTGACCTGTTGAAAGACTATTACCTCTTTCTAATACTTCTTCATCATACCCATGTGGTAATTTTTTAATAAACTCATGAGCATTGACAAGTTTTGCTGCTGCTTCGACAGTTTCCTGGGAAATGCTGTCTTTTCCTAGTCTAATATTCCCTTTAATGTCACCTGTAAACATAAATACATCCTGTAACACCTGTCCTACCTGGCTTCTAAGTGCTGCTGTATCATACTCCTTAATATCAATACCATCTATTAAGATTTGTCCCTTTTGAATATCATAATAACGACAAATTAAACTTAAAATAGATGTTTTGCCTGCTCCTGTTGCTCCTACAAAAGCTACCTTTTGTCCTGCTTCTATTTTGAAAGAAACATCCCTTAAAATCCACTCTTCACCTTCATAGGCAAACCATACATTTTTAAATTCAATATCTCCTTTAAAAGTATTTGAATCAATGTGACGTGTACCTTCTATAATTTCATTTTCTTCATCTAAAATGGTGAAGATTTTCTCAGCTGAAGCTAATGCTGACTGAAGTACATTGAAATTCTCTGCAAGCTGTTCAATAGGTCCAAAGAAATCCTTTGTATAAGATGTCATAATAATAAGTGCTCCTACACTCATGGCACCTTGAAGTACACTATGTCCACCTACCAGAAGTACAAGCGCTACACCTATGTAGCATAAGAAGAAAATAAAAGGTCTAAAGAGCATGAATGCTGTCATTTCTTTCATATTTGCCTTAAAGTGTTCATTGTTAATCTTCTTCATTTGTTTGACTTTAGCTTTTTCACGCGTAAAAATTTGAATAACACGCATACCAGATAAATGTTCAGATAAGAAGGCATTCATTTCTGTCAGCTTATTACGCATCTCACGATACGCACGTCTTGAAAAACGTTTATAAATGATGGTAGCAATAACAACAATTGGCACAAGCCCAATAACACATAAGGCTGTTTTCACATCTGTAGCTAACATCATGACCATAACCCCTATTAGGAAAAATGCCTGTTTTAATAAATTGACTAGAACACTGGTATACATTTCATTAAGAGTTTCTGTATCATTGGTAACTCTTGTTACTAACTTACCAATAGGATTTTGATGATAAAATCTAAATGGTAAATGCAGCATCTTGTCATAAATTTCATGCCTTATAGCTAAAATAATTTTCTGTCCAATATACTGTAAGATTACTGCTTGTAAATATAAGAAAGCAAAACTTACTACAAGTACTAATAAGAAATAACCTGCAAGTATAGCTAGTGGCTTAAGATTAAGACTTCTTAATACTTTAAGTTCCTCTTTTTCTAATAAACGTCCTTTATAAGTATGACCATTTACATCAATCGTTAGACTATCTTCGCTCTCTAAAATACTATTACGATACATGGATGGTGTCATAGCCAAAACTGCCTTGGCATCTTCTAAGTTCATTTCCTGTACCCAGTAATACTGGCTCTTATATTGAAGCATCTGTGAAACTTCTTGTATATTCTCTTTCTCTTCTAAATGACGTAGTTTACGCCCTTCAAATTCTATTGTTCCCTTTGCCTTATCATCTTCTACATAAGGTATTTTATAACCTTCAGTAAATAAGTCTACAGCGTTTCCTATGAGTACAGGCTTTGCTAAATCTGCAACTGTACTTCCAAGCATAAAGATTAAAACCAGTAAGAACCACCATTTATAAGGTTTTGCATAGGCAAGCAAACGCTTTATAAGACTACTATCTTTATCTTTCATTTTGTTTCCTCCTCTTATGCCTCACTGAGTTCTTCTTCCAACTGTTGTTTTTCATACATATCTGCATAAATGCCTTGCATCTCAAGAAGCGATTCATGATTACCATACTCAGCTACACGACCTTCTTCTAAAACTACAATACGGTCTGCATGACGTACGGTTGAAATACGATGTGCAATAATAATATTTGTTTTGCCTTCACGTACTTCTTTTAAGTTTTCTAAGATCAGTTCTTCTGTCTTTGTATCAACCGCAGATAAGGAATCATCTAAAATTAGAATAGGTGCATCTAATATAAGCGCTCTTGCTATAGATACCCTTTGTTTCTGTCCACCTGATAAAGTTGTACCTCTTTCCCCTACGACTGTATCATACTTCTCTGGGAAGTCCATAATATTTCTATGTACATCTGCTTTTCTTGCTGCCTCTTCAATCTGTTCTTTAGTTAGGTGATCCGCTCCAAATGCAATATTGCTGGCAATCGTATCACTGAAAAGGAAATTATCCTGTGGTACATAAGCAATATGTTCACGTACACTTTGCACGGTTGCTTTCATAATGTCTTTACCATCAATATAGATAGACCCTTCTGGCGCATTATAAATTCTAAGAAGTAAGTTTACTAAAGTAGATTTACCACTACCTGTTCTGCCTAAAATAGCAAGCGTTTCACCTTTTTTAATATCTAAGTTTACATCTATCAGACCTTGTTGATTATTATCTGGGAAGTTAAAGTTTAAATGAGAAAGCTTAATATTTCCTTCTACCTGCTCAAGTGCTTTAGCACCCTCCTCATCTTGAACCACTGCCTGTACTTGAAGAACTTCATCAATTCTTTTCACAGAAGCTGAACCTTGTGCAAAGGTATTAATCCCCATAGCAATGGCTTGCATTGGCCAACTTAGCATAAGTATGTACTGATTGAAAGCTACAAATTCACCAATGGTAATTTCATTAACCATGGTGAGATACCCTCCATAACCTATAGAAATAAGTAAACTTGTACCTACTAAGAAAATCACTAATGGATTTAAAACTGCTGAAAGTTTAGCAAGCTTTAAATTCTTATCATAGTTATCTTCTGCAATAACATCAAAACCTTTAAGGTCATAATACTCTTGCACGAACGATTTAATAACCTTAATCCCCGAAAAAGCTTCCTGTACCTTATCTGATAAAAGTGCAAAAGCTTCTTGTTTAATTTTAAAACGTCTTTTTATAATCTTACCAAAATAGTAACTCCCCCATGCAATAAATGGCATTGGAATAATCGCTACTAAAGTAAGCTGTAAGTTAATGTCAAAAGCCATCTGGCCTATTACAAGAAATGTCATAATGACCGCATCAAATATAGTAATAACACCAGGTCCTACCATCATACGAATAGCATTTAAGTCATTCGTTGCATAAGCCATTAAATTTCCTGTTTTATGTGCATTAAAGTATTGCGCATCTAACTCTACCCATTTTTCAAATAAATCTGCTCTTAAATCACGTTCTATCTTCTTTGATGAACCTATGATACAATAACGCCAACCTATACGAGAAAGAGCCATCACAAGAGTTACGCCTATTAAAGTCATAACCATTGTAATAATCCCTTCTGATGCCATACTGCCATCTTTAATTCCGTCTGTTACCATTCCTATAATCTTAGGAATAAAAAGTTGCATATAGTCGACAAGTAATAAAATAAGTACACCAAATATATAGAACCACTTATATTTCATGACATAACGTTTAAGTAGTTCTTTTTGATTCATTTGTAAGCCCCCTTTAAGTTTATCTATCATTTCATTCATAACGTCATGCATTAAGGTGGGGATGAACTGACTCATCCCCACCTTAACAAGCTAATGCTTTAATTCTATTGTATTTTATAGAGTTGTTCCTACTAATGCGGCACCAATGATTCCTGCATCATTACCTAAAATAGCTGCTTTAACTGGATTTCTAAGCTCAAGCCCTGGACACATTTCCTCTGCTGCATATTGTGTAACTGGACCTGTAAGGTTTTCTTTTTGAGCACTCATACCGCCACCTAATACAACAGTGCTTGGCTGAAGCATATAAACAATATTAGCTACACCGTGTGCTACGTATCTGAAGTATTGGTCAAGTACAGCTGTGGCTACTTCATCACCACTTTGTGCTGCGTCAAATACAATTTTAGCAGTCATATTGTCTAAGTTACCATCTTCCACTAGTTCATTAAGGCTGCTTCCAGCATTTGCTTTCGCTGCTGCTTTTGCATCATTAATAAGTGCTGTAGCAGATGCATATTGTTCTAAACAACCTTTACGTCCACATCCACATGGACGACCATTCATCTCTATCACATGATGTCCGATTTCTCCGCCACCACAGAAAGCACCACTATAAACTTTACCATTAATGATAATGCCGCCGCCTACACCTGTTCCAAGTGTCATAACGACAACGTCTTTTTCACCTTTAGCCGCACCACAAATTGCTTCTGCAAGAGCTGCACAGTTTGCATCATTTTCTACGTAAACTGGTAAGTTAATATATTTTTGAATTTCATTTCTTACATTTACTTCGTTAAAGTTAAGATTACTTGCATAATGAATAATGCCTTCAATCGGAGAAGCAATCCCTGGACTCCCAATACCAATAGAGTGTACATCTTCTTCTGTTAAGTTATGCTCTTGCATAATTTCTCTGCAAAGCATAGCCATATCTCTTAGAACTTCTTCTGATGAACGCTCCGCTCCTGTTGGAATCACAACTTTTTTAATAATCTCATAATCACTATTAAGTAACCCCGCCTTAATAGTTGTCCCACCTAAATCTACACCAATATAATACATCGCTTTCCTCCTGAAGAATTAATTATTAAAATTATTTTGTAAGTTATTCATAACACGTTCATTAAGTGCTTCGGCCGCATTATAACCCATTTTCTTTTGTCTAAAGTTAATGGCAGCTGTTTCACAAATAATCGCAAGGTTTCTCCCTGGTCTAATCGGAATAGAATGACTTACAACATTAATACCTAGAATATCCATATATTCATTTGTCAACCCTAATCTATCATACTGTTTCTTTTGATCCCATAACTCAAGTTTTACAACTAAGTCAATATTCTTCATTTCTTTTACAGAACCTATCCCAAAAATCTGCTTCACATCTACAATTCCAATACCACGTACTTCAATAAAATGACGAATAACTTCTGGTGCTGACCCAAGAAGTGTTGTACCAGATACACGTTTGATTTCTACTGCATCATCTGCTACAAGACGATGGCCCCTTCTTACAAGCTCAAGAGCTGTTTCACTTTTCCCAATACCACTCTCTCCTGTAATGAGTACGCCCTCCCCGTAAATGTCTACAAGAACACCATGCATAGACATACGAGGTGCAAGCTCTACATGTAACCATCTATTCACTTCTGCAATGAAACTTGTTGTTGCTTCAAGCGTTTTAAAAATAGGGATACCATATTTTTCAGCACAGGCAATCATTTCTGGGAATGGATTAATTTCTTCCCTACATAGAACAATACAAGGAATCTCTTTATAACTCATTAAGCGTTCAATACACTTTGCTCTGTCTGCCTGACTCATTTTCTGAAGATAAGTATGCTCAACCTTACCAATAATCTGTAATCTTGTAGGATCAAAATAGTCAAAAAATCCTGCTAATTGGAGAGCTGGTCTATTTACATCAGATTCTGTAACCTGTCTGTTATCGTACTCTACATTCGGTGTTAAAGGCTCAAGCTTAAAATGTTCAATGATTTTACTTACTTTTACAGAATACATGCCCTTACTCCTTTTTCTAATTTTTACATACTATTAGTTATTATAACATCTATTGTTTATGGAAAAAAGTATAAATGTTCAGTGCCACATCTTTCGGAATACCCGGTATAGCCTCAATTTCTTCAAGACTTGCCTGTCTTAAAAGTTCTACACTCTTAAATGTATTCATAAGCAATTTTTTACGTTCTTTTCCTACACCCTTAATATTATCTAAAACAGATTGAACCTGAGCCTTGCTACGTAACTTTTTATGATATTCTATAGCAAAGCGATGGACTTCATCTTGAATACGTGTAATAAGTTTAAAGCCTTCTGAAGTGGTTTTAAGAAGAATCTCCTCATTTTGATAAAGTAATCCCCTTGTACGGTGGCGGTCATCTTTTACCATACCACATACCGGAATCGTTAGCCCATAACTCGCAATAACCTTTTCAGCTACACCAACTTGTCCTTTACCACCATCCATTAGAATAAGGTCAGGCATTTTAGCAAAACTATCTTCTTCTCCTTTTTGTACCAATCTTGCAATACGTCTATCTAAAACTTCTTCCATACTGCCATAGTCGTTTGGACCTTGAATACTCTTAATTTTAAACTTACGATAGTCACTACGTTTCGGTTTACCACTTTCAAAGACAACCATGCCCCCTACAGACTCAATCCCTTGAGTATTAGATATATCATAGGCTTCTATTCTATTTAAGTTACCACTCAAACCAATTGCTTCTTGAATTTCTTCAAGCGCTCCCTTTGTCCTTGCTTCTTGCCTTCTTAGTTCATCACCAAACTGACTCAGTGTAATATAAGCATTTTTACTCGCCAGCTCTAATAGATTATGTTTAGTTCCTTTCTGAGGATGCACTATAGTAACTTTACTACCTCTTTGCATGGTCAAATATTCTTCAAGTAGTTCTAAATCTTGAGGTACCTTTTCTACTAAAATCTGTTTAGGAATAAAATTGGCCTCTGAATAAAACTGTATGATGAACTCTCTAAATAATGTCTCAATTTCTTCTCCTTCGGTCTCATTAATTAAGAAATGTTCACGTCCAATAAGTTTTCCCTGTCTCACAAAGTAGATTTGCATTAAGGTATCCTTCTCACTACGTGCAAAGGCTATAACATCTTGGTCCTCCATACTACTGTTAGAAGCAGTCTGTTTCTGCTCGATTTTTTTAATTGCAGCTAGCTGATCTCTTAAGGTAGCTGCCTTTTCAAATTCTAGATTTATAGCTGCATCTTCCATCTGTCTTTCTATACGCTTAATAATATCTTGGTATTTACCACTTAAAAAAGATGTTACCTCATCTACCATTACCTTATATTCAACCTCTGAGGACTTGGCAATACATGGCCCACTACATTGTCCTATATGATAATTAAGGCATGCTCTCTCCTTATTAATATCTCTTGGCAATACTCTTGTACACGTACGAAGTTGCCATGTCTTCTTAATGATTTCTACAAGCTCCCACATAGCATTAACATCTGTATAAGGTCCAAAATATTTAGCTCCATCTTTTTTCATACTTCTTACAACCGTTACGCGTGGGAAGGCGTTTTGAATATCCACACGAATGTAAGGATAATGCTTATCATCTTTAAGGCGAATATTATATTTAGGATTATATCGCTTAATAAGATTACACTCTAATACAAGTGCCTCTAGTTCAGAAGCCGTTACAATATACTCAAAGCTTCTAATCTGCTCTACTAATCGAATAGTTTTTATAGAATGATTTTTAGATTTTTGAAAGTATTGCTTTACTCTATTTTTCAGACTTACTGCCTTACCTACATATATGATTTGATCCAGTTCATTTTTCATTAAATAAACGCCTGGAAGAGCCGGAAGTTTTTTTAGTTCTTCTTTAATATCAAACATACCTTTTCTCCTCTTTAAGTTTTATCTCTTAATTCAAGTATAGACCAGATTTTGTATTTTACCTATACTAATATTTCCCAGAATAGAATCAATCCTATCTTCAATACTAATTATAGACTCTATATTTTTTAGGAGGTTTTATTATGTCCATTAAAAAGTTTTTATTTACAGGAATAACAACCTGCCTTATTGCAAGTAGTACTATACCCATTTTTGCTTCCGCGCCACAAGTAGACTTGAACAATCCACTTTCTATAAGTTTTGTACTTGATCAACTTGAAGATAAACTTGAGAAAAGCTCTGACAAGCAATATAAAATCGACTGGGACTTTGAAATCATCTATAATAATGGTAAGGTCCTCGTAGTCATTGAATATGACAAAGAAGATGCTAAGGCTTTCAAAAAACTAACAAAAGCTGATCTTGAAAAATTGGTAACAGCTATTGCAACTGAAATTACCACTACTTTAGGTAAACAAGACATTCCTATACAAGGTATTATTATCGAAGACGATGCAGCTCAGCCAACTCACCAATTTTCGTATAATAATGGAAAGTTAGACATTAAGTAACCTTTTGTTACATTTTCATTAATTTTACTGTGTTCAATTGAATTATAACCTCCTATTCGTTATACTTTGTTTAAAGAAATTATGTATGACTTATAAGGAGGTTTTTTCAATGAATAGAAATCTAAAAAAAGCTTTAACACTTGGTTGTGCAATGCTTATGGTCTCAGGCGCATTATCTGTAAGTGCTGCTAATCTTACTAAAAAAGTAGAAGCAGTTTATAACAATATTAAAGTTACATATGACGGCAAAGCTCAAGCACCTCAATACGAACCATTTATGATAAATGGTACTGTATATGTGTCACTTCGTGATGCTGGCCAAATCACTAATAACAATGTTAACTGGGACAGTACAAATAAAACAGTTCAAATCACCTCAAAAACACCTCAAGGTGGTGTAAGTGAAGCTGAACTTGCAAACAAAAATCTTGAAATCGCTACTCTTAAAAATCAAGTAGCTAACCTTGAAAAACAAGTAGCTTACTATAAACAATTAGAAGAAGACAAAAAAGAAGAAGAAGCAAGCAAACCATCTTTAGATGATAAAGGCATGAAAAAAATGCTTACCCTTATCGAAGATGAATATGATGATAAATATGATGTAGACTGGGGCTTTGGCTTAACTTATAATGCAAAAAAAGAATACATCGAACTTGAAGTATCTTACGATAGCAAATATGATAAATCAGCATTTGGACGTATTTCTGAATCAAAACTAAAAACTTTCTTTGAAAATATTTGCAGCGATATCCAAGATGAATTAGGTTCTGTAGAAATCCGTGGTGAATTTGTTGATGATTACAAAGATGAAACAGTATCTACTTTCACTTATACAACAAAAGGTAGATTTGAATACAGCATTCAAATCACAGATAAAGCTTTAAAGGATATGGAAGATGATTTAATTTCTGATTACACTAAACTTCCATCTATTAACTTTGATTCATTAAAAGATTTAACAATTGCTATTGACGATTTCAAACTTGAAGGTATTGATAACTACGAAACAATTATCTTTACAGTATATACTGATTTACCAAGTGATAAAAAAGATCTCTGGAATGACTATGTAAGAAATGCTTCCCGCTCCGACAAACGTGTTTTAAGAGATTTCATGGAAAAAATCATCAAAGATCTTACTGATGAATTTGGTTCAAGAGAATTTACTGGTATCATCTACAATGGCAATGATAAACTTATTGCCAAATACGAAGATGGTGATATCAGCTTAGAAACATTCAGATAATCCAAAACTAGCACTGCTTTCTAAGCAGTGCTAGTTTTATTTTTAAAAAGTAGCTTTAAAGTCTAATTGAAATGGCAAATCTTCCTTATCTTTTTTCCCCTCTTGAATGATGTTCCATAACTGAGCAGTAAAGCACTCCCCTTCTCGAATGTCTTCTACTTCTAACCATTCATCTTTTCTTAGAATCTCCTCTGCCTTATCTACACTACCACACTTAGCATAAGCAAAAGCTTTATAAGCCTTTATTCTTGTATTATCTTGAATAGCATCTGGAAGCATTTCAACTTCTTTAAGTAAAATTTCATACGTTTCCTTCTTTAATAAAAGAGATAAACATTCCTTAACTAACCCTATATCATCATTTCTTAATCTCATAGCCTTTATACAATAATCTATAGCTTCTTCTGTATCCCCTCTTAGGCTATACGCTATAGCCAGTGCATAAGTATTGAAGGCTGTAGCCTTTATACCTCTAGAATGCTTTAAGGAATTAATGGCTTGATCAAGCTGCTGATGTACAAGTTCATAAAGACCTAAATGATACCAAGTATATGCATTATCCTTATCTTTTTGCTGCACAGCTTTTTGAAGAAGTTTATAATAATAGTCTTCCTTCATATAGCTTCCTGACATCTCCCTATCTTCACAGCCTCCCATATTACCTTCTAGCATGAGTTGTACCCATTCATTTTCTTTAGAGACTTGCCCAAAATCTAAGTTTTCACTTAAAGTCCCTTTTCCTTCTTGCTCTCTTCGTATATTCTCTATAGCTCCAAATACACTTCCTGTTTTTATAAGTTTTGCCTCTCTCAAGGCGATAGATGCTCTAGTCTCTTTAAGGAGTTGTTCTAGCCTCTTCTCAGGTAATGCCTCTTCTAAAGTTTGAGTTACCTGCTTCCTTAATGATTGCCACTCTCCTTGTACAAGCTGCTTATCTACTTGAATAGCTCCATATGCCTCTAGCCATTCCCATTCACTTGCTGGTTCCATATGCAGACATCCATATTGAGTCTTAGCAAGTCCTGCCTGAATTTCTATGTAATGACCTGCTTCATTGGTCAAATACTCCTGCCATCTCTCACTGCCTCTTGCCTGTCCCCATACAAAAAGTTTTCTGCCTTGAAGCCTACTTGTAGATGTCTGAATCATACCGTAACCGGATTCATCTAACTGTGTAATATACTTCCTTTTTGCTTTAGGAATATCAAAGAAATAGTCTACTGCATGTGGAATAGTTTTAGGATATGTAATGTCTACTCCCTCTACTACAGGTACCTGTACCTTATAGACAGCTCCTTCTCCATTGGTATATGCCTCATCTGCTTCTACAACAAGCCTGCCTCCATCCAGTTCAGGTACAGCCATATTGCTCCACCAATACATAGGTACTTCTATCTCATTAGGATTGACAATCCTCATACGGCACATCAAAAACTTAGAATCCTCAGGAAGGAAAAAGTCCATTTGATACGTCACTTTACGAATACGTTCATATTCATACATTCTTAGAACTTCCATGCCCTCTACTTCAACTACGCCTACAAAAAGCTGTGAACATGTAAATGGAGAATGCCCTATAACGCCTATATTCCATTCTACACCACCACTTACCCATGCATTACGTACAGCTAAATTACTTGGCCTAATCACATCATTGACATAAAGTAAATCTCTTTGAGCCACTTTGTCATATAAAGACCATAGTCTTCCACCTAAACTTGGTAGAAAAATAGCTTTTAGATACTCATTCTCTAATCTTACAACTTCTACCTCTTGCTCTTCTAGCTTTCTCGTATAAACATTTTGCTGGGCATAAGGATAGAGCGTCTGTATCGTTCCAAATCCTAGTCCTATATCATCTCCTGCTTCCAATCTACTTTGTAATCCATTCTGCAAAATATTAATTTGAGATATAAAAGGTACACTTGCTTCTTCTAACCAGGGACTTACTTTGATTTGCATAGTTTCAAACTTTAATAAAGTTGTCATCCTACTTCTCCTTATTTAATGAGCTTAATTGTTTGTCCAATTATTATAAGCTACTTTTTCTTTAATAAAAATGCACTTTTTTTACTTGTTTAACTGCTTTTATAAGTCAATAAAATTTTCTCAAAAAATTTCGGGGAATTTTAGCTACATAGGACTATATAGTATATGTAAGATACAAAACACATCCTAGGTAGTGAAAGTACCTTACGCCCCGTAAACAATCTATCTCTTCTACTTTGGTCCCCCTTCCAAATTATGAGTATGTAGATTAGTTTACAAACCAGTAAGCCTAGATGGTGGCAACTAAGCTTGCACGGTTTAATATATAAAAGTGTCTATACTTTAATTAAGCTCTAGCGTATAAGTTATAGAAGCAACCGGCCTCTCTTACGGTACCTCCATACGTACTACGTGCTACCTCCCATCTGACCCTTATATATGTGTTGACATCCCTATAAACGGCAGATGCAGACAATACCCACCTAATACCTATGGGTTCACCACAGAAAAGCCTTTCCCTTCTTAGCATTAAGCTCATGATGCTTATACAATCCATCGACACTACCCTTGCCACACAAAAAGCCAAGCCCATGCAGTTATTTTAAGGGGGAACTGCATAAGGGCTTGGCTTTTTTGCGCATCTATACTTATATATTTAATATTTTCTTAAGGAATTTACCTGTATAAGAACCTTCTACTCTAGCTACTTTTTCTGGTGTACCTGTTGCTACAATTTCACCACCACGGCTACCACCTTCAGGACCTAAATCAATAATATAATCAGCTGTTTTAATAACATCTAAGTTATGCTCAATAACTACAACTGTATTACCATTCTCTACGAGCCTATCTAAAATGCCTACAAGCTTATGCACATCCGCAAAGTGCAGACCTGTAGTTGGTTCATCTAAAATATACATCGTCTTTCCTGTACCACGGCGACTGAGCTCTGTCGCAAGTTTAACACGTTGCGCCTCTCCACCTGATAAAGTTGTAGAAGATTGTCCAAGTCTAATATAACCTAAACCTACATCATAAAGTGTCTGAAGTTTACGGCTAATCGCTTGGAAGTTCTCAAAGAATTTAAGCGCTTCTTCTACTGTCATATCTAATACATCAGAAATCGTTTTCTCTTTATACTTCACTTCTAAAGTTTCTCTATTATAACGTTTACCTTTACATACTTCACAAGGTACATAGACATCTGGTAGGAAATGCATTTCAATCTTCAGCATACCATCGCCACGACATGCTTCACAGCGTCCCCCTTTTACATTAAAGCTAAAACGACCTTTTTGATACCCTTTCATCTTAGCTTCCTGTGTCTGTGCAAACACATCACGAATCATATCAAATACCCCTACATAAGTAGCTGGATTTGAACGTGGTGTACGTCCAATTGGAGACTGATCAATATGAATAACTTTATCTAAGTTTTCAAGACCTTTAATATCTCTATGTGCACCTGGTTTACATTTAGCTCGATTTAAATCTCTTGATAAACGCTTAAGCAAGATTTCATTAATAAGTGTACTTTTTCCTGATCCTGATACACCTGTGATACAAGTTAGTGTTCCAAGCGGAATATCTACACTCACATTTTTAAGGTTATTCTCTTTGGCACCTACAATTTTAATCTTATTGCCGTTACCTTTTCTCCTTACTTCAGGCACTTCAATTTGTTTACGTCCACTTAAGTATGCACCTGTTTCAGATTCCTCACATGCTAAAATCGTATCAATTGGACCACTCGAAATAATATTGCCACCATGCTCACCTGCTCCTGGTCCTATATCTACAATCCAATCTGCAGCATGCATGGTATCCTCATCATGCTCTACAACAATGAGTGTATTTCCAAGGTCGCGAAGGCGCACAAGTGTCTGAATGAGTCTTTCATTATCTCTTTGATGAAGCCCAATACTTGGCTCATCTAGGATATAAAGTACCCCTACAAGTCCTGAACCAATTTGTGTGGCAAGCCTAATACGCTGAGCTTCTCCACCTGATAACGTTCCTGATGAACGTGATAAAGTCAGATAATCAAGACCTACATCTACTAAGAACCCAAGCCTTGCATTAATTTCCTTTAGGATTTGTACACCAATTGCTTTTTGCCTATCTGTAAGCTCTACTTCGAGGAAGAAAGTTCTAAGATCACCAATAGACATGCTTGTGACCTGATTAATATTTTTATCTCCAATAGTAACCGCAAGTGCTTCTGGTTTCAGTCTAGCACCTTTACAAGTTTTACATGGAATACTTGTCATATAGATTTCGTACTCGTCACGCATACTTTCAGAGCTACTCTCTTCATAACGACGTTTTGTGTTAGCTACGACACCTTCAAAGGCATAATCATAGTTACGTGTTCCATATTCACCAGAGAAAGTAAACTGTACTTTTTCGCCATCTGTTCCATATAAAATCATGTTCTGAATATCTTCTGGTAATTCTTTAAATGGTGTATCTAAATCAAAATGATACTTTTTCATCAATGCATCAAAAAGTGCATAAGCATAGCTATCTGGATTACCTATAGAACCCCAACCAATAACCGCGATAGCTCCTTGTCTAATGGTAAGCTCTGGATTGGGAATAACAAGCTCAGGATCTACTTCTAACTTCTCACCAAGACCTGTACAAGTTGGACAGGCGCCAAATGGATTGTTGAAGGAGAATAGACGTGGCTCAATTTCCTCAATGCTAATCTGGCAGTCTGGACAAGAAAAGCTTTGACTGAAATTCATTTCTTCTACACCATTAATTTCAGCGATCATCAGACCACCACTTTGCTTCATAACAGTCTCAATAGAGTCTGTAAGACGTTTACCGATTCCTTCTTTAATAACAAGACGGTCTACAACAATATCGATAGAGTGTTTTTTATTTTTATCAAGGTCAATCTCTGCCTCTGTAAGGTCTACAACTTCTCCATCAATACGTGCTCTGATATAACCTTGTTTCACTGCTGTTTCAAGTACTTTTTCATGTTTTCCTTTACGGCCTCTTACAACAGGTGCAAGGAGCTGAACTTTTGTACGCTCAGGTAATTCCATAAGCTGATCTACCATTTGATCAATGGTTTGCTTCTTAATTTCCTTGCCACAATTTGGACAATGTGGCACACCTACTCGAGCAAAAAGAAGTCTTAAGTAATCATAGATTTCTGTAACCGTTCCAACTGTAGAACGTGGGTTTTTACTTGTTGTCTTTTGATCTATAGAAATAGCCGGTGATAACCCTGAAATATAATCTACCTCTGGCTTTTCCATCTGACCTAAGAATTGTCTTGCATAAGCTGATAAAGATTCTACATATCTTCTCTGACCCTCTGCATAAATCGTATCAAATGCTAATGAAGACTTACCTGAACCACTAAGCCCTGTAAAAACAATAAGCTGGTCACGATTAAGTTCAAGATCAATATTTTTTAAATTGTGCTCTCTCGCACCTTTTATGACAATCTTATTTTTCATATTTTCCCCTTCTTAATTTATCATTTTATGCCTATTATAGCATATAAAACGACATAATCAAACACATGTTCGATAGTATTTTTAGGCAAAACTCTAATTTAATGCTAGTATTTGTTTAAGCTTAATAAGTGTATCACGTAATTCTGCTGCACGTTCAAACTGTAAGTCTCTTGCTGCTTTTTTCATTTCTTTTTCTACTTTAGCTATAGTTTTTTCAAGTTCATCCTTACTCATAGACTCTGGGTCTTTTTCTTTAAAGAACTCTTCATTCTTAGCTGCAGTTTTGGTTGCGACTATAAGGTCACGTATATCTTTCTTAATGGTTTGAGGTATAATACCATGTTCTTCATTATAAGCTTCTTGAATCTGTCTTCTTCTATTGGTTTCCGAGATGGCACTTTGCATAGAACGTGTCATATTATCTGCATACATAATAACCTGTCCATCTGCATTTCGAGCTGCACGTCCTATAGTCTGAATAAGTGATGTTTCAGAACGTAAGAAACCTTCCTTATCTGCATCTAAAATAGCTACAAGGGCTACCTCTGGAATATCTAGTCCCTCACGCAATAAGTTAATCCCTACCAATACATCAAAAATACCCATACGTAAATCACGTACAATTTCAATACGCTCTAATGTATCAATATCTGAATGTAAATATTTAACTTTGACACCCATTTCTCTCAAGTAATCTGTTAAGTCTTCAGACATACGTTTTGTAAGCGTTGTAACAAGTACTTTCTCACCTTTATCAGTGCGTTTTGTAATTTCACTAAGTAAATCATCAATTTGTCCTTTAACAGGTCTTACATCAATTGGTGGATCAAGAAGCCCTGTTGGACGAATAAGCTGCTCTGCAATAGTTAAGGAATGCTCTAACTCATACTGCGCTGGCGTAGCTGAAACAAACATAATTTGATTAATCTTCTCTTCAAACTCTTCAAATTTAAGAGGCCTATTATCAAGAGCGGACGGTAATCTAAAACCATAGTCTACAAGTACATTTTTACGTGCCTGGTCACCATTATACATAGCTCTAATTTGAGGTACTGTCATATGAGATTCATCGATCATAATAAGATAATCATCTGGGAAGTAGTCAAGAAGTGTAAAAGGTGTACTGCCAGCCTCTCTGCCAGATAGGTGACGTGAGTAATTTTCAACTCCAGAGCAGTATCCCATTTCTCTTAGCATCTCAATGTCAAAATTAGTACGCTGACTTAATCTTTGCATCTCAAGGAGCTTGTCTTCATTTTTTAGTTCTTCTAGACGTTCTTTCAGCTCACTCTCTATAGCTTCAATAGCCACTTCCATCTTCTCTCTACTAATAGCATAGTGAGAAGCCGGAAAAATAGAGACATGTTCTCTATAACCTAGTACGGCTCCTGTTAATGGATCAATCTCTGCTATACGATCTATTTCATCTCCGAAAAACTCTACGCGGATAGCCTTCTCAGATGCTCCTGCCGGTATAATCTCTACCGTATCTCCTCTTACTCTAAAGGTAGATCTAGCAAAGTCCATATCATTTCGGTTATATTGAATCTGAACTAATTTACGTAGGACATCATCTCTATCCATTTCTGCACCTTGTCTTAAGGATAGTACTTGATTTTCATAGTCAATGGGGTCACCTAAACCATAAATACAAGATACACTTGCTACAATAATTACATCCCTTCTTTCAGATAAAGAAGCTGTAGCTGAGTGGCGCAGTTTATCTATTTCTTCATTAACACTGGAGTCTTTTTCAATATAAGTATCACTTTGAGGTACATAAGCTTCTGGTTGATAATAATCATAATAAGAAACAAAGTACTCTACTGCATTATTAGGAAAGAATTCTTTAAACTCACTATAAAGCTGTGCTGCTAGAGTCTTGTTATGTGCAATAATAAGGGTAGGCTTTTGAGTTTTTTCTATAATATTAGCCATGGTAAAGGTTTTTCCTGAGCCTGTTACGCCTAAAAGCGTCTGATAGCGATTACCTTTTTTTATACTCTCTGCCATTTTTCTAATGGCCTCAGGCTGATCTCCCATGGGTTTAAAAGCTGATTCAATTTTAAAAGGTATTGTTTGATTCATTCCTTTCTCCCTTCTTTCTTTTTAAGTGTTCCATCTATTTTTCTCTATCATACACTATGTAGTTAGAAAGAAAAAGTCATTAGGAGAATGTTTGTTCTCCTAATGACTTTTTTACCCTTCAACCTATTTGAGCTATTTGACTGTAATAGACTATCTGCAGTTTGTGCTGTTGTTTGTTGAGTTATTTGTTGAATTGTTTGTTGAGTTATTTGTTGAGTTATTTGTTGAGTTATTGCATCTTCCACAGTTAGTTGCATTGTTTGTTGTATTGTTGAAACCTGTGTTGTTATTTGTTGAATTTTTCATGGCTAATGCCTCCTTAAATTTTTTAACAAGTCTAGTATGCCTTTTTATCGCTTTTCATATTCTACTATCTTCTGGTAAAAGTACTGCATTCTGTTTGTCCGCAGCGACAAGCTCCATTACCTACTACTTCTATACTTTCTGCATGACATTTACAGTTTTCATTATGCATACAACTTTCTGCCTTACAGTCGATTTCTGAATTTGGCTCAGGTTCTCCACTACAGTTATGAACCCCATTATCTTCCACAAAACTATTACAGCAAGTACCCTCTGTACAATCTGTTGCTTCTGAACCATCTACATCTACTTTTCCTAAACAACAACAATGTTCAGCATTATAAGTGCAGTTTTCTACACCACAATATAATTTTGGCATATAAAAATCCTCCTTAGTGACAATAAGATATATTGCATCTTTATTTTTTCACTAAGAAGGCTATCCTATTCTACAAATATTTTAATAATAATTCCATAAATTTTCTGGAATAAAACAAATCAAAACAGGTGCTGCAGAGCCATTTGGCAGCATATAAAGTAGCTCTTTTGTTTCTCCCGCTTTTACAACCCCAATATTAGCTGCACTTTTCGCCCCATTTAAATGTCCACTTGGAGCATAATAGCTGCGATTATTTGCCCATCCAATGGCACCTTTAAAAATATTACCCCTTGGATTTAAAAGAAGTCCAGTATTTACTTCAGCTGTTGTACGAATATGATATTTAACACCATAATTACCCTTATTAACAGTACTTTGTCCCGTTAAGGCATCATAGCCTTCTATTGGCTGTTCAATATCTCCTGATGGTAAGCCTAACATAAGTTTATAAGGTTTATCTTTAGGAACATCTACCGTATAATATCTATCTGCATTTGGGAATGTGCCTCTTGTATGTACACCATCTCTTGGAAGATATACAAGATTTTCTAAATGTTTAATCTCTGTTTGATCCCCTACCATAGCAATGGTAATCTTTACTGGACTTTGTGAATAAAGATCTATCATGCCCGAAATAGTTTGGCCTTGATACCAATTTTTATTTCCTGTATCAAAAAGATAACGTTTTTCTCCCGGTGCTAGGTTATAATGTTTTTCATGATTTTGATCTAAAATATCATAAGCAACCTGTTGCCCTAAGTATAAAACATCTGTCGAAGGTCCTTTATGACTTGCATTCATGGTCACAACTTTAATAGGCACCTCATTTACATTCTCCATTACAATGACAAATCTTTTTTTAGACTTATCTGTAGAAGCATTTTTATGATGATAGAGAATACGTCCTTCTCCTTGAATGGTATCTTCATAAAGAATACCTTTAGTTTGAACAGATTCTGGTGAATTACTCATCATAAGTGTGGCACCTGTATAAGTAACACGTGTTGGTATAATGGCCTCAAATTCTTGGAAATTAAAGTTTTTATAGTTCTCTAAAATATCTCCAATACGCCCTTCTGTAAAGCGATAAGTAAGCTCACTTTGAAGAACCTCTTTGCCTACTTCTATCTCCTTCACATAAGGCAAGCTCCACTGTCCTTTTTCATCTTTAATTTGAAGTGTAATGTGATAAGTTCCCTCAGCAAAAAGTTTATAAGGTTTACCTTCAATTAGTGGCATATTATCTTGACTAATACATTGATAAGTCCATTTTTCTTCTGTGATCTTTTCCCACTCTTCATTTTCATACTCATAATCTTTAAAGGTAATAGGCTCACCTTGTTGATAAGTTTTCTTATCTACTTCTACTGCTTTGATTAGTGGAATTTGATTGGGTTTAATCACAATTTTTTTACTTGTCCATTCACTCCATTTACCAAGTGAATCTTTAACACGCAATGCTACTACATTCTCTCCAACTTCTAGATGAGCTCCTAGCTCTGCAAATGAACTATAGCTTGCCCTATCTCCAGATATCTGCCATTGCCAATTTGTAATATTATGTCCATCTAAATCTATGCTTTTATCTATTATCTCTACTTCTTGCCCATCTATATAATTTTCTTGAATAAAGTCAAAGTCTGCTATAGGTGCTTGATTCAGTATCTCTTCTTGCGTTAGTGGTACATTAAATTGTAACGTTTTCTGCACAGCATCATACTTCACATCTCCGCCTACTGCTTGCATGAAAGCTTTAGCTGGTACAAAAGTACGGTCTTTATAAGTTACTACTGGACTAGCTAAATCATAACTGCCTTCTTCTGTTATAAGCTCTTTAGATCCTACCTCCACGCTATAGTCTTTCTGATTAACAGTAATAATAGTCTGTTTATTTATACTATCCCACTTTACCCTTACATCACGTATATAAGATTTAATAAAATCAGTGGAAATATAATAGGTATCATTAAAATTCTTCACGCTCGTTGTATTTTTAATATCTATAATGACTTCTTTTGTTGTTTCATATGTATGTGTCTGTACAGTATTTATAGGTTCAAACCCAAAAACGGGATTATTCATTGCAATTACACATGCCATAGTGGCAATGAGTCTTTTTCTAAGCTTCATGTAAGGCCTCCTGCTTATTTATGTCTCACTCTATATTAGCATATTTTTACATAATGAAGCAGAGTCGCAAAGATTTGTTGCCAAAATGTAACATTATTTGACTAATAACATTCCTAATATAATCCCTACTACCGTTGCTATGGTTGTAAGTCTTCCATTCCATATTTTACGTGATTCTGGGAGTAGTTCCTGACACACAATATAAAGAATAATTCCTGCTGCAAGTCCTAGCATAACAGTTATAAAAAAACTTGCCATCTGACTCATAATAAATCCACAGAAAGCTCCAAACCCCATAATTCCACCTAGCACTGGAGGAATCATCGCAATAGTCTTATAAGGTGTCTTAGCTATTTTAAGTGGAATCGCCACAGCTATAGCCTCAGGGATACTATGAATCCCTATAACAAAAGCAAATTTTAAAATAGTTTCAGGCGACGTAGCAGCTAACGTACCTAAAGCTACTCCTTCAGGTATATTATGGATAGCTATTCCTAATAGCAAAATCAGCCCCGTATGCATCTTCTTGTTATGACTGGCTCCAAACTTATCTCCTAAAAGTTCTGTAAAATCCTCTAAAAAAATTCCTATTAGAATTCCCATTAGCACACCAATCATCATCAGTATATTTTCACCTGACTCTAATGCATGTGGTAATACATCAAAACAAATCATGGCAATCATAATCCCAGAAGTCGTTCCAAAAAGCATACCTATAAGTCTCTTACTTTTAATATGAAAAAGATATAATAATAAAATTCCTGTTAATACGCCTCCTCCTTCTGCTACTAAAGCGAGTAAGGCTGCTCCAAATGCATTCATTTTATCCCTCCCCTCTCTCTATTGTATGGGGCTCGTACACTATTTTAGAACTAAAAATATTTATAAAAAAAGAGACTGTTAAAAACAGTCCCTTCCTTCTATCTATTAATATAAAACTTTATCAGCTTCCATTTCAGCTAAAAGTTTTTCAGCTAATGCAAGATAGTTATCCCATGCAGTATTACGCTCTGTATAACCTGATTTACCATAATCTCCTGTTGCTTCAATAGCTGGAAGATCTGTTAAATCTAATAAGTTTTGTGTTTCCACTACTTTCTCATTTAAAGCATCCATTTGTACATTGAAGCCAATTCTTGATGGCTCATCATACATAACACTTTCATATTTTGATTGTCTATAGAATCCTTTTAATTTATCTTCTTCAATATCTGCTGGATCATCTGCGAAGATTTCATCATAACGACAAGAAATAATCTTTCCATCTTCTACAATTACTTTAAGTTGACCAGTTAAACCGCCACCTAATTCTTCAGCAATACCGTAGAATTTTTGCTTTGAAGGCTGAGCTAATAATGGCTCTACTTTTTCTGCAAGTGGTACCATTGCTTGGTAAATACTGTTTGATGCACCTGATACTACATCAAACTCACCTGTTAATCTTTGTTCTTCTAACATTTGTTTTTCAACTAAGACAACACTTTGAATCCATGCTGCACCTTTAGCTTTACCCATACTGAAGTTATATTCTGACAAACGCTTTGGCACATCTTGATAAAAACGGTTGTAGTAGTTTGGACGTGTATTTTCATTAAACTCTACTTTAACAATCTGATCCCCATTTTTTACAACTTCAAAAATCCCTAAATGGCCTTGTCTAAAACGCTCTTCCTCTTTATAATAATCACCTTTGATGATTCCAAGTTGTGGCTGTGCACTCCACTCTAAGTCAGTTACTTCATATTCTTCTGCTGATGCTCCTGTTACTGCATCTGCATTTTCTTCAACTTTTGTTTCTGTAGTTGTCTCTGGTTGTATCTCTGGTGCTTGCTGTGCACATCCTACAGTTAAAGCTACTGTTGCTACCATCATAACAGCAACTAACATCTTTGCTACTTTTTTACTCATGTCTCAAGTCTCCCGTCTATTATATCTAACAATGATAATTTAAAAATATGTATCTTGCCTAACTAAGATACCACATTGACATATTCTTGTCAATTTGGATATTAATGGAAGACTGTATACTAACTGACTTTATTTATTTAGCATGACTTTTCGTAATCTCCATATACTATTTTTAAATCTTTCATTTTATAGCTTAGGAGTGAAGCAATCTATGAATAAAGCCCAAAAAACAGCGACAACAAATGCATGGTGTAACTGTGGTCAAACATCAGCTTCTACTGTTGATTATTCTGAAGGACGTGCCCCTGAAGAAATTCCAAAAGATGATAAACAAATAAAAAAATCCTAGTATACAAAAAGAGCAACTCATTTTTATGAGTTGCTCTTTTTGTATACTCTTATTCAGCTACATTGTTAAAGTTCTCTACAATCTTGTCTGCTTCTTCATTAATAACAAATAAGATTTTATTTCCTTTTTGAGCTGTTTGATAGTTTTGAACTAATTCATATTGTTCTGGAAGATAGCTCATCCATTGTTCTTCTAACCCTTTTTGTCTTTTTTCAATACCTTCCATAACTGCTTCGGCATCTTTTTCGTCATTTAACTCAAATACTGCAATTTCTGTTGCATGTACATTCATCATAGAAATACTTACATAATAATCTTTAAGTAAACTTGTATCTATTCCATAGGCATCTGCAAACATTTCCGGTAACATGGTAGTTTGACTTGGAAGCTCTATGCCCTCTGTAATAGTTTCTACTAAACCTGCTAATGCTGATGTTTCTGGCTCTACGATATCTTGCTCTGTTCCTTCTTCTGGTTTCTCTTCTGGCGTTACAACTCCTGTTTCTGGTGTTTCTGGTGTATTTGACTGTCCACATCCTACAAGACTTCCTGCCACTGCAAGTGTCATCATAATAGCTATAACTTTTTTATTTATTTTCATCTTTATACTCTCCTTATTATCAAAAGTTTTGATTTATATATCTTAGACGTAGCATTTTATGATAAAGTTCCTGTTTTATATTTGTTAAATTATGTAAGCTATTATTCTTATTTTAACTTTTCGTTACACCTACTACCCCTGCAATCAATTTAGTAAACTCATGCTTAATAGTAGTAAGAGAAATAAAGAATACTATAATCTTCTCTTCCTGATAAATGTACGCTACCCTACAAGAAAAAACTTTATCTAATGGAATTTTATATTCATAAATGGTCTTACCTTCATATTTATAGCCCTTTACTGTTTTAATTTTATAAGTTTTCTCTTTTATAATAGATAGAAGATTCTCCTGAATCTCATTTATAATCTTTTCTTCATACTTTCTATTACGTCTAAAAAACTTTTCTAATACACTATTATCTTCTATTATAATTTGTTTCATATTTTAATCTCCTAATAATACGTATAGAGTTCTATATTCTGTTCGTCTTTTACATATTCTTTTAATAAACTATATACACCTTCATTAAGAAGCATTTGTATACCTACTTCTTCTCTAAAATCTACATTTATAATTTCCCCTCCCTGCTCCTCTAGTAAACTCTTAATAGGCGTAAATAAGTTATAGGGGCATTTCAGAAATACTTTTTCTAATTCCTGTTCCTCTTCTTCTACTTCTTGTCTATAATTCGCTCTTGCCACACTACTTTCTCTCGAATCTAGTACATAAAGTCTTAACTTATTACTTCTTGGAAATTCCCTCTTTTCAATAATTTTAAGTAGCTTCTTAAGTTCTTCCTTAGATAGGTCATAAAAAACCTCTTCATGAAAGCCTTCTTCATAAAGGTTATAACCCTCTTCTAACTTTTCTATCACAATTTTTCTATTTTTCTTATAAGATCGTATATCTAAACAATTTAATGGTGCAATCTGTTCTAATCTTTTAAGTGTATCCCCAACAAAATTATCAATGGCTAACATATTCTCTTTCCTTTCACGCTTATTGATCTATCCCCTATTATAACTTTTTTCCCTTTTTCTTACTATACCATTCGTCATTATGCTACATTTTACTGTCTCTATCTCTATAATTTTAGTCGTATTTTTGTTGATTATAAACAAAAAATTAATTTTTTATATTTTTTTGTTCATAATCTCTTTAAAAATCAAAAATATATGTTATTATTTATATATATTAAATTTGATTCTGACATAAAGACATTTATTTCTAGTTAATTTATACATGTGTATCACTAGAATTTATCCGTTTTTATGACTTTATTACAAACAACCGGAGGGGACAGTTATGAGAAAATTCACTAAAGCTTTAACTTTAGCAACAGCTACAATGCTCTTAGTATCTTCTGTAACAGGATGTAGCACTGGAAACAAATCACAAGCAGCAGCAGGAGGAAACACTTCATCTTCAGGCGTAGAAGTTAACTTAACAGGTTATCCAATCGTTGAAGAGCCTATCCAATTAACAGCTTTCGCTTATGGCGAACCTGGAAATGGCGACTGGGATGACTATCCAGTATTTGCAGAACTTGCAGAAAAAACAAATGTTCAAGTAGACTTCGAAACAGTAAGTGGAGATGGTGCAACTGAAAAACTTAACTTAGTTCTTGCATCAAATAAACTTCCTGATATCTTCTTCTCAGGTTTAAGTTCTACTATGATTAATAAATATGCTGGAATGGGATTATTCCTTCCACTTAACGATCTTATTGATCAATATGCTCCAAATATCAAAGCGGTACTTGAAGAGCGCCCAGATATCAAAAACGCTATTACAATGCCAGACGGTAACATTTACTCTATTCCAGCTGTAAATGCAAATGCAGGTATCCCTACAACTCAGCTTTGCATTAACAAAACTTGGTTAGATAAATTAGGCTTAGAAGTACCAACAACAACAGATGAATTCTATGAAGTTTTAAAAGCTTTTAAAACACAAGATCCTAACGGAAATGGTAAGGCAGACGAAATTCCAATGACTTATGAACCAGTTCCTCCATATGATGTATGGAATGGTGATACAGGTTTCAGTGGTGCATTCGGTATTGTAACACTTACTGGAAGCATGATGCTTTCTGAAGATGAACAAGATCTTATCTACACACCTGTTCAAGAAGGTTACAAAGATTACATTAAATGGACAAGCAAACTTTATACAGAAGGTCTTCTTGACCCAGAACTTTTCACACAAGACCACAACCAATATATGGCTAAAAGAAGTTCTGACTACGTAGGTGCATACCTTACAAATGGACCATTAGAAGGTACAGACATTGAATGGATTGCAATCGAACCACTTAAAGGACCAAATGGTGATCAATTATGGTCTCAATTCGACTACGGTATTGATAAAAACAGAGCAATCATCTCTGCTACTTGCCAGTATCCAGAAGTTGCAATGCGTTACATTGACTCATTCTTTGAAAAAGAAAACTCTTTAAAACTTAAATACGGTAAACGTCTTCAAGAAAGAGAGGGCGGTAAATGGGAAATTATAGAACTTGAACCAGGCGTATCTAGCGAATGTCCAGGTCCATATGCTCCAACAATGGAAACAAAAGATATGGAAATGAACGACCTTGTTCAAACAGAATCTTCAATCAGAGCTAATGAACGTCTCGAAATGTACAAACCATTCTTAGCACCAGCTATTCCAAACATGAACTTAACTCCAGAAGAGTCTAAAGAATTATCAGCTCTTCAAACAGATTTACAAGACTATGTAAATCAAAATAAAGCAAAATGGACAACAGGTCAACAAAATGTAGATACTGATTGGGATAACTATGTGGCTACACTTAACAAAATGGGCTTAGAAAGATATATGGAAATTTACAACCAAGCTTATGATAGATTCTTAGGTAACTAAATCTAAAAAAGCTGTAGAGTGAACTCTACAGCTTTTTTATTGCATTTTATTAATAAGTATCTCTAGGGACTGTTTAATCTGATTTAATTCTTCCGATGTTAATTCCTTAAATACATTACAAAAACTATCATTCATAGCTTTCTTAAAGGAATAAGCAAATTCCTTTCCTTTATAGGATAAGGTAATATAAGTATTACGCTTATCCTTATCTTTCTTTGTCTTCTCTATATAGCCTGCTTCTTCTAATCTTTTAATAATACCTGATACTGTAGCTTTCGTTAAAGAAAGTTCACTGCACAGGCTTGTAAGTGTCATCTCTTTTTTATGAGCTAAGATCTTCACTACCATAACCTGTTGATTAGTTAATCCACTCATTCTCATTCCCAATCCTATATGATTATTCATAAGTGAATAAATCTCTTTAATCATCATAATAATTTGAAAGGACTCTGTTTCCCTTTTTATTGTTCCCATTTTAGCCAACCTCTAACAAATAGAATCCCTGCACTAAATAAAGCTGTCCCTAATCCTACATAAAAAGGTGCCCAATACATAGGCGGAATGAAACTCATAGAACGAATCACTACTCCTAAGGTCATCATACAAGCCATAATGACATAACCTTTTACATCAAAAAACGAAAAGACACATAGCTTTTCTTTTTCTTTATTTTTAATACGTTTTTCATGTTTATAGACCATCTTACTAAAAATACTAAAATAGAAAATTAAAAATACACTTACAGCCACTATAACAGAAATCATTTTATAGCCTTGTGCTGCTAATAAAACTTCATAACCTAGTTTCATCACCATCCCCCCCGCAAACATCCACACAATAGCTGCATATATTAATAATGTTTTCTTTGAACACCTAAATACGAATTTATCCATTTTACTCACTCCTATTAGTTCGTATACAAACTATTTTATAGATATATCCTATGACGATTATGTACTATTGTCAACTAGTAACTTCTAGAACTTTTGATGCAACTATTTATTCTTTCATATTTTCTAACTTACGAAAGATAACATATCCCCAATTAACCGATATAAAATCCTTATTGGTATAACCCATATTATACAATGCAACACTACATCCGCTGATCCTCTTTACTTATTATTCATATTATAACTCAGCTATGTTATACTAAGACATATAAAAACAGTTATAAAAAGATAGGAGAAATTGAAATGAAACCATCAAATTTCCACTTTAAAATAGGTAGTCATGATATAACTGGTGCATGGGCAATTATACTTGCTATCCTTATTGCTATTCCTGTCATTGCACTGGTAGGTGTTTTATTATCTGTTGTTTTTTCTATTATAGGCATTGCCATTACCTTTGCCTTAGGCGTTGCTGGCATTGCCATCATTATTAGTCTTATCACCTTACTTATTCCTAAAAAATGGCGTAATAAATTAGGTATTCATATTAACATTAATCGATCACCTAAAAAAAACTCAAAACCAACTACTACTCCTGATGGTAAACCTATCATTGATGTAGACTTTGAAGAAACTAAGAATTCTTAAAAACTTAAAAAGCTAGCATAGAGCCATGTTTTTCAAAAGGTAATGGCCTGTGCTAGCTTTTCTCACTTTATTTTCTTTTACTATAAAACATCTTCTAACGTATATTGATCAAATTCCTCTATAAATTTATTAAGAGATCTTTGGATAATACCTTTCAGTTTACAGCCACCTTGTACATGCTTGCAGATTTCACCTCTACTAAAGCATTCTGCCATATTTCCTGTCTCTTCTGTCATCCTAAGCACTTTTCCTAGATTAATCTCACAAGGTGATACTCCCAGCTTTAGGCCACCTGACCTACCTTTTATAGAAAGTACGTAGTCAGTTTTAGCAAGCTGATGTATAACCTTTTTCATATGGTGCTCTGATACATCTAAATAAGTTGCCAATTCCTCTACTGTACATAACTTATCTGTATGTCTAGCTAAATACACAAGTGCACGAAATGTATAATCGGTAAATTTAGATAGTTGCATAGTTGCAGCATCCTTTCCATTTAAACTTTAACTATTATAACACATTTTAAATGTATATTTTACTTGCACATTAAAGCAAAATATGTTAAATTAAATATGTAAAACATATACACATTTAACTTAGGGACTATAAATATGTTAAATGACTTAAAAAAATATACCTATCTCATATTAGGTTCCCTACTTTTATTTATAGGGATAGTAGGTACTTTCCTTCCCGTTATTCCAACAACACCCCTTATCGTTCTGGCCTGCTATCTCTATAGTAAAAGTTCAAATATAGCTTATGCTATTCCCCCTTTTGCTTACTAAATAACATGCTAATGCAACCTATTATAGGTTAATACTTTATACTTTATTATTTCTTTATTTTCTAAATTAAAATCATTCGTTCATTACTTTGTTAGGAGGATTTAACCATGTTAGATCAAAAAACAATTGAAGTTGTTAAAAGCACAGTTCCTGTATTGCAAGAAAAAGGTGTAGAAATTACAACTCATTTTTATAAAATTATGTTTGAAAATAATCCAGAAGTAAAAGCTATGTTTGATATGAGCAAACAAGAATCAGGTGCTCAACCAATGGCTTTAGCTATGACAGTATTAGCTGCTGCCCAAAATATTGACCGTTTAGAAACACTTCTTCCAGCGGTACAAAAAATCGGTGCAAGACACGTAGAACTTAATGTCAAACCTGAACACTACCCAATCGTAGGACAAAACTTATTACAAGCTCTTAAAGATGTATTAGGCGATGGTGCAACCGAAGAAGTTATGGAAGCATGGGGTAAAGCCTATAACATTATTGCAGATATCTTCATCAATGTTGAAAAAGATATCTATACTTCAAAATAATATCCACAAAAAAGATGCCTCTTCAGAAGAGGCATCTTTTTTATTCATTAGTTACTAATTTAAGTTTTTCAGTTTGATCTACTGTAGTAAGTGTTGAAATAATTTCCTCAATATCACCATCAAGGATTGAATCTAATCTATGAAGTGTAAGACCGATACGGTGGTCTGTTACACGTCCTTGTGGGAAGTTGTAAGTACGAATACGTTCACTACGATCACCAGTACCTACCTGACTTTTCTTTTCTGCTGCCATTTCAGCATGTTGTTTAGCTTGCTCCATATCATAAAGTCTAGCACGAAGTACTTTAAGTGCTTTTTCTTTATTTTTAAGCTGTGATTTTTCATCTTGGCAAGACACAACAAGACCAGTTGGAATGTGAGTAGCACGTACAGCTGAGTCAGTTGTATTTACACACTGTCCACCATTACCTGAAGCTCTAAATACGTCAATACGCACATCATTCATGTTAAGTTCAACGTCTACTTCTTCAGCCTCTGGAAGAACAGCTACAGTAACTGTTGATGTATGGATACGACCGCCTGATTCTGTTGAAGGAATACGTTGTACACGGTGTACACCACTTTCATATTTAAGTTTAGAGTAAACACCTTGCCCTTTAATCATAAAGATAACTTCTTTAAAACCACCAATTCCACTTTCGTTAACTTCCATAAGCTCTGTTTTCCATTTGCAACGTTCTGCATAACGGTTGTACATGCGGTAAAGGTCTGCAGCAAAGAGTGCAGCTTCATCTCCACCAGCGCCACCACGAATCTCCACGATAACGTTTTTCTCATCGTTAGGGTCTTTTGGAAGAAGTAAAAGTTTAATTTCATTCTCAAGTGGTTCTACACGTTTTTTATTCTCATTAAGTTCTTCTTTTACAAGCTCTCTAAAGTCATCATCTAACTTTTCTTCAAGCATCATAAGTGCATCATCAATTGCTGCAAGTGTATCTTTGTATTCGATATATTTTTCTACAATAGGTCTTAAATCACTATGCTCTTTCATAAGCTTTTGCCATCTCTCTTGATCGGCAATTACCATTGGATCACTAATCATTTCACCTATGTCTTCAAATTTTTGTACTAAATCGTCAAGCTGATCAAACATCCATTCACCTCATCATTATTTATAATTTCATGCCTATAACAACTCTGTCTTTTCCAGCTAAATCTTGTATAAGCTTAATGTTATAAAAACCTTCTTGCTTAAGAATGTTACATACATCTTCGCCTTGTAGATATCCTATTTCATAGGCTAATAAACCATTTTTCTTAAGGTACTTTTTACCTTCTTTAGTAATTTCACGATAAAACTTAAGGCCATCGCCTTCATCAGTTAGCGCTTTACGAGGCTCATGCTCTTTTACTTCTCCCATAAGCCCTTTACACTCGTCAAATGTAATATATGGCGGATTAGACACAATAAGATCTAGACTTTCTTCTTCTCCATCATAATCCTTAAAGACATCACTTTGCAAGAGGGTAATATGTTCCTCTAACTGATGCGCTTTTACGTTTTTCTTTGCTACTGCAAGTGCATTTTCACAAATATCTATCGCTGTTATGTTCAGCCCTTTTATGTAGTGCACAAGTGATACACTAATACATCCTGAACCTACGCCTACTTCTACTGCTTTTTCAACTCTATTTTGTTTGCTGTATTCTATAATTGTTTCTACCAACGTTTCTGTATCCTGTCTCGGAATAAGAACACGCTCATCTACATAAAATTCTAGTCCCATAAATTCTTGACTTTTTGTAATGTATTGAAGAGGTATCCCTTGAATACGTTTTGCAATCATATACATATAAGACTCTTTAATATGATCTGCAACTTCATCATTGCCATGAAGAATCAGTTCACTTGATGTACACTGCAACACATAAAGTGCAAGTAGCCTTGCATCAATAGCAGCATCCATCTTTTCATAGCTTTCAAGGACATTTCTACCCATTGCAATAAGCTGATTAACAGTTACATTTTTTGGCTGATCCTTCAGCATGCTCATTATCTAAAACTCCTTTTATCGCAGCAATAGCTACTTCTATTTGCTCATCATCTGGTTCAATTGTTGTAAATTCTCTTTGAAGCCACATACCTGGTTTACTTAAAAGCTCTGCAAGCTTGTTACTATCTGCTTTTCTAGCCCATCTAATAAATTCATAAGAAATACCTGCAACAACTGGTACCATTACAATACGGGTAACCATTCTAAGCCATACATTTTGTGTTGTAAATAAGCTAAATACTAGAATACTTACAATCATAACGACAAAAAGGAAACTTGTCCCGCAACTTTTATGAAGTCTTGTACATGACCTTACATTTTCTACTGTAAGCTCTTTTTCCTGTTCTAAACAGTTAATCGTTTTATGTTCTGCACCATGATATTGGAAAGTTCGCTGAATATCTTTCATACAAGTTACAAGTTTCATGTAACCTAAGAAAATAAAAATCCTAAGTGCACCTTCAACGAGGTTCAGTACAAAGGAAGAGTCAATAAAGTTCTTAAATAAAGTACTAATAAGCATTGGTAGAACCATAAAGATACCAATTGCTAATACAAAAGAAACACACATAGTTGCACCAATTAAAAACTTCTCAGCTTTATCTCCTAACTTCTCCATAAGCCATTTTTCAAACTTACTTTCTTCCACTTCTTCTTCGTCTCCAAAGATTTCTGCAGAATAACTTAGTGTTTTCACACCTAATGTTAAGGATTCTATAAATACTGCAATACCTCGTAAAATCGGTAATCTTAGCACTTTATAGCGGTCTAGGATACTCTTTGTGTCTTGTACATCTACTTCAATCTCACCATCTGGTTTTCTTACAGCTACGGCGTATAACTTTCTTCCCTTCATCATAACGCCTTCAATAACTGCTTGACCCCCTATATCTGTCCTTGCCATACTGCACCTCCTTAAATAAAATAATCTATAAATAAAAAAAGAGTTGAGACCATCCTCTCAACCCCTCTTGTTTACGATTATTGAACGTTGTATTTTCTGTTGAATTTGTCAATTCTACCTTTAGCTTGTGCAGCTCTTTGTTTACCTGTATAGAAAGGATGACAGTTTGAGCAAACCTCTACACGGATGTCAGATTTTGTTGAACGTGTTTTGATTACGTTACCACAGTTACAAACTACTTCTAATTCTTCATATTTTGGTTGGATTTCTTTATTCATGCTATTCACCTCTTTCATAGTACTTTCTATGTTAATTTATACGTTAACAATACTATTATGACAACGTTAGTATTATATCATGTCTTTTTTTAAATTGCAAGGTTTATTAATAATCGTTTTTCAGCATTTTTTCTGTAAAAATTTTGTTTGTTGGATACTTGATCATCTTATTAATAAGGTCCTCTATAACTTCTGCAGAATTACCACGACTCATCTCTCTTCGAATATTGTAAGCTACATTAGCCTCATCATTACTTAAAAGAAGATCATCTCTTCTTGTTCCAGACTTATAGATATCAATTGCTGGAAAGATCCTGCGTTCTGATAAGGTTCTATCTAATACAAGTTCCATATTGCCTGTTCCTTTGAATTCTTCAAAGATAACATCATCCATTTTACTTCCTGTTTCTACAAGTGCTGTCCCAAGAATGGTTAAACTTCCACCATTTTCTATCTTACGCGCTGCTCCAAAGAATTTTTTTGGCATATGAAGTGCAGCTGGATCCAGTCCACCTGATAAAGTCCTTCCACTTGGTGGAATAGTAAGGTTATACGCTCTTGCCATACGCGTAATACTATCTAACAGAATAACAAGGTCTTTTCCCTGTTCGACCATACGTTTTGCACGCTCTAGTACCATTTCCACTACTTGTTTATGGTGTTCTGGCGGCTCATCAAATGTAGAAGCAATAACTTGTACATCTTGTCCTTCTATACTTCTTCTAATATCGGTTACTTCTTCTGGCCTCTCATCTATAAGTACTACAATAAGAGAGACATCTTTATGATTGTGTGTGATAGCATTAGCAATATGCTTTAAGAGAATTGTTTTCCCTGCTTTAGGTGGTGCTACAATAAGCCCTCTTTGACCTTTTCCTATTGGGGCAATAATGTCAATGATACGCGTCGATAATACACTCTCATCATATTCTAAAGACAGTCTTTGATTTGGAAATACTGGCGTAAGCGTTTCAAAGTTAGGACGGTATTTAGCCTTTTCTGGTCTGTCACCGTTTACTTTATGCACATAGAGTAAGGCTCCTGCTTTCTCTCCCTCTTTAGGTCTACGCATATCCCCTTCAATCCAGTCGCCTGTTTTAAGATTAAAACGTCGAATCTGTGAAATTGATAGATAAATGTCATCATCACCGCGCATAAAATTACGTGCACGTAAAAAACCATAGCCGTCTGGCATAATTTCCAAAATGCCGGCGCCTACCATACGGTCTTGTCTACTGATTTTGATTTCTTCTTCATCTTCTATTAAATTTTCCACTTCAATAGGTTCTGGGATGATTTCAGATTGGATTTCCTGAGATGGGGTAAGTGCTTCAATGAGTTCAGCTTTCTTAAGCTTACTAATATTCTTAAGGCCTTTTTCTTTTGCAAGTTCTCTTAACTGAGCTAATGTCATGTCTTGAATTGTATCCATTCAAACTAGCTCCTTTTAATTCTATAGTATTTTTAATTAGTGTAGCATATTTATGCGTTTATTTACAAGGATATTTTTACCATATCTTCCTTTTAAAACATTTTATAGATTTCTTTTATCTCTTCCTATTAAAAGTGACATTGTCTTAGAAAATGTCGCCAAATTCCTTCAATAATATTCTTCTTAATAAAAAAACTTCTTTATATATGCTGATTACCCCTTTGAAGTGCAATTACACCAGTACGCACACTTTCAACAATCTCAAAAGGTCTTACTACATCTATAAAAGCATCTATCATATCTTTACTGTTACAGATTTCGAATACAATAACCTCTGTATCAATATCAATGACTTTTACACTATATATCTCAGTAAGTTCTTTAATCTTATTGCATAATTCAGGTTTTAGAGTCACTTTAACAAGGGCAAGTTCACGAATAATATCTTGCTTGCTATCAAGTACCTCAACTTTTTTAATATCAATAAGTTTCTCTACCTGTTTTTGAATTTGATAGAGAGAATTTTCATCTTCTGTTACAGAAATAGTAATTCTAGAAATATTTTTTTCATGTGTCTCCTCTCCTGTAAAACTATTTAAATTAAATCCTCTTCTTGTGAATAAACCCGCAATACGCGCAACAACACCATAGTTATTCTCAACCAATACGGAAAGTATAGTATTTTTCATGGAGCATCTCCTTTTCCAATTTTCATTTAGAATATTATAACATAGTATGCATTTTTTATTCTATTCATTTTATTTCTATAAATTCATTATTCCTTACTCTCCTCCCTACAATAGCTTGTTCACACCAATTTCTTTTGGCCTATACATAAAGAAAAGGGCCGTTGCCACGCAACAGCCCTTACTTCTTGTTATAAGACGTTTATTTTACTTTTTTCTTAATTCGTATTGGCTTATTTTGTCCTTCACCACTGTAAGCTTTCAATTTACATGCCACACGTTCTTCAACCTGCGCTGCCGGTACGCCTGTCAGAATTTCTATTCCTTCTTTAAAGGAACTAATTGCATAAATATGAAATCTTCCCTGTTCTACTGCTTCTATTACCTCTTCATCTAGCACTAAGTCTTTTTGATTTTGTTTTGGAATAATAACACCTTGTTTTCCTGTTAAGCCTTTTTGCTTACAAATTCTATAGAATCCTTCTATCTTATCATTGACGCCTCCTACAGGTTGAATCTGCCCATATTGATTAATGGAACCTGTTACAGCAACCCCTTGCCTAATAGGAACTTGTGATAAACTTGATAAAATAGCATACAATTCCGCACTCGATGCACTATCTCCATCTATTCCCCCATAACTTTGCTCAAAACAAATCTTCCCACATAATGAAAGAGGATAATCTTGTGCAAAATAATTACCTAGAAAGCCTGTAATAATTTGAACCCCCTTTGAATGAATACTTCCACTCAATCCAACTGCACCTTCAATATCTGCTACACCACTTTTCCCCCTATAAGTTGTAGCAGTAATGCGAACAGGCTTCCCAAACATAAAGTCCCCCACATCATATACAGCTAATCCATTCACCTGCCCTATTTTCTTTCCACCTACATCAAGCAGATAGATATTCTTTGCATATTTTTCTTCTATATTTTTCTGTAAGGTTTCTTTAAAAAGTGTCTTAACCCTTCTTGCCTTCACAATATGTTCTTTTGTAATAAGATCTTTACTAAAAACACTGGCTTCTCTTACTAAGTCTGTAACAGGTTGTATATTGGCACTCATTTTTTCTTGACTTTCAGCTAACCTATGGCTATATTCTGCCAAGACTAATACACCTTCATAGCTTACATCGGGTAAATGTTCTTTATTACAAAAAGCTTTTATCTGGCTTGCAAATCGTAAGAGTGAAGTCTTATCTCCATCTATAGTATCTTTAAAATCGATATTCATTTTAAATAAATCTTTAAAAGTTGCATCTGTATCACAAAGCACACGGTATACTTCATAATCACCAATTAAAATCACCTTAAAATCTACAGGAACAGGTGGTGGTAACATACCTAAACTCGTTGTAATATTAGAAATCGCTAAACTCTCTACATTAACTTCTCCTGTCTTAAGTGTCCTTCTAAGAACTTCAAAAGATCCTGGATAATCTAAAAGGTCATTAACATATAATAGTAGATATCCACCATTAGCTTCATGTAAAAGACCTGCACTAATGTTATTAAAATCTACACGGTTTAGCGTTAGCTCTGTATCTACCTTAATCTTACCTACTAGTCTAGCAAAACTTAAATCTCTTGCTGTAACTACTGGTGCACCTTGAAGCTGGCTATTATCTACAAGTATATTGATATCATAATGACCTATACGTTCCCCTACCTTATTACTCCCTAACCATGGAAAAATACTTTTTATTTCCTGGTTTTCTGCAGACTGTGAATCACTAAAAATAGAGATATCCTCTAATATATCTTGTAAAATTTCATCTAGATACTCTTTAATCACTTCGTATTTCCCATATACTTCTTTCAGATGTTTAATAAAATAGCCTACTTCATTAAGAACAATCGTTTCACTAATATCATTCATATATTGACTATACTCTTTTTCTACATCTCTAATATCCGCAAGTACTTGTTCTGCCATCTCTGAAAGTCTATCAATATTTTCCTCAATCTCTTGCTTTGTAGTTTGGTCTAGAAGTTCATACTGTTCCATTGAAATAGGGTTTTCTTCCTTATCAAGAGGAATAAACCCTAAACCTTCTTGAGTTAACTTAACAATAAAGCCTTGCTCTTTTGCATAGCTCTTAAGTTCTTCTAATATTTGTTCCTTTTTACTATCTAATTTATCTATTAAATGCTGCCTTTTTCTCTCTGCTTCAACACTATCTAATTTAGCACCTAATCCATCTATAAGAAACTGTCTAAATTCTTTCATATCCTCTTTAAAACGTATACTGTCGCCTGGCTGCATACGAATCACTCTAGGTGTGGAAGGGTTTTTAAAATTATAAATATAGCATATATCCTGAGGGACAGCCTTTTCACCAGCTTGTTTTTCTAACCTTGCTTTTACGTATTCATAAATTGTCTTTTGGTCTACTCCAGATATATACATGTTGTAGCCTCTTGCACCTAATTGCAAACCAAACTCTAGTGCCATAAGCGCATTGTCCTGATCAATAATGCTCTCATCTGGTTGGATTTCATCTGTTGTTTTAAAATTAAAACCTGTATTGAGATAGGAGATTTTAAGATCCTCCCGCCTTAGTTCTAAGTTATTTTTCATAGTGACCCCCCCATACTTACACTATATTCAGAACGGCTTATACGCTTTACAAATTTCCTTCAAAATTGACATTTTTTCCGGATTATTTTGGGGTACAAACACAAAAAGTACAGGAGCCGAAGACCCATTAGGTAAAATATATTTCACTATAGCCTCTTCTCCTTCTTGAATCTCTCCCAAAAAACTAGCTTCTCCTTTTCCTTTTAAACATCCCTTATTAGGCATGGCATAAACTTTACCATTCCACATAAGCGCCCCTCTAAATACATCCCCTCTTGGATTAAATACTACAAAGGTATCTTTCACCGCTTTTAAATGAAGTTCATACTCCATGCCAAAGTTCCCCTTATTATAGACCTCTTTACCTAATACCTCATCAAACCCTATTAGAAATTCTTCCATCCCTTCTCCTATGGAAAAATAGGCTAATTCTGTGTCTAAATCTATATAATAGATTTTTTTCAGAGTCTCAAAAGTTCCCCTTATGTGCTGATCTTTTGCACAATAATGCTTATATGTTTCGAAGTTATCCCCATTTTCTACACACAATACCTGCCATTTGACTTTCTCCTCTGTATGGAAATCTATATAACTAGATAGGGCATCTCCTCTTTTCCAAGGCATCTCCTGCTTATAAATAATTCCTGTCTGCCCTGCTGGCAAATCATAAATAACCTCTCTTGTCTGATTATCCCAATAATCTAATAGAAGCTGCTCACCTATATAAAGCACATCCTCACTAGGCCCCTTTATAGCATAATTATTAATACGGATTCTCTGCTTCTCCTTATTTAAATTGGTTACTAAAATCATCATTCTATAATCTTTACCATCCTTCATATCATGAAGATGGTGCATAAGAAGTCTTCCTGTCCCATTACTTATTCCCTCATATAAAATCCCTTTTTCTTTGACCTTTTCCGGACTATCACTAATGATTAACTTTCCACCCACTACACCATCTCTTGTACCGGTTATTTTTTTATATAGTCTATAGTTTTCAGTTCCAAACAGATTAAACTTAGCCCCTTTTATATTTTTTTGCGCCATATAGGCTACTTCAGATTGACTACAGTTTTTAGATACTGTGATATAAGTTAGAGCTGGCTCACTCCATACCTCATGGCTATCTTTAATCTGTAATGCGATTTCATACTGGCCCGGTGCAAAAAGTACTTCAGGCTTTTCAAAAACAACGTATTCTTCATTTAAAAATAGAGGTCTATAACTCCATCTCTCTTCTGCCATTTGGGTCCCATTGGGCAGAGCATATAGAGCTAGAAAATTAATTTTCTCACCACCTTTTACTTTAGCTTTTTGACTTTGAAAAGCTAAAATAAGTGGTTTAGATACGTCTAATTCTTGAGCCTTAATAGAGTCTATACATACAATTAAAAATGTCATTATAAGTAAATATAATAGATTCTTAAGCCATTTTTTCTTCATTTTTATCTATCCTATCGCTTATTTTTTTAATTAATTTTTATATTTTTTTCAAATATTATTACTTAACTCTTATACATAAAATTTATATTATTTTTTTCAGATTTTTTCATTCTTATTTTTAAACATTCTTTGTCTTTAGTACTTTTCTCATTATTATACACTTATACGCATTACATTTTATTTTATTTTGTTTAGTATTATAAAACTTTTTGTTAGATATAAGATTTTATTTTTTATAACACTATTACTAAACTACTAGTATAGGTATACAAAATTTTTTATTGCTTTTTCAAAAAGTCACCCCTATAATAGCATTTGTTAAAAAATGATTCTCACACTAAAACCAAGGAGGTCTTATTACTGATGGAACATTTAGATACACAAAAAATTAAATTACATGGCTTTAATAATCTCACGAAAACCTTAAGTTTCAACATGTATGATATTTGTTATACCCAAAAGTCCGAAGATCGTGAAGCTTATATTAATTATATTGACGAACAATATAATGCCGACAGACTTACTGAAATCCTTACGACTGTTACTGAAATTATTGGTGCCAATATTTTAAACGTTTCAAAGCAGGATTATGAACCTCAAGGTGCTAGTGTTACGATTTTAATATCAGAAAGCCCTATAGCGCCAGCTGCTTCTTTTCCAAACTGCGCAACACCTGGCCCACTGCCTGACATCGTACTAGCCCATTTAGATAAAAGTCACATTACTGTACATACTTATCCTGAATATCATCCAACTGATGGTATTAGTACCTTTAGGGCCGATATTGATGTTTCTACATGTGGTGAGATCTCTCCCCTTAAGGCCCTTAACTATCTCATCCACTGCTTTGATGCAGATATGATGACCATTGACTATAAAGTTCGTGGTTTTACTAGAGATATTACAGGCAATAAACTGTTTATTGATCATCCTATTGATTCTATCCAAAACTTTATTCCTGATCACATTAAGCATCTTTATCATATGATCGACGTTAATGTATATCAGGAAAATATATTCCACACAAAATGCAAACTAAAAAACTTTGATTTGGATAACTACTTATTTGGCTATACCAAACAAGATCTTCATCCAGGTACTGCACATCAGATTGCCAAAAAAGTTCGCAGAGAAATGGATGAAATTTTCTATGGGACTAATGTCACTGAAGCCATGTTCCCTGTGGAGGATTAGGCAATGAATCATCATCTTACTCCACTACTTACAGGTGTTATGACCTATACGAGTGAATCTATAACCCGCTTTGATGTACCAGGTCATAAAGGTGGCAAAGCACTTGATGAACTCCAAAGCTTATGGGGTGAAGACGTACTTAGAATGGATGTTAACTCTACTAAACCTGTAGATCATTTAGCCCACCCTACCGGCATCATTCTAGAAGCAGAAAAGCTTTTAGCAGATGCCTTTGAAGCAGACAATGCCTTTATGCTCGTAAATGGTTCTACCTGTGGTGTGCAGTATATGCTTATGAGTACCTTAAGCGATGGTGACAAAGTTCTCCTTCCTCGCAACGTTCACAAATCTGCTATTAATGCACTTATTCTAACAGGTGCAAAACCTGTTTTTATTGAGCCTGAAATTGATACCCATTATGGTATTGCTAATGGCATTACTGTAAGTAGCGTCAAGCACGCTTTTGACCTCAATGATGATATTAAGGCTATACTAGTCATTCACCCTACTTACTTTGGAGCCATATCAGAACTTGAGGCTATTATTCAACTTGCTCACGAGAAAGGTGTTCCTGTGCTTGTAGATCAAGCTCATGGTGCTCACTTTCCTTTTCATCCTGAGCTACCTGATAATGCATGCAAGCTAGGCGCTGATCTAGTCACAGTTAGTATGCACAAAACAGGAGGTTCTCTTACCCAATCTTCTGTTTTACTCCATAACGATGGACTAATCGATAAACTGAAAGTACGCTCCACCATTAATCTGATGCAGACTACATCTGCTTCTTATCTGCTGATGTGTTCTCTGGACTATGCTCGTCATAAACTTGCTACCGAGGGTCATATTTTATTCCATGAGCTGATTAATCTTACTAAGCATACGAAAACACAAATTAATCAAATTCCGGGTTTTCAGTGTATGGATGCCGCTCACCACTTCGACCCTTTACGACTACTTATCCGTGTAAGTGATTTGGGCGTTTCAGGTTTTTATATTTATGATTTGCTTGCAAGTGACTACAACATTCAACTCGAACTAGCCGAGCCTCACGTTGTACTTGCTATTATTTCACTAGCAGACACTAAAGAAAGCCTATCTACTTTAGTTTCTGCCTTAAAAGACATTAGCAGGAAGCTTTATACTGGCTCTCTTCCATCTAGTCTTAACACTACCCCAGTAGTCTCCTTGCACAACAAACTTCTTCTTACACCAAGAGAAGCTTACTACCATCCTAAAAAGCTAATCTCTATTGATGAAGCTGATGGTCTGATAAGCGGAGAATCTATTATGATTTATCCACCAGGTATTCCACTTATTATCCCTGGTGAGATGATTACCAAACCACTTATTGAGTATTATCACTATTTACAAAAACAAGATACTGTCATCTTGAATGCTACAGATAATCTTAATCACATTCTTGTATTAGACAGTAGTCAGGAGGAAAATATGATTGATTTATGGTATACAGAAAACCACCAAGAGGATACTAAATTCTCTATCAAAGTTAAGTCACACTTACACTCTGAAAAAAGTGCTTTTCAACAGATTGACTTCTTTGAAAGTGATACATTCGGCAAGTTCTTTACATTAGATGGGTTAATGATGGTAACAGAAAAAGATGAATTCATCTATCACGATATGATTACACACGTACCTATGGCAGTTAATCCAGAAATCAAAAAAGTACTCATTATCGGTGGAGGTGATGGGGGAACTGCCCGTGAAATTTTACGTTATAAGAGCATTGAAAAGGTAGATATGGTTGAAATTGATGAACGTGTTGTACGCCTTTGTCAAAAATACATCCCACAAACTGCTTGCAAACTTGATGCTGATCCAAGGCTTTGCCTCCATTTTGAAGATGGGCTCAAATTTGTTCAAGATGCAAAAGATGCTAGCTATGATCTTATCCTAGTAGACTCTACAGATCCAATCGGACCTGGTGAAGGGTTATTCACTTACGATTTTTATAACAACTGCAAGCGCGTTTTAAGCGAAGTTGGTATTCTTATTAATCAACACGAGAGCCCTTACTACGATTCTTACGCTCATGAAATGAAACGTGCGCACTCCAAAATTAAAGATACATTCCCAATTGCACAAGTTTACCAATTCCATATGCCAACTTATCCTTCAGGTCACTGGCTCTTTGGATTCGCTTCTAAGAAATTCCATCCTCTAGAAGATCTTAAAGCAGATGCTTGGAATGCATTCGGGCTTCATACACGTTATTATAATACAGACCTACATAAAGGTGCTTTTATGCTTCCAACCTACGTTAAGGAGAGCTTAGAAAATGCATAATATTTCTACTACATCTAGTTTTATTGGATTTGACCAAGAATATGACACTTCTCCTGTTGTTTTAGTTGGTATTCCCTTTGACGGGACAACAAGCTTTAGACCCGGAACACGTTTTGCACCCGCTGTAGTTAGGCCCGATTCCTACGGGCTTGAAACTTATTCTCCTTACCTAGACTTAGATATGGAAGATTACAACCTCTGTGACTTAGGAGATATAGAACTTCCTTTTGGAAATACAACGAAAGCACTTAATACGATATACAAAACTTTTGCTCAAATTATAAAAGACGGAAAACGTCCTTTAACGATAGGTGGGGAACACTTAGTTTCTCTTCCTATTATTGAGGCATTTAGCAAGATTTATCCTGATTTATGTATTATCCACTTTGATGCTCATACAGATTTACGTGAGGATTATATGGGTGAATCGCTTTCTCATGCTTCTGTTATAAGACGCGCTTGGGACATACTAGGTGATAATCGTATTTTCCAATTTGGTATACGTTCTGGCACTAAAGTAGAATTTGACTGGGCCAAATCTCATACCTATCTTCAACCATTTAATCTAGATAGTCTAGAGGAAATTATTATTCAACTTCAGAATCGTCCTGTTTATATTACAATTGATTTAGATGTACTTGATCCTTCCATATTCCCAGGAACAGGTACACCTGAACCTGGTGGTATTGATTTTAATACACTTATCTTTGCTATTAAGCAGTTCACAAAACTTAATCATATAGTGGGCGCAGATGTGGTAGAACTCTCTCCTCACTATGATATATCAGGCGTATCTACTGCTACATGCTGTAAAGTTATCCGTGAAATGTCGCTCCTTCTTAGTCATAAGCAATAATTTTTAATACCTAGGCATATACTATCTAAAAAGATTGCTTATTAAAGGAGTATTCGTGATGCAGCTTACTACTACTCATTCTATTGAAAATCAAGAATTAGAATTATTAGGCCTTGTAAAAGGCCTATCTTCTGCTGGAGAACAAGCTTTTGATGAAGCTTTAAAAAGTCTTCAAGAAGAAGCTACGCGCATTAAAGCTGATGCCGTTATAGGTATTCAGTGCAGTATATGCCCCTCCTCAAATAACCAAACACAAATGCTTGTCTATGGTACTGCTGTTAAGTTTAGAGTCTCTACAGACCTCCAGCAGTTCTAACCTCCTTTCCAAAGCCAAAAGGCTGCCAGCTAACTCACTTGCAAGTTAGCTGGCAGCCTTTTATCTTTCTATTAAACTATCTAACCATTTCACTACATCTTCCATAACTTCTTTTCTATTTATTTCATTAAACATCTCATGTCTGCCTTCTTGATAAAGCTTATAGGTTACATTTTTTATTCCTACTTTTTCATAATCTTTTACAAGGTCATAAATCCCTTTTCCATTTCTGCCAACAGGGTCTTTATCTCCTGCAAAAATATAAATAGGTAAATCTAATGGAATACTTTTCTTGTTTTCTAATGACCCAACATACTTAAGCCCTGTAAGAAAATCTTCGAAAAATCCTGCTGTAAAAGCACTTCCACAATATGGGTCCTCTATGTATTTATCTACTTCTTTCTCATCTCTTGAAAGCCAGTCAAATGATGTGCGGTTAGGCTTAAACTGTTTATTATACGTTCCAAATATAAGTTTGTCCATCTCAGGACTTTTTGCATTTCTTCCTTTTTTCTTAACTTCTTGTTTAGCTACCCATAAACCTATATCTAAAATGAAACCTTGTTTACCATTGGTTCCAGAAAGAATAACACCATCTAGTTCTTTTCCATATCTCATAATATAAGCTTGTGCAACAAAAGACCCCATACTATGAGAAAGTAAAAATAAAGGCAACTGTGGATTTTCTTTTTTTATTAACTGAGTCAAACGATATAAATCTTTAACTAAACATTTAAAGCCTTCTTTTTCTGCTAGAATACCTATATCTTCTAAGCCTTTAGCCGTTCTTCCATGGCCTCTATGATCATGGGCGTAAACAATGTATCCTCTATCTGTTAGGTAATTTGCTACACGTTCATAGCGGTGAGCCCCTTCAGCCATCCCATGTGCAATTTGCACAATTCCTTTTACACCAATTTCTGGATCAGGTAACCATCTATAGGCATACACTTGCACCTGTTCTTCTCCTATGAAAGTAAAATTTTCACTAATCACGTTATAACCTCCTCTAGCTCTATATATCTACTTTTATTATAATCCCCTTATTTATAAAAACAAATAAAAAAGAGTTATTAGGCTTCCTAATAACTCTTTTAAAATCTTATAATAAGTCTCTCATAAGTTCTAAGTTTGATTTTGCTGAAAGGTAAGATAATGGTACATCAAATACGGATTTAGCACCTTTCATACCTTCTTTATTCATTCTTACAGCAGCTCTAGCGTATGCTACAAGTACATTAGCTGTAAATTGTGGATTACTATCAAGTTTAAGTGAGAATTCAATGATTTGTTTGTTTTCTTCTTCTAAACCTGTTACACCAGTTCTAAATACAAATCCACCATGTGGCATTTTAGAGTGGTTAGCTTTTAATTCTTCTTCACTTACAAAGTTAACAATTGTATCATAATCTGCGAAGTAGTTTGGCATTGTTTTAATTGTATTTTCAATAGCTGCAAGATCTGCACCTTCTTCAGCCACAACAAAACATTCACGAAGATGTTTTTGTCTTGTTGTAAGCTTAGGATTGTCTCCTCTTCTTACACTCTCAACTGCTTCATCCATCGGAATTGTGTATTGAATAGCATTTTTAACACCTTCAACACGGCGTAATGCATCTGAGTGACCTTGACTTACACCTTTGCCCCAGAATGTGTAGTCTTCTCCAACTGGTAAGATTGCACCTGACATCATACGAATCATAGAAAAGAGACCTGGATCCCAACCTACTGAGATAATGCTTGTTGTACCAGCTTCTAGTGCTTTTTCATTTACACTTTCAAAGTACTCTGGAATTCTTGCATGTGTATCAAAACTATCAATTGTATTGAAGTTAGCTGCAAGTTCTGGACCTTGTACTGGTAAATCTGTAGCTGAACCACCACATAAAATCATTACATCAATGATACCTTTATAATTTAATAAAGCGTCCATATGCTCCACTTTTGCTGTTGCTGTTTCAATCGTAAGTGTCTCTGGCGCCCTTCTTGTGAAAACAGCTACAAGTTCCATATCTGGACTTTGTGTAATAGCTGCCTCTACGCCACGACCAATATTACCATATCCTACGATACCTACTTTAATTGTACTCATTCTAGTTCCTCCTCTATTTTTACTTGTATGTAAATGTTATTTATCTTATTCGAATTAGTAGTTTTATTTAGAACTACTAAATTAAGTATAAGCCTTTTTATCTTTCTTTGTCAATAATCTTTATCATTTAAACTAAAAATTTTATATTTACCTTTATCGTATTTTTAGTTATTATAGACTTAGATGTCAGAACAAGGTGGTGAAAATATAATGGATTTTATAGTAATGACCCCCGGTGAAAAACTTCGATTATTCCGCAGAAAATATAATTTAAGACAAGATGATTTAGCAGGTAAAAATATGACGCGTAATACTATTAGCATGATTGAAACCAATAAAATCTCTTTGACCCCAAGTACAGCAGAAGCTATTCTTACTAACTTTCACAATGCATGCTTACAAAAAAATAAAACATGTACACTCTCACTTAATGAATTACTCAATTCTGCTCAATCACAGGCTCGTACACTTGCCCTACAGTTTATTAGCTCTCTTCAAGCTGATAATACTCTTATATCGCTATCTTTTAAAAATGGTAACTATGCGAATATGCTACTCCTACTTGAGGAACATAATCTCCCACTTGAAAAAGCTCTCCTCTATGATACCATTGGCAGTTATTATATGCGTCACCATGACTATACTGAAGCTTATACTTATTATTCACAAGCCTTTAACTCGGTTCCTAAACAATCTTATTCAGATACTTTTGCAAATCTTACGTCTCACCTTATACAATGTTGTTACAAAACAGAGCGCTTCTTGCCTCTTGTAAACTACTGCCTTATTTTTTTTCATTATGATCATTTACCTAATATAGATCTAATCTTTGAACTTAAATATAATATGATACTTGCTTATTATCATCTAGAATACTACGAAAAAGCTTTACAAGAATTAAACACTTCAATGCTTCTTCTGTCAGACAACTTGTCTCTTCACTCTGATAAACCTACTAGACTACTACTTTTAAAAATTTACTGCCTTAAAGCATTCCATCGCTATGATGATGCTCTTAATAGTTATCAACAAATCCTCAAATTTTATGACCTATCTTTAGAACTTCAAATTTTTGCTACATTTCCTATTATACATATTTATCTTGAACAAAATGAGTTAAATGATGGCCTTGATTTATTTCATCACTGTCTATCTCTTATTTCCACATACGAAAAAGTAAGTTATAAACAATATATTGATAGGATGTATAAGGAGCTTACTACTCTATATCATAAATTCCCTACTTCTTATAGACACTCTATTTCTATTCCTTCACTCTTTGAACATGGTTAAGACCACAGACTTTCGTTTTTATCCTCCAAGCTACATTAATCCTAACAATAAAAAGAGGTTGCTTTGGTAAGCAACCTCTTTTTATCTATTATTCATTAATTGGCTTCATTGTTGGGAATAATAATACGTCTCTAATTGAGTATGAATTAGTAATAAGCATAACTAAACGGTCAATACCAATTCCTAAACCACCTGTTGGAGGCATACCATATTCAAGTGCTGTAAGGAAGTCTTCATCCATTTCAGTTGCTTCATCATCACCAGCTGCACGAAGTTCTTCTTGGTGCATGAAACGACCTCTTTGATCGATTGGGTCATTGAGTTCTGAGAATGCATTCGCATGTTCACGACCAACGATGAATAACTCAAATCTCTCTGTGTATTCTGGATCATTTGGTTTACGTTTTGAAAGTGGTGAAATTTCTACTGGATGTTCTGTAATGAATGTTGGCTGAATAAGGTGTTCTTCTACATAATGTTCGAAGAATAAGTTTAAGATATCACCTTTACCATGATGTTTTTCAAATGCAATATGATGCTCCTTAGCAAGTAAACGTGCTTCCTCTACATCTTTAACCGCTCTAAAGTCTACTTTAGCGTATTCTTTAACTGCATCTACCATTGATAAACGTGTAAATGGTTTTTCAAGGTCGATTGTTACACCATTGTATTCTAAAACAGCACTTCCGTTAACAGCTACTGCCACGTGACGGATAAGCTCTTCTGTAAGATTCATAATATCTTCGTAATCTGCATAGGCTTGGTATAATTCAAGAAGTGTAAACTCTGGGTTATGTCTTACTGACATACCCTCATTACGGAATACTCGGCCGATTTCGTATACACGGTCAAATCCACCTACAATAAGACGTTTAAGATGTAACTCAAGTGCAATACGCATGTACATATCAATATCTAATGCATTATGGTGTGTAATGAATGGTCTAGCAGCAGCTCCACCTGCAATTGAGTGAAGCACTGGTGTTTCTACTTCTAAGAAGTTTCTTTGATCAAGGAAGCTACGGATTTCACGAATAATCATAGAACGCTTAATGAATGCATCTTTTACTTCTGGATTTACAATAAGATCAAGATAACGTTGTCTGTAACGTACTTCTGTATCTTTTAATCCATGGTATTTCTCTGGAAGGATTTGAAGACTCTTTGAAAGAAGTGTTACTTTATGTGCACGTACTGAGATTTCACCTTTTTGTGTTCTAAATACGAGACCTGTAATACCTACAATATCACCTATATCAAATTTCTTGAATTCTGCGTAATCTTCATCACCCAGTTCATCACGTCTTACATAAGACTGGATTTTACCTTTCTGATCTTGAATATGGATGAAAGAAGCCTTACCCATATCCCTTTTGGCCATAATACGACCAGCTATTGTTACATCTTTACCTTCTAATTCTTCGAAGTTATCTATAACATCTTGGCTATGTGCATTGACATCAAATTTTGTAATGTGGAATGGATCTTTACCTTTCTCTTGTAAATCCTTAAGCTTATCATGACGTACTTTAATTAATTCATTAACATTTAAACTTTGTTCTACTTCTGACAAAATATTTCCTCCTCCGTACTTCTAACTTTATCCTTAGTTATTAGAAATAGCTAAAATTTTGTATTTATCTGTTCCGAATTCTGTCTCTACTAAAACTTCGTCACCCACTTGATGCCCAATGAGTGCCGCACCTACTGGTGATTCATTTGAGATTTTACCATTTATTGGGTCTGCTTCTGTAGAACCTACAATAAGGTACTCTACTTCTTCTTCAAATGCTTCATCATATAATTTAACTCTATGTCCTGGCTTAACTGTATCTGAAGCTTGCTCGTCAGCATCAATAACTACAACGTTTTTAAGCATTTTTTCGATTTCAACAATACGTGTTTCAATCTCTGCTTGTCTATCTTTAGCCGCATCGTACTCAGCATTTTCTGATAAGTCGCCTTGGGCTCTTGCTTCTTTTAATTCAACTGCTACTTTATTACGTTCAACTGTTTTGAGATCTTCAAGTTCTTTTTCTAAGGCTTTAATCCCCTCATATGTGAGTAATATTTGTTTATCTGCCATTTTAAAATACTCCCTTTCTAAAGCGCATTAAACTATTAATTTTAAAATTATAACCTACTCTATGCTGGATGTCAACTTATGCGCCTTGTGTAAACTTTGCCTAAAGTAAGGTCTAAATTGTTTATTTCTTTCCTTAATAAACCATGGGTTAAACCCTGTGCATAAAGTACAGCTTGTAAAAAAGGTACACTTAAGGATTGACTACGACATATTATATCAAACTCATACCATATTCTAGGAGGTGGGCCTATAAATTGTTGCATATACCTTCTTGTTTGATTTTTATAATCAATATAGATGGCTTTAGGATTACATCCTAGTGCATATTGCCCTGCTCCATTCAAATCGAAAATAATATCCATCTCATTAAGTGCTTCTACCTTGAGTGCTACTGCTCTTACTCTTAGCTTTATGAGCCTATTAAGCTCTTGCACAACTTCTTTATATGCCAAAGGCTCTTTTGTATATAAAGTTAAGTCCGTTATCTCATCTTTAATATTAGCAATTAAATCTACAGTTTCATGTATTCTCCCTGTAATAATGCCTACTTTTGTTTCATAAGGCCTAGGTTCTATAAGCTTATACTTATAAATATACTGCAAAATCATAGAAGAAAGTAAAGGACGCACTTCATCTCCTGTTACAATCTCTATTCTATTAAAAGGATTAAAGCTTTTCTCCGCTCCCTTTAAATAGGCGTAAGTTACATCTCTTAAAAGAAGCTCCTTTTCTAACTTGTCCCAATACTTAGTAGGGCATTTTTTAAAAGGTCTAGGTGTATTTACCTTATATCCTTCAATCCCAGCTATTTCTTGAATATCAAGGCTTATCTTAAGATGAGGATATCTAAGGGACTTTTCTTTTGATACTATTATATTATCTTCTTCAAAAGATATACATGCAAATTGGCTCATATCTGATCCTCCATGAACTTTTACTCATATCTATTCACTAAGGAAAAGGTATATGCCATATTTATAAGCTTTTTAACTCATTTTGTATGTCCTCTAATAAGAATTTAATATCATCTAAAGTTTCTACTGCTGTTAGTCTTCTTCTAAACCCTGTCGCACCATGAATACCTTTTACATAAGCAGTAAGGTGCGTACGCATCTCTCTTACGCCTATAAACTCTCCTTTATGTGCTACAAGCATTTGTGCATGCTTCAAAATAACAGGAATACGTTCTTCTAATGTCGGTTCTGGAAGTACTTCACCTGTTTTAAAGTAATGATTTGTACGTGAGAAAATCCATGGATTTCCTTGCGCTGCACGTGCAATAAGTACACCGTCACATCCTGTATAATCCATCATTCTCTTTGCATCCTGAGGCTCTCTTACATCACCATTCCCTACAATAGGAATATTAACCGCTTCTTTAACCTTTTTAATGATATCCCAGTCCGCCTCACCACTATAGAATTGCTCTCTTGTACGTCCATGAATGGTTAATAAGCTTGCACCAGCCTGCTCGATAACTTTTGCAACTTCTACAGCATTCACACATGTATCATCAAAACCTTTACGTATTTTAACTGTAAGCGGCTTATCAATAGCATGAGATACAGCATATACAATTTCACCGATCAGTTCAGGATTCTTAAGAAGTGCTGAACCTTCTCCATTTTTTGTAATCTTAGGTGCCGGACATCCCATATTGATATCAATAAAATCCACATCACTCTCGCACACTACTTTAGCCATCTCACTCATAATTTGAGGATCACTTCCAAAGAGCTGTGCACCTACAGGATGTTCTCCCTCTTCTACACTGAGTAAAATTCTTGATTTTTCACTGTCATAGAATAAGCCTTTTGCGCTTACCATTTCAGTATAAACCATCCCTGCCCCGAACTCTTTACAGATTAACCTAAATGGTAAATCTGTAATACCCGCCATTGGTGCAAGAAACACATCATTTGGCGTTGTTATATTTTTAAATTTCACTTTGTATCATCCTATCTATTTTTGTGATAAATTATATTCAGTCCTTTTAAAGTCAATAAGCCATCATAATAATCAATGACATCTGTTCCATCTTGAATAATCTTTGCATAGCCTCCTGTTGCAATAACTTTCATATGAGGTGCATCTAAAGCTTCTTTTACTTTTTTTACAATGTATTCAACTTGCCCTATGTACCCATACACAAGTCCTGTCTGCATACTTGTAATTGTATTCTTAGCATCAAGTATACTCTTAGTTTTTTTAATCTCAATATGTGGAAGCTGCGCTGCCCTTTGGAACATAGCATCTGCACAAATGCGTATACCTGGTGAAGTAATACCTGCTATGAATTCCCCCTTTTCATTAACCACATCATAAGTAGTAGCTGTTCCAAAATCAATAGCCATACATGGTCCACCTAATCGTTCATAAGCAGCTACACAATTTACAATACGGCCTGCCCCTACTTCTTTTGGATTATCTGTACGAATAGCTATGCCCGTTTTAAGACCAGGTCCTACAATCATAGGCTTTAACCCAAAATAACGTTTAATACAGTTAGTTAGTGAATACATAATATCTGGTACAACAGACGCAATAATAATAGCCTTAATATCTGTATGCTTAATACCCTTTTGATTCAGCATACTTATAATGGTTACACCATATTCATCTGATGTTCTTGGTGTCTGCGTTGTAAGTCTAAAACTTGCTATAAGCTTGTCCCCTTCCATTGCGCCAAGGACAATATTGGTATTGCCTACATCCATTACTAAAATCATAGTAATCCTCCTTAGTCTAATACTTGCTCTGCAAAGACTCTCGCTTCTTCACCATATTTTGCTTCTATTTCATCTAAAATGTCTTCAAGCTCTAAACCTTTACTCTGCATCAGTACAATTTCTTTTACAATTTGACCTTGTTCACTACGGTAAATCATGTACCACAGTTGTAATGATTTTAAAAGTTCATCTTTTTCTTTTTGGAATCTCTTAATTTCAAGCTCTGCACCAATATCATCCGCAAATACACTTTCATCTGCAGTTTGCTCAATAAAGATATGTCCTACTTCATCAAATCCTAAAGAGATAATAGCATTAACTTTTTCAGCAATAGCCGCTATGCTTTCAATTAGTTCTTCCTGGATTTCACTTGGAATATCATTATAACTTGGTTCAAAGTAATATTTATGGTTATATGGTGATGCACTAATAACAATTGTTTTTTCCATCTTTAAAACTCCTTTATCATCTGTTAAACATAGCCATATAGACCTCTGACAGATACATCACCTGATAAAATACTTATTAGGCTTCCATCTTCTTTTTCTACTATAAGTCTTGCTTCTTGGTCTATATCTCTTACAAAGCCTATAAACTCTTGTTGGCCTTCTATTATTTTTACCTGCTTATTTAAATTTATACAATAGTTTTTATAATCTCCTATAAAGTTCATAAGAGAACCTGTTTCGATATAGATCTTGTAATTCTCTTCAAATCGTCTTAAAAAACTTTTAATAATACTTTCCCTACTGAAAAGTTTTTTCCCTTCTAAATATAATGAAGTTGCATGGGATAAGTCATCAGGAAATTTCTTACTGTTTACATTTACACCAATCCCTACGACTACTACAAGTTCATCTTTTACCTTTACCATCTCACATAGTATACCACAAACCTTTTTATTGTTTACAACAAGGTCATTAGGCCATTTTATATATATATCCAAACCCGTTACCTGCCTTATACTGTAGCACATACTTAGACCTGCTAAAATGGTCAACTGAGGTATTTTTTCTATGCTCATAACTGGCTTCACAATAAAGCTCATCCATATCCCCTCTCCTTTAGGAGAATCCCACTGTTTACCCATTCTGCCTCTACCGGCATTTTGCTTCTCAGCAATGACTAAACTGCCTTCTATAGCCCCTTCTTTACTCCAGTTTTTTGCCCTTATATTAGTAGAATCTATTTCTTCATAGAATTCTATCTCCTTCCCCATGAAACAAGTACGACTTTGTTTAATCTCTTGTAAATTCATATTATGCACCCCTTCTAAATACCTAGTAGCATTATAGCATACCCTACTGCATAAAAAAAAGCTTAGGCTGTTCCCCTAAGCTTTTTAATATACCTTTTTCTTATAGTTCTCTTTCAGCTTCTTCTTGATCAGCTTGTTCCATTTGCTTAGCCATCTCAAAGATACTTTGTTCATCTAGAACTTCCATATCAACATCTTCGCCACGCATAATTTTTCTAAATTCATGACCAGTAATTTTTTCTTTTGTAAGTAATACTTCTGATGCACGATTTAGAGTATCCATATTATCTGTAAGAAGTTGTTTGGATCTATCATAAGCATCTTCTACAATACTACGGATATGATGGTCGATAGCTGTTGCTACGTCTTCACTATAGTTACGTTGATGAGAGAAGTCACGTCCAAGGAATACTTCTTCTTGTTCATCACCAAACTTGATTGGACCAAGCTCACTCATACCATATTTAGTAACCATATCACGTGCAATATTAGTTGCACGTTCAATATCATTAGAAGCACCTGTTGTAATGTCACCAAATACTAATTCTTCGGCAGCACGACCGCCAAGTAAAGATACAATCTCATCTAACATTCTTGTTTTAGTCATATAAAGCTTATCTTCTTTTGGAAGAGGCATTGTATAACCACCAGCAAAACCTGTCGGAATAATTGATACACTGTGTACTGGGTCAAGTGTTTCTAAAAGTTCATGGATTAATGCATGCCCTACTTCATGGAATGCAGTAATACGTTTTTCTTTATCTGTAACAAGGTGACTCTTCTTCTCTGTACCTACTGTAATTTTAATGAAAGCTTTTTGAACTTCTTCCATATCGATGGCACGTTTATTATGACGTGCTGTAAGAAGTGCTGCTTCATTCATTAAGTTGGCAAGGTCTGCACCTGTAAAACCTGGTGTTGTACGAGCAATAACTTTAAGGTCTACATCTTCATTAAGAGGTTTACCTTTTGCATGTACCTTAAGGATAGATTCACGACCTTTAACGTCCGGTCTACCTACTACTACCTGTCTATCGAAACGACCTGGTCTAAGAAGGGCTGGGTCAAGGATATCTGCACGGTTTGTAGCAGCCACTACAATAACCCCTTCATTAATACCAAAACCATCCATCTCAACAAGTAATTGATTAAGTGTTTGTTCTCTTTCATCGTGACCGCCACCAAGACCTGCGCCACGCTTTCTACCTACCGCATCAATCTCATCGATAAATACGATGGCTGGTGCATTTTTCTTGGCTTGTTCGAAAAGGTCACGTACACGAGATGCACCGACACCAACAAACATTTCTACGAAGTCTGAACCTGAAATACTGAAGAATGGTACTTGTGCTTCACCTGCTACAGCTTTTGCAAGTAATGTTTTACCTGTTCCAGGAGGTCCTACAAGGAGAATACCTTTTGGAATTTTTGCACCAATCTCAGTGTATTTTCTAGGATTTTTAAGGAAGTCTACAAGTTCTGCTACTTCTTCTTTCTCTTCATCAAGACCAGCAACATCCTTGAAAGTTGTTGAACCTTTATCATCAACTGTCATTTTTGCTTTACTCTTACCAAATGACATAACACCACGGCCGCCGCCGCCACCGCCACCGCCGCCTTGCATTTGTTGCATGAAGAATACCATAATGAAGATAAACATACCTACAATCAGTACAATTTGTAAAATTGGGAAGAATAGGCTTGGTTGTTGAACATAGCCATCAAATTCCCATGTAGCCATTAATTCTGGTGGTACCTCTTTAAGTACATAATCAAAGAATGCACTTTGATCCATCGGTACAATTCCTTCTGATGCTACATAATTTCCTTGGTCTTTTAATTTAAAGCTTACATAAGCTGTACTGCCATCTGACGCAAGTTCTACGTCCATTTTAGCAATATTGCCGGATGATAAGTTTGTAATAAAATCGCCTAAGTTAAGTTGTTGTTTTTGACTAACAAAGTTTTGGTTTGCTCCAAATAAAATTGCGACTAATAAAATCCCAACTATAATGAGATAGAGCATACTCCCTTTCATTTTACCTTTCAAATTCTCTCCTCCTTCCTGGCGTTAAAATAATGTACTTGTGTTATTCCCCTTTATTTACAGCAATATAAGGAAGGTTTCTATAGAATTGATGATAATCAAGACCATAACCGATAACAAAGCTATCTGGTATAGTAAATCCTACATAATCTACCTCTACATCCACTACACGTTGATCTGGTTTATCAAGTAATGTACAAATTTTAACACTGCTTGGGTTTCTTCCTTCTAAAATATTTTTTAAATAACTAAGTGTACGACCTGAATCAATGATATCCTCTACGATAAGCACGTGTTTACCATCAATTGGTTCATCTAAATCTTTCAGGATTTTTACGATACCTGAGCTTTTATACTCATCACCGTAGCTAGATACAGCCATAAATTCCATCTTCATTGGTACTGTAACACGTTTTGCAAGGTCTGTCATAAACATAACCCCACCTTTAAGTACGCAAAGCATGATAATTTCTTTACCATCATAATCCTTAGATATTTGCGCCCCTAATTCTTCAATTCTTCTTTGGATATCTTGTTCTGATATGAGTGTTTCTAACTTCAACATAATCCCTCCTGAGCTTTGGTTATTTAATAACTTTAATTTCTAGTATATGTCTAGTCTGATCCGTGACAAAATAATCAATATTTAGCCTAGAATCTAAAACCCATACGACTTCATTTCCATCTGCAATAATAGGATGTGTACTTCTTTTATGCTGTGGAATTTTTTCGTCTATATATAATTTCTTTAACTTTTTAGATCCATTTTGAAGGACAATGTAATCATCCACTCGTCTTGTCCTTAAATGCAAGCTATCCCTTATTTTATCATAATCCACATATTTAGTATACATATTTTGCTGGGATTGTTCAAATGTTTTCCTTGGTACACATTGCAAGTTCAACTGCATATCCAAGTCTTCTATATTATTTATGCCCAGTTCAAGGGTGTACTCATAATTAGAAATTACTCCCTCATTTTCCTTACTTAAGACAATATCCTCATAAACTCTATGAGCTACTGTTTCGTAAGGCAAACAGATTTTTTTACCATTTTGCCTCTCTACAAGCTCTAAAACACTTTTAACATGTAAAAGCGTAATATCCTTACTATGTCCTATGAAACTTTCTAAACATTTATGAATAAGTTTTTTTTGGATATAAACCTTTTCTTGTGCTAGCGCATTAATGGAAATTTTAAGCTGCATGTCTGCTTTAGTTACCACCTTTTCAAAGACTTTTTGTATATAGTCTTCCAAGAAAGCTTCTTCTTCCTGATAAAGCTGACTATGCTCAAACAAAGTACTTACAATATTCTCATTAAAATTCTGCCTAATATAAGGTATACATTCAAGTCTTATCTTATTACGTGTATAGATTGTCTCAAAATTAGTATGGTCATCATGGTAATTAATCTTATACTCTTTGCAATATGTTTCTATTTCTTCTCTCGTCAGACATAAGATAGGTCTAATAATATTATCCCTTTTGGGCTGAATGCCTCTTAGACCTTTAATATCTGCCCCTCTTAGAAAACGCATAATCATTGTCTCTGCTTGGTCGTTAGTATTATGCGCTGTAGCAATTTTATCATTTTGATTTGTTAAAGATATAAAGAAGTTATATCTTTCTATTCTTCCTGCCTCTTCTTCACTTATTTTATTTAGCCTTGCAAGTTCTTTAATGTTACAGGCATGTATATAGCAAGGAATTTGCCACTCCCTACACATTTCTTTAACATAATCCCTATCATCATCTGCTTCTTTACGAATGCCATGGTGTACATGGGCAACTTTAAGTTTAATCCCATAAAAAGCCTTATGAGAATTCAAAAAATGTAATAGCATCATAGAATCCGCTCCACCAGATACACCTACAATAATGGTATCCCCTTTTTGAATGAGCTTTTGTTCTTCTATGTACCTTTTGACCTTTTCTTTAATACGTGCAATCATAGGGTATCCTTTCACAGTTTAACCATATTTCCTAAGTGTATTACATCATATTTTAAATAAAAAAACAATATAAAAGGGACTGCCTAGCAATCCCTCATCTACTAAGTGTTTAAAGTATTCCATTATCCATAAGAAATATGCACTTTCCCTTCAATAGCTTTAATACTCCTGCCAAATACGTGCGACAACAATGGTCATATCATCCCCCGGCATGACACCAAGTAGGTCCTTACTCTTTTGCATTAAATAATCCGCCATATACTGTGGCGCCTGTCCTTTACACTCTAGTATGAAATGCTTGAAGGTCTCTTCTTTTCCTACTTCATCGCCTGAAGCTTCTAAAATACCATCTGTAATCATAATGACTATGTCTCCATCTTCAAGCTGTACACGTTTAATCTCTAAGTCTACATCTTTTACAATACCTATCGGTAAGGTAGACATTCTAATCGGAATAACCTCATTTTTATGTAAGATAAAACTCGTAGCTGCTCCAGCCTTTAAGAATTCAGCTATACCACTCTTACGGTCAATAAGAGTTACATCTATAGTAGAAAATACTTCACTTTTTTCATTTAGAATAAGTGCTGAATTGATCATTTTAACTGCTAAGTCTTTCCTAAATCCTGAATCCATAAAATCTTCCAGCATACCTATGGTCGCTGCACTTTCCTCATAGGCAACTCTACCACTCCCCATACCATCTGCTAACGCTAATAAATACTGGTCATCCTCTACTTCCATAAAGGTATAAACATCGCCACTAATTTCCTCTTTAGCAGATACTGCATAGCCTGAAGTAATCCTATAAGTATTTTTAGTTCTCCACTTATATTCATAATTATTTTTTTGATAGGTACAACTATCTAGTGTTACTCTATAACCGAGTGTATCTTCTATTATCTGCTCCATTAAATCTTTATAGTCTCTTTGTTCTAAAGAAGTATATAGCTCTATAGACTGGATCTTCCCCTTGTTTTCTAGAATCATAATATCCGTTAGTTTTATGCCTGCTGCAAGTAAGCTCTCCCTAAGGAGTTTTTCTTCTTCTTTATTAAAATAAATTTCTTTTTCTACTTCTTGTACTAAATTTTTAAGTGTTACAGCCACAGCTTTTAACTGCTGAGCTATAAGTGCTCTATTTTCTATAAACCGGTTATGCCATGCCATCTCCTGCCTAAGTAAATCCATCTTAAAGCTCATTACATAGGCAAAGTTCACAGCATTAGGACAATGTGCTTTAAACAATGCAGGGATTTCTCCCTCTGCAATAAAACCTTTCTTTTCAAAAATATTCATCATTTCCTGAGCATGCTTATAAGTTGTATTTATATCCTGCTCCCAACAAAAACGTCTCATAGAGCAATCTATACACATTTTCTCCCCAGTTTCTTCTATAATACGTTTCACATCTTTTTGTGTAAAATCAGTTTTCTTCAAATCTGTCTTCTGAAAACTATCACCTAACTTCTCAAAGCCACCTACAATATGCTTAAGCCTGCTTGTCATAATACGTTGTACACGTTCTAAATGTAGCTGTTCATTCTGTTCTCTACTCTTTTCTCCAAACCAGCCCGCAAGCCCAAAATAATGTTTAGGTAAAATCATACTAATTAATGAAGCTATAAGATAGGCTCCTAATAAACTTAGGTCTATCTGCCCTCCATTAAATAGCATACACCCTAAAATTTGCCCTACGGCACCTCCTAATATGACACCGCATCTTCCTAGTGTTAAAAACAGCCCCCCCATTAAGGCTGTCATACCATATATAGCTACAAAAACAGGCTCTATGTATCCAATTATGACAAGTAAACTACTCATGACCATACTTATAGTCACCCCTATATTCATGCCACCTAGATAAATGACACCTATAAGCACAATATAGGTAAGAATATCTCTAAAATAAATTTCTTTGCACAGTGGTACACGTATATAAAAATCTACAAGTCCTGCTATTAATACAGCAAACATTAATATAACACTAATACCTTCTTTATTTGTCAAGGGCGTATCCCTTTGTTCTTTTAGTACTTCTATACCACAATAAAATATGTAAGTAAGAGCTGCTGCTACTATAGCTTCTACTACACCGATTGCGATTGCATACAGTGTTCTACCTAAAATAACTGTACATACTAAATTCACTAATAAGGTACTTACAAAGACGCTCACCATTTGATTACGTATATTAAAAGACTTCTGACTTTCTTCTATGAATTTCCTTATAAGCATTATAATAGTAATCATTAAGATATACTTTAGCACTCGAATATTAAAATCTCCTACTGAAAGTATTCCTAGTATAGCTACCAATGGTCCAAAGTATCTCATACTTTTGGTTACATATAAACTTCCTATATATGCTATACCAGCTGTATAAAAACTTCCCTCAAATCCTACTCGAGCAAACATAAAACTTATAAGGATTAAACAAATTTCATGCCAATTGACTCCTAAAGCGACTTGTTTTTTATCTTTTGTATCTACTCTATTCATCTCTTTCCCCTCCTACATAATGTTCATTATAGAAGAGCCTATTTGAAATATTTGTAAATACTTAGCTAAATAATCAAAAAACTTTTAGACAAATTTAGCCTATCCTTTAACTTTTTTAGGGGTTATAGCCCAAAATATTATAATAAACTCTTTGATTAGGCTTAGTAGCAAGAGGAATATTAAAACCTCTTATACCATCTACCCCCGAATGCTGTGCAATAAGTAAATCTTTTGTCAACGGCGTCTCTCCATCCTCTTTTACAATACCCACTACAAGCATACTATGCGTTGTTTCCTTAAGGTCTCCTAGCTGTACAATATCTCCTAATTTCATAGACTGCATATCTCCAAGTTGGGCCACCAATCCAAAGCCTTCATTATTAAGCATATAAGTCTTCAGCGCATCAGCACTTGTAAAACTAGGGGTACGATACTGATCAGAGTACCAATACCATTTATGTGTTACATACTTACCCTGATGATCAAAAGGTATTCCCCCTGCAAATAGACACTGTGACACGAAATTTGTACAATCCCCACCATATGCCTCATAATTTTTCCACTCCTTTGTATTCGGCACCAATGCATATTTTCTCGCATATTCTACAGCTTTTTCTCTATTATAAATACCTTTAGGGATAGCTCTTATCTCACGGGATTGGCTAAACTCCCATTTTTTCTTTTTCTGCCTTCTTCCCCGCAGCTCCAGCTCATATGGTCCTGCCAAATCAAACTCATATTCATAAGTATCTTCTTCTATTCTCCATTCCCTCCCTTCCTTTACTAATACAAATTGATGCTCTAGGTTCTTTAATATGGTCTTAGCAGGAATGCCCTTATACTGCAACTCCATATCTAAACCCACCCTTACATCACACGCTCTATCACTTCCTCCTATGTACTTCCATGCTGGATGTAGAACCGGCCTTTGAAAAGTAAGGTTGACCGATTGCTGTTTATAATGTTCAATTTGTGCCTTTAGTAAAAATTCTTCCTTTATAAAGGTATAATTTCCTTTCAAACTATACGCAAAGTAATCCTTAAACTGATATACCTTATACTTTTGTTCTCCTAACATTTTATAGTAATTTTGCAGATATCCCATAATAAACTCCTGGACCTTCCTAGGTTCATCTGTCATATTACCACCTCCCTTACTCTATCCTATACCTGTCGAATTTTCTTTATGCCTTTCTTTATTTATGGTACAATAGTTGCATAATTACTTATTAAAAGGAGACTATTATGGAAAATAAAGTTATCGCTGTTGTTGATGGCCGTGAAGTAACAGAAAGCCATCTTGTAAGCTTAGTGCAAAGTTTAGGTCAAAATGCTGCAAGATTTGCTGGCGAAGGTGGTCGCAAACAACTTGTTGAAGAATTAATCACTCAAGAACTTTTCTATTCAGATGCTATTGCTAATGGTTTAGATAAAGATGCAGAATTTTTAGCTGCTGCTGAAAACATGTACAATACATTATTAAAACAATATGCGCTTAGCAAATTACTCGGTACTGTAACAGTATCTGATGAAGAAGCTGAAAGCTATTTCAACGATCACAAGGATACTTTCAAATCAGGCCCAAGTGCACGTGCTAGTCATATTTTAGTAGATTCTAAAGAACAAGCTGAAGCTATTCTTGAAGAAATCAACGGTGGTTTTAGCTTTGAAGAAGCTGCTTCTAAATACTCAAGCTGCCCATCTAGAGAACGTGGTGGAGATTTAGGTGAATTTGGCAAAGGTCAAATGGTTCCTGAATTTGAAAATGCAGTATTTAACATGAAAGCTGGTGAAGTAAGCGCACCTATTCAAACACAATTTGGTTACCACATTATTAAAGTTGCATCTGTAAACGAAGGTGAAGATGCTAAATTTGAAGATGTAAAAGATAGAGTTAAACAACTTGTTATGTCTATGAAACACAACGAAGTTTACACAGCAAAACAAGCTGAACTTAAAGCAAAATACACTGTAGAAGTAAAATAACTTTTCCTATTTAAAAGAGCGCAAGAAATCCATATGGACTTCTTGCGCTCTTTTTATTTTTAAGTATACCTTTATTTAGATGTGGAAAACTAAGAAAAACTTTAACCATTACAGGTGATATTATGAATAAACTTAACGAAATCCTACTTGAAGAACTCCCTGACCTAAAAAAACACAGCGAAGCTTTTCTTAATAAAGAACTTTCAAAACTAAACTTTAAACGTTACTCTGGAGCTTTTGGTGTATACGCTACGCGTAGTCAGAAAAGTTTTATTCTCCGTTTTCGACTCCCCGGAGGTGTTATCTCTAAAGAAGAACTTCAGTTCATCTATGATATGGCTCTTAAATATAATTTAGGCGGTATCCATCTTACAACAAGGCAATGTATTCAATTACACAATCTTTCCTTAGATGCTATCCTAGACATTATAGAACAAGGCATTTTAAAAGGTCTCTACACTCGAGGAAGTGGTGGAAATTATCCTAGAAATGTATCTATGTCTCCACTCACCGGTGTAACCCCTGGAGAAGCTTTTGATGTTCTTCCTTTTGCTATAGCAGCTAATGTTTATCTTCTAAAATCTATTTATGCTTATCATTTACCTAGAAAATTCAAAGTAGCTTTTTCTAATACCCCAACTGCAGATGCTCATTCTACAATACAGGATTTAGGCTTTATTGCTATGTCCTATGATCATAACCCCTTCTTTAAGGTCTATGCAGGCGGTGGCTTAGGCAAGGATCCTGAACCCTGTCTTGTTATCCCTATTTCACTTCCTCCCTCAGATGTACTCTATGCTATAGAAGCTATGCTAAATTTATTTATAAAGGAAGGAAATTACGAGGATCACAATAAAGCGCGTGTCAGATACATCGTCAACAAACTAGGCAAAGCTCAATTTATTGCTAGTTTTTTAGATGAGCTTGAAATAGCTAAACAAAGCAAAGAGCTTTCCCTCCCTTTTACACCTAGCTTCGAAGTCTATGAAGATTGGTCTACTACCCTCATACATCCTCGTATTTTTAAGCAAAAGCAGATAAATCTATATAGCATGTATTTTCAACCTCTAGGTGGCCAGCTTACATTGAAGCTCCTCAAGCAACTCCTTCAATACTTAGACTATCTGCCTAAAGTACGCTTAAGGCTTACTATGACCGAAGGTTTTTATATGATTAATTTAGATGAGGCAACAGCCCTTAAACTACTTGAGCTTACAGACGGCCTAGGTGGTGAAACTAAACTTACTCAAAGTGTAAGTTGTATTGGTGTTCCCACTTGCCAAATGGGTATACTAAATAGCCAAGAACTTCTAGATAACATTATCTCCTACTTCAATCATAAAAAGTATAAAAAAGATATATTACCCCGTGTATATATTTCTGGGTGCCCTAACTCCTGTGGGGTACACCAAATAGGTAGCATCGGCTTTGCGGGCAAGAAAAAACGTATCGAGAATGTTATCACCGACTGTTATACGCTGTATATAGGCGGTTCTTTCCATGCCGATCATGTAAGACTTGGTATACCTTTAGGAGATATACCTTCACCACTTATTCCAGAATTTCTTTATAAGCTAGCTCTGCAACTAGAATCACTTAATATAAATTTTGATACTTGGTTCGAGACCGATCAAGATTCTCTTACAGCTTTTATACAGCCTTATCTGGTATAAAGTTTAAAATAGGCTAGAACACACCCAATAAAGTTGCCATCATAGGAATATCTACCCATGGTATCAAAATACCCAAGGCTATCGTATAGCTGTATTTTCTCAAAAATCTATGCCTTCTACACCCCTTAACAAAATAAAAAAGCACCGCAAAATGCGGTGCTTTTTTAAATTAAAAATGGTCGCTATAGGGCTCGAACCTATGACCCCCTGCTTGTAAGGCAGGTGCTCTCCCAGCTGAGCTAAGCGACCAAAGTAGCGGAAGACGGATTCGAACCGCCGACACCATGGGTATGAACCATGTGCTCTAGCCAACTGAGCTATTCCGCCATATTCATTTCTTTAAGGCCCGTGCCTCAAGTACTTCTGTAGTATATACTATTACTTGTCATAATGCAAGTACTTTTTTTATTTTTTTTGTTATAACTAGAAGTTTTTTATCACTTCTAGTTATAACATGAGAAAATTAGATTAATCCATAACCTTTTTATCATTAAAAGTCTTTTTATAGAAGATGCCAAAACAAATAAATGTTGTAATAGATGCTAAAATATCTGCTACTGGCTCAGCAGTAAATACACCCGCTAATTTATTTTCCATTAGTAATGGTAAGATAAAGATAAGCGGAATTAATAGAATAACCTTTCTTAATAAAGCTAAGAATAAAGAAATTTTTGCCTGACCTAACGCTAAAAACGTCTGTTGACATGAATTTTGTATACCCATCATAAACATCCCAGCAAAGAAGATCCTAATCCCCCAACTTGTCATACTCATAACTTCTGGATTTTTATTAAAAATGCTTACAAATACTCCTGGTACCGTCATAAGCAAAATCCACATTATACCTGTATAAGCAAAGCTACTCATCAAGAAGAGTTTGAAAGCTTTCTTAACTCTATCCATTTGTTTAGCACCATAGTTATAACTAATAATAGGTTGCGCTCCTTGTGCAAGTCCCATAAGTGGTAACACAATGATTTGCATGATACTACTCATAATGGTCATAGAACCAATGGCTAAATCACCAATTCCTACCCCTATTGCATCCCCATATATAAGTAATTGTTTATTAAGACTGATTAAAACAAGACTTTCTGTCGCCTGCATAATAAATGGTGATACACCTAAAGTCGTAATTTTAAAGGCTATAGAAGCACTTGGCTTTAAGTATTCTTTCTTTATTTTAATTGTTGTCTTACTACCTAGAATCTCATTTATTACTTTGTTGTTAAATTTCTTCTCTTTACCAAAGAAGAAGTAAATAACCCATATTGCAGAAACAGCTTGTGCCATAATTGTTGCAAGAGCTGCCCCACGCACACCCATATCAAATCCAAAAATAAAGATAGGGTCCAATACGATATTAATAAATGCCCCCACCATGACTGTACACATACCTACTTTTGCAAAACCTTGTGTATTGATAAATGGATTCATACCAAGTGCAATTTGTACAGCAAGTGTTCCTAATAAGTAAATACCTAAATATTGAGTTGCATAAGTAATCGTGTCATTACTTGCTCCAAATGCCCATAAAATAGGCTCTTTGAAGATAAATAGAGCACACATAAGTACTGTTCCAAGGATAAGAAGCAATGAAAAACTATTACTTAATATCTTTTGTGCGCCCTCTTTATCCTTCTCTCCCATCTTAATAGCTGCAAGAGGTGCTCCACCCATACCTATAAGTGCACTAAACGCTGAAATAATCATAATAATTGGGAAAGCTACTCCAATACCCGCCATAGCTGCCTTTGCATCTGGAAGTCTACCAATATATATTCTATCTACAATATTGTAAAGAACATTCACAAGTTGAGCAATAATGGCCGGAAGTGCTAACTTAACAAGTAACTTACCTACACTATCTTTTCCTAAATCTGTAGTTTGTTGACTCACTTTATCATCTCCTTTTACATTACTAAATCATACCATACTACAATATTGTGATGAAGATATAAATACACTATTTGCTAACTACTACATTATCGCAATCACTACAGAAACTTTTTATCTGTCCATAGAGCCTTGCTGCATCTTCATATCCATTATTATAAAGTTCTCTAAGTTTTTCTACATCCTTTTCAAATCTTCCTATTATAATAGGCTTAGAGGGACGAATAACCAAAGCTTCTCCAGAAGCTTCCCACTCACTTAATGTCTTTAACGTATTGTTATACATATGATGCCTATTTTGGATCGTCTCAATAAGCTTTGGATAACCCTTGTATTGTCTACTGTATAACCATTTAAAAGGTTCTGGCTTTTTCACATATCCTTCATTGCGTGTTACCACAACGATTTGTTTCGTATTTCCTCTCTCTTTCGAAAATTGAATAGGTATAGAATCAGCAGTTCCCCCATCTAGATACTTCTTTCCTTCAATCTCCACAATAGGTGCAAACATAGGAATAGAACTTGATGCCCTCAAATAACGATTTACTAAACTTTTATGACCACCATCTAGGTATTCTGGTTCCCCTGTCTCACAGTTAGTTACCACAATAGTTAAATGCATATTAGAATTATAGTAAGTTTCATAATCAAAAGGTACTAACTTATTAGGAATTTCTTCAAAGAGAAAATCCATTCCAAATATACTACCTCTCTTAATCATTCCTTCAAAGCTTAAATAACGTTTATCCCCAACATAATCTGTATTCACTTTAAAGTTTCTCCCTCTTTGTCTTGAGATATAAGACACAGCATTACAAGCACCTGCTGAAACACCTATAATATCCTGAAAAAGCAGACCTTTATCTAGGAAAAAATCTAATACGCCCCCTGTATAAAGCCCTCTCATACCTCCACCTTCTAATACTAGACCGACCTTGTTCATCTCTATCATCTCTTTCCCTTCAAAACTTCTTTCTTTGATTCTATTCTCATGTTCCTTCTTTTGTCTAGCATCTTTTGTAATTTTATTAATGTTATTTTTAAATAATAATGTAAATTTGAATTTTTTGTTGTATTATAAGGAACAAATGAGGATTCATCACGATAAGATTCAAATCACTATTACTCTGTTCATTTATATTCTTATCTTACCATTCCCAATATGAAATTCTCTTTTAGCGGTTACCACGCGAAAAAGCAGATACTTATAAGGCTCGTCCTGGTACAAGTGAACACCAAAGTGGACTTGCTATGAAACTTTGCATGTACGCCTAAACATCAAAACACGTCTTTAACAGGTATACTAAATCCTATCAAGACGTGTTTTTTATGCTTTATTTCTCTTTAAATACAATATCATCTTTTTTAACCATTCCAAGTTTATCTCTTGCTACACGTTCTATATACTCCAATGATTCCATGTGGTCACGTTCATCTTCTAGTCCTTGAAGTTCTGCTTTATCTTTTTCTAACTCTTTCTGTGCTTCTATAATCTGTTCATCTACACTATCTATGACTTTATTAAGTTCTATTGTTTTAAATCCAAAATAGATTAGTATACCTATGCTGGCAACAAGTGTTATACGCCATACTATTTTTTTGTTCATCATATGTACCCCACCTAATTAATCATATAACCTAATTTTAATATGTTTGGATAAAGTTGTAAATCACTTTGTTTTACTATACTTTAATTGTGAACGCACATCTGACTTTTGATAATAGATTTTACGACTTAGTTTCTTAGTTTGTCTTCTGCGATATGTATTAAGACGCAACAGCAATCTTTGGAATGCCTTTAATGGAATCTTAATTAAATGGATTATCCACTTAATTGGGATTCCTAAAATATGTAAGATGTAATCTATAATTTGCTTCATCAAGTCAATAAGCCAGGTTGCAAACTTCATAAAAATAATACTAAATGTACAAAGGTAGAATACTCCACCTAAAAGCATGCCGAGGAACACGAAAAACCTAATTTTACCGTAATTATGCATATAGAGGATAGCAAAGCCTATGAGTGCGCCGCTAACCCAATACAATGTATCCTCTACTTGGATAAGCCAATTGGGATGGGGAATGATCTTTCTGAAAATCCTAATCAGATCATAGAACATCCCCATAATAATGCCTATCTCTATACAAGTTAGAAATAGAAGGGTTTGACTATTAACTACTTGATTCATTCTACGCCTCTTTTATTTGAATAAACGAGCTATTAATGAACCCTTTTTGCTCGCTCCACTTTGATCTTGATAAGCTAGTCCTGTTACACGGCCTTCTACAATTAATTCCCCACTATCCAAATTCATTTTTACGATGTGCAAATCGTCTCCCTCAATGTCTAAGTATCCATCTACAGTCTCAAGCTCTATTACCTTCTCATCAAAAGCAAAGACATCTGTTACACCTGTCATATTAAGCCTAGCACGATCTATGAGATTTACTGCATGTTTCTTGGATATCTTCTCATCCATACAAAAATCCACCCCTTTATAATAAGTTCTTACTACTTATTTATATTGAGGTGGATAGATTTTTATTACAACATGCGATATAGGCTTTCTGTATCTTCTTTTTTTACATGCTCTTTAATATCGAGAACTTCATATTTTAAAAGTTTCTCACCAAATTGAATTTGGATAACGTCTCCTACTTTCACATTGTTAGAGGCTTTTACTACTTTATTATTAATACTTACACGCCCTTGGTCACAAGCTTCCTGTGCTATAGTACGTCTTTTAATAATTCTTGTAAGTTTTAAATATTTATCAATACGCATAAGAAATTCCTTTCTTGTATAGATAAAAAGAATCTACACAACGTGTAGATTCTCTCATCTATCAATAAATTATTGATTTACAGCATCTTTTAAAGCTTTACCAGCTTTAAATTTAGGAGCTTTACCCCCTGGAATTTGGATTTCTTCGTTTGTTTTTGGATTTCTACCAACACGTGGTTTTCTTTCAGTAACTTCGAATGTACCAAATCCAACTAATTGCACCTTACCATTGTTTGTAAGTTCTTCCATAACTGCATCTTCAAAAGCTTTTAAAGCTTTTTCAGCATCTTTTTTACTAATTTCAGCTTTTGCAGCCATAGCTGCTACTAATTCAGATTTGTTCATAATGAGTTCCTCCTCTATTCATGTACATACATGGATATTATGTATTGAAAATTAGATGTTTGATTCAACTTTTTTAGATTCTTGCCATAGCTGATCCATCTCTTCCAATGTCATTTGCGTTAGTTGTTTTTCCTTAGCAAACGCCGAATTTTCAATATATCTAAATCTATTTATAAACTTTTCCGTAGTGTTTGTCAAGGCAAATTCCGGATTTATTTCTAAAAAATAAGATAAATTAACCACAGAAAACAAAACATCTCCTAATTCAGCATTCATGTTCTGTTTATTACCTGATTTAATCTCTATTTTAAGTTCTTCAAGTTCCTCCAAAACCTTGTCAATAATAGGTTCATAGCTATCCCACATAAATCCTACAGAAGCTGCTTTTTTCTGCACTTTGTAAGCTCTTGTAAGGGCTGGAAGGGTCTTTGTAATACGCATCATAGATTCCGTCTGGCTTTGCTCATTTTTCTCTTTTTTCTTAAGTATCTCCCAAGTTTGGAGAATTTTTGAGGTATCACTTGTCTTTTCTTCATTTCCAAATACATGAGGATGTCTATAAATTAACTTAGATGCAATACCATCCACTACATCTTCCATAGTAAATGTTCCCTGTTCACTTGCAATTTGAGCATGCATAAGTACTTGAAGTAATACATCTCCAAGCTCCTCTTTCATATTCACCATATCTTTATTATTAATAGCATCTATAAGTTCATAACTCTCTTCTAATAAAGATTCTTTCAATGATTCATGCGTCTGCTCTCTATCCCATGCGCATCCTTCTTCACTTCTAAGTTTTGCAATAATCTCTAATAACTCTTGGTATGTATACTTTTTATCTTTCATATTCATCACCTCTTTAAATTTATTGTATCATATAAAATGCCAGCAACTTATACAAAATAGTTACTGGCATTCTTTTATTGGCCCATTTGTCTTCCTAAAAAACCTGACGCTGATTGTGCGAGTTTTTCTTCTACTTCGCCCATATGTGTGCCTTTATTGGTAGATAGGAAAATAACTGCTCCAATAGCATCTCCCTCACAAATAATAGGAGATATAATTTCAGAAAAATAACCTTCTGTACTACCTTCTGATAAAATAGGTACAAACTTAGAGTCCTCTTTTGCTGCATGCAAAAGACTACGCGCTTCAATAGCTCGCTCTAAATTACTACTGATACTCTTATCTAGAAATTCTTTCTTAGAACCTCCTGAAATAGCAATGATTTGGTCTTTATCAGAAATACAAGTAATATGTCCTGTAGCTTGTGCAAGTGCTTCTGCATATTCCTTAGCAAAGGCACTAAGCTCTCCTACCGGCGAATATTTCTTTAAAATCACTTGCCCATCATGATCTGTAAAAATTTCAAGCGGGTCACCTTCTCTAATTCTGAGCGTTCGGCGAATTTCTTTAGGAATAACCACGCGTCCTAAATCATCTATTCTTCTAACGATGCCTGTTGCTTTCAAATAAACAACCTCCTTAATTGTCTGAAGTGGGAATAAATGTTCTTTAATCTTTAGGTATATTATGCTACTTTTTTTTCTATAATATACATTTTCAGTTAGAGTTTCACTTGTATAAAAAAAAGAAAAGAGCTCATATTAACAAGTTACTCTTTTCCTTCTTTCTTATCCATTTTATTCATTTGTAGTAGTATTCGTTTCAGGCATTTCTTCTGCTCTATCACTCTCTCTTATAATAGAGATTGTATCATAGAGCTCAGTTTTTTCTACAGTTGCATTACTAATCATTGTATTAAATTCATTATTTGTAAATTCTCTTCTAGCATCAGCAATGAATTCATCACGCATTACTTCTTCGTTTGCCGGAATATGCTTTTCTGTTTTAATAATATGATATCCATAAGCTGTTTTAACCAGCTCTGGCCACACCTTTCCATCTTCTCCATTAAAAGCTGCATCCTCAAACTCTTTCACCATTTTACCACGTTTAAAGGTGTACTCACCATCCTCTACACCTGTTACTTGATTAAGTGAGCCTTGATCTTCTGAATAAGTTCTTGCTAACTCACTCATATCTTCACCAGCTAAAGCCTTATTTAAAACTTCTGTTGCCAGCTTACGTTTTGCTTCCTGCTCTTCCTTAGGAAGCTCATTAAGATTGTCATCTGTCGTCTTAATGAGTACATGTTTAGCAGTTACTTCTTCATAAGCACTCTTATTTTCATCGATATACTTTTGGATTTCTTCTTCTTGAGGCATATAGTTTTCCCCAAGTTTCTCTTCTACAAGACTTACAATGTCTGTGCTAATAAGAAACTGTTCAATATCTCCTTCATTAAAACCATAAATCTCTATAATCTCTGGATTACTCTTTACAAAGCTCTCAGCATTTTCTTTTGCAGCTCTTTTAGCTTCTTTAGAAATCTTAATTCCTAAATCCTCAGCTTTCTTATTAGCAACGACCGAAAGAATATTAGATTCTAATGCACGTTGTTTAGCTAAATCACCTGTTTTTTGCCCTTCAATTTCCATGTCCCAAATACCTGGACCCGAAATTTGTTCAAAATACTGTTGAGTATACCAAAGATAAATTCTATATAAAGATTCAGGAATTTTTTCTCCATTGATAACAGCAACTACAGCCTTACTTGTTTTTCCATTACCAAAGGCACATTCTGTTATACTTGTCATAAGTACTGCACCTGTTAGAGCTAATGCTAATAATTTTTTTATACCTTTCACTGCCATCTCTCCTTAGCCTGTCGATTTGATTATCTGCATTTATGCTTCAATTTTATCTTTATTATAAAGTAAAATTAAATGCTCTTCAATTTCTTGAACGAATGTAATACATTCTTAATATAATCAATCAGGCCTTTCTTAGGAATATCTGTTGCATCTAATTTAAGCATAACTTCCTTACCACTTACAAACTTAATCTTTCTTCCATAAGTTTGCAGTACCTCAGGGAGACATGTAGGATCAAGTTGCGCATCTTCCTTAAATTTAAAAGTAAGATGCCCTTCTACTTCAGAAACCAAAGTAATATCAATCTGATTAGCTTCCCACTTAACAAGTGCAATATCAATAAGGTTCTGAACACTGTTTGGCAATGTGCCATAGCGATCTTCTAATTCTTCTTGCACATCATAGTAATCCTTATCGCCTTGGATAGATGCAATCTTTTTATAAATATCTAGCCTTTCCACTTCATCTAATATATAGCTAGCTGGAATATACGCATTAACTTTCATCTCAATAGTTGTTTCAAAGCTTTCTTTTACCGATTCACCCTTTTCAAGCGCCACAGCTTCTTGTAACATCTTGCAGTATAAATCATAACCGACAGCTTCCATATGTCCATGTTGCTGGGCCCCAAGAAGATTTCCTGCTCCCCTAATCTCTAGATCTCGCATAGCAATTTTAAAGCCTGCACCTAGTTGCGTAAATTGCTTAATAGCTTGGAGCCTCTTTTCAGCAATTTCTTTAAGCACCTTATCTTTCTGGTACATCAGATAAGCATAGGATGCCTTGTTAGAACGCCCCACACGTCCACGTAATTGATAAAGTTGACTAAGTCCCATGCGGTCTGCATTATTAATAATAATAGTATTTGCATTAGCAATATCAAGGCCTGTCTCAACTATTGTAGTACATACAAGTACATTAATTTCCTTTTCAATAAAGGCCATCATAATATTTTCTAATTCTCTTTCACTCATCTGACCATGAGCAAATCCTACTTTTGCAGCAGGTACCATCTTCTGAATTTGCATAGCCTTTTCTTCAATATCTCTTACTTGGTTATATAAGAAATAAACTTGTCCATCCCTACCAAGTTCCCTGTGTATAGCATCTTTAATAAAGTCTTCACTATACTCTAATACATATGTTTGGACAGGTCTTCGCTCTAACGGAGCTTCTTCTAAAACGCTCATATCACGTACACCAATTAAACTCATATGAAGTGTACGAGGTATTGGTGTTGCCGTAAGTGTAAGTACATCTACTTCTGTACGTATTTGTTTAAGCTTTTCTTTATGCTTAACACCAAAGCGTTGCTCCTCATCTATAATAAGTAAACCTAAATCTCTAAACTGAACGTCCTTAGAAAGTAATCTATGTGTCCCAATAACAATATCTATAGTACCTTTTCTAATACCTTCTAAGGTCTCTTTAATCTGCTTTGGTGTCCTAAATCTAGACAGTACACCCACATTAATAGGATAGTTAGCCATACGCTCTTCAAATCGTTGAAAATGCTGCTGTGCTAAAATAGTAGTAGGCACTAGATAGGCAACTTGCTTATTGTTTTGCACAGCTTTAAAAGCTGCTCTTATGGCAACTTCAGTTTTACCATAACCTACATCACCGCATACCAACCTATCCATAATCTTATTACTTTCCATATCTTTTTTCACATCTTCTATAGCTTCAAGCTGATCCGATGTCTCTTCATATGGAAACATTGCTTCAAATTCTTTCTGCCAAATAGAATCTTCTTCGTAGACAAAACCTCTAGCATTGTATCTCGTACTATAAAGTTTAATCAAGTCTTTAGCAATATCTTGAATAGCACCTTTTACTTTTGCCTTAGATTTCTTCCATTCTGATGCTCCAAGCTTACTAAGTTTAGGGGATTTACTTTCTGCACCTACATACTTCTGTACCATATCCATCTGATTAATATTTACATAAAGTGTAGAATTATTAGCATACTCTATTTTTAAATTATCCCTTGCAATCCCCTCTATAACTATTTGCTCAATGCCTTTAAAAATACCAATACCATGATTCTCATGAACCACATAGTCTCCAGGTGTAAGATTTAAGAAGCTATCTATCTTATTTCCTTTATGTTTCTTCTTGACTTTTACCTTTTTCTTTTCTTTTCCAAATAAGTCTTTATCTGCGATAATATAAAAATCTATGCCTTCATAGACAAACCCCTTACCAAGAGAGCCTTTTGTAATAACAACTTGTCCTTTTTGCAACTCATCCGATAGAGTTTCACTATATGTGGTCAATATACCACGTACCTCAAGCTCTTCCATCAGCCTCATAGCTTTAGCCCTAATACCAGCTAGTATAATAATTTTTTTATTACCTTTTTTCCACTCTTTAATATCCTTCTCAAGTAGATCCAAACTATTATAAAATGTATTATTTTCATACACTGCTATAGAAAGTTGATTATCTGTCTCAAAATCTGTATCTGTCTTTAAGAAATTGTTTAAACTTATAACAGGCCTTTTTTGTATAGTATATACGGCTTCTTCATATTCAAAGATGAACTCTATCTGCCCTGATAGAATATGTCCATAATTTAATCGGTCCATCATACTGCTTCTATACTCTTCATAGAGCCTATCACATTTATCTCTTACTTTAGCAGGTTCATCTACATAAATGATCGTATCAGCAGGAAGATAGTCTAATATAGAGACAGTCTGTAAATTAGTATATGGAACATAAGTCTCAAGCCCCTCTATAGTTAGACCTTCCTGAATTTGCTCTATATGCTCTTTAACCTGCTCTTCAATAGCCTTGGCACTTTCTTTTTTCCCCTCATTTCTAAGTTTGTCTGTTACTACTTTGAGATCCTCTTTAATAGCCGGCAAAGCATTTTGTAAAAGTGTAAGTGGGAAAATAATCTCCTGATTAGGAACAACAAGAATCTGCTTTACCTTTTCTATGGACCTTTGTGTAGAAGGATTAAAAGTACGAATAGAATCAATCTCATCATCCCATAACTCAATACGATAAGGCATAACACTATTAGGAGGATATAAATCTATAATCCCTCCTCTAATAGCAAATTGCCCTATTCCCTCCACTTTGCCTACACGCTCATAGCCAATTTCCATCAAGTAAGTTCCTAACTTCTTAATATCTATTATGCTTCCTTCTTTTAATTCCTTCTGATAGGAAAGCCATGTTTCCTTAGGTGAAAGAGGATTAAGTAACGCTTCTGCAGGTATAATTAAAATAGCTTCCTGCTTATGCAGTAAAGCCTCTATAATTTTCATACGTTCTGCAGTAATATCCATACTGTGTACATCGGCATTATAAAAGAGTATATCTCTAGCAGGATAGAGATATACTTTTGTTTCTTCATATAAATACTGTAAGTCATCATAAAGCTTTCTTGCACTGATTTCATCTGGTGTAATGATGACAGGTGTTTGGCCTATGAGTGCAGATGTACTATAAATAAAATGAGCTTTACAGGCATCTACTGTTCCAACTACTTTTCCCTTATGGGTACTTTGAAACTTATAAAGGAACTCATTAAATCCCTCAATATCTGTTAAGGGATTAATGAGCATCTTACGTTTATAATCCATATGATCACCGTCTTGTCTTACCATTATAGTTATTCATTGCTGTATCCACATCTTTTTTAAGCATTGTTTCTACAGCTTCACAAACGACTTTAAGCCTTGGATCAAGCACTTTCTTATCATCATCTGTAAACTTTCCAAGCACATAGTCACCTAAATCCCAACCATTTGGTTTTTGACCTACCCCAATTTTAATTCTTGGGAAAACTTCTGTACTTAAATGTGCAATGATGCTTTTAATACCGTTGTGTCCACCACTGCTACCATTTTTACGAATACGAATATCTCCTATACCTAAAGAAGTATCATCATACATTATAATTATATCTTCATTTTCCAACTTATACCAACTCTTGCATGCCGCAATAGCCTCTCCACTTAAGTTCATATAAGTCTGAGGTTTCATAAGAACTACCTTTTCTCCTCCGATTGTTCCTTCTCCAACCAAAGCTTTAAATTTACTTCTATTTACACTGATATGATGTATATCAGCAAGTTTATCTAAGGCTTCGAATCCTATATTATGTCTAGTTCCATCATATTGTAGTCCCGGATTACCTAATCCAACGATTAATTTCATATTGTTCCTCCATCTTATGCTTTATGTATAATAAGTTGATTATCTTATTATATATTATACCTTTTTTAAGGCATAACAAAAGGGTTTAGATAAAAATCTAAACCCTTTACAATCATTAATCAAATAATTTAGAAACTGATAAATCTTCATGGATACGTCTAATTGCATCTGCGAAGATTTCTGCTACAGAAATCTCTTTAATTTTTGAGATTCTTTTTTCTTCTGGAAGAGCAATTGTATTAAGTACTACAAGCTCTTCAATAGCTGATTCATTAATTCTTTCTAAAGCTGGGCCAGATAATACACCGTGTGTACAGCATGCATATACAGCTGTTGCCCCTCTTTCTTTTAATGCATTTGCTGCATTACAAATTGTACCTGCTGTATCAATCATATCATCTACTAAGATAACACGTTTTCCAGCTACATCACCGATGATGTTCATAATTTCAGATACATTAGCTTTTGGTCTTCTCTTATCAATGATAGCAATAGGAATATCTAATTTTGTAGCAAATCCTCTAACACGACCTACACTTCCTAAGTCCGGAGAAACTGCAACAACATCATCTGTGTTGCCATCAAGTTTATCTGTGTAGTATTTAGTAAGTAATGGCATACCTACTAAGTGATCTAAAGGAATATTGAAGAATCCTTGAATTTGTGCACAGTGAAGATCCATTGTAAGAACACGGTCTGCACCTGCTGTTTGAAGGATGTCTGCTACAAGTTTTGAGCTGATTGGATCTCTCGCTCTTGTTTTTCTATCTTGTCTTGCATATCCATAGTATGGAATAACTGCTGTAATACGACCAGCTGATGCACGTTTCATAGCATCAATCATAATAAGTAATTCCATAAGATGTTCATTAGCAGGAGTTGAAGTTGGTTGAATAATGAAAACGTCTGTACCACGTACTTTTTCATCAATTTTTACTGAAACCTCTCCATCGCTAAATCTTAACACCTCAGATTTTCCAAGTGTAACACCTAAACACTTAGCAATTTCTTCTGCAAGTTGTGGGTGTGCATTGCAGGTAAACACTTTGATATCAGCATAATTTCTAATCATTTGATTAAGTCCTCCTTAAGAATCTACGTCCACTAAATCGACAACATTATATCATATTGAGGATAAATTGCAACTTATATGAACGTTTTTATACATTTTTAGTAAATATTTCGGCTATTTCTGTCGTTTTTTTGTTACCCATTCAGGCTTAATTTCTTGTCTTGCTCTTGCAATAGCTAAACTATTTTTTGGTACATCTTGTGTAATGGTAGACCCTGCTGCTGTGTAAACATTTTCCTCTATTACAACAGGAGATACCAGGTTTGTATTACAGCCAATAAAAGCATGATCTTTTATTATAGTACGATGTTTCTTCTCTCCATCATAGTTTACAACTACTGTACCACATCCAAAGTTCACATCACAACCTACATCTGCATCACCTATATAGGTTAAATGAGACACTTTTGTTCCTTCTCCAATTGTGGCATTTTTAATCTCTACAAAATCACCAATCTTTACCTTTGCTCCTATATGACTGTTCGGTCTAATATAAGCAAATGGTCCTATATGACATCCTTCATCTATTTGACTATCAATGAGCATACTAGATTCTATAGCAACGCTATTGCCTACTTTACAGTTTCTGATCTTAGTATTATAACCAATAAGGCAGTTTTCTCCGATGGATGTATTTCCCTCTATGATGCAGCCTGGCTCTATAACTGTATCTTGCCCAATTTCAACTTCTGGATCAATATACGTATGATGAGGATCTATTAAAGTAACACCATTATCCATATGTTTTCTATTAATACGTTGTTTCATAATAGCAGTTGCCTGTGCTAGCTGCTCTCTAGAGTTAACACCTAATATATCGTCTGGGTTCATAATAGCAATAGCATCTACATTATAACCCTCATGAAGCAAAATCTCTATAGTATCTGTTAAGTAATACTCTTGTTGTTTATTATTATTTGTAATTTTAGAAAGGGCAGATTTTAAGTGCTTAGCTTCAAAAACATACATCCCACCATTAATCTCTGTAATACGTTTTTCTTCATCTGTTGCATCTTTTTGCTCTACAATTTTTACAAAGTGTTTACTCTCATCTCTTACAATACGGCCATATCCTGTAGGGTCATCCACTAAAGCTGAAAGTACAGTTACAGCATTTTTCTTTTTTCTATGAAAAGCAAGCATCTTCTCTATTGTCTGAGCTGTAATAAGTGGTGTATCTCCATAGAGAACAAGAATTTCTCCGTCATCTCCAATAAAATCCATTGCCTGCATGACAGCATGTCCCGTCCCTAATCTCTCTGCCTGCAATGCATATTTTACAGTATCTCCAAAGGTTTTCATAACCTCTTCTGATTTATGCCCTACTACAAGACATACTTCCTGTGCTCCTGCATATCTAGCTGCCTCAATAGGATAATAAACTAATGGCTTATGAAAAATTTCATGAAGTACTTTAGAAGTACCAGACTTCATGCGAGTTCCTTGACCTGCTGCTAATATAATGGACTTCGTTTTCACCGATTGCACATCCTCTCACAATTTTGCTAATCTTATTTTCTCATTTCTTGTTATTTTACGCAAGTAGAGGCGCTAAAAAAAAGCACCTCTTAGTATTCTATTTCTAAGAGATGCCTTTTATTTTAGTATTCTTCTGAAACGGCTACTTCGTCACTTACAATATCGTCATCTGAAAGAAGTACCATCTCATACTTTTCAAGTACTGTCTTTTGAATACGATCACGTGTTTCAGAGTTAATTGGATGAGCAATATCTCTAAATTCACCATCTAGAGTTTTGCGACTTGGCATTGCAATAAAGCTACCTTTGTCGCCTTCGATTACTTTGATATCATGAACTACGAATTCATTATCAAATGTAACAGAAACTACTGCTTTCATCTTCCCTTCTTTATTTATTTTTCTGACCCTGATATCTGTGATTTCCATTAGCAAACCCTCCTGTTTTTAAAGTCGAGCCAAGGTGTCCCCATCCTTCAGCTAACCTGTGTATTATATTTTAAATTATATAACATTTTTAAACAATAATCAATATTTTTTTAACCTTTATTAATAAAAATGCATAAAAATAGTGTATTATTGTAATTTTTCTATTTTTAATGTGTTATATAATACTTCTCTTAGGATAAACTAGGATATCATTAGGTGTTCCAATCAGCCTTTGCCCATCCGAAACATAAACTTGTTTATCTAAAATAACGTTTTCCAACACAGCACCTCGTCCAATTGTACATCCTTCCATAATAATAGAATTTTTAATAACAGCATTTTCTCCAACAAATACTTTTCTAAAGATTACAGATTCCTCTACCATTCCATTAATAATGTCTCCACCGCTTATAATACTATTAGAAATATTAGAATGATCATTGAATTTTGCTGGTGGCTCATCTTTAGCTTTTGTGTAAATATGTGGTGATGTTTTGAATAATAATGTACGCACTTCAGCGTTTAAGAAATCCATATTGATATTATAAAATGCTTCTATATCTTTAACTGTTTTCCAGTATCCTGTAAACATATATCCATAAATTTTGAGTTTACGCCTATAACGAATAAGAATATCACTTACAATGTTATAACGCGCTTCACTCTCAAGTTCTTCTAATAAATGAATAAGAAGTTCTCTACCTATTACGTAAGTTCCTAGAGATACCGTTGTATGTTGAGGCTCTAGAGGTTTTTCTTCTAGATTGATCAGTCTTGATTCTTCATCTAGTTCTACTACCCCATAATCTCTTACATCAAAACTCCCCATTTCCTTACATACAACTGTAATATCTGCACCTTTTTCTATGTGGTATTTAATGACTTTATTATAGTCCATCTTGGTGACTTGCTCACACGCTGTGATAACAACATAAGGCTCATTACTCTTCTTAAGAAAATCTATATTTTGATAAATAGCATCTGCTGTTCCTCTATAACTAAATGTTTCTGCACTAATCATATGAGGCGTAAACAAAAAGAGCCCCGTCTTTTTACGTCCAAACCCCCACCATTTAGAAGAAGTAATATGGTCTGTTAACGACCTTGTATTATGCTGACATACAACTGCTACCTTTTTAATACCAGAATTACTTAAATTACTTAATGCAAAATCAATAGCTCTATAAGATCCTCCAATAGGAATAGCTGCTACATTACGTTGCATGGTAAGTGCTCCAAGTGCATTTCTTTTTCCACCTGCTAATACAATTCCTACAGCTTTCATAGTATACCTCCCCTATACAATAAGTGAACGTCCGCTTTCAAGCTTACCGTTTTGATAATGTTCTTTTGTAGTATTTCCACTAACTTCACAGTTTTTCCCAATCACTACATTCTCAGGAATATTGGTATATGCCCCTATTGCCGTAATACCATTATGATAAATATGGGATTTAGTTTCATGTGGGGTATTTTCCCCTTGGCCAATATATGTATTTTCTCCTATAATACATTTTTCAGATACAATACCTCTTTCTATAACTGTCCCTCGTTTTACAATAGTATCTTGCATAATGATAGAATTAATGATCATAGCATCTTCCTCAATAATTACCCTTGGCCCAATGACTGAATTATAAACCTTTCCAGATATCTCACATCCCTCTGAAAGTAATGCTTTTTCTACAATAGCTGTATCATTTATAAATTGTGGTGGTTGATGATCTATATTAGTATAAATTTTCCAAAATTCATCATAAAGATTAAACTCAGGCAGTGTATGAGTAAGCTCAATATTAGCTTCCCAATAAGCATCTATTGTTCCAATATCCTTCCAATAATCGTTAAATCGATAAGCAAATACTTCCTTCTCTTCTTCAATAAACATTGGAATAATATGCTTTCCAAAATCACTATCTTCATGCTTCTCATGATCTACAATAAGAGCTTGTCTTAAAGCTGCCCATGAAAAGATATAAATCCCCATAGATGCTAAATTACTTTTTGGAACTAGTGGTTTTTCTTCAAACTCTATAATTTTATCTGTCTCATCTGTATTCATGATTCCAAACTGTTTAGCGTCTTCATAACTTACTTCCATAACAGCGATGGTTGCATCTGCATTATGTTCCTTATGGAAGTCTAACATCTTACTATAATCCATCTTATATACATGATCCCCTGATAAAATAAGTACATATTCTGGATCATAACTATCAATAAATCTAATGTTTTGATAAATAGCATTTGCAGTACCTGAGTACCACTCACCTTGATTTCCCTTTACAAAAGGTGAAAGCATTGTCACCCCTTCATTACTTCTGTCTAAATCCCATGGCGTTCCTATTCCAATATGTTTTGTTAAAATAAGTGGCTCATATTGTGTAAGTACCCCTACTGTGTAAACCCCTGAATTAATACAATTGCTTAGTGGAAAATCAATAATACGATATTTACCACCAAACATAACTGCTGGCTTTGCAATCTCTTTTGTTAAAATCCCCAGACGACTTCCTTGTCCACCTGCAAGTAGCATTGCCATCATTTCCGTTTTTCCCATGCACACCCCTCCATATTCGTTTGTACTTTAATAAAAAATTCCAACTAATTAGACTATAACATTCAAATATAATTTCTTCAAGTTTTTTACATTTTTTGTAGTTTATATTTTTTCTTATATATACAGGAATTTCTATGATTCTTTTAGGTTTTATAAGCTATAAGAATTTTTTTTAAGTCTACCTCGTATACTGTATATGAATATCATGTATTTTATGATGCCTATCAAGAACAATTTATCACATAAAAAAATAACAACTAGATTTAATCTAGTTGTTATTTAAAAGCACTATAGATATGCATTTTTTTATTTGCTTCATCCATATTATCAATCCATACTAAAGTTTTAAAATCATCCACAAGTTTATTATGGGGTTCTTTAGTCGCCATAAGCACACCTACCCCCACCATCTCAGCTTGAAACTCTTGCATTAAATCAATAATACCTTTTGCTGTACCTCCAGCTTTCATAAAGTCATCAATAAATAAAACTTTAGAACCTTTTTTAATAGCTCTTGTAGGTAAACACATTGTTTTAATACGGTTGTTACTTCCAGTAATGTAATTCATGTAAATTACTGTACCATCTGTAAGTTTACTTTGATTTCTTACAACTACCATTGGCTTATTAAGCGCTCTTGCTGTCATAAGCGCAATAGGAATACCTTTTGTTTCCACAGTTACAACATAATCTATTTCTTGACCATTAAATAAACTAGCAAGTGCTGTCCCTATTTTTTTTGAAATTTGGGGAGAATAAAGTAAATCATTCGTATAAATATAACCACTTGGAATTATACGATCTGGATGATCAATAATCTCACATAGTTCATCTGTAAAGTTTTTAATCTGTTCATGATTCATAAGTGGATTATAATATACACCACCTGCTGCACCAGCTACTGTCTCTATTGTTCCTAACTGATAATTACTAAAGATCTCTTTAATTACATCTATATCTTCACTTATTGTAGATTTCGCACAATTAAATACTTCACAAAAATGAGTCAGGGTAAAAATTTGATTTGGGTTATCCGTCAGAATACTTGATATAACCCCTATTCTCTCGTTTTTTTGAACTTTTCTCATTGCCCATAGCTCCTTTATTGTTATCATTAGCTTTATTATACATCATAACCCGAATCTTTCAATGTATAGATTATAAAACATTCGAATATTTTGCTATTATCTTGTAGTTTTACCTAATAATTTAAGTACACGTTATTCACTCCTTATAGTATAATACTGTATAGAAATATTTTATAAAGATTGGAAGGATAATTATATGATAGATTTTAGTGCAATTACAAGCAAACATCATATTCATTTTATTGGAATTGGTGGTATTAGTATGAGCGGACTTGCTGAAATCATGCATGACCGTGGCCATACGGTAACAGGTTCTGATATGAAAACTTCTGCTACAGTCAAGCACCTTGAGTCCCTAGGTATTGAAGTTTTTCCTACTCATAGTAGTTCAAATATTACAAATGGTATTGATTTAGTTGTTTATACAGCAGCTGTCCATGATGATAACCCAGAGCTAATTGCTGCTAGAGCTCACAAGATTCCTACACTAGTACGTGCAGAATTTTTAGGTGCACTTATGAAAACTTATGACTATCCAATTTGCGTTTCTGGAACACATGGCAAAACAACAACAACCTCTATGCTTTCTGAAATTCTTATGGATGCTGGTCTTAATCCTACTATTACTGTAGGAGGTATGCTTAAATCTATTCAAGGTAATATCCGATTAGGTGGTAGCGAATACTTTGTTACTGAGGCTTGTGAGTACTGTGACAGTTTTCTAAACTTCTTTCCTAAGATTGGTGTCATTTTAAATATCGAAGAAGATCATATGGATTACTTTAAAGATATTCATCAAATTCGTGGCTCTTTTACAAATTTCGGCAAGCTTATTCCTTGGGATGGTTTCTTAGCTATCAATGGTCATATTGATCATATAAAAGAACTTACTAATGACATGATTTGTAAGGTAGAAACATTTGGTCTTGATGAAGGCTTTGACTGGTATGCCAAAAATATTCATCTTAACGAGAAAGCATGTGCTTCTTTCGATGTTTATTATAAAGGCCAGCATAAAGGTCACATTAATCTACATGTTCCTGGTATGCATAACGTCCTTAACTGTTTATCTGTATGTGCTGTCTGCCACTTTCTTAAAATAGATATTAATCAAGTTAATTTAGGCCTTACGCTCTTTACAGGCCCTGACCAACGTTTCGAAATTAAAGGTAACATTCATGGTGTTACAATTGTTGATGACTACGCACATCATCCTACTGAAATCGCAGCCACTTTAAAAGTAGCTGAAGATTATCCTCATAATCGCCTTTTTGTTGTCTTCCAACCACATACTTATACACGTACAAAAGCTTTCTTAGATGACTTTGCTAAAGTGCTTTCTTCAGTAGATTGTCTTATTGTAACAGATATTTACGCAGCAAGGGAAAAAAATCCTGGGGATATCCATGCACAAGATATTATCAATAAAATCCACAAAACAGAACAGACAGCTGTGTATATATCAGATTTTGGCGAAATTGCAGATTATTTGTTGGAACATTGTGTACCAGGCGATTTGATTATAACTATGGGTGCTGGTAACGTAAATCAAATCGCTGATATTTTACTAGGAAACTAAGTTATCCACATTATCCACAGGTACCTGTTCATAAGTCATGTGAATATATTTATTTACTTATTAACAGCTTATCCTCATAATCCCCTTGGAATTAAGGGGATTTTATTTTTTGCCCCATACTATTTTTTATTTTTTGTGCTATAATACTAACACAATAATATTTCGTTTAAAGGAGGCGTACGCTTTGGCATATGTAAAGTTCATCTCAAATACTCCCACATCTTTTTCTGTTCCTTACTGGTTCGCTATGGATTATATGCCACAAGCATTAGGCGGCTACGTTAAAGTTTATCTTTATATGTTAGCAATCTATCAAAATCCAGCCCAAGAAGGTATTCAGCTTGAAGATATTGCAAAAGACCTAGACATGCTCCACTCAGAGCTTATTACTGCTTTAGAATACTGGAATACGACAGGTGTCCTTACATTTAAACTTTTAACAGAAGATGAATTTGAGTTAAGTTTTTCTGAAACAAAGCCTGAAATGGAAACTAAATCTCCCGAAATCCCTATAGCTGCTACTGCTGCACCTAGAACTTTCATTCAACAGACTAGACCTCATTATTCTGCTGATGAGTTAAGCCTCTACTGTCAAGAACATGCTTCCATTTCTAACTTATTCACAATCTGTGAAAAATACTTAGGTAGATTACTTTCTGCTACAGATCAGCAAGTACTGTATGGTCTTTACGACTGGCTCAATCTCCCTCTTGATTTAATTGAATACTTAGTAGAATACTGCACTTCTAATAATCACACCCATATACGCTACATAGAGAAGGTTGCATTAGGATGGGTGGATCAAGGTATTACCACTGTAGAAAGTGCGAAAGCCCAAGCGGCTGTTACTAAAAAATATCGTACTATTTTAAAAGCACTGGGAATGACCGGAGAAACGATTACAAAACACCAACGTAAACTGCTTGATAAATGGCTTACTGATTATGCCTTTGATTTATCGGTTATACTCGAAGCATGTAATCGCACTGTAACTTATTCTTCATCTCCAAGCCTTAACTACTTAGGTTCCATTTTAGACAAGTGGCACGACAAAGGAATTAAAACCGTTGAAGATATCGAACGTTTAGATAAAAATCACACTAAAGAAAAAGAGCAGCAAGCAGGGCCTGTGGCTCCCAAAGCTAAAAGTAAAAATCCACATTTCACGACGACTTATTCTCATAATTGGGATTTAGCAGAACTTGAAAAACGTGAACGTGAATATATAGAGAAGATGTATGGAGGAAACTAGTATGACCAATAGAGAAATTCAATATAAGCTTCTTATAAAAGAATATGACCAAAAACGTACACGTGCAGCTGAAGAAAAACGCAATCGTGAAAGAGAAATCTATACTAAAATTCCAGATATCGAGGTAATTGATAGGTCCTTAAATCGATTAGGGATTAATCTTGTTAAAAGTGCACTTAATACTTCTCCTCAGAACCTATTAGAAGATTTTCGCAAAAAAAATGAAGAACTTTTACGTAGTAAAAAGCAACTTTTAGTTGAACATGGTTACCCTGTTGATTACTTAGATACGCATTATGAATGCTCTATTTGTAAAGATACAGGATTCATTAGTGATATTTCAAGACCTGATAGCATTGCAAGTGAATATGCTCACCATAAACCTTGTAAATGTTTTGAACAAGCTTTAATTAACATGGCTTGCACTCAATCTAATATGAAGGCTTTAACAGCTAATCAAAACTTTTCATCCTTTAGATTTGATTACTACTCTGATGCTATAGATGAGACCTATGGTACTTCCCCTAGAAGAAATATTGAACGTGTTTACCGTGCATCTATAGACTTTGTAGAACAGTTCGGTTTTAAAAAAACAAATCTTTTATTCCACGGCCCCACAGGACTAGGTAAAACCTTCTTATGTAATTGTATTGCAAGAGAATTATTAAATCTTGGTTATAGTGTACTCTACTTAAGTGCCCAAGAGCTCTTTAAGCTTTTTGAAGAGTCTAGATTCCACCGTGAAGATATGGAAGAGGATGCAAAAAATAACTTAGATATTTTACTCACAGTAGATTTACTCATTATAGATGATTTCGGAACAGAGGCAACAAACAGCTTTACAGCACCTGATCTCTTCCATGTTATTAATACAAGAGCACTTAATAATACTTCTACCATTATTTCAACAAACCTTCCTCTCGAAGACTGGAAGAATCTTTATTCTGAGCGTATTCTCTCCCGTATATTTGGGGAATATATTGCCTTTAGATTCTTTGGTGATGATATTCGTATGTTGAAGAAATGGGGTAAAACAGCAACTTCTTAAAAGAGGTTGCTATATTTTTGTAGACTTTCTAATATACTTTATAAAAGCTTATCTTTTCTACTACTAGATAGCATTAAGGAGGTCTATATGTTTTGTACAATTCATCTTTCTAAATCTGATCCAACCCCTTTATATATACAGCTAGCCAGTGAACTTGCTCACCTTATTAAAATAGGCGAAATTCCAGAGCGCACTAAGCTTCCTACCATACGTACACTTTCTCGTAAGCTTAAAATTAATCGCGATACAGTTGTTAATGCCTATAAGGTTCTAGAAAATCAGGGACTAGTTGTAGCGCATGTAGGTAGTGGGACTTATGTGAGTCCGCTTACCTCTCAAAAAGATTATGAGCCTGAAACTAATCTTCAGACTATATCCTGTAGTACACTTTCTTTTAATAAAGACTATTTTCCTACCTCTCTTATTACACAGCTCACTGAGCAAATTATCGCACTTGAAGGCTGGGGAGCTTTTTCTGACCCTCTGTACAGAGAACGTAATCTTCTTAGACAAAGCATCTGCCAGTTCTTTAAGTCTGTAGGTATTATGACCACACCTGCTCAAATTAGATTTCCCAAAGATTTTTGCACATTCCTATTAGACTTACTTAAGGTACATCCTTCTTCTACTATCTGTGTAGAAGCTTATCACGATTTAACTTATAGCTCATTTCTACGTTCTTTAGGTTTTAAAATTATAGAAATACCGCTTACTGACGATGGATTAGATTTAACTTATCTTGAAAAGCAACTTCAAACAGAGCATATTGGCTTTATATGGGTATCTTCTTATGTTCAAAATCCTACAGGCATTTCTTATAGCCCTGAATGCAAAAATCGTCTTATAGAACTCGCTCATTTACACCATTTTTATATTATTGAGGATGGTACATTAAGTGATTTCACCTATAGCCATGAATGTCTAAAACCTCTTTATACACTTGATTCTCATGGTCAGGTTATTTATCTGCATCACTTTTCTAAACTTTATTTGCCACCACTTCAATATACTTTTATAGCGCTTCCAAATAGCTTACATAAAAAGATTAATGATCCTGTAGCATGTACTTTTAATGAGCGTTTACTTCACTTTTATTTAGAATCTGATGCTCTAGGCAGTATACGTCAGGAGATTATTGAAAAGAGTTATCTTGCCTATCTAAAAGTTTATGAAGCGCTTTCTGCTGCTTCTCATCTTTTAGAAATTTATTCTCATAAAGGTAGCCTTTTCTTTTGGATAAAGCCTACTAAGATTTCTTCTGAAGCTTTCTATGATTGCTTTCTTAGACATCATATTATTATCTCTCCTGGAGAAGTGTTTACCTTAAAATCTAAATGTACATACTTCCGTCTTTCTTTAGCTCACTTAGATGACCATACACTCCCCCTTATGATAGACTGTCTTAAAGAGCTCTCTACACTTGAAATGAATTAATAGAAGGAGGTAATGCTTCTTAAGTTGAAACATTACCTCCTTTTCATTTCTCTAATTGCCCAAAGTAATCTATAATTCCTACATAAATGGCCCATGCTATTTGATCTTGATATTTGTCACTAGCCAGTTTTGCTTCCTCTTCTGGATTCGTTAAAAAACCACACTCTACTATGACACCTGGCATTTGGCTGATTTTTAATATGTAATAGTCTTTGCTACTTTTTATCTTCCTCGTATTTTCAGAGTCAGCATAAGCTTTAATACTATTTTGTATACATCCTGCTAGCAATTTTGCTTGCTCAGAATCTTGATAATAAAAGACCTGCGCTCCCTTTACTTTAGGCTGTGAAAAAGCATTTTGATGTATACTCACTAAAATATCTGCATCACTTGACTGAATAACCTGCTTTCTATAATTCATATCTCTTCTTTTATGTGTATTCCCGTTTTCTCCTTGAAGTTTCTCATCATCAGTTCTAGTCATAATGACTGTTGCTCCAGATTGTTCTAAATAATCTTTAAGCTTAAATGCAATTTGCAGATTAATTTCATCCTCTTTCGTTCCGTTTGGACCTGCCTTACCTGGATCAAATCCACCATGTCCTGCATCTATGACAATAACTTTAGAAGCTGTTGAAAGTCCAAATGTTTCTAATGCACCATTTGCAAACTTTAAGTATGCACAAAATGAAATCATACATACTAACCCTAGGACAAGCATGTTTAATTGGTTTCTTTTAATTAAACGCTCCATATTTATTCCCCTTCTTCCCTATACTTGTACTCTTTATTTCTCTTTTAATTGTATTAGACAAGAAGAAAAAAAATACCATAAAAAGAGGAGGCTAGGCCTCCTCTTTTTATGATAATCCTTTTACAATATGATCAATCATTATAAGCTCTTCTCTAGAAAATTCTAGGTTATCTAAAGCTTTTACATTCTCCTCTATTTGCGCTTTATGACTTGCCCCTATTAATGCTGAAGTTACTCCGCCCTCACGAAGCGTCCATGCTAATGCCATTTGTGCAAGAGTTTGTCCTCTTCTTTTAGCCACTTCATTTAATTTTCTTATCTTATCTAGAAGTTCTGATGTAATACTTTCTGCACTTAAGTAACTGTACTCTTTACTTGCTCTTGAACCTTCTGGAATAGTGCCATCAAGGTACTTACTTGTCAGTAAACCTTGATCTAGTGGACAAAAGGCAATGGAACCTATTCCTTCTTGTCTTAATACATCCGTAAGCCCCTCTTCAATCCACCTATTCATCATAGAGTAAGAGGGCTGATGAATGAGACAAGGCACTCCCATATTCTTCAGTATTGTAGCGGCTTTTTTAGTATCTAATGCATTATAGCTAGAAATCCCTACATAAAGAGCTTTACCCTGATGAACTGTAGATGCTAGTGCCCCCATGGTTTCCTCTAGTGGTGTCTCTGGATCTCTTCTATGTGAATAGAAAATATCTACATAATCTAATCCCATACGTTTTAAGCTTTGATCTAAGCTTGCTATAAGGTACTTACGTGAACCAAAATTCCCATAAGGTCCCGGCCACATGTCCCAACCCGCTTTAGTAGAAATAAGAAGTTCATCTCTATAACCTTTTAAATCTTCTTTTAATACCCTTCCAAAAGTCTCCTCTGCAGAACCATAAGGAGGTCCATAATTATTGGCTAGATCAAAGTGTGTTATTCCTAAATTAAAAGCTGTTAGAATCATTTCTTTACTATTTTCATAGTTATCTACTTTTCCAAAGTTATGCCATAATCCAAGTGATAGTGCAGGAAGTAAAATCCCACTATGTCCGCATCTACGATAAACCATTTTATCATATCGATTAGCATTAATCATCTAAGTTCCCCTCCATTAATATGACACTTTTATTCTTGCATCTGTTTTAAACTATCCCATACATCTGGTGTTTCAAGACCTAATTTCCAAAGTGCATAACCTGCTAAATCATATTTATTAACAAGCCCCACACGCTTTTCAATTGTTGTAGCATCTTCTATCCATACTTGATATAAAGTATCGCCATCTATCATCTGCATGTAGTTTTGACCATGTTGGTCATCATATAGTGCTTCACTATTCCACTTACTTACTATGCTTTTAGCTGCTGCCATACCATAAGCAGATGAACTCATACCATCCTTTGTTTCTTTCCATATACGTGTATAAGTTGGCATACCTAGCACAAGCTTTTCTTTAGGTACTTCTTCAAGATTAATCTGAATCCCTTCTTCTACCCAAGTAAGCCCTGCTACAGGTCCTGCTATTTCAGAACCGCCCCAATGTTGATCATAGGCCATTACAATGAAGTAGTCTACGACTTCTGCCACTCGTTCTCTTGAATAATGTCCTGACCAAGCAGATGGCATATAAACGTCTACTGTAACACTAAGATTTTGTCTCTTAGCTTGTACAGATAGTTCTCTCATAAATTGTACCCATTCTTCTCCAAAGTCAGCTTGTACATTTTCTATATCAATATTAATACCATCAAATCCATATATATCTGCTGCTTCTAATAGCTGGTCAATCACATATTGCCTTTTAGCTGTACTTGTTAAAATCGTTTTAGTAAGCTCAGGTGATGTAAAGTTATGACTCATAAGTGCCCATACTTGCATTCCTCTAGCATGTGCTTCATTGACATAGGCTTTAGATGCTCTGTCTATTAATTTACCACTTTCATCTTCAAATTCAAACCAAGTAGGTGCAATGACATTAGCACCTTTTATATTACGATATTTAGGTGTAGACCAATCCCCAGTTGACTTAACTGTCATCTGATCCCATACAAGTTTTACCTTATCCTGTAAAGGCTTTGCCATAGGCGCTAAAGTGTATGTCTTCTCTTCCTTAATAGAAGTCTCTCCTTCTAGTTTTACATCACTTCTATCCATATAGCCTATAATACCATTTTCATCTCTTACTCTTAAATGGTCTCCAGTTTCTTTATATACAACTACACTCTCTCCTTTTTGAGTAGTATCTGTAATTAATGATTTATTATCTGGATGTGTTCTTACACTCGCTTCCTTCTTCCTTACTACTCCTAACTTTTTAGGTGTTCTCGCATTAGACACAATAACTAAACGACCATCTTTACCCTTTTCAATTTCTACAGGATACTCTGCTTCTAGGTAACTTTCAGGAATATAAACTTTATTCTCTTTTACAATAACAGGATCAGCTAACTCTATTTTCTCACCATTTACATCTATTACTTTCTCTCCTGGCAAGATACGCTTTATCTCTTCTAAATTAGTAATGGTCAAAATTTCTTCTGCTTCATCATAGAAAATCTTATCATCTATATACTGCTTTGCAAATTCTGAAGAAACATAAATTTGATTTGCCTCTTCTATAATTGGCTTTTCCATATCTACTCTTGTATCTTCGTAAACTACATTGATTTGACCCTTCTTAAACTCACTGAAATATGTAAGCGGGTCAACGGTATCTTTACCTGGCATAAAAAGAACTGTACCTATAGCTATGCCCACGAGTAAAACACCTATAAGTAGTGTCAAGAATATCTTTTTTAACATGGTTTAACCTCCTTTATTTGATTCAGTATATCATACTTTTGATTTTTTTTGTTACAAGTAGGCAATAAAAACCTTCTTCTTATCATATAATAAATTAACTCACTCTTACTATGCATTTGATAGATTTATCCTCTTTACTTTTATGATTCATTCCCTTATACTAATTTATATCTTTATATTTATTTGTCTTAAAATACCGTGACTTTATGAAAGGATGTGAGTTGTATGAAAATCGAGAAAATTAGCGATACACAAATCCGAGTCACTCTAAATCATTCTGATTTACAAAATAGAGATATTAAAATCGGTGAGCTTGCTTATGGGTCAACTAAAGCTCAAGCACTTTTTAGAGATATGATGGCTAAAGCTTATGAAGACTTCGGCTTTGAGGCTGAAAATGTACCACTTATGATTGAAGCTGTTCCATTATCTACAGACAGCATCATGATTGTTGTAACAAAAGTTGATGACCCTAATCAAATAGAAGAAAGATTAGAAGCCATCGGTGAAAGGCCAACTCATCGTACCTTCAAAGAGTCTCTAGAAAATAAATTAAGCGATCTGCAAGCCTTAGCTAAAGAGACCCCTAAAGCTTCTAATACTGCTTCCCATACGCTTATGTATACTTTTAAGAATTTAGAGGATGTAACACATGCCTCTTGTTATATACAACATCTCTATTTTGGCGAGACGACTCTTTATAAATATGATAACCAATATTTTATGATTCTCGAACCTAATAAGAATAAAAAAACAAATACAGACATTTTAAAGAGTATGTTAAGTGAATTTGGCGAAGAAGGCACTGCTAGTGATTTAAATGAAACATTCCTTAAAGAACATGCAAAAGTTCTTATCGCTTCTAATGCATTAGATATACTCGTTCACTATTTATAAAAAGAGGGACATCCTAATAGTCTAAGACTATAGGACATCCCTCTTTTTTATATTTTATGCTTCTTCTGTTGTTGCAAGATAATCATTGATTTTTTTGATTAATTCATCTGCATCCATACCATGTACTGCACATGCATCTTCAATAGATTCCATTTGAGCTGATGGACAGCCAAGGCAATGCATACCTGCTTGCATAAGAATAGGAATAATACCTCTATCTACTTGGATAATTTGACCAATTACCATGTCTTTTGTCACTTGTTTAGCCATTTGTATATCCTCCTTTTTTAATGTGTATTTCACTTCTATATTATAAATAGAATACTTCTATTTATCAACTTTTTAAAAAATTAATTTTGTGCTGCTGCTGTAAGTTGTGGAATGATTTGTTTCTTTCTTGAGAAAACATCTTTCAAGAAAATACTATCATCTTCTTTTGGAAGTTCAAAGGCACTCTCTACAATCCATTTTTCTGGCCCTACTGCAAATAATTCAGTACCACCAACAACTACATCTGTTACCATAAGAACTACAAGTCCTAACCCTTCTTGTTCTCTTAAGTTCTCCATTTCTGCAAGAATTTCATCTCTCATCTTATAGATGCTTTTGAAATCTCCAGTATTGATTTGGGCAACAGCTGTACTAAATTGACCCATTACAAATGGTTTGCGATCCATATCAAGTAATTCTCTTGGTGTCATACCTTCAAGAGAAGTTCCTGCTGCAATAAGGTCCATACCATATTCTTCAAGATTAACTTCTGCAATTTTTGCAAGACGTTTTGCCATTCTGATATCAGTCTCTGTACAAGTTGGTGACTTGAAGATAAGTGTATCAGAAAGAATTGCACTAAGCATAAGACCCGCAATCTCTCTAGGTGGCATAATATTGTTTTCTTCATACATTTTTGACACGATTGTAGATGTACATCCTACAGGCTCTGCTCTTAAGAACACTGGCCCTACTGTATCAATATTTGCAATACGGTGGTGATCAATAATTTCACAGATTTGTGCCTGTTCAATACCCATGGCACTTTGATCTCTCTCATTGTGGTCCACTAAAATAACAGGTTTCTTTTGAATATCTAAAATATGACGTTTAGAAATAATTCCTTTTACTTTGCCATCTTCATCCACAATCGGGAAATGTCTATGTGTTGTATTAAGCATGATTTCTTTAACTTCATCAATAGTATCTTCTGTTTGGAAGAAGATAAGATCTTGTTTACCAATTAAGTGTTTAACAGAAATACTTTGAGAAATCATTTTAATTGTTTTAAAGAATGAGTACGGTGTACAAATAATTGCACAGTTACCTTCTACTTGATGTGTAAAATCAAGTTCATCCATATCTTGATCTGTAATAATAACACAACCTGCACCTGATTTAATTGCCATATCTACAAGAGTTTTATTACTTCCTGTAATAACAATGTCTACATCTTTAAGTCTATCATCTTCTGTAATAGAAGCTGTAGTAAAGACTTCACCTTCTACATAAGGTTGTGGATAATCACCACATACGATTTTACCTTCAAGTACTGCTGCAATATTTACAAATGGTGTACGATATTTTTGAAGTACATTACCATCTGTTAAACCAATATGAGTTTTTGCAATATCTGACATAGATACTACACCAGCTAATTTATGATCTGGATAAAGTATTGGAATCATAGGTCTTCTATTCTCAGTCATAACATCCCATGCTTTTTTTACAGAATCTACTGTGTAGACAGGTGGGATAGCATAGTACTTCATATCTTTCACTTGTGGTTTAATATGCTCAATTAAAGTCGGTGCTTCTACATTAAAATAATTTAATGCAAAGTTTGTCTCTTTACTTACTTTTCCAAGTCTTACTGCTTTTACATTTTCTACACCTAATGCACGTTTAAGATGTGCATAAGCTATTGCTGAACATATAGAATCTGTATCGGGATTTCTGTGTCCAAATACATAAGTCTCTTTTCCCATAATTGTCTCCTTCATTTATTACGTACATTCACTGTCGTTTTGTACTTAATTTAGTATGTCCTTATTCTTTTTAAATCATTTACGGTTATTTATCTGCAAAAGAATAAGTGATCATAATACCTATACACATACATATTAAAGCAAAAAATCCAGTAAAGTTAAATGTAAATCCTGGATAAATAACTAAAACAGAACCTATTACAAGTCCTAATATAGCCATATAAGTTGCTTGTTGATACTTTGATAACAACACTTTTACAATCTTAATGCCCAAAATAAGTCCAATGAGTATGCCGATTGCTACTGGTATAAGAATTGCAAAGTTAAATTCTGATACAGCTGTAATAACTGATGTATACACGCCTAAAGTGAGCATGATAAAAGATCCACTAATCCCAGGAATAATCATTGAAAATGCACTAATAGCACCTGCAAATATTAACCATATAGACATTCCCAGATTTATTTCTCTTAAAATAACTTCATTAGCCTCTGCATCATTTGTCAATACCATTACGATCATCACTCCAAATGTAATAATAAATGGTATCCAGTTTTTAGAACGTATTTTTTCCCCAGCTCTTGCATGATTTATTACCATAGGAATGCTTCCTATAATAATTCCTATAAAGAGAAAATTAGTCGGCATATTGTATTTTTCAAATAAAAAAGTAATGGCATTACTAAAAACAAGAATACCTACAACTGCCCCTATCCCTATCGTTGCAAGAAATATAAGGTTTTTCTTTAAATACTCTTTTTTAAGGCTTACTGCACCTAATAATTCATCATAGATGTTAAGTACAACTGCCATAGTGCCCGCACTCACACCCGGAATAACATTAGATACACCTAAAATAATGCCATAAAAGATGTTCATAACATGCTTAATCATTTCGGACTCCTTTTAAAATATGTAGTATATACCTGTACTATTATAATGTCTCACCTTGTTTATGACAATGTTTTACTTATCTATTACCTAATCCTTTCCTTATTAATGTAGTTCTCTATCAGCCTGATTTTATTTATTCTAATTAAAAACTTAAAGTTATTACAAAATTCATAATAATATTTTTTTGTATTACTATTGACGTGTATACAGTATACATTATATAATAGGAGTGTAAAGAAATTAACTAATAATTATTATCCTCTAAGTTATCAACTTTGTATCTGAGTTTATTATTAATTGGATAATAAGATGATTTTAAAAATAAAAGGAGTTGACCTTAAGATGTTTGAACAATGGAATGGTTTTATAGCAGGCGATTGGCAAAAAGAAGTTAATGTACGTGACTTCATCCAAAAGAACTACACACCATATGAAGGAGATGATTCTTTCTTAGCAGGAGCTACTGAAAGAACAACTAAATTATGGGCTGAAGTAGCTGAACTTATGAAAAAAGAACGTGAAAAAGGAATCTTAGATGTTGAAACAAAAATTCCTTCAACAATTACTTCTCACGGTCCTGGCTACTTAGATAAAGATTTAGAACAAATCGTAGGTTTCCAATCAGATGCACCTTTAAAAAGAAATATCATGCCAAACGGTGGTATGCGTACTGTAAAAAATGCTCTTGAAGCATACGGATATGAATTAGATAAAGAAACACAAGAAATCTTTACTAAATACCGTAAAACACATAACGATGGTGTATTCTCTGCATATACAACAGATATCAAAAAAGCTAGACACTCAGGTGTTATCACAGGTCTTCCAGATGCTTATGGCCGTGGTCGTATCATCGGTGACTATCGTCGTGTTGCATTATACGGTGTAGATAGATTAATCGCTGATAAAGAAGCTCAAAAACTTACACTTGAAGTTCCAAGCATGACAGAAGATATTATCAGACTTCGTGAAGAAATCACAGAACAAATCGGCGCTTTAAAAGAACTTAAAGTAATGGCTGCAAACTATGGTTTCGATATCTCTGCTCCAGCTCAAACAGCTAAAGAAGCTGTTCAATGGACATACTTTGCATACCTTGGTGCTATTAAAGAACAAGATGGTGCTGCTATGTCACTTGGTCGTACATCTACATTCCTTGATATCTACATGGAAAGAGACCTTAAAGCTGGTATCATCACAGAAGAAGAAGCTCAAGAATTAATGGACCACTTCGTAATGAAATTACGTATGGTACGTTTCCTTCGTACTCCAGCATACAATGATTTATTCTCAGGAGACCCAACATGGGTAACAGAATCAATCGGTGGTATGGGACTTGATGGACGTACACTTGTTACTAAAAACAGCTTCCGTGTACTTCACACATTAATCAACTTAGGACCAGCTCCAGAACCAAACTTAACAGTACTTTGGTCTAAAAACTTCCCACAAGGATTCAAAGACTTCTGTGCTAAAGTTTCTATCCAAACAAGCTCAATCCAATACGAAAACGATGATCTTATGAGAGCTTACTGGGGTGATGACTACGGTATCGCATGTTGCGTATCTGCAATGAGAATTGGTAAACAAATGCAATTCTTCGGTGCTCGTGCTAACCTTGCTAAAGCATTACTTTACGCTATCAACGGTGGTAAAGATGAAAAATCAGGTGAACAAGTTGCTCCACAATTTGCTCCTGTTACTACAGAATACCTTGACTTCGATGACGTTTGGGCTAAATACGATACAATGATGGATTGGTTAGCTGAAACATACGTAAATGCATTAAATATCATCCACTACATGCATGATAAATACTGCTACGAAAAACTCGAAATGGCTCTTCATGATAAAGAAATCCTTCGTACTTTCGCAACAGGTATCGCTGGTCTTTCAGTAGCAGCTGACTCATTATCAGCTATTAAATATGCTAAAGTTAAACCTATCAGAAATGAAGATGGTCTTGTAGTTGACTACGATATCGAAGGTGAATATCCAGCATACGGTAACAACGATGATAGAGTTGACCAAATTGCTGTTAAATTAACAGAAACATTCATGAACAAAATTAGAAAACATAAAACATACAGAAACTCTTACCCAACTATGTCTATCTTAACAATTACATCAAACGTAGTATATGGTAAGAAAACAGGTAACACTCCAGACGGACGTAAAGCTGGCGAACCATTTGCACCAGGTGCTAACCCAATGCATGGTAGAGATACAAAAGGTGCTATCGCATCTCTTGCATCAGTTGCTAAACTTCCATACCAACACGCTGAAGATGGTATCTCATACACATTCTCAATCGTTCCAGGTGCTCTTGGTAAATCAGCAGATGAACGTATCAGCAACCTTGTAGGTATGTTAGATGGTTATTTCGTACAAGATGGTCACCACTTAAACATCAACGTATTTGACCGTGAAACATTACTTGATGCTATGGATCACCCAGAAAAATATCCACAGCTTACAATCCGTGTTTCTGGATACGCTGTAAACTTCATTCGTCTTACAAGAGAACAACAATTAGACGTTATCAATAGAACATTCCACGAAAAATTCTAATTTATTAAATCTTTATGAGGTTAAGAGGATAAGTGTGTATCCTCTTAACCATTACATTACAGGAGGTATAAGGCATGATAGGTAGAATTCACTCAGTAGAAACCTGCGGTACTGTAGACGGGCCTGGGATTCGTTACATCTTATTTACACAAGGCTGCCCCCTTCGTTGTAAATACTGTCACAATCCAGATACTTGGAAAATGAATGATGGGAGAGAAGAAGATACCAACACTCTTATTCAAGATATCAGAAAATATAAATCATTTATGACTTGCTCAGGTGGCGGTCTCACTATAAGTGGTGGAGAACCTCTTCTTCAACCTGACTTTGTCAAAGATATGTTTATAAAATGCAAAGAAGAAGGCATTCATACCTGTCTTGATACTTCAGGTTTTGTTAGCATTGAAAAAGCTGACCCTGTTCTTGATTATACTGACCTAGTTTTACTTGATATTAAGTCTTATAATCCTACTGTATTTAAAGATTTAACAGGTGTTCCTTTAGATCCAACATTAGCATTTGCTAAACATCTAAAAGAACGTAATATTCCAGTATGGATTCGTTATGTTTATGTTCCAGGCTTAACGGATGATAAAAAAGATATTGAAGACTTAGCACAGTTTTTAACTACTCTTCCAAACGTACAGAGAGTAGATTTACTTCCATTCCATAAAATGGGCGAGTTCAAATGGGAACAACTCGGTTATGAGTATTCTCTCTTCGATACTGAACAACCTTCTAAATCAGAAGTTGAAGAAGTTAAAGAGATTTTTAAGAAATATAACTTACCGATTTATGCATAAATCACAATTCCTTTAAAATATAAAAAGAGCATGTAGCTGCCCCTACATGCTCTTTTCTTCTATTTCTTCTGTTTTATTTTTGTCTTTAAATAATTTCTTCCATAAAGATGGTTTCTGTGTATTTTGTTCTAATAAAGCAATCTCTTTTCGCATTTTCTGCATCTCTCGCATGGTTTCATCCATCTTCTTATAATACTCTTCATTCTTTTGTTGCTGACTTACCTCTAATTCTGATAGTTTCTTATCCATCATAATATCCATTTCTTGTGTCAATTCCTCATGCAGCTGCCTCTTGTTTTCTTCTCCATACTCTACTAAGGTTTGTTTAAGCATTTCTTTGATAATCATCGTAAACTGCTTTACTTTCTGATCATCTTTATCTCCAATATCTATGTCCTCTCCTACTAATGGAATAACCTTAGCATTTGTAGCACTTACTTGTGTAAGTGATTCTAATCCTTCCTGATCTAATGTATGTATGACGTTACGTATGCCCTTAAGCTCTAATCCCTGTTCTCTCAACTCTTTAATCTGCTGTAGTATTGTAATATCTTTTTGCGTATAGATACGATGCCCTTGGCTATTTCTATGTATTTGAAGCTCTAGTTCTTTCTCATAATATCTTAGAACATAAGCTTCAATATCTAAAATAGTGGCCACTTCTTTAATCGTATAAACTTTTTCGTTCACTGATTTGCCCCCTATCTTTTGTATAAAAACCCTTTTCCTCAATTATACCATATTTTTCCATACTTTCAATAATATTATTTATTCTCTTCACAACATCTTTTTATAGTCTCTTTATAATAATTATATAGTTTGAAAATCAAATTACTTGTTAATCAAAACTTATTCCACGAGGTGTTATATGTCAATATCAAAACTTATTATAGGTCATTTAAGACCAAAATTCCCAGTTATCCAAGGTGGTATGGGAGTAGGCGTATCTTTAAGTTCATTAGCTGGAAGTGTAGCAAAATGTGGTGGTATAGGAATCATTTCAGGCGCACAAATTGGTTATAGAGAAAAAGACTTTATTAAGAATACACTTGAAGCAAATTTACGTGCTCTTGCAGATGAAATTCATAAAGCACGTTTAAAAGCACCAGAAGGTATTATTGGCGTTAATTTAATGGTTGCCATGAAACACTATGGTGAATATGTAAAAAAGGCTGTAGAATCTAAAATTGATCTTATTATTTCAGGTGCAGGGCTTCCTTTAGATCTCCCACTTTATACAAAAGGTTCTAGTACTCAAATCGTCCCTATTGTATCTTCTGGTAAGGCTGCTAATATCATCTGTAAGCACTGGGATAGGAAGTACCAATGTACACCTGATGCTATTGTAGTAGAAGGCCCTCTTGCTGGCGGTCATTTAGGTTTCCATGCTGATGTACTTGATAATCCTCCTGTACTTATGGATCTTGTTAAAGAAGTTAAGGCTGTAGCCCTAGAATATGGTCAAAAATATAATAAATCTATTCCTGTTATTGCTGCTGGCGGTATTTATACTGGTAAAGATGTGGCATGCGCACTAAAAGAAGGTGCCGATGGCGTACAAATGGCAACACGCTTTGTAACAACTCATGAATGTGATGCCGATTTAGCCTTTAAAGAAGCTTATATTCACTCTACAGAAGATAGCATAGGTATTATTAAAAGTCCTGTAGGTATGCCAGGACGTGCCATTTTAAATGATTTTATCACTAACCCCCGTGGCAATAAAGCTTGCTTCTTCCACTGTCTTCATAAGTGTGGTGTGACAGATATTCCTTATTGTATTTCCAGTGCCCTTATTCATGCCGTTAATGGTGATACAGAGAATGCACTGCTATTCTGCGGCAGTAATGCTTATAAAGCTACTCACATTGAGCATGTAGAAGATATCTTTGCAGAAATCCATAGTACCTTAGCCAAAGCATAGTCATTTATAGAACCGATATACTATAATTACTTATCTCGTATCTAATAGGACACTCATAACATAAAAAGAGGTATGACTCATGTTCATACCTCTTTTACTATTCTCTATCTTTATTAACGAATTTTGTATATTGTCCAAGCCATACCAGTTCTACTGTACCTGTTGGACCATTTCTTTGTTTTGCAATAATAACTTCACCAATGTTCTTCTTATCTGAATCTGGGTGATAATACTCATCTCTGTATAAGAACATAACAACGTCAGCATCCTGCTCGATAGCTCCAGATTCCCTAAGGTCTGATAACATAGGTCTATGGTCTGCACGGGCTTCACACGCACGAGAGAGCTGTGATAAAGCAATTACAGGTGCCTGCATCTCTCTAGCAAGTGCTTTTAAAGAACGTGAAATCTCTGAGATTTCCTGCTGCCTTGAATCTGATTTTGAACTACCTGTCATAAGCTGCAAGTAGTCAATCATAATAAGATCAAGTCCTTTTTCAAGTTTCAGCCTACGACACTTAGCACGCATTTCCATAACAGAGATACCAGGTGTATCATCTATAAAGACATCTGCAGCACTTAGATTAGGGATAGCCATAGCAATACGATCCCAATCTTCTGGCTCTAAGTTACCTGTACGTACTTTCTGTGCATCTACTAATGCTTCTGCGCATAGCATACGGTTTACGAGCTGGTCTTTTGCCATTTCCAGACTGAATACAGCTACTTTTTTCTTATGCTTTATAGCTGCAGTTTGAATAATGTTCAATGAGAAAGCTGTCTTGCCCATAGAAGGCCTAGCAGCAACTAGAATGAGGTCAGAAGGTTGCATCCCTGCTGTTTTATAGTCTAAGTCAATAAACCCAGTAGGTACACCTGTAATACCGCCTTTTGTAATATGTGCCTGTTCTATTTTATCAATAGAAGTAACAACAATTTCATTAATATGTGAGAAATCTTCTGTCTGGACATTTTGAGTAATATCAAAAATTTGCTTTTCTGCAAATCCCATAATATCATGAAGTCCCTCTTCGCCTTCATAGCTTTTTGCACTAATATCTTGACTGGCTTTAATAAGCTTTCTAAGCATTGATTTCTCTTGTACAATCTTTGCATATTCCTTAATATGTGCAGAAGTTGGAACGATGGTTGCAAGCTCTGCTAAATAGCTAATGCCACCAACCTGTTCTAAAACCCCTTTTTCAGATAACCTATTTTGAATCGTAACAAGGTCTACAGGACTATTAGAAGTATAAAGCTCCATAATAGCACTATAAATTTCTTGATGATCCGGTCTATAAAAATCCTTTGGCTTTAAAGTTTCAGTAGCTACTATAAGTGCTTCATGATCCATAATAATGGCGCCGATTACGGATTGCTCTGCTTCAATATTATGTGGAGGAATACGCATTATTTGTGACTCATCCATAGACGTTCCTCTCTTCCTTATTATGAATTATTTTGATTCAACTGTGCAAACAGTAACTTCTGCTGTTACTTTTGGATGTAGTTTAACCTCTACTGTTTTTGTTCCTACTGCTTTAATAGGCTGAGCAAGATTGATTTTTTTCTTATCTACTTTAACACCAAAAGCAACTTGAATACTTTCTGCAATCTCTTTTGTTGTTACAGAACCAAATACGCGTCCGCCTTCACCTGTTTTAATAGGAATGCTTACTTTTTTCTCATGAATTAATGCTTTTGTTTCATTAGCTGCATCTAATTCTTGTTGTTTTTTCTTATCTTCAGAACGTTGCTCTACTTTTCTTTGATTAAGATTAACTGCATTCGCTTCTACTGCTAAACCTTTTGGGAAAAGGGCATTTCTAGCATATCCATCTTTAACTTCTAAAACATCACCTTTTTTACCTACTTTTTTTACATCTTGTGTTAAAATAACTTTCATTCTATTCACCTTCCTGTTTATAATCATTAATTGCTTCTCTAAGTTTTACTTTCATATCTTCAACTGTTGTATCTTTAAGCTGGGCACCTGCAATATTCTTATGCCCACCTCCACCTAGCATCTCCATAATACGTTGAACATTCATATCACCTAGAGCTCTTGCACTAACTTGTAAATCAGGGCCATTAACTGTAATAACAAATGTAGTCTGTATACCCTTAATAGTAAGCAGTTCATCAGCAATTTGAGCTGCTATAATATTAGAATGCATATGATTGTTAGTTACAACAGCCACAGCAATATCTTCATCCCATATTTCAGCATCTTTAATCGTTGTTGCTTTAATCTTATACGTTTCCATATCATTTTGAAATAACATACGTACCCTTGTGCTATCTGCACCAGCCCTTCTGAGGAAGGCTGCCGCCTCAAAAGTCCTTACCCCTGCTTTAAAAGCAAAGTTTTTAGTATCTACTGTAATTCCTGCAAGAAGTGCATCTGCTTCTATCTGAGTAAGTTTTACTTTATCTGCAAGATAAATAAGAATCTCTGAAATCATTTCACTTGTTGAAGAGATAAACGGTTCAATATAAGTAAGTACTGCATTCTCAATGTAATCTGTACTTAATCTATGGTGATCAAATACAACTATATTATCTGTCTTATCTAAAAGCGCTGGGTACTCTAAATAACTCTTTCTATGAACATCTACAAGGACAACTAATGTCTGTTTAGTAAGTTCTTGGTCTGCTCTTTCTTGTGAAATAAATAAATCTTGATATTCTGGCAATTCTATAATTCTATTATAAAGTTCCTGTACTGCAAAGGTAGAGTCCTGTAAAATAATATGGGCTTTCTTACCCATAATGGTAGCAGCTCTATAAACACCCATAGCCGCCCCTAAACAGTCCATATCAATATTCTGATGCCCCATAATAAGAACTTTATCAGCCTCATGTAATAGCTCTTTAAAAGCATAAGCTTTAATTCTTACTTTTACACGTGTACTCTTCTCAACCTCTTTAGTTTTACCACCATAAAACGTATATTTATCATTTTTCTTAATAATCGCTTGATCCCCACCACGACCTAATGCAAGGTCAAAAGCAGCTCTAGCGTCTTCTTTAGAACCAATAAGGGAGTCAAAATTACGCCCTATACCAATGCTTACAGTAACAGGTAAATCATTACCTACCTGAATATGTCTAAGCTCATCTAAAATATCAAATTTACGATTTTGCATCTTTTCTAGATTTTCTTGAGTAAAGAAAATCATATAACGATCTCTATCAAATTTACAAACTGCTACATCATTATTTTTAAACCATATATTAATCTTTCTATCAATGATAGCTCCTAACATAGGTCTTCTAACTTCTTCTATGCTTTGCATAATCTCTTCGTAATTATCAATATAGATATAACCTACCATGCACCTTTGCTTCTTAACTTGTTCTTCTAACTCTTTTTGAGTTGTTGTATCAATAAAGTATAATACATATTGGAAGTTAGAAGCATTTTCTACATCTATAACTTTATTACAGATCATATGATAATGCTGCTCGTTTTTTAAGATATCTCGCTCATAGAGCTCTGTTTCTTTTGGTAAGTTCTCCATTTGAAAATCTGGAAATATAGCACGTATATTCTTATCTATATCTTCTTCCTCATCTAATATACTTCTGAAAGATTCATTACTCCATACAATGGTTCCAATTTTATCAATAACAACAATAGGAATAGGCGAATCTATAAACATATCTTTTTTGATTTTACCTAAAGCATTAACTTGATCTAATATTTCAGCTTGCATATGCGACTTTAAACGTTTTTCTAACATAAAACTATATGCAAGCATACCTACAAAAATTAAAGCTTCAAAAATACCAAAAAAGGTGTTAAAGTAAATCCCTATTATCCCTTGTATTATTCCAAATACAAAACACACCTGAGCAAAGCGTATTATATAGGCCATATAACCTAATGGATTTTTTTTCTTTGTACTCATAGTTCCTACCTTCCCTAGCTAAACAATAATATCAACTTTTCTAAAATTAAATAAAGTATCTCCAAGTCCAATAATCATCATTATGAATGGTGTAGTCCAAAACATCATTAAACTGAGTACAATACTGATCACTTTAAGGCCTGAGCTCCATTTACTTTTTCTAATAATCATAATCAGCGCTACAATCCCTATAAGCTGTAATAAATAGCTTATAAAATAGTAAAGATTAATGCCAAGTGCTGTAAGTGAGTCATTTCCTCCTGAACTAAATTGAATAATAAATCCTGCAATTAAAAATAGCCCTGCCATCCATTTAGAAAACTTAAAATTTACAAGTTGTGTAAGAGATGCCATACGCCACTTTTTCATTCTTCCAATTAGAGTAATGATTGCTGTACTTAATAACCCTATAACAATACCTGCTTCTAATAACATGGCAGGATAGGTGTATTTAAATAAAGAAATAATCTTTGGAAGTTGCTCTTTAATAACCTTGATTTGCACTGCCATTTGTTCAGACATATTAGTCATCTGACTCATTTCTTCTATCATTTTGATATATTCTACTTTAAAGGCGTCTAACAAGGCATTATACATTGCTATATAATCGATTTGTAAATACTTCATGGCTATAATATAAATATAGAATAACCCAACTGTCCCTATGCCTGTATACATAGCAACATGAGGTACAGAATACTGTTTTCTATAACATGCTACTAATATATGCGCAGGGATCGCCACACTAATCAGATATAATAATGCCTCATCAAATCGCATAGTCATACCAAAAATAAGTATACTAATCACCATATGCATTATTATATCTCTTGTATAGTTTCTTTTGCTACTCATTAAATAGATAGCCATAGGGGCCATTAATAAAGGTACTAAAAAGATAAGTGTACTAGAATATATGCCTATAATCCCTAATGCAATATATAAAAGGCTTATCATCAATAACTTTACATACTGTCTTATATCTTGATTCATAGCTTTTTAATCCTCCTCAATGAGTCCTCTCTATTATATCATAATTTAGAGATTATATATAGTCCCCCACTATAGGCACCTCCCTACCACCTTATATATAAAAAAAAGCACTGCTAAAAGCAGTGCGTGTGCATATTGTGTGTGCGCTTATTTGTCTCTCTATATAGTGCTGAATTGAATTTAATAATTCTTAATTAGTCTTGAGTGTATGGTAAAAGTGCTATATGTCTTGCACGTTTGATAGCAACTGTAAGTTTGCGTTGTGCTTTAGCAGAGTTACCTGTAATTCTTCTAGGAAGAATTTTACCTCTTTCAGAGATAAACTTTTTAAGTGTGTTAATATCTTTGTAGTTGATTTTTTTGATGTTATCACCTGCAAATTGATTAACTTTACGTCTTCTACGGTTACGTCTTTTTTGCATTGCCATGGTATTTTCCCTCCTTTTAAGTGATTTAGAATGGTAAATCGTCGTCTTCTTCCATAGTAGTTGGCATAAAACCATCTACTGGACCAGTTGAAGGATTAGTTGAGGCAGGGGACATACTTTCAAGTGGGCTATTTGTCATAACACCTCTTGATTCGGCTGAAGATTTACTTTCTGCAAAATGTTGCTCTTCTACAACAATCTCAATTGATGTATGTTTCACTCTTTGTTGGTCTTCCCAACTATTAGTTTGGAGTCTACCTACGACTGCAACCATTTGTCCTTTTCTAAAGAACTTTTCTGCAAATTCTCCGGCTTTCCCAAAAGCAACTATATTAAAGAAGTCCACATCTGGTTCTCCCTGTTTTGCAAATTGTTTTCTAACAGCTAGTCCATATCTTGCAACTGCAACTGGATTGGCAGATTGTGAATAACGTACTTCTGGATCACGTGTTAAACGTCCCATTAGGATAACTTTATTCATATCATAACCTCCTTCTTACGGTTATTATTATTTTTCGTCAAGACGTACGATTAAGTAACGAAGAACAGTTTCTGTGATACGAAGTCTGCTTTCAAGTTCTGCTGGAGTTGATGTCTCAGCATTGAATTGAATGAAGTAGTAGAAACCTTCTTTTTGTTTGTTGATTTCATAAGCAAGTTTTCTTTTGCCCCAATCATCAACGTTAGTAACTTCACCACCGAAACGAGCGATTAATTCTTTCACTTTTTCAAGGTTAGCTACTTTTTCTTCTTCACTTAAAGTTGAGATAAATACTAGTGATAATTCGTAGTTTTTCATCTTGGCACCTCCTTTTGGACTTTGGCCCTACATCTTGTGTAGAGCAAGGATTACATTACAGTTTACTATCTTATCATAAACAGGTAATGAATACAAGCTTTTTAATGAAAAACATGCTGGATAATGTTGCTTTTAAGCTTCAGAATCTGCATGTTTTAAAACTTTTTTTACATTTTTTTCAAACTTGTCACGTGGTAACATAATAATATGTTGGCATTGTTGGCAGCGCAGTTTGAAGTCCGCCCCCACTCTTAGGACTTCCCAGGCATTAGTCCCACAAGGGTGCGGCTTCTTCATCTGCACTACATCTCCAACTTGATAGTTCACTTCTTTACCCTCCTTTGATTAATTACCATTTTTAATTCTTATTATACATGATTTTTCAAGAATTATAAATTAAATCCTTTGATAATGGAAAAAAGAAATTTTCGATATATTATCTTTTACATTCCTATCTTTGAATTTCTTTATATATTTATTAACTAGTGGAATATATTGAATATCATGTAATGTAACTGTCTTAGTTAATATGCATCCAATACTATAAATTAAAACTGCTACTGGTACTCTAATTCATGTCCATTTTATCACACTATGTGTAACCCTTATAAACCTTTTATATAGGAAGAAACTCATTACACCCATACCTATTGAAACAATCATAGGTTTTGTGATTACTTATTTCCATTCTATCTTAACCTTCAACAGCCTTTTGATGGCTATTAAATTATATTGAGAAAACATTATCTTATATATAATAACTATCGTCATAATCCCTGCTATAGCTTCTATACCTGCCCCTAATGTACTCCATTTACCTTCTCTTCCATCTGTTGGTCTCTATTCCAATTATATCTTCTTTCAAATTCTATCTATCGATTATAATACGGCCATTTTTAAATATCTAGGTAATATAATTTTCTACATACAAAAAAACAGCTTAGATATTATCTAAGCTGTTTTTAAAAGGCGGCAACCAGATTTGAACTGGTGATGAAGGTGTTGCAGACCTCTGCCTTACCACTTGGCTATGCCGCCATATGAATTTGGCAACCACTTACTCTCCCGGGCCGTCTCCAGCCAAGTACCATCAGCCGACTTAGTCTTAACCTACGTGTTCGGTATGGGAACGGGTGTTTCCCTAAGTCGCATCGTCACCAAAAATGACCCATAGGAGAATCGAACTCCTGTTACCGCCGTGAAAGGGCGGTGTCTTAACCGCTTGACCAATGGGCCTTATAAACTCCCCGAGTAGGGTTCGAACCTACGACCCTTCGGTTAACAGCCGAATGCTCTGCCACTGAGCTATCGAGGAATATTTGTGTAAGAGACCTATTAATTAATTGGTTACTCTTACAGTATATGCTTTAAATTTTTATTTATGCATATACTTTTAAAACTAAACATAATCTTTTCAAGTTAACCTTATTTTAGGTCAAACCCTCGAACCGTTAGTATTGGTCAGCTACACATGTTACCATGCTTACACCTCCAACCTATCTACCTCGTAGTCTACAAGGGGTCTTACTCCTTTCGGATGGGAAGTCTTATCTTGAGGTCTGTTTCACGCTTAGATGCCTTCAGCGTTTATCAGTTCCAGACTTGGCTACTCTGCTATAGGCTTGGCAGCCTAACAGATGCACCAGCGGTCCGT
>NZ_JACRSY010000003.1 GCF_014384995.1 Zhenhengia yiwuensis | reverse complement strand
TGGATTCATTCACTCCAACCTTTAAATGGATCAAGGCTTGGAAAAGCTGTAACTTATGCTAAAAATCAAAAGAAATATATGGAGACCTATTTATTAGATGGTAGATGTTCTATTTCGAACAATCTAGCTGAGAATAGTATCAGACCCTTTACAGTTGGCCGAAAGAACTGGGAATTCTCTGCTAGTACTAAAGGTGCTTCTGCAAGTGCAACAGTATACAGCCTTGTAGAAACAGCGAAAGCCAATGGACTTAATGTTTATAAGTATCTCCAATATTTATTACAATATATGCCGGATGTTGATTACAAAAATAATCCTGAAGAACTAGAGGAACTAATGCCTTGGGCACCAGAGATTCAAAATAACTGCAAATAATAAATCGTACAACTAGAGTGAAATGCTCCAACTCTAATTGTACGATTTTTATTTTTGGACACCTTCTAATTAATCGCTTACCTTTAACTGAAGAGCAACAACATGAACTTTTAAATATTTTAAAATCTGCAAAAGAAAGTACTCATAGAAATTCCAACATAGATATCACTATTAATCTAAATATCTAAGAATTATTTTTTCTTTATAGGACTTAAGTTCTATTAGAATAACTAAAGACTTGGCAAAACCAATGCCAAGTCTTTATACGTAAAGGAGTAATTAAATTGAAAAAGAAAAATGCTGCTATTTATATGCGTATGTCTACTGACATGCAAGAACATTCTATCGCAAGCCAAGAAAGAATGCTGTATGAATATGCTGAAAGAAATGGATACTTAATCATAAAAAAATATATTGATGAAGGGATAAGCGGACAGCACGCTTCAAAACGTCCTGCTTTTATGAACATGATTGATGATAGTGAAAATGGCGATTTTGATTCTATTCTAATTTATGATAGTAGCCGTTTTGCTAGAAATCTAGTCGAAAGTCTAACGTACAAAAAAATGCTTATGGATAATGGTGTTCGTCTTATATCTATTACTGAACCTAATGTAGATGATGATGAAATGCAACTCTATTTTGATGCCTTTTCAGGTGCAAGCAATGAAATTTATGTCCGTAAACTCTCTAAAAATGTTACTCGTGGTCATGTTGAGAAATGTATTCGAGGAGAAGTTGCAGGCACTCCATCTTTTGGCTACTATAAGGATAAATATTATGACACCTACCAAATCCAAGAAGATGAAGCAACTATACTTCGCTATATGTACGATGCCATCCTTAATGGTAGCAGTTATTTCTCTATTGCTACTTATTTAGCTGAAAAAGGAATAAAAAGTAAACGTGGAAATATTATTGACAGCCGTCAAGTGCGTAGGATGTTAATGAACCCTATAAATAAAGGCTGGTTACGCAGAACTGTCGGCGGTCAAAGTTTCTATAAAAAGTCTAACCTACAACCTATTGTTAGTGAGGAAATCTTTGATAAAGTACAGGAAATCATTGAAGAACGTGCATCTAAGTATAAAAAATATAGTAAACCAAATGAAATTCGAAAACATTGGTTATCTGGTCTCTTAATATGCCCGCATTGTAATGGTGGGTATAATTATAATACTCGTGGTGGCACTCCTCCTAAAAAGCCATTATTCCGATGTGGTAATCAAACTCGTGGTGCATGTAAACAAGGAAGTTCTATTGTAGTTGAAACTGTTGAAAGTATGATTCTTACTAAATTAAAAGAAATTTATGCAGGCTCACTAGAACCTTATATGAAAAATATCACAATCCCTACTATCAAACCTCAAATTGATTACCAAAAAGAAATTTCAAAATTGAACCTTCAACTAAAGCGAGCTAAGGAAGCTTATTTAGCTGAAATAGATACTCTTGAAGAATACAAAGAAAATAAAACTAGATTAACAGCCGAAATCGAATCTATAAAGAAAGCAGAACAAAATCAAAATAAAGTAATTCCTTTTGACCAAGATTTATTTAAAAATAAGCTATTAAATGTTATTACCCTACTTGAAAGCAACTGCGATATGCCTACTAAAATCAGCTCTGCAAGAAGTTTAATTGAAAAAATATATCTTGACCCTCGTCAAAAATCTGTAGAATTGTTTTTTTATGCGTAGAGGTGTATCAACTTGAACTCTTTTCAAATAGACTTTCCTGCACCTGTAGGCATAATGCCTAGTACATCTTGCCCTTTTAGTAAGGCCTCTACAACTTCCTCCTGCCCTTTTCTAAAACTACTATACCCAAAATACTTTTTTAATATATCTAACGGCCCCATATTACCTCCTATTGCCTTTCACGAAAAAGGGCTGCCGCCAAAAATGATCGCCTTTAAGATAATCCTTTTGGGACAGTCCCTTTCTTTATTCTGTCTCCTTTTATTATACCCTAATTTGAATAAACTTTAAACTTAATGTAAGGGTGGAGATTTACATATAAATTTAGACTTTTTTGTAGGTTGTTTTCAGACATTTTATTTAGTCATTATGCGCATAAACTTGTATCCCCTTCTAGTCTTAATTGGTATATAAAAAGTCTAGTCAATGAGCTCAAAAAAGTTTAAAATGGAAGACATGCTTATTAAATTTTAAATAGGGGGAACTGATTTTATGAAAGAGACAACTTCAAGCTCAGAAAAGCTCGGTACTATGCCTATTGGCAAGTTACTTGCAACCATGTCTATACCTGTCATCTTCTCCATGCTGGTACAATCACTTTATAATGTTGTAGACAGTATATTTGTATCTCAAATCGGTGAAGATGCACTGACAGCTGTTTCACTTGCTTTCCCACTTCAAATGCTCATTATTGCTTTTGCATTAGGGGTAGGGGTAGGTGTTAACTCACTTATTGCACGTAAACTTGGCGAAGGAAATAAAGATGCTGCTTCTCAAACAGCAAGTACAGGTATTTTCTTAGCGATTATTAATGCTATTTTATTCTTACTCATGGGGTTATTCTTTACAAAATTCTTTATGCAAATGTTCTCTAACGATGCCACTATCGTTGACATGGGAACTTCTTATTTAAGTATTGTACTGATTTTCTCATTTGGTGTATTTGTTGAGATTGCTTGTTCTAGAATACTTCAAGCTACAGGAAATATGATTATTCCTATGATTTCTCAGCTTATTGGGGCGATTACAAATATTATTTTAGACCCAATTTTAATCTTTGGTCTATTAGGCCTACCTGCTATGGGCATTAAAGGCGCTGCTGTCGCTACAGTTATTGGGCAGATTTTCTCTATGATCTTCTCACTAACTATGTTTAAGATTAAAACACATGATGTGCATATTCAAATTCGCGGCTTTAGACCTCAAATAAGCACAGTCATTGATATTTATAAAGTAGGTTTACCGACCATTGTTATGAATGCAATAGGTTCTGTTACAACAACCTTCTTAAATGCTATTCTTATTACTTTCTCATCTACTGCTGTTGCGATTTTTGGAATTTACTTCAAACTCCAATCCTTCGTATTTATGCCAGTATTTGGACTTACACAAGGTGCTATGCCTATCATGGGTTACAACTTTGGAGCGAATAACCAAAAACGCTTCAAACATGCTTTCCTTTTAGCAACCCTTACTTCCTTTGTCATTATGACACTGGGAACACTTTTATTCTGGTTCTTCCCTGCAGAACTTCTTAGTTTATTCAATGGAACACCAGAACTCATTTCTATGGGTATTTACGTACTTCGTGTACTAAGCTTATGCTTTATCCCAGCCTCATTTGGTATTATGATTTCAACTATGTTCCAAGCTATCGGACACGGCTTCAAATCCTTGGTGATGTCACTGCTTCGTCAGCTCATTATCATTATCCCTTCAGCTTGGCTCTTTGCACAATTATTTGGCCTTGATGGCATATGGTTCTGCTACCCACTTGCAGAAGCTATTTGCTGTATCATCTTTATACCACTGGCCTTTATTGTTATCAAAAAAGCTTTCCCTGAAGAAGCTTAAAAAGGAGAGATGTAACTGTCTAGACAGGTACATCTCTCCTTTTTATCTTTTAAACCCTATCCAAGCTAAGTGCACTACTCTTCTATACTCGTGGTGTTGTTCTTAAATTCTCATAAGCATTATAAATCTGCATAAGCTCTTCTTCATTAAACTTCTTAGCTAAGTATCTGCCTTGTTCAATACGTTTAAGAGATTTTTCTACTTGTTCTTCAAAAACATCGATTTCTCTAGTCCCTCTTCCTCGTGATACATCTATTCTTCTTCTAATGCTCATAATATCTTTAATTAATGCTTCTTTATTCATGTCATTCTCCTTCGTCTAGTCTTCATTTCGTTTTAATCTTATAAAAAACCCTTTTATTTGTAAAGTCTCATAGCATTTCCAATATGCTGAATATAAATCTGACTTGTACTTTTATAGCTTCCTAATCCTCTTTGAATCACTTCTAGGTCATAGCCGAGTTTAGTCAAACCACTTTTCCAAGATGTTTCTTCATCACTTAAAACATCCTTTAAAATATGATTACCTGCCACAAGCATAAAAGGAATAAGGGTAACTTTGCCTTTTTCTAAAGGTAAAGTATAAATCTTATCTCTATCTTCTAAAGTCGTTACACAAGCTTTAAGACCTGTTTCATCTAGTACTTCCTGCAATATATGGTAAGAAGTATGGGCCTCATGCGTGGAGCCATGTCCTAATACTAAAAGCTGTGTCTCCATCTGACTATACTCCCTTGCAAGTTCCTGTACTAATGCTTTATAGTCCTCTCTTTGAGAAAGAAGTGCTTTACCTACTTGAACTTGTATATCTTTTTCATAGCTTTTAGCAAGCTCTATAAGCTTATCATACTCTATACCTTCTATTAAAAAGAGGGGCTGTATGATGACTTGCTTATAGCCTAACTCTTTCAGTTTTTCCATAAGCTCCTTGGGTGATGGTAATACTAAACCTTGCTCTTCTTTTAATTTTTTTCTTAAAAAACCTGATGAAAAAGTTTCATAGATATCCCATTCTTTAAAGGCTTCTTTGATAGCTTCTATACAAGGGTCAATGCTTTCCTTCTTCTGAGCAAGGTGGCTTGTCCCAAAGCTAATCATTAAAATGGCTTTTTTCATATGCTTCAAGCTCCTGTGGTTCTAGTGTAATAATATGTTTCAAAATACGTTTTTTCTCTACTTCATCTGTAACTTTTTCAAGGACACAATTACGTATACGCCCTAGCCTAGCAATATACTCCCCATAATGTGCGTCGTATTTATCTTCTAACTCACGTCTAATTTTAGCTGCAAGGGAAGGACTTGCCCCACCTGTTGAAATAGAAATAGTTAAGTCCCCTCTTTTAAGTGTAGATGGCACAATAAAACTGGATAAAGGCTTGTTATCCACTACATTGCATAGGATATGTCCCCTCTTACAAAACTGACCAATCTGCTTATTTACTTCGTAGTCATCTGTAGCAGCTACTACAATAAAGCTTCCTGCACAATCACCTTCTTCATAGCATTTATAAATTCTATGAACCTTATGCCCTAAAGTTTTAAACTCCTCTATAAAGGAAGGTGCAATCACATGAATCTCACAATCTTCTTCTATAAAAGAAGAAACCTTTCTAAAAGCGACCTCACCGCCACCTACAACAGTTACCATTTTCCCCTCTAAATTTAATAATGCACTATACACCTTTTATCCTCCTTCACGTCCTATATACTTCTATTCTAGCATTTTTTTTACTTGTATTCACTTAATCCTACCTATTTGTCTTATGAATTTCTTTTTAAGTATTGAAACTTTTGGCATACTAATAAGGTCTAATCAGTGTGACACTTAAACATAAAACTCTATGATCATAGAAGGTAAAAGTATGGAACCAGAAATTATTAACTACATTTTACAGAATAAAGAAAAGCATTATCGCTTGGCCTATAGCTATGTCAAGAATAAAGAGGACGCTCTAGATATTGTTCAAGATTCTATTGTTAAAGCACTTAAATACCAACATAACTTAAAAGATATAGCCTATCTTAATACATGGTTTTATAAAATTATTATTAATACAGCTAAGACTCATCTTCAAAAACAAAAGCGCTACTTCACTACGGATGAAAGCCTATTAGAAGACTATACACCTCCCATTTATGATGAGTATAGACACTTTGAACTTGAGCAGGCTCTTAGTCAGCTCTCTTATAAAGAAAAAACGATTATTTTACTTAGGTACTTCAATCAATTTGAATTAAAGGAAGTCGCTGATATAACAGACCAAAATCTTAGTACTGTTAAATCGACTCTTTATCGTAGTCTCAAAAAATTGAAACTTCTATTAGAAAAGGATTAGAGATATGAAAACAAATCAAAATAACAATTCCTATAAAGAAATTGAAGAACAAATTGTGCAGTATTCTGAGCATATTGACATTCCAGAAGAACTTGATTTCATCGTTAAACGTGCTATTAAAGAAGGTAAAGCTGCTCCAAAGCAAAAACACTTTAACTTTAATAAATGGAGTAAAAAAGTTGCTGCTGTCGCAAGTATTGCTGTTGCAAGTTTCGTAGGAATGACCAATCTTAGCCCTACTTTTGCAAAATCTATGAGTGATGTGCCTATTCTAGGTGCCCTTATAAAGGTTATAAGCTTTACCCAATTCGACTATCATAAAGAGACTTCTGACGCAACGATCGAAACGCCTATTATCGAAGGGCTTCAAGACAAAACGCTTGAAGAAGTCATCAATAACCGCTACCTAGAAGAAAACAAAAAACTCTTTGAACAATTTAAAGCTGAAGTTACTGATCTTGAATCTTCTGGGCAAAGTGCTCATCTAGGCATAAATAGTGGCTTTGAAATCAAAACTAATAATGACCAAATTTTATCCATTGGCCGCTATATTGTTAATACTTCAGCTTCATCTTCTACAACTATTACCTACGACACACTTGATAAGCAAAATGAAATTATTATCACACTTCCTAGCCTCTTTAAAGACAACAGCTATATAGAAGTCATTAGTGAAAACATTAAAATACAAATGCTTGAACGTATAGCAGCCGATCCCACTCAACACTACTGGGTAGAGGGCGCTCCAAATACAGACGATGATTCATTTTCTATAGACAACTTTGAGTGTATTGATGCTAATCAGGCTTTCTATATTTCAGATGCTGGCAAGCTTATAATCTCTTTTAATAAATATGATATTGCACCTGGCTATATGGGTATCCAAGAATTTGAGATTCCAACAGAAATTTTACAAGATATTCTTGTAAGCAATTACTATATTAAGTAAAAATCTAAGAAAGTATTGCATGCTAAATTTTTACAATACTTCCTATATTTTAATAGACTTACTAAGTTGCTAGCGTTTAGTCGTGCACAAAGAAAGGATTTAGATGATGCAAAAACATAGTTATTCAAAGAAAAAGAAAAAGCTAAGAAAAAAAAGACTCAGAAAAATAGCCATTACTCTCTTTGGTCTATCCTCTATAGCCTTTGCCCTTATTGGAGGAAAAACTTATTGGCTTAACGCAAAGGTTCATGCTACCCAAAAAGCTTTAACCCGTATTACCCAGGAGAAAACTGAACTTAAACAGCAAGTTGAAGCACTTGATGCAGAGATTAAACATTTAAAAACAGAATCTGAAAAACTACAGATGGTTTTATGGCGCTTTGATCCTGTTATCATTCCAGAAAGCATGAAAAATTAATTTTATAGAAAGATTGGTGGAAAATAAATGGCAAAAAAAAATAGTAGAACAGGCATTATCCTATTATTTACCCTACTCTCTATTGGCCTATTAGGCAGTACAGGTTGGTTAATGACTCAAGCCAGGGGACAAAATGATATTCTTAAAAGCGTACAAGAACAACTTAAAATTGCGCAAGCTGCAAAAGCTAATTTAGAACTTCAAGTACAGGACTTAAGGACTAAAAATAAGCAATTAACAGCTCAAATTCAAGAGCTTAATAAATCACTTCAAGAAATGAAAGATAAAATGCCTGAAATCTCGGATTCATTACAATCAGAAGAAAACAAAAAAATAGCTTATTTAACCTTTGATGATGGTCCAAGTGCTAACACCATTCCAATTCTAGATTTCTTAAAAGCAAATCATATTAAAGCAACCTTCTTTGTATTAAAAAAAGAAGGTTATGATGATATTTATAAACGTATTGTAGATGAAGGACATACTATCGCACTCCACTCTAGCACTCATGATTATGCACAAATCTATCAAAATGTAGATACCTTTATGAATGATATGAATACCCTCTCTGAACATATAAAAAAACTTACAGGTGTAGAAACTAAAATTATGCGTTTCCCTGGCGGCTCTAATAATAGGGTAAGCCACCGCTATGGAGGAAGTGATGTTATGTCTAAAATCATCCCTACTGTAGAAGAAGCCGGGCTTGTGTATTATGATTGGAACGTGGATTCACAAGACGCTGCAAAAGGTGTACAAGATACACAAGTTATTATTAACTCTGTACTTAGTCAAGCTAAATATAATAATAATGCAGTCATCTTAATGCATGATGCTGCAGCCAAAACAACAACTGTAAAAGCACTTCCTTCTATCGTAGAAGGTCTTAAAGAACAAGGTTTTGTATTTGAAGCTTTAACAACTGAATCAGAACCTGTAAAATTTAACTAAGATAAAAGAAAAAGGCCTAGCCTCTATGATGAGAGGTTAAGCCTTTTCTTTTTTCCATCTAATTCAATTTTATAAGCAAGTTGCATTATTTCACTTGTTTCTTGTGAAATTCCTAGCCTTCTTACAGCCATATGGAACATATTAAGCTGCCCTACTGCCCCTGGATGAATACTCGATTCATCTCCTTTAGCAATCCAGCCTCCTCGTTTAATAAGTTCTGGATTTTCATTCCCAGCTTGCCTCCACTGGTTATAGTGGTGTATAAGGATTAACTGCTCTTCCTTCGCACATTCCTCTATAACCTTAATATAAGGAATAAGCCTCCTACCTCTTTCTCCTGGTGCATCCATACAAGGATTTGGTGTCCGTAAAATAGGAATAGCACCTACTGCTTTTACATCCTCAATAATCTTTTTAAGGTTATGTTTATAATTCTCAATACTTACATCACTTACACAGTCATTGGTTCCAAACATAATGATAACGATGTCTGCAACCTCTTTATAAGTTTCAAAGCGTGCTTTATGATTTTGAAGCTGATCTTTTGTCGTTGCACCTGATACAGCTGTATTAATAAAGACATCTTTACTTCTTCCCATTTCACCCTTTATGTACTTTTCTAAAAGCTGTGGAAAGCTGTCATAACCATGTGTATGAAGTGCCCCATGTGTAATGCTATCCCCTAAGAATAGCCATCTTAAAGCTTTCTCCTTAGCATTCCCTACTAATGCTTTAACATCTTTCGCATAAGGGTCTTCTTCTACCTTTTCCCATACTGCATCAGGAGCTGAACGCTTCGTTACTGTTTCACCTAATACAAAAGGTGTAAAGTCACCTATCGTTGCTTCTGAAAGCTGCTTTGCAATCTCTAAATGCCCATTAGCATCTAACTGCCCATTCATGTAGCTTAAACCTTTTTCTATACATAGATGAAAATGGTCAATACATACAATTTTCTCTTCCTCCTTAGAAAGTGCTATCATAACTTGTTCATAAGCTTCTGCCTGTTTATAGTCCTCTTTTTCCTTAGGAGGTACTGGTGTCTGAAGAACGAGTAGGGCATGCATCGCTTTAACCTTCTTAAAGAATACTTTAAGGTTTTTCTCAAAAGCTTCAAGGCCTTCTATACCCTTTTCATATTCTTCCTTACCTACAAATAAAGCAACTGCCCTAGGCTGATAAACTCCTACTAAATTATAAAAATCCTCATTGATTTCTTCTAAAGTTTGCCCCGCCCTACCTGTATTAATGGTGTAGCGCTCTCTTGTTCCTACATACTCATTATTTCTTTTTTCCCACCTAATGTGTTCTTCAAAATGACCTATAAAGTTTCTTGCACCTTTCGTTTGGTGCCATCCACCTTCTGCATTACTACCACCTGTAAAAATCCACGTGTTGCCACTTTCTAGATTAAACATTATACTATAACCTCTCTCATTTTATTATTAAAACCCTAATGAATTTAAGTTTCCTTCACTAATTTTAAACCTTAAATTAATTTGAGCCCTATTCATGGCTACTAGTTTAATTCTATTTCTGCCTTTTTTTATTTGTAAAACTACATTTTCTAACTCCTCAGTCTTCACTCTATCTTTATTTTCTACAATAATATGTGGCTTATCATTGGGATCAATATAAACAAGTTTTGCCTTCCCTTGACTTACAGATAAGCAATAAGAAACTTCAACCTCCATATCTTCTGCCGCCTCATAGTCCCATAAGGTGTCCATCCCCTCAAATTCTAGCTGACCCGTATAAACTTGTCCCTCTATACTCTGTTCTTCTTTATGAAGGCTATAGGAATCTCCCTCATTCGTAATCTTATCATCCTGCATATAGATGTCACCCATCTTACTTGAAGAACAACCTGTACATAAAAAGGTAATAATAGCAATACATCCTATTATATTTCTCATACCCCTTCCTCCTAGCCTTTTATTTTTATTATATCACAAATTCAGAAAAGTCGTCTTTTTTCCATACATATTTACCTTTTCAATTTGTATGCTATCAAGGCGTTTAATTGGAACTACTGTATTTATTACCTTTCCTATCTTTATCATAATTTTTCTCTATATTCACTTGGTGTCATACCAGTAAACTGTTTAAATACCTTGCTAAAATATCTGGGATTATCATAACCGACCATAAGACTAATATCTACCACTTTATTATCTGTATTTATTAACAATTCCTTTACTTTCTCCATTCTTACTTCTGTTAGATATTCTATAAAATTTTTACCTGTTTTCTCTTTAAAAAAGCGGCTTAAATAATTAGGATGCAGGTAAAACTGCTCAGCAAGCATATTTAAGGTAATATTCTCCCCATAGTGTGTGAGAATAAACAATTGTATCTCTTTTATTACCCCCTTGCCCAACTGCTGTTCATCAGCCTCATTCAATTGATTCACTAAATTCTTTATATGATCTATCATACATACGATTGTTGCTTCAAAATCATTACTAAGTAATATCTCCCTCAATGTCTGATTCAGTTGTCTATGTAAATCTGCATTTTTTATTTTCAGGCCTTGATGAAAACTATTTAATTCAATTAAATATTGAATACAGATTGTTTGAAACTGCATAATGGTAAATCCTTGATTCCAAATAAGTCTAAGGTCATTCTCAAGTTTCTTTGGAGCATCATTTCTCTTCTCCGGATTTGTAAGCATACACATCACTCTTGAAATGACATCCTGTACCTCTGGTGTATTCTGTGAAAATAAGGGCTCTATATTTTTATAGCAAACTAAACCCCTTCTCTCACCAGCTTTTTGATAATTCAGTGCACGTTCAGCTTCTTGATATGCTTCTCTTAAATTTTCAACACCATTTTTCGTTTTACTTACTCCACAAATCCACTCTCTGTTCATACTACAAATCTGTGTTATCATATTGATAAAATTTTCAACTTCTGACTCCTCTTTGTATGGAATAATTGCAAAAACTCCATATACATGACTATCTAATATGTAAGCTCCCGGAACTATCTGCCCAATCTCCAAACGCATTTCCTGCTTTTTTTCTTTTATTTCCTGCTCTGAAAATGCTCTATCCAACAATCCTAGTGCAATTCCATACCAGCGCTTGAATACGGGAAGCTGATATTTCTCCTGTTCTACTTTTGCATATCCCTTTGCCGCCGACAATAATAAGGCTTCCACGCGGTTTGCACGAATCTCTTGCTCTTTTTTTTCCTCCATAAACATCACTTTTAGACGTTTTAGCAGTTCTTCTATCTCTTTTAAATTCACAGGTTTATTTAAATAATCAACTGCTCCATATCTCATCGCTTCTCTTGCATATGAAAACTCACTAAAACCACTTAGTATGATAGATTTTATATTTGGAAATCTCTTCTGTATCATTTGTAGCAAATCCAACCCTGTTTTTCCCGGCATACGAATATCCATAAAAACCACATCAATAGCAAGCTGATTTAGCAAGACCATTGCATCATCTACATTGTAAGCTGTACCTACCACTTCAAAATCATGTTCCTGCCATTTCACGAACTGTGCCATTCCCCTACACACAATTTCTTCATCATCTACAATCAATACTTTATATGCCATTTTTCGTAGCTCCTCCCCATACCTTTTCCATATCTTCCGATTGCCTTCTTACTGGAAGTTCTATCTGTATGTTTGTCCCCTCTCCGCATTGACTGTTTATCTTAATGCCATAATCATCTCCATAAAACAGACGTATTCTCCGATTTACGTTACCTAATCCAATACTGTCTTCTCCTGAAGTTGGCTGGTCAATTACTGCTTCAAGCTGCTGCTTTTCATCCTGTGTCATACCCTTCCCATTATCCTCTACTTGAATTAAAAGTACATCCTCCTGAATAATCGCACTAATTTCAATCTCATACCCTTTGCTTGCATCTCCAAATGCATGTATGACTGCATTTTCCATAATAGGTTGTAACATAAACTGTGGGATATATATTGCTTCCGTATCTATTCTTATATCTTTTTTTAGCAGTATTTTGTCGTTATGCCTAAAATTAATGACATCGAGATATATCTGTGCATGCTCAATGCCTTCCTTCAAGGTAATAGTCTTGCCCCCCGCTCTCATCCCCATTCTGCAAAGCTGGCTAAACTTTTCAATCATCTGGGTAACTGTACTTTCACCATTGGCTTCATACATCGCCTCCCACCTAATAATGTCTAACGTATTGTATAAAAAATGGGGATTAATCTGCATCAAAAGAGCATCCAATTTAGCATTCTTCCAATTTAGCAAAATTTCCTGCCTTCTTATTTCAGAAATGTAAACCTGCTCGATCAATTGATTTGTTTTGTCTGCCATCTCATTAAATTTGTCTCCTAAAATGGCTATCTCATCATTCCCTGAGTTATGATAACGCTCCTCCCACTTCCCATTTCCAGCCTTCTGCATAATGTTCACCAATCCTCCAATGGGATCCGATATGCTTTTGGTGACATAATAGGAGATAATCAAACAGGCAATCACAGTTCCTAGCAATACTGCAATACAGAGATTTCTGGTTTGATAAGTTCCTTTCAGTAGAACCTCCATATCTACAATATGTGCTGCAAAAATCTTGGTATTATCAATGGCATCATATGCCAACACCACCTGACTCCCACCGATTTCTTTCTGAATAACTCCCTTACCTTGTTGTTGCATGCTCTTAAAAAGCTCATCATCTTTTGGAAAAGATGGTGCCGAAATACTAGGATTAAACCACATCACTACCCCTTCTTCACCAATAAGAAATGTATTGCCACTCTCATAATACCCATAACCTTCCAAAGCATCTGAAAAAGCATTTAAATCAATATTAAGTACTAAAACGCCAAGAAACTCCCTATTAATTGGAGAATATATACCTACACATAAAGTCATAATATTAGCAAGCCCATAGATACTCTGCTCATTTTTATAAAATGTAGCAGTCTGTTTAGATGTATCAAACCAAACAGGGTATCCTTTTTTTTCTTGAGGCACTTTATAAAAATCAGATTTGTAAAATTCATCTAAGTCCCTAATTGACCCTCCCCTTCGGTAACCATTAGGTTCAGTCATGTAATACTGTTGCTCTGGTGAGACAAATTGTATATTTACGATATACTTTTGGGCACTCTTTATGCCATATAACTTACTTTCGATAGAACTAGAATTCTTCTCATAAAGCTCTTGAGATGCAGCTCTTTTATCATTTCTAAGCATTCTGTTCTCTTTTAATGCTGTAATGATTTTGGGATCATCATAAAAAGTCAATGCAATTTCTTCATATTCTTGCAAAATGTCTTCTATTTTCATTGAAACATTCTGTGCAAGTACTGAAATATACTGGTTTGTATTTTTTTTTATTTCAAAGTAGTACTTATAAAAGCTAAAAAAAGTTAAAAAAACAGTAGCAGTTATTAAGAGTAACATGAATGCTAAATTTAGTCTGCGAAATATTGATACTTTTCTAAGCAAACTTATAACTTTATCATTCCACTTTTCCTTTACATTGATAGTACCATGCCATAGATTCATTGATATCCCATGTTCCCCCAGTCTCTATCATTTGTTTATGACTTTATTGTATCATAAAATGCAAAAAACAAGAAGTATAGGAATATTCTCTCACACTTCTTGTTTTTGTATTTATTATGCTATTTTTTATGTGCCTCATTAAATGACTCAAGTACCTCTTTTTCACAAAGAGCTTGTGCCTCACTAAATTCTTTTTCTGGATCGGCATTAGGATTCACTAAAATCTTCTGAACAGCACGATCTACATAAGAACCAAAGTCTGCCTTTCCGTAAAACTCCAAACGTCCAACAGATTTTGCAGCATCTAGAACTTCTTTATATTCTTCTGGGAACTCATAGAAGTCTGTCACACTGATATCATCTCTTGGTATGATAACAGGGTTTGGAGCACCTTTTGTTGCAAGATTTTCAAAGTAAGATGAATGATATGCTTTACTACTATAGAAGCTGATATACTCCCATGCTGCATCTTTTTTCGCCTGATCAGTCTTTGCATTAATAACAAAAGTGTCACCTGCAATTGCTATTGTCTGATCACCTGAAGGCCCAGCTGGTGGTAAGCATAAGCCAATATCATCTGGATCAATACCATTTGCAATTGCTTCTGATACCCAATCACCAGCAAATGGCATCATACCTATTTTCCCAAGACCAAAGTTTGTTACCAGATCACTAAATTTCAAAGTCAAATCACTCTGTAATACACCCTCACTGCGTAACTTCTGATAGTATTTTGCAGCTTGTATAACAGCTGGATCTGTAAAAGTAAGTTCTACCGTTCCATCTTCTTTTTCTTGCGTCAAATCTCCGCCTGCCTGCCATACATAGTATTGGAAAAACCATTCTGTCCATTCTGCTGCTAAAGTTGCATAACCAGTAATCTGATTATCTGGATTATTAATTAATTTTGCAGCTTCTAGTGCCTCATCCCAAGTCTTTGGTGGCTCACTTATACCTGCCTCTTCAAATAACGCTTTATTATAACCAAATAACATAGGTGATACTGAGCTTGGTACACCATAAATATTTCCATCAACAGTAAACATATCTACATATTCTTGCGTATAATTTCCCCATTCATCCCAGTTTTCTACGTAGCGGTTAAGTGGCTCCAAAATATTAGATGCCATATAAGAATTCATCATAGTAAATGAAACTCTAATTAAATCAGGTGCATTTCCTGCCGCTACTGCCTGATAAAATTCATTTCCTGGATCCCCTTCCTTAACCACCTTGTTTAAAGTAATCCAAGGATGTTCTTCTAAAAACTGCTTCTCCATATCTGTAGACCAGTCATCTGCATTACGACTTGTAACCCATAATGTTAACTCTACTGGCTCATGTTCCTGTTTCTCTGAGTCTACTACTTCTTCTGGATTATTCTGTTCTGTAGTATTTTGTTCTGTAGGAATAGTAGGGTCTACAGTTTCAGCTCCACCATTTCCACATCCTGCTAATAAACTTGTAGTCATGCACAAACTTAATACTGTTGCCAATACTTTTCTTTTCATCTTTGCCCTCCTCATTATTCAAAATAGCTCTGCTCTCCATGTTGAATTAAGCCTACTTTTTAAGATATATTTATTATATTAGATAATTCATTTTTTTATAATAAATTAAAATTAACAACTTTATATTAAAATGTCATATTTTTTAACACCTATATTTTAAATTTCGATATAAGTTAATTTTTTTAACTTATATGTATATTTTTATTATTTTTCAAAAATATAATTCTCCTTATACTAAAGGTAGTATCAATTTCATATTGAATTATCATTTTGTGAATATAGGAGGTTCTTTCTTATGAAGCAAGACATATTTAAAATAAGCTCATCCAGTTCCACACTTAGACGACGTCTAGCTCCTTGGTGTATTCTGGCTATACCAATGGCTTGTACTATCTGGTTAAAGTATTATCCAATTTTTAATGCTTTTTATATTTCTCTCTTTAAATATGATCCCATTAATCCACCTGGGAAATTTGTAGGCCTAGAAAATTATATCGGTATGTTCCAGATGCAGTATTATTGGGAAGCATGGAAAAATTCCTTTGTCTTCTTGGCGTTACAGCTTTCCATGTGCTTTTTCATTCCTCTCATACAAGCACTCTTATTAAATGAACTCATAAAGTTACAGAAGTGTCTGACAACCTTATACATACTTCCTGCATTAATTCCTACTTCTGTTAACATAATTATATGGAAATGGATTTGGCACCCTGAATACGGTATCGCTAATCAAATTCTAAACTTCTTTGGCTGCCAGCCACAAGCATGGTTAAGTGATCCCAACCTAGTAAAATTCTGTATTATCTTCCCCGGCGTTCTTGGTGGGGGGCTTACAGTCCTACTTTACTTATCCGCTATTCAGAGAATTTCCAGCGATATTCTAGAATCAGCTGCTTTAGATGGATGTACTGGTTTTAGCAAGATCATCCACATCATTCTTCCAAATATCTCCTTTATGATTTCTATTCAGGCAATTATGTGTGTCATTACTACTATGCAGTTCTTAGATGCACCATACATGTATGCTTCTGGCGGTCCAAGTGGTGCCTCTACTACTCAAGGAATTTTTATCTTTAATGCATTTAACCAAGATTTGAATTACGGAAGAGGTTCTGCAGCCTCTATTATTCTTTTACTGGTAATTGGGATTCTTACTCTGATACAAATGCATTTTGAAAAAACTGAAAAAGAATAGGAGCATAATGATGAATAAGAATAAAATAAAATGTGATTTCTCAGAACGCCTTCTAAAATTCTGTGCTGTTTTCTTCTCACTCTTGTTTGCTGCCTTGATGTTGTATCCTTTAATTTTTGCATTTTCAAGCTCTATGAAAGATAATGCTAAAATCTATGATATTCCACCGAAACTTCTACCAGATGCTGCTAATAGTATTTCTGTAGTCCTTGATTATTCTGACTTGAATTTCATGAATGAGGAAGAGATGAAGGATGTGATGATGCAGGATAATATATCAACCATGTTTGGTCTTAATTATAAGCTTGCAGACAGCTCCATTATGGAAATTCATGTATATGGGACATATAAGGGCAAAACCGTCTTCCATTCCAGGGCACACCAGATGAAACTCCAAATGGAGCGTGACTACGGTATCTACGCAAGTTCTGCAATAAAAAGTAATGTACTTCTTCATGGAGATCGATACAAACGTGCCTGTGAATCTATTGGCTATACATTTGATACAAATGGCCTCCCTCTCTCAGTACCTACTGGACTTGAAAATAACTTTTTTAACGATGTTTCCCATATCCTTTCAGAAAAATATCCTCTAAATGGATCTTTAGTGAGTGTGGGGAATAAAATAAAAAATATCCTTAACCTGGAAAGCTTTAAATATTATCTCCAAATGCCATCTTATATTTATCCAGAAAGTGAACATATTGCAAAATATGGATTTATGACATTCGTAATAAATAGTATCATCGTCATTGGTTTTGCTATGATAGCACAAGTAATACTTTGTTCTATCTGTGCTTTTGTCATTAGCCGCCTTCTTTCTAGAAAAGCAGGAAACTTTGTTCTCCTATTCTTTATGGGTGCAATGATGATTCCCTTTGCAAGTATCATGCTTCCACAATTAATCATGTATCAAAAAATGGGTGCTTATAACAACTATACTGCTTTGTTGCTACCATTCCTGTACCCTTACGGATTCTATGTATATCTCTATAAAGGCTTTTTTGATAAGATACCATCTAGCTACTTTGAAGCTGCATCACTAGATGGCGCTTCAAACCTATATCTCTATACAAAGATCTGTATGCCACTATCAAAGCCTATTATTTCACTCATTGCACTACAAACTTTTATCGGTAACTGGAACGATTTCTTCTGGGCATGGATGGTTACAGAAGATCAAAATTTGTGGACCTTAAATGTTGCACTTTATAACATCTCTAATAATATGGGTACCAAACAAAATGCCTTGATGGGATTATCTATCGTAACCATTACACCTGTTATCCTATTGTCTATCCTATTTTCCAGACAACTCAAACAAAGTATTATTGCCTCTGGTGTAAAAGAATAAAATGTCCGAGGCTCATCCTATTCGTTTTCCATACCTGCTATAACTATCTTATAATCCTTAGATACCATGATAAAAAGAGTTTCAAATTATAAAAGCGCCTACTGTAATCAAAGTAGACGCTTTTATATTCTTATTGATGTGCTATTCGAAGAGCTTTCCCCATTGCTTCTAATGCTTTATCTAAATCTTCTTTTGTATGTGCTGTACTTAAGAACATAGCCTCAAACTGAGCTGGTCCAATAAGCACACCTTCTTCAAGAAGTGCCTTAAAATATTTATTGAAACGTTCTATATCACAAGTCATAGCATCTTGGTAATTACGTACTACCTGATCTGTAAAGAACAGACATACAAGTGAACCCGCTCTTGCTACATGGTAGTTAAGTCCAAGTTCTTTAAGATGTGCTTTAATACCTGTTTCAAGGTAAATTGCTTTTTCTTCCAATTCCTTGTAAATTTGTGGGTTGTCACGCAGTACTTCTAGCTGCTTTTTACCAATATACATAGCAAGTGGGTTACCTGACAATGTACCTGCTTGGTAGACTGGTCCTACTGGAGAAACCATATCCATAATTTCTTTTCTACCTGCATAGGCCCCTACTGGAAGCCCACCACCGATAATTTTACCAAAGCATACCATATCTGGCTCAATATCAAAGTACTCACGACTACTGCCATAAGCAATTCTAAATCCTGTAATAACTTCATCAAATATTAATACAGTACCATATTTTTTAGTGATTTCACGAAGTGCAAGTAAGAAGTCCTTCTTGGCTGGTACAACACCCATGTTCCCACCGATAGGTTCTACAATAACTGCTGCAATTTCTTCTCCTTGTGTTTTAAAGATTTCTTCTAAAGCTTCTATGTCATTATAAGGTGTAACAAGTGTATGCTTTACAACATCTGCTGGCACACCTGGACTTGTAGGTACGCCATATGTGATAGTACCTGAGCCTGATTTTACAAGTAATGCATCTGAATGACCATGATAGCAACCTTCAAATTTAAGAATCTTGTTTCTACCTGTATAGCCTCTAGCTACACGTAGTGCACTCATGGTTGCCTCTGTACCAGAGTTTACCATACGCACTTGATCTACACCTTTATAAGCCTCTACAATAAGTTTAGCCATCTCAACTTCTATTTGTGTAGGCACCCCGTAGCTGGTTCCCTTTGCAATCATTTCTGAGATGCCCTCGGTAATCCTTTCATTGCTATGACCTAAAATCAGCGGCCCCCATGAACATATAAAGTCAATATACTCATTACCATCCACATCCCAAATATGACTACCATGAGCTCTATCAATAAAGATAGGATCTATCCCAACAGATTTAAATGCACGAACAGGGCTATTTACCCCACCCGGTATATACTTAACAGCTTCCTCATAAATCGCCTGTGAACGCTTATGTTCCATAATCATATCCTCCGCAATACCTAATTTTTTTCATTTATCTTACATTATACTCTCCACTTTCCCTATTTTCATTTCTAGAGAAAATTTTTACCTCTATTCACACTCTAATAAGATTCAATCAACCCTACACCTATCTCTTTAAATCCACTTGCAAAGTTCCTTCGCAAAATAAGTAATAATAATATCCGCACCAGCTCTCTTAATAGAAAGCACGCTTTCATAAATAGCTTTTTCATCTAAAAGACCATTTTCAACCGCCATTTTAATCATAGCATATTCACCACTTACATTGTAGGCAGCAATTGGCGCATTAAAGTTATCTTTTACACGTCTTATAATATCTAAATAAGAAAGTGCTGGTTTCACCATGACAATATCAGCGCCTTCTTCAAGGTCAAGCTCTACTTCTCTTAAAGCTTCATCTGTATTGGCAATGTCCATTTGGTAAGTTTTACGGTCACCAAAGGCTGGTGCTGAATGTGCTGCTGCTCTAAATGGACCATAGAAGCTAGATGCATATTTTGCACTATAGGACATAATTGGAACATTCATAAAACCATTTTCATCAAGAGCTGCTCTAATAGCTGCTACTCTACCATCCATCATATCAGATGGTGCCACCATATCTGCTCCAGCTTTTGCATGACTTACAGCAATACGTGCTAAATAAGGAAGTGTTACATCATTTTGAACGTATCCCTCTTTACTTAAAATACCACAATGTCCATGGTCTGTATATTGGCACATACATACGTCTGTAATGACATACATATCTGGTGCAATTTCTTTAACTTTACGAATAGCTTCTTGTACAATACCTGTTTCACTATAAGCTTCTTTACCAAAAGCATCTTTCTCATTTGGTATCCCAAATAAAATCACATATTGAATACCCAGGTTAACAAGTTCTTTAATTTCTTCTTCTAAACGGTCTAAAGAAAAATGAAAAATTCCTTTTAAAGATGAGATTTCTTCTTTGATATTTTCTCCCTCTACAACAAAGAGTGGATATACAAGATTTCTTCTTTCAAGTGTTGTTTCTCTTACCATTTCACGCATCGCTAAATTATGACGTAATCTTCTTGGTCTTTTAATCATCTTAGAGGCCCTCTTTCTCTTTAATTTATTATTCACATAAACAGTTAATTAATCCTTCAATGGTAAATGGATTAGCTTCTTTATAAACTGTAAGTCCTAAATCCCTCATAGCCTTACTTGTAATTTCACCTATAGAAATGCATTTAATAGCTTTTACCTTTTCTTTATCTTCTTCATCTAAAAGCGCCATAAGGTTTTTAGCTGTAGAAGAACTTGTAAAGGTAATCCTATCTACTCTTTCACTATTTAAAAGCTGTTTTAAACGCACTTTTGAACTTTCATTAAGTACTGTATCATAAAGCAATAAAGTTTCAACTTCACAAATTTCATTAATTTTTGTATAAAGTACATCACGTGCTAAGTTCCCTTGTGCTATAAGTACTTTATCTTCTTTTGTCAGCTTATCTTCAAGAAGCTCTGCAATGCTTTCTTGTGTAAAACGCTCTGGCATAAAGTCTGACCTAATCCCATAAGTTGCAAGGCATTTAGCTGTTGCACTACCTACCGCTACTACTTTAGCCTCTCCAAGACTTCTTGCATCTTTCCCTAGTGCGTAAAGTCTTTCGAAGAATAAACTTACTGCATTTTGACTACCAAATACAATATAGCTATAGTCTTTTAAAGTTTGAAGCTTCGCATCAATTTCCTCACCTTGTCTTGGCTGAATTTCAATCGTTGGAACCTCAAATACATTAGCACCAAGTTCAATGAGTTTTGCTTTTAAGTCACTGCTTTGGGTACGTGAACGTGTCACCATAATATTTTGTCCAAATAATGGGCGATTTTCAAAGAAGCTAAGTTTCTCACGAAGTCTTACCACCTCACCTACTACAATAAGACTTGGTGAAGTAAGACCAGCCTTTTTCACTTCTTCTTCAAGCGTCACAAGTGTACCTGTTGCTACTTTTTGATTAGGTCTAGTTGCCCAGTTAATAACCGCTGCAGGTGTATTAGGGTTCATACCCTCTGTCATAAGGTTTGTACAAATTTTATGAAGGTTGCTAAGTCCCATAAGGAATACAATCGTGCCATTCATTGCAGCAAGTGCATTCCAGTTAATCGTATCATTTGTTTCATCCTTAAGGTGCCCTGTTACCACGTGGAAAGAAGGTGTATAGTCTCTATGTGTAATAGGAATCCCTGCATAGCAAAGCCCTCCAATAGCTGAAGTAATACCTGGCACCACTTCAAAGGCAATATTTCTTTCAAGTAAGTATTCGCCTTCTTCACCACCACGTCCAAATACATATGGGTCTCCCCCTTTAAGACGTGTTACAACTTTACCCTCTTTAGCTTTTACAGCTAACACTTCATTGATCTCGTCTTGTGTCATTGTATGATTACTAGAAGCCTTCCCTACATAAATAAGCTCTGCATCTGGTCTAGCTAATTCTAAATACTGTGGGTTCGCCAGTCTATCATAGACAATAACCTCTGCCTCTTTAATACAGTCTAATGCTTTTAATGTTAATAATTTATAATCGCCAGGGCCCGCCCCTACTAAATAAACTTTTCCACTCATGCGTCTGCTCCTTTTATGCCTGTAATTTTTCTAAAATAACTTTAGCGGCTTCATAACCTAAGTTTCTTGCTTCTTCCACAGTTGTACATGCTCTATAAAGTATTTCTTTTACCATTTTAACACCTTCTTCATCTCCTAAAAGGCATGTAAGTTTCATACGCTCTTCTTCAAGCTCAGCATAAGCTCCAATAGGTAAATGACAGCTACCTTCTACACCATCTAAGAAAGCACGTTCTGCTTCAATCTGCATTTGACTTAATCTATCCTCTATTGGTCTAATAAGATCATAGATTTTCTCATCATTTTCACGAATCTCAATAGCTAATGCACCTTGTGCTGGCGCTGGAAGGACTATTTCTACTGGAATATAGTAACCTATCTCTTCTTCTCTTCCAATACGCTTAATGCCTGCTGCAGCCAGTACAACCCCATCTAAGTTTTCTGTCTCAATCTTACTAATACGTGTATCAATGTTTCCACGAATTGGCACAATGTTTAAGTCAGGTCTTGCATTTAAAAGCTGATATTTACGTCTCTTACTGCCAGTCCCAATGGTTGCTCCTTGTGGCAATTCTTCTAAAGACTTAATAGGATGTTTAAGAACGAGTACGTCTCTTGCATCCTCTCTAACCGGTGTATAAGTAAAAGCAAGCCCTGGGCATACTTCACTTGGCATATCCTTCATACTGTGGATTGCAAGGTCAATTTCCCCATCTAAAAGCTGCTGTTCTATTTCTTTTACAAAAAGGCCCTTATCTCCAATTTTATCAAGGGGCACATTTTGAATTAAATCACCCTTTGTTTTAATAATTTTAATCTCAAACTCTACCTCTGGATTACAACCTCTAAGCTGATTTACAACCCATTCAGTTTGAGTAAGCGCAAGCTTACTTCCTCTCGTACCCACAACAACTTTCATATTCTTCACCGTCCTCTTTAAGCTCATCTTATATGTTATTTATTTCTCATCTTACTCTATTACGCTGTTTTATATTCACTCTATGCCTATAGATTACTCTTTTATAGACACTTATTACTTATAACCTTAATACTTACATCTACACTAGATTATCTACTTAATGCAACCAAGCTTTCATGAGGGCAATTTTATTTTACTCCCTCCTGAAGATTATGGAATGCGTAGATAGAGAAGATGGCGCTTCTGTAACCTACCTTTGGCGCTTTCAGCTAAGAAATTCACGTAGCTATAGCTGAGATGTTCTTAGGCTTACTGTTTGAGCGTTAGCGAGTTTAAGCCGTTATCTCTGTTATAGCAAGTAGAATTTCTCTGAAAGCAGAAACCAGTAGGTGGAAGAAGCACCATCGAACCGTCTACGCTCCCACACCCCCTACAATTCAAAAAGCTCCTCAAGTACCTTCCTATAGGCCTCTTGCTTCCCTTCATCATCCATTTCTTTAAGTGCCTTAACAGGCTCTCTAATAAGGCGCTTTAAGGAAGCCATCATCATTTTATCAATAATCTTATATTCTCTAGGCGTAAGCTCTAGTTTATTTTGTATATAATGCATGCTGTCTTCATGAATCTCTTGACATTTAGCATTTAAAGACCTAATAGTAGGGTCTACTTTAGTCATTTTAAGCCAAGTCATAAACTCCACTACTGAGGAATCTGTCATGCTCTTTGCTTCTTTTGCAAGTTCTTCACGTTTAGCACTATTTTTATCTGATATATCTTGCAGATCGTCTACATCAAATAGCTCTACATGCCCTAGTTTACCTACTGTACTTTCTACATCACGTGGCATAGCTATATCTAATATTACAAGAGGCTTGTGAAGTTGTGGCATCTGGTCTTTCATAAGTACAAGATGCGGGGATGCCGTTGACGTAATAACTACATCAACCTCTTCTAAAAGCTCATAGCGTTTATCAAATCCTACTGGTATACCACATTCTAGATCTGCTGCTAAATCACTCGCCTTGCAAAAAGTACGGTTTGCAATATAGACAATGCTAGGTTCCTCTAATGCCAAGTATTTAAGAGCCAGTTTACTCATCTTCCCAGCACCTAAAACTAAAATTTTCTTTCCTTTTAAGGTACCCACTTGCTCTTTTAAAAACTTAATGCCAATATAGCTAATGGATAGAGGATATTCAGATATTTTAAGTTGGCTTCTAATCAGTTTTCCACAAGTTACAGCTTCTCTAAAAAGCTTATTAAGTACCTTACCACTTGCACCAATTTCCATAGAAAAAGTATGTGCATCTCTTACTTGTCCCAAAATCTGATCTTCACCTAATACTATAGATTTAAGTCCAGCTGCTACTTCAAATACATGAACAGCTGCCACATCTCCTGTATTCACATATAAATATTTTTCAGCTTCATCCCCTAAAATAGTTGTAAGTAAACGAATCACTTCTTCTTTAGCCTTATCAATATGGTTTGCTGCTACATAAATTTCACTGCGATTACATGTAGATAAAATAATACACTCTAAGGGTTCCTTCTCAAGAAGTGCGTCTATAATTTCTATTTTCTTTGAATCTGAAAAACTTACTTTTTCCCTAATATGAACTGGTGCTGTATCATGACTCAGTCCAATTACTGCAATATCCATTCTCCCACCTCTATATTCTGCCTGTAAACTTATGCACTCTTATTATACTATAATCTTTATCAATTAAAAATACTACCAAACATGCGCTTTTATTAAAAAAGCAGGGTACTATAGACTCCCCTATAATACCCTGCCCCTTATATCTCTATATGCTAAATCTTAGTGACGTCCGTCTTGGCTACCAGGACCTGCACTATTGTGTTTTGCAATTGGTTTAACGTTGATATTAGCACGTTTTTCATCTTCTTGCCAGTAGATACGTTCTGCAATTTGTGCTTCTGGATTAAGTTCAACACCTTCAAGGATAAGTTCTTTGAATTTGATGTATCCAGCTCTATCGATTAAGTGTCCACCATGAAGGTAAACTGGTTTGTAATCAAGTGCCCATGCAGAGAATTTTGGCCAGTTTCTGAAGATAGCAAGGACTACATCTTCTGTTACCCAGTTAGCAAACATTTTACCCATACGAGGATATTGCTTACCTGTACGTCCACCGATCATAATTCTGTAGAATTTCTTCTCATTACGTGTCCATGCACTTGTAGGACAAGCAAGTACACACTCACCACAACCTACACAGCAACATGTATCTTTTTCAATTTTACCATTTACAAGTGAAAGCACTCTTGTTGCATGGTGGCTACAAGCTTCAACACAAGCGCCACATCCGATACAACGATCTCTATCGTATTCCATTTTTGCAATACCGATTACACCAAAGTCATTGAAGTGAGCTTTAGCACAGTCATTTGGACAACCAGCAACAGTTGTTTTGATGTGGTAGTGGCTTGGGAATACTTCTTTTTCGATTTTTTTAGCAAGTTCGTGTGTATTTACGTTAGCTTTGATACAGTGTGAGTTACCGATACAAGCCATAATGTTACGCGCACCGATTGTTGGGTAACCTTTACCGCATGTTTCCATTTCAACATCACATTCAACTACTTCTACTTCTTTGATGTAGTTATTAATGTATTCGTTTACTGCTGGAATATTTTCGTATTTGATACCTGGGATGTTAAGAGTATGTCTCATCCCAATGTGGAATGTACCATCTCCCCAAGTTTCAGCGATATGTTGTACAGAAGTTAAGTGTTTTGCATCAATGATTGATCCAGGAACACGTAATTGTAACATAAATTCTCCCGCTACTTTAGATTGACGGAAACAATTTATTCTGGTTGCTTTTACATCAATATCATGATTCATTGTGTGGCCTCCTAGTCAATTAATTTTTTCGCTTGTGTATAGTTGAATACTGGTCCTTCAAGACATACGTATGTCTCGTCGATACGGCAGTGTCCGCATTTACCGATTGCACATGACATTTTTCTTTCGAATGAAACCCAGATTTTTTCTTCTGGAATACCTTGTTTCACACATTCAAGTCCTGCAAAGTGCATCATGATTGGAGGCCCAACGATTACTACTTCGTAGTTATCTCCAAAATCTTTGAATGGGATTTCTTCGATGAATTTAGTTACAAGACCTGTTCTAAATCCTTCTTTTTCATCTCTATCTAATGTATAGATAGTGTTGAATTTTTCTTCCCAAACTTTAAGTGTATCTTTGAAAAGAATGCCGTTTTCATCTTTGAAACCTGCGATGATATTTACGCTTTGTGCAAAACCTTCTTCATTTGCAAATTTGTTGATCATACTTTTAACTGGAGCAACCCCTGTACCACCAGCGATGATTACAACATTTTTACCTTTAAATTGGTCTACTGGCCAACCTTTACCGTATGCACCACGAATGAATAATTGGTCACCAGCTTCAAGTTTGAATACTTCATCTGTTACTTTACCAACTGCACGAATTGTAAAATCCATCCAACCATCGCCGTAATCACTTACAGAGATTGGACACTCACCAATTTTAGGAATTGATAATTGACAGAATTGACCGTGTTCAACTTTAAGGTCACCTGTTGCTACTTTGATTGTAAATTCTGTTTGTGTTTCTTGTTTGAACTCAAGAATCTGACAAGCTACTGGCATTAATTCATTATGCATTGCACTCACCTCCGCAGATTTCTTTTACAGCTTTATTTACTTTTTCGATTGTCGCTGTGAATGAAATGAATTCTGGACATCTTTCTGTACATCTACCACAACCTACACACATATGACCTTGGCCAAAACGTTCGTTGTAATCATGGATTTTGTGAAGTGTTTTATATCTATAACGATCAGCAGTTGTTTTTCTGAAGTCATGACCGCCAGCCATTTCATCAAATCCTGCAACTTGACAAGAAGCAGCTGTTCTTCTTCTTTCACCTACTGAACCATTTTCATTGTAAGAAATATCTGTTGTTGTGAAACATGTACATGTGCTACATGCGATTGTACAGCTACCACAGCTTACACAACGTTTGTTAAATTCTTTCCACATATCATGTTCTTTAAGTTTGTTAAGAACATCTTTGTTAGGAATAACTGGAATTGTTACTTTTGTTTCATTTTCTTCAATGAATTTAACTGTGTACTCAGCTTCTTCTTTACCTTCAAAGAAAGGTGCGAATTTATCATCTTTCACGTTGAAAAGAACTTGTCCTTCTTCGAAACGAGCAGCTAATCCATAGTTATCTGTTTTGTTTGTTCCCATTGAACAGCAGAAGCATGTATCTTCGCTAGAAGTACATTCCATCATTACGTAGTTTACTTTATCTCTCATACGTTTGTAGAAAGTATCTTCAAAACCGTTTTCTAAGAAAATTTTATCTTGGTTCATTTGTGCATTGATATCACAAGGTCTAGCAAAGATTAAAACTTTTTTATCATGAACTTTAGCTTCACGATATTCATCTTCTGTGAAGTAGAATAAAGTTTGAGTGATTGGTGAAACCACTTCTTTTGCTGGGTAGTCAGATTTTTCGTCAAATACGATTTCTTCTACATTTTTGATCTCAGCGTAACGGATAATATCTGTATCTGAGTAACGTCCTGCTTTTGGAAATCTTTTTGGTGCATAAATTTTGTACTCTTTTCTTAATTCATTAAAGAGACTATTAACTGTTTCAAAGCTTAATTTATAGCCCATCTTCTTGTCCTCCATTCGCATATTCCCCCCGCTACATATTTAACGGAGTGCTGTACACTTATTATATGACAATTTATTAACAATGCCTATACTTCGTTATCATTTTACAATTTAACATTCTGATACTAACCATTAAGATTTCTAATAGGTCGCTAAAAATAAAAAAGTGCTGCTCGTCTTTAAGCAACACTTCTTAATTTGTTCTATTCACTTTATAGTCCTTGAGCATATTTATGAAAGTAAGAATATCTAAGTCTACTTCTTTATCCTTCGGCAGTATATAAGAATACTTACGCTTAGGCAATAATTCCAACGGTAAAATATTAAGCTCTTTATCAAATGCTGCATGACTTACAACACATTCAGAAATAATGGTAATACCTATACCATTTTTAACAGCTTCTTTTACAGCATAGTTGCTATTAAATACAATAACATTTTTAGGGGTAATATTATGCATATTGAGAAACAACTTTAAGTACTCCTGCGTACCAGACCCTTCCTCACGGCTGATCCAAATCTGATTATTCAAATCATCTATACTTACGTCCATAGTAGCTAATGGTGATTTATTGCTTACTGCAACAACCATCCTATCCTGGTAGAAATACTCTCTATCAAAATCATAATAAGGGTCAATCCCTTCTATAAGACCAACCTGTATCTCACCTTCATTCATCATATCACAGATATGTGCTGTATTTTCTATAAACACTTCAAGTTGTATATCCGGATACTTGTTTGAAAAATCCCCTATAATTTGTGGTAAAAAATAATCTCCTATCGTTTTACTTGCACCTACTAAAATTTTCTTTTTAGCCTTATCATCTATTTGAAGAAGCTCACCTTTTAATAAATCAATTTGTGCGATAAGATCTTGTCCTTTTTCATAAAGAAATTCTCCCTGTTTAGTAATGAGCACCTCTTTACTTTTACTTGATCGTGTAATGAGGGTTGTATCAAAATATTGTTCTAGTCTTTTAATATGCAGGCTTACTGTTGGTTGAGATAAATTAACCTTTTTTGCAGCTTTCGTAAAATTACGATACTTTACAACCTGTATAAATGTTTTAAGTTCTTCTAACACATTCTTCCCTCCTTCACTTCATTACGTTTATGTCCATAATTATACCATATTTCATCCGTAATTTCTACTTAAGTACACTGATTTTACCCCATGAAAAAGGTGAGAATTAGACTGAAAATCTAATCCTCACCTTTTTAATTCAATACATGTATTGATTGTTTTTGTAGAATCAAAGAATTTCATATAAATCTACTCTTATCTATAAAAGCCTACTGCCTTTACTAGACTCTTGAATAGTTTTTACTTCCTTCTTTGATTCCGTGAAATGGAAATATCATATAATTGATATACTTGTATTATACTACATTTTTTCAAAATTTCTACCCATAAATCAAATATTTTCTTGTAACTTACGTAAAACCTTTTTAAATGCTGTGGCAATAGCATAGTTCTTCAGTCCTTCTGGTACTATAAACACACCTTCTCCTTGTAAAATCTCCTCAAATATTTTTGCATTTTGTGTAGTATACTCTATTACGATAGGCGTCATAAGCCATCTACGATGTGTGAAAACATGTTGAACCTGCTCTAATACTTCAAAAGTGACAAGTTCTGATTTCATTTTTTCCCAAACTACATCTGTTATCAACGGCACTCCCCATAGTTTTGCAAGAAGCCCCTCTTCTGGTCTTTTTTCTAGATAAATTTTATCTCCTTGCTTAAGAATAAGAGCTTTATAAAAATCCGGTTCAGCTTTTGTTTTACTACTCTTAACAGGATACTCTATTTGTACGCCTTCTTCATAAGCCATACAAATTGGCTTCATAGGACAACTTTCACACTTTGGATTTTTAGGTGTACAAATAAGTGCGCCTAATTCCATAAGGGCCTGATTAAAGTTACGTGCATCTTCCGGCATAAGTACCATCACTTTTTCTTCGAAAATCTTCCTCGTTTTAGGAATAGCGATATCATCTTCTATTAAGAACTGTCTAGAAAGTACACGCATTACATTTCCGTCTACGGCAGGATAAGGTAAATTAAAGGCTATACTTAACACTGCTCCCATTGTGTAAGGTCCTATGCCAGGTATATTTTTAACTAATTTAGGGTCTGTTGGAAATATTCCATTATACTGCTCCGATACAACCTTTGCTCCTTTATGCAGGTTATCTGCTCGTCTGTAGTAGCCTAAGCCCTGCCAATAAGTATAGACCTCTTCTTGGGTTGCCATAGCTAAATCATGTACCGTTGGAAAACGTTCCATAAAGCGCTCATAGTAAGGTCTTACTGTATCAACCTGTGTCTGCTGCAGCATCACTTCTGATACCCATATACTATAAGCATCACTTCTCTCTCTCCAAGGCATTTGTCTTTTATTCTTGTCAAACCATTCTAGTAAGTATGTTGTATATTTCACATATTTTTCCTCTCTACTTGACTTATTATTTATCTATTTTTCATTCTAATTGCTTACTGCAAAGTTATAGGCTATTTCAACAAATTTCACATCCTCTATTTCAAGTTTTTCTAGATGTGGTTTACAACCTCTTAATATGTCTTTTGCAGCTTTTAATATTTTTTCATGAGCAAAATCTTCTAATTTGATACAGTCTTCTAAAAGATAAACTGGTCCATCTATACTGATTTCTTCATAAGCTTCTACATAAAACTTCATGCCTTCATAACGCTCATACTCTTCTTGATACATAGCAATTAAATAGAGAAATGCAACCTGCCTTCTCTTTTGCTCATCTTGAATTTCATGAACAGAAAGTTCTCCCTCACTTTGCGTAATCAGCTCATTGAAAGCCTCTTCATGTATCTTATTTTTAAATTGATTCATTAATTTTATCCCCTTTATACAGACTCCATTTCTTCTATCTTATCTATTTATAAAATCGTTAGCAAGTGGATTATATTTCATTTAGTTATTTATACAAAACTTACTTTTTGCATAAATAATATGACGCATTTTCTACCCTTGTCCGTATATATAGAGTATAAGAGCAAAATAAATCCTAGGCTATTCTGCTTTTATATATGGAAAATTGAGATCTTGTGAGTCCCCCCTTCTCATAGGCCTTTAAATTTTCCTAACCTCTTATGAACAAAGTGGTGGCAACTTATCATAATGAGTTATGTTTTATACTGTACATCTTTATGCTACATAGAATAAACGATAACTTATACCAGTGAACCCTAAGGTACTTCCTTTATTTAGAGACAAACTCCGGGTACTTGCAGTGATAAATGCAACGGTATCCCTTTCACCTATAGTTCCCTGACACTGTACTCTATTACGAGGCTTCCTTACAGGCACACTCTAAAAGCTTAACTTTATTCTAGTAGCACCCTGTACATTTTGCCACAAACAAAAAGCAAGCTTAAAGTTCGTCATTTAAGGGGGGACGACTTTCGGCTTGCTTTTTTTGTATTAATTTCCTTTAAAATTTAAAGTTTGATTTTGCTACTACTTTAGAAAGTGGAATATAAAGTAAAAGAGCAATCACAATAGAAATGGTACCATTGATAATGGTAGAAGGTAAACTAATAAGTGCACTTATAACCGCTGGTACAAATGCACTTCCTACAATAAGAAGTGAACCTACTGCAAATAAAAATTCTCCTACTAAGTTAAATGCAATACCACATACAGCACCTAAAATAGCATATTGTAATTTAATAGACACTTTTTTAATAAAGAAACACGTTACAGCAAGACCAATACCTAATACTAATGAAAAAATATAAAGTACAGGAATAACAACTAATGTATCTTTAAGTCCCTCTGTATTTGCTGCTGCCTGCTGAAGATAAGGAATAGTAATCTCATAGCCATATACTGTTGAGGCTATAAAAAGACCAACGCCTAATACAATAAATGCACCTGCTGCAAGGGCAATCCACTTAAAAGGTGATTTGGCTTCTTTATCATTACCTTTTCCTGCAACTACCCCTGTCACAAACCCTATACCAAATTTGAGAATAATGGTTTTAGGTGCACTAGTAGCCCATCCATTAAGTATATCAAAAAGCCCCATACCAATAGAACCTGATAAACCACCTATTGTACCACTAAAGAGCAGTGCTGCTAAAATAACAAACATATTGCCAAAGTGAATAAATGGTTTACCTACTGGTGATGGAATAGGAATTTTAAAGAGCATGAGCGCAATATAGCAAATTGCACTAAATAACCCAATAATGACTAATGCTTGTAAACTTAATTTACTTTTACTTTGTTTTTTCTCCATCTTAAAATCCTCCCTTAAAAATCTAATAATTGTTCTAATAAAATCCCTTCTCTTGTATCTGTTTTAGCTTCATAAGTTACTTTTACCCCATAAGTTACAAAAGAAGTGGCACTTTTGGCTGAATCTGCTAAACTTTCTCCCTTTAAAAGTTCCCCAATCAATCTACTTGCAAAGCAATCCCCTGTACCTGGATAACTGCTTGGGACTTCTTCATAAGGAATCATGCAGTAACTATCTTCTGCCCGGTCATAAGTCATATTGATTTTCCGTCCATTTTCATAAGGAATCCCTTTAAGTACTACTTGAGAAGGTCCTAAATCTGAAATAGCTTTTATCATTTCTTTAGCATCTTGCTCCTTAATCGCATCTGTACTATATATGCAATCTAGTAGAAAATTTGCTTCTGTCCAGTTTGGTGTCACTACATGAGCACGTGATACTAAATGCCTCATTTTCTTCTGCATCGTTTCATTATAAGTCTTATAAAGTTGGCCATGGTCTCCCATAACAGGATCTACTGCTATAAGTGTCCCCTCTCCATCTCCAAATGCATCAAAAAAATAAAGCACTTCATCAATTTGTTTTTCATTGCTTAAAAAACCACTATAAATACAATCAAACTTTAAATCTAATGTCTTCCAATGTTCAATATAGCCATGCATCATCCCCGTTAAATCTTCAAAAACTGGTTTACCAAATCCTCCCGTATGTGTACTGAAAACAGCTGTAGGAACTGGACATACCTGTACACCCATATGGGATAAAATCGGAATGATTACACTTAATGAACATCTACCAAAACTAGCTAAATCTTGAATGGCCGCAACCTTTGATATTTTGTTATTCATCATTTACATCTTCCTCGTTTGTCTCTATAATAAGGTTAATAGGATATATTGTATCGAAACAATACGTCTTTATGTATGGTAATATTGTGCCATATAGACAAAACCATCGTCAATATTTCTAAGAAAAAGGAGGAGACAACTTGAACTTTGTATCCATACAGTTAGATTCATCATCTAATGAACCCTTATATCTACAACTCTTTTCAAAGATTAAAGAAGCTATCTTATCAGATGAGCTTATTATAGGATATAGACTGCCAGCTATCCGCAGACTGGCAAAAGACCTTTCCGTCAATAATGTAACTGTTATTAATGCTTATAAACAACTAGAATCTTCCGGCTATGTTACTTCCAAAAAAGGAAGTGGCTTTTACGTTACTAAACCTAATACCCCTGAAATCAGCCTGATGACACTCCCTCCTACCACTATAAAAGAGAACTGTATTAACTTTTCAAGTGCTTCACCTCATCCAGCTATCTTTCCTACAGATTCTTTTAAATACTGTCTAGACGAAGTAATTGACCGTGATAAAGGCTTTGCTTTTGGCTATCAAGAAGCCAATGGTTTTATGCCTCTTAGAGAAATACTTGCCGAGTATTTAGAAAAGACTCATCGCATTCACACTTCACCTTCTCATATTCAAATTGTATCAGGCGCTCAACAGGGTATTGATATTATTGCTAAAAGCTGCCTAAATGCAGGCGATTATGTCGTGACAGAAACACCTACCTATAATGGTGCAACAGATGCCTTTAAATCCCGCAGTAGCCGTATTGTTACAGTTGAACTTACCCCCTTTGGCATTGATCTCATAGAATTTGAGAAGAAGGTCAATGTCTGTAAGCCTAAACTTGTGTATGTTATGACTAAATTTCAAAATCCTACTACGCTTTGTTATGCCCCATATACATTAAAGCAACTCCTAGCTCTAGCTGAAAAATATAACTTTTATCTGGTTGAGGATGATTCTACTTCCGAATTAAGCTATACAGATAGGGCACCTTATAGCCTAAAAGCTTTTGATACTCAGGACCGTGTCATCTATATTAAGAGCTTTTCTAAGCTCCTTATGCCAGGCCTACGTATAGGTTTTCTCGTTATTCCAGATGCCCTCTTAGACCGTTTTACAAAGACAAAGCAAATGACAGATATTGCTTCCTCAGGGCTTATCCATCGTAGTCTTGACCTATTCTTTAGAACTCATAAATGGGAAGAGCACCTAAGTTATATGAAAGCTATTTACAGTGGTAAATATGAGCTTATGCTTAGTCAACTTGAAAACCTTAAGGCTCTTGGTGTAACTTTTAATATTCCTAATGGTGGCTTATGCTTCTGGCTTAAATTACCTAAAGGTTTATCGGCTTACAAACTTTATGAACGCTGCCTTGAAAGTGGCCTACTTATTCTGCCAAGTACACTTTTTTATTCTACAATGCACAAAGAAAGAGACCATTATATTCGTCTTAGCTTTGCGCCTTGTGATGCTAAAGAAATTGTAGAGGGTATCGCTATTTTAGAAAAGTGCATCAAAAAAGGACTGTCCTAGACAGTCCTTTTATACTCCCATCATTTGTTTTAATCGAATTTTATCTCTTAGCCCTACTTGCTGCTCGACAACTCTTCCATTTTTCACAACAGCTAACATTGGAATGCTTTGTACTCTAAACATTTTAGAGAGCTCCACTTCTTCACTTACATTAACCTTGCAGACTTTAGCAACTCCTTCTAAATCATTTGCCAGCTCCTCAACAATCGGCCCTTGCATTCTACAAGGCCCGCACCAAGGCGCCCAGAAATCTAAAAGTACAGGTACCTTTGATTCTAACACCTCTTTATTAAAATTGCTGTTCGTAATTTGGATAGACATAAATAGAACCTCCTCTTATCAATTGATTTTTATCAACTTCTATAATTCTATTATATGTCTTTAATTTTTAAAGTTTAGTAACTTAGTCACACTTCTTAGCTACCAAAAATGCGTAATAACATGTCTGCTGTACCTACATTATATCCACTTGTAGCATAGATACCTTGGTTATTCTCATCTGTTACGATGATTAATGGAAGCTTATCAGGATCTACATACATTCTACGTGCCAAAGTATTGATATTTTCTTCAAAACTATCGTAGTAAATAGAGATATTTTCTAAAGCATTTAAGACTTTTCTGAGTGTAGGGTCTTCTAGTGCTGTTTGATCCCTCATAACAAATATAATCTGTCGTTCTATAGTCTTAAATAATTCTTTTTTCTCATAGATTTCATTAAGAATATGTTCTGTAGGCTCCTTACTTTCTTCTATCCATATCCATAAGTGCTTAGCATATTGGCTGAGCTCTAAGCCCTTTATCACTTTCTTATTCTGATCTTTAAGTTCAAAGTCTGGTAAAGCAATGTGCTCAAGCATATCACTTAGCTTAGCTTCCTTGAGCTCAAGCTGCACTGTCTTACTTTCACTCGCTTTAAGTCCTATGTACATTACCTTTGCAAAGATATTGCCATTTGGCAAACGATTAGAAGTGATAAGACGGTATACACCTGGTTCTAAGTTTAAAGCTAACTCTCCATCTTCCCATTGTAACTGGCTTAAATTCAGTGATTGATACTGCCCTTTATGTAATTTCGCAATAGACCAGTTCTGGAAATAGGTCCAAGTCTCTTCCCTACTCCTTAATATACATATACTATTTTTAAGGGCTTCTGTCTCTATAGCTTCAAATGTTCCATTAGTATAGTACTCTACTTTACCATCTATAGTATGAAGTCTTGCTGGAATACCTAGTGTTCTACAAATAGCTACAAATAGAATTTTTTTAGATACTTCACTCCCTCGTTTAATTTGCAAGCACCCTACTGGCGTAGTAATAAGATTGGGATATTCTCTCGTATCATCTGTTTCAATAGTTTCTTCTATATGTTGCCATATGTATTTAGGATTTTGCACCATTTTAGCCTTCTCTTCTTGGCTATAATAGCTATGAATAAATTGGCGATAGGCTGTAAGTGGTTCAAGTGCCACTCTTGGACTTAAAACATACTGTATAAAAATAGGCTCCTCATAACACTTTGCATAAGTAACTGCATAATTTAAATGCTCTATAAGCACTTCTCCTTTGCAGTCTCTATAATCTTTTTGAGTTAATACGCCTAGTAGTTTGTCTTTCCATACCTCTGCTTCTTTTTTAACTTCTGCTAACTTAAAGTATACAATTTCTTCTGCGTTACCTCTGGCTATATCTAATACCTCATCTTTATTTTGAAAGCTTGCTACTTTCTCCAACCTTTTTTGAGTTGCTTCACTGCATCTGTTTTTACCCTTAAATTTCTGAGAATATGTAGGCTGCTGGGTATGAATAGACGCATCTAATGGTGCAATGACTTCAAGCTCTATCCATTCATCTCTTATGACACTCTGACTTAAATCAATGTTAATACAATCTACATCTTTTGTATTAATTAAAATATCTGCAGACTGTTCCTCTTTGCTTACATGTAGGTGCAAGCTCCCAAGCCCTGTTATTAAACTTGCTTCTCCTACCTCGTTGGTCCATACAGATGCTACAGGATAGAACTCTGCATAATTAAGCACCTCAAAATCCACCCTAGCATGAGATACAGCCTTCCCCTTATGATCTACTACTTTCACAGTTAATTTTTTTGTAAGCGCATAGCGCTGAAGCTGATTAAGAAGTGTAGCCATACCTTTATGCTCTATTTCTTCTTCATCAGTAGGTGCTATAAAGTCAAACCACCTGGAGTGAATCAACATAGCACGTGATGAAGCACTTGTAAACCATCCTTTATTCAATATTTCTTCTGGCTCACAGGCACCTAGGAAATACCACTCCCCTTCACACCAAACCTCTACCCATGCGTGATTATCATCACAGTGAGACCATCTTGGCGCATAGACTTGTCTAGCTGGAATGCCTACACTACGAAGTGCTGAAACAGTAAATGTAGATTCTTCCCCACATCTTCCATAAGCAGATTTATAAACAGTTAATGGTGCTACTGTCCTTTCATCTGTAGACTGATAAGTTGCTTCTTCACTACACCAGTAATTAACCTCTAGTATACTTTCCTGAGTACTTTTTCCCACTACCCTATCTTTTAATTGATTATAAAAGAAGCTACGACATGGCATGATTTCTTCTTCATTAATACGGTGGTGAAGGACATAGTTTAAAAAGATATCTTCTGGTATATGCCAAGCATCTCTTTCCCATAAATATAAACCATGTTTAGCATAATCTAAAAATACCTCAAAACTATAGCAAGCCATATCACTTAAAGGCATAGTGGTATATAAAAACTTCATAGCTAAGCCTTCATCTTCACTACAGCTTTTTAATCCTTCTAAAATCTCTACTTTTTTGTCTCCTAAAAGTGGGATAAGTTCCTCAAATCTTTCTTCTATTTGAAAAGCTCTATTAGCTGAAAACATAACATTCTCCCCCTATCCTAATTTAAACTTTCTAGTGTATTTTGGGTTTCCTCACTAAGCTTACTGCTTGTTTGCCAAATCTCATACTCACTAAGATATTTAAACCCCCTATTAACTCCTTTTTTCTAAAAATTGTCTCACTAGCTTTTGCGATTTTATCTGATATATAATAAGAAGTAGCTCGTGTATTAGAAGCACCTAAGTAAACTAGAGCAAGCCCCACCTAGTGCAATATGATGTGGAGCTACGAAACAGTTAATACCTAGAGCATAGCTAATTGTTCCCAATATATTAAGTATAATAATAAAAAGAATTTTTTGAAAGTTAATTTTTTAGCTCTTTTCTTCATATTCCATCATAACAAATACTAAATCAAACACTTTAATCGTACCGATAATATTCATTAAGATACACCTACGAATAATAGGCTTTAAAAGGGGAAAATATTCTTTTAAATAAACAAGTTTAATTCTGAATTGTCCGCAGCGCCTAAATAAGTGGCTACCCCTCCTATTTCTACACCATCGATGAACTCTTCTTTTTTAATTCCCATAAGCTCCATGCTCATGGCACATGCTACCAATTTGACACCCATACGGCATGCATTTTCAATCATTGTATCTAGGTCATCTACACCATGTTTTTGCATAATTTGTTTAATCATCTTAGGGCCCATCCCTCCCATATTCATATGGGATAATCCTAACTGCCCTGTATGAGATGGAAGCATTTTATCAAACATAGTCTCTATAAAATCTTTTTCTACCTTAGGTTTATCTTTTTTCTTTAAGATATTAAGCCCCCAGAAAGTAAAGAATAAGGTGACTTCTTTCCCTGTTGCAGCTGCGCCTGTTGCAATGATAAAAGCTGCAATAGCCTTATCTAAATCTCCACTAAACACCACTAAAGTTGCTCCATTTTTTTGAACTGACATAGATGCTTTTTGTTTCTCTTCATCTTGCTCTACACCCTTTTTAATAGTAGCTGTAAATGCTTTACGCTTTTTATCAAAATTTACCCCTAATAGGGCATTATGTGTCGTTTCACACCATGCCTCAATGTCTTTTGCGAAACCTGGATCGCTGGCATTTACTTTTAAAACTTCTCCTGCTTTCATTTTCTCTAACTGCTCATAAACCTTACTAATTGGTCCTGGGCACTGCAAACCACATGTATCTAATTCGTACTCACTCCTATTTTCTCCTCTTTCTACCTGCTCCATATTCTGTTGCATACGCAGCTTGGCTTCTTGTTGCGCTATATCTGACTTGGCACGTTTTACATAGCTATAAGTTTTAAGACCTCCATCAATACTCTTACATTTATAACCCTGCTCTTTTAGTAATCGACTGGCTACATATCCCCTTTGTCCCACCTGACACATCACATAATAAGTTTTATCTTTAGATAAGGTACCTAGCTTATCTCTAAGTTGACCTAGGGGAATATTTAGTGCGCCATCTATTTTCCCAGTAGCAAGCTCAAATTCTTCTCTTACATCGAGTATTACATTTTCTTCACCTACTACCCCATCTACTTCATACCACTGAGCCACTTCTACTAAGCCATCTATAATATTTGCTGCGTAATATCCAAGCATGTTAACTGGATCTTTAGCTGAATTATACGGCGGCGCATAACATACCTCAACATCTTGAAGGTCATAGATGGTTAACTCACCTTTTAGAGCTGTTGCTAAAATATCAATACGTTTTTCTACGCCTTCTATCCCTACACCTTGTGCCCCTAGTATTTTACCTGTTTGTGGATCAAATAATAATTTGTAAGCAATAGGGAATGCTCCTGGGTAATACCCAGCATGTGCACTTGGATGAATATGAATAGTCTTATAGCTTCTACCTAGCCCTTTTAATGTTTTTTCGTTATTTCCTGTTGTTGCTACTGTATAGTCAAAAACTTTAGCGACGCTAGAACCTAGGGTCCCTTTATATTTTTCTTTACGTCCACAAATGTTATTAGCTACAAGACGGCCTTGTCTATTCGCCGGCCAAGCAAGAGGAATCATAGTCTTTTCCTCACTTACAAAATCTTTTACAGCTATAGCATCTCCTAAAGCATAAATATGCTCATCAGAGGTTTGTAAGTAATCATTTACTAGGATAGAACCTCTTTCACTTACTTCAAGTCCGGCCTCTTTAGCTAAACGTGACTCAGGTTTTACCCCTATAGAAAGTAAAATAAAATCTGTTTCTATACTTTTTCCACTTTGCAGAACAACCTTTTTGCCTTTATTCTCAAAAGCTTTAACGCCATCTTCTAGAATTAATCTTATGCCTTTTTCAATAAGATGTGAGTGCACCATACTTGCCATTTCTATATCAAGTGGTGCCATAACTTGATTCCCTGCTTCTATTAAGGTAACCTCTATACCTAATGCATGTAGATTTTCTGCCATCTCAAGCCCAATAAATCCACCCCCTATTACAACAGCAGTTTGAGGCTTCATTTCATCAATATAATGTTTAATGTTATCTGTATCTGGTATATTCCTTAAAGTAAAGATATTACTACACTCATCTATTCCTTCTATTCCAGGCTTAATAGGCGTTGCCCCCGGAGATAAAACTAATTCGTCATAACTTTCCTTATATACTTTCCCTGTACGTAAATCTGTCGCTGTAACAGTCTTTTCTTCTCTGTTAATAGCTATCACTTCTGTAAGATTTCTAATATCAAGATTAAACTTCCTACTCATTCCCTCTACACTTTGAAGGATAAGCTGGCTACGTTCTTTGATCGTCTCACCTATATAATAAGGAAGACCACAGTTAGCAAAAGATATATATTCTCCTTTTTCAAACATGATAATTTCTAATGACTCATCCATACGTCTTAGCCTAGCTGCTGTACTTGCTCCACCTGCTACACCACCAATAATGACTATCTTCTTAGACATAATTTCACTCCTCTATCTCTTATTCCTATTTAAAATACATGGTTATTCATTGTTAGATATCTTTATAAATAAGTATAAAAGTTTCTAATGTAATTCTCTGTGATTAGGTCACAAAAGTATAATTTTGTCACCTCTTCCTCATACTAATCCTGTTAACTTAAAGGAAAGGTAGGAAATAACAATGAAAAGTGGTTTTATAAGTGTACATCCGCTTCTTGCTTTTAGCTATTTTCTCATCATGATTATTTTAGTTATGCTTATTAAAAATCCTATCTATTTATTGACGATCCTTCTTATTACCACTGGGCTTCTTTATTTTCTAGACCACTTAAGAAGCCTTCGTAAACAGCTTAAATTTTATCTCCTTATGGCTCTTTTTATCCTTATTCTAAATCCTATTTTCTCAACACATGGCACTACAGTTTTGTTCTACCTTAAAAATCGTAGCGTAACCTTAGAAGGAGTCATGTACGGAGTAACTTTCGCACTTTCCTTACTTAATATCCTCTTTTTATTTTTAGGTTATAACCTGATTCTATCGCCTCAGAGATTTCTTTATTTATTTGGCAATATAATCCCCAAAATATCTTTTATCCTAACGATTATTGTGGGATTTATCCCCCTCTTTACCCGAAGAATGCACGAAATCATAGATGTACGCAAAACTTTCGTTAAAGATATGTCTAAACATTCCTACAAGCAGCATATAACGGAATCTATGACTTCTCTTAATACACTTGTAAGCTGGACACTTGAAGAATCCCTAGAAAATGCCTCGTCTATGCGTGCAAGAGGTTATGGCACACATAAGAGGACCTCTGCTACTCTCTATAACTTCGACCATAGGGACTATGTACTTATAGGCATTGGTGTTGTTCTACTTATCATCCTAAGCATAGGCCTGTTTCTAGAACACATGAATACTTTTCCTAACTCTTTAATGCAGTGGGGTTACTTTCTATGTATCCTGCTTTTTACAGCCTTACCATTACTGATAGAAATGAGGGAATACTTAAGATGGCACTTTATGAAATCAATCACTTAACCTTTACCTACCCCCTTCATCCTATACCTACCTTACAAGATATTAACCTTTCCATTCATAAGGGAGACTTCGTTCTACTCTTTGGCCCCTCTGGATCTGGCAAAAGCACACTGCTTCGTCAACTTAAGAAAGAAGTATGGCCTGTAGGAGAGCGTACAGGTACATTAGTTTTTGAAGGGCAGCTTCTTGAGCATCTTCCTAATGACAAGTCCGCTAGCCGTATTGGCATGGTGTTTCAAAATCCGGATCAACAAATTGTCATGTCTACTGTATATGAAGAACTCGCTTTTGGGATGGAAAATCTAGGTTTTGATCCTAAAGAGATGCAAAGGCGCATCGGTGAAATTAGTACCTTTCTCGGCATTAATCATTGGCTTTACAAATCCACCTCTGAATTATCTGGTGGACAAAAGCAGCTTCTAAATCTTGCTAGTGTAATGACACTTTATCCCGATGTCCTCTTATTAGACGAACCTACCTCACAACTTGACCCTATAGCTACCCAGAACTTTCTCAATATACTAGGTCGCTTAAATGAAGAATTCTCCATTACCATTATTATGACCGAGCATCATCTCGAAGAAGTATTTCCTCTTGTAGATATGGTCTATGTCCTTGAAAAAGGTATGCTTACTTATACAGGCAAGGTACGTGAGGCTATTTATACACTGTATAAAAAAGATGTAGCCTCTCTTATGGGCTATCTTCCTTCTGTAAGTAGGCTCTATATGCAAATTGAACATGAAGCCTTAGCCTCCCAGCTTCCCCTTACACCTAAAGAAGCTAAAGTATGGTTTGATAAATTACCCGAAGAATATTTCCACCCCCTACAGCTAGAATTAGCAAGCCCCTCACCTTCAGAAGTACCTATACTTCTTAGCTGTCAGGACATTTATTTTCAATATACAAAAGATTCGCCCCTTGTTTTAGAGCGTATTCGTTTAGACGTACCTATGGGCGCTTTTCTTGCTATTTTAGGTGGTAATGGTTCTGGTAAATCTACTTTTTTGAAGGTGTTAGCTGGCATTTTACCTGCCCTTAAAGGAAAGATTAAGACAAAAGCTTCTATAGGTTATCTGCCTCAAAATCCTATGGCACTTTTCCATGAACCTACTGTACTTTCTCAGCTTCAAAATGCTTTGCCTCAAAAACTTTCACAAGATGAGGAGGATGAGCTTAGTAAGCTTATCTCTTTCCTCTCCTTACAACCTTTATTAGAGCACCACCCTTATGATTTAAGTGGTGGTGAAATGCAGAAAGTAGCCCTTGCTACTGTTCTTTTAACTAAACCAGACCTTCTGCTTCTAGATGAACCAACTAAAGGACTTGATCCTTACTTTAAAAAGCAACTTGCCCAGTACTTAAATGCCTTATTGCAACAAGGTAAAACGATTATTATGGTCAGCCATGATATGGAGTTTGTAGCACGTTATGCCACACTTACTACCCTCATGTTTAGTGGTAAGCTCCTATCCCTTCAGCCTACTACTGCATTTTTCAGCAATAACGTATTTTATACAACTTCTATTCATCGTACTGTAAAGGCTAGACTCCCCCATGCCATTACCTTAGAGGAGGTGAACCATCTTGTCCGTAACTAAACCTCTTACCTTTATAGGAATTTTCTTTTTGGACGCCTTACTCCTTCTTTTATCTTTAAAATATAATCAATATTTTTTTCTATTAAGTACCTTTATGATTATTGTGAGCATGCTCCCTATAATCTGGCATTTTGAAAGACGCCCTCTAAGTGCTGAAGAAGTGATCCTTATTGCTGTTTTATCTGCTTTAGGTGCCATAGCACGTGTACCTTTTTCAGCACTTCCTAGTGTACAACCCACTTCTTTTATTATTATTTTGACAGGTGTTATATTTGGTGGTGAAACAGGTTTTCTTGTTGGTGCACTCAGTGCACTTGCCTCCAACCTTATTTTAGGTCAAGGCCCTTGGACTCTCTGGCAGATGTTTGCTTGGAGTATGATGGGCCTAAGTAGTGGGCTTTTTAGCCATAAACTTTATGACAAAGCTTCTTTCACCTTATGTCTCTTTGGCTTTGTATGGGGTTTCTTATTTGGATGGATTATGAATATCTGGTCTGTTTTTGCTTTCTTTGACCGAATTACACTTTCTCTTTTCCTAACCTCTATGGCTACTTCCCTTTATTTTGATTTATCTCATGCCATTGGAAATGTCGTTTTCCTTGTACTCTTTTCTAAAAGTTGGTTTCAAATTTTAGGACGTGTACAAATCAAGTATGGCTTATTACACTCGTAACACTTTGATATTTTTTGCATAAAATGTAATATGACTCATATTACAGCAAAGGATGGATTTTATTATGGCAATTCCCGCATTAGCCGCTGCAGCTGCTGCAGCGTACTTACTTTTAAATAAAAATGCTTCTTCAAGTTTTAGAAATTCAGAAACTAACACACGTATAGATCCTAGTACATCTGTTACATTCGAAGTATTAGGTCCTGGTGGCACAACAGTTGTTGCCTCCCCTACAAATGTATCTATTGGCGCCAATGAAACAGCTCTTTCTGCATCTGTAAAAGGTCTTCAAGCTAATCGCCTTGCTTATCAAACAAGTGGATCTGGTGCAGGCACCTATATAACTTCTATTAACAATCTTGCGCAATTAGATAATGGTCCTCTTAGTGGCTGGCTTTACAAAGTCAATAATACCTTTCCTAGTGAAGGCCCTGCTGTTTATAGAGTAAACCCTGGTGATACCATTACTTGGGTTTACACCAACGATCTCGGTAGAGATGTAGGCGCTCCTGCTGTTATTTTTGAAGGACGTGGGCGTAAAGTACCCGTTAACAATTATTTTGTAGAACCTAAATAATTATTTTGACTTAATACCTTTTGCATGGGGCTTTCTCTTTATTGGCCTAATAATATTGCTATACGCTGTATTAAGAAAAAAGATTATAAAAATAACCGCTGACAAAGTCATTGTCAGCGATTATTTTATGCTAAGAGCATACGATCATTATCTAAAACTTTATGACTAGCCTTTTTAAAGCATTCAAGAAGCTTTTCTGTCGTCATACCTTCTCTTTCTTTCCCCTTAATATCGAGTATAATCTTCCCCTCATCCATCATAATGGTACGATTACCAAGTTCTAAAGCAGATTGTATATTATGTGTAATCATCATAGTTGTAATATGTTCAGCCTCTACAATCTCCTTTGTAATCTGAAGTACCTTCTCTGCTGTAGCTGGATCAAGCGCTGCTGTATGTTCATCTAGTAGCAGTAGTTTTGGTGTAACTAAAGTGCTCATCATAAGTGTTACAGCTTGCCTTTGCCCTCCTGAGAGTAATCCTACTTTGGTTTTCATGCGGTCTTCAAGTCCTAAATCGAGCTGAGCTAACTTCTCCCTAAAAAAGTTCTTCTCTTTTTTCTGCATACCAAAACCAATTTTAAATCCTGTTCCTCGCATATAAGCAAGTGCTAGATTTTCCTCTATGGTCATAGAAGGCGCGCTCCCCTTAAGCGGATCTTGAAAAAGTCTACCAATTACTTTGGCACGCTTATGCTCCTTCATAAAAGTAATATCCTGTCCATCTAAGATAATGCCACCACTATCTACTATAAAGTTTCCTGAAATCATATTGAATAAAGTAGATTTACCTGCACCATTTGAACCAATAATAGTGACAAAATCACCTGGCTGCAAATGTAAAGATATATTTTTTAAAGCTGCTCTCTCATTCACTGTTCCTGGATGAAAGGTTTTGCTGATTCCATTTAAAGTGAGCATGTTTCATTCTCCTTTCTTACTTTACCATGTAAGCGTTTCTTCCTGTTAAAAGCAAGTTGCTCTTTCAGTACAGGATACGAAATGGCAAGAGTAATAATAATAGCTGAAATAAGCTTCATGCTAGAAGCAGATATATTAATTTCCAACGCTGCTGCAATAATAACTCTATAGGTTACAGAACCTAATAAAACTGAAATAACATGAATAAGAATGTTCTTTTTGCGAAAAATCAATTCTGCTAGTGTTCCAAAAATAATTTCTCCTATAATTAAAGAAGCTAAGCCCGCTACAACCATACCAATGCCCATACTAGCATCTGCAAAACCTTGATTCTGACCAATCAGAGCTCCTGATAAACCTACTAAAGCATTGGCCAACATAAGCCCTATGGTCTTAGTAAAATCTACGTTAATGGAAGAAGACTTTACCATATCCTCATTATCCCCTGTTGCTCTTACAGAAAGTCCTACTTGTGTATGAAGGAAAAGTACCATATACATGATAACAAGGGTACATATAAGCAAGCCTACTAGACTTCCTCCAAAATTCTTATCAAATAGCTCTCTTGATTTTGTAAAAAGTGTTTCTACATTCAATAGCCCTATATTAGGTTTGCCACCCATCACACTAATATTAATGCTCTGAAGTCCTGTCATAGTGAGTATCCCAGCTAAGATAGGCTGAATCTTAAGCTTTGTATGCAAGAGGGCTGTTACCATTCCTGCCAGACTACCTGCTATCATACCTAAGAGAATCCCTAAGAAAGGATGGCCTATAGTAGTCATCATAACAGATACTGCCGCGCCTAAAGTAAAGCTTCCATCTACTGTAAGGTCTGCAATATTTAAAATACGGTAAGAAATATATATCCCTAATGTAAGCAATCCATATAAAAGGCCTAATTCTATGCAAGATGTAAGTGTATATAAACTCATGGTACTTCTCCTTTCTTAAATCCTCTATTCTACGATTAAAGCACCTTCTGAAGTTTCTGGTGCTCCAATTGCCTTAGCTGTTGTTTTATTAATGACTTTTTGGAATTCATCAAGGGTAGCTACTGGTAAATCCCTTATTGCCTTACCATTTAAAACTTCTGCGACCATATCTCCTGTCTGTCTACCTAAGTCTTCATAATTAATCCCCACTGTAGCATACGCCCCATCCATTACCATAGAGTCTGCCCCTACATATATAGGAACTTCCGTTTCTTTCCCAACTTCTGAAAGGACTGTCATAGCAGATGCAATACTGTTATCAATTGGTGTATAAATAGCATCTACTTTACCTGCTAAACTATAAGCTGCCTGCTTAAGCTCTGAGGTATTGGTAATTGCCACTTCTTCGTAGGCATAACCATAGTCTGGTGCAAGGGCCTTTGCTTCTTCTACTACAGACTGTGAATTTACCTCACTCGTTGTATAAAGGAATCCGAAAGTCTTAACTTCTGGAGTAAGCTCCTGGCAAAGCTCAAAAACTTCATCTACTGGAATAGCATCTGATGTCCCTGTTACATTTCCTTCAGGTTTTTCTAAATTGGTTACGAGTTTTGCAGCTACGGGATCTGTCACAGCAGAAAAGATAATGGGAATCTCACTTGTAGCAGCTGCTGCCGCCTGTGCTGATGGTGTAGCAATCGCTACTATGACATCTACCCCATCTCCTACAAATTTTTTGCATATAGAGTTTAAGTTAGATTGATCACCTTGTGCATTTTGATAATCTATTTTGATATTCTGTCCATCTACAAGCCCCTTAGCTCCTAATTCTTCTACTAAACTTTCACGAATTATATCTAAACTTGTATGTTCTACAATCTGAACAATTCCTATCGTTAACTGATCCTCCTTAGTACTACATCCTACTAACATACTTAATCCCATCATCATGGTAAGTGTTAAAGTAAATATTTTTTTCATTTTCTTGGCCTCCCACATTTTATTCTTTTTATTGAATTACTTTATTCGGGAGGCTAGCTTATTTTATATTAAAACTACGCTAATCTCCCTATCTGTCATGTGATTTTTAGTGTATAAAGTTCATATCATATGAGCGTCCTCCTTTTTTTGACAAATAAAAAAACACCTATCCTTTACTCAAGGACAGATGTTATATCTGCGGTACCACCTTGTTTGATTTACCCCATAAAAAGATAAACCCACCTCACTAGAATGCTATCACATTCTTGACCTAGTAACGCTAGTCACAGCGTCGTATGCTACTAAGCCTAGGCTTTTCACTACGCCCTCAAAGGTCCATTTGTCCGATCCGCTTTCTGCTAGGCTCTCAGCTTTCCTAACTCTCTGTAAGTGCGCTAAAGGTTTTATCTCCTTATCACAGGTTTCAATTCATATTTTTATCCTAGTATAACTCATAGAATTTTAGTTGTCAAAACATATTTTATTTTTATTACTTCTCTTCTTAAACTGGTACTTTATTAATATAGTTTATATAAAACACATAAAAAAGGTGCATAGTCATTTTTATAAGGTGGTGAAAATATGAAAGTACTTATCCTCTCTAGCTCTACTGGTGGGGGGCATAATGCAGCCGCCCTTGCCCTTAAAGCTCAGCTTGATTTTATGCAAATTCCTACTCTATTTTTAGATATACTCAAATTTGCACCTGCCGACACTTCCTCTGTCATCTCAAAACTTTACAGCAAGACAACTGTCAAAACACCAGCTTTATTTGGTCTTCTGTATAAAGCTGGTGGCCTTATTAGTACACCTAAATTTAAATCTATTATTTATGGTGCTAATACACTATATACTAAAAAACTTATCACCTACTTAATTCAGGAAAAAATTGATACGGTAATTTGCACACATCTTTTCTCGGCTCAAGCCATAACTTATATTACACATCATACAGACCTCCCCATTAAGACTTACGCTGTTGCTACAGATTATACCTGTATTCCTTTCTGGGAGGACTGCGAAATGGATGCTTTTTTCATTCCTCATGAAGAACTTCTTCAGGAGTTTAAAAATCATGGCGTAAAAGCTTGTACACTTGTTCCTATAGGCATACCTGTTCATCCAGATTTTCTAAAGCCTAGTTCCCAACAAGCTGCTAAAGCTAATCTAGAACTTGACCCTCATAAACCTCTTATTAGTATTATGTGTGGCTCTATGGGGTTTGGCCCTATTAAACCACTTATTATACACCTTACTAAAAACTTAAAAAATGTCAATTTCTTTATTGTATGTGGTCATAATGATCAGCTTTATACGGAGCTCAATCATTTAGGAAACCATATTTATGTTAAGAAATTCATAGACTATAGCCCACTCCTTATGAAAGCATCTGATATACTCCTTACTAAACCAGGTGGACTTACCTCTACTGAAGCTGTTGTATCCCTCACTCCTCTTGTCCATCTTACGCCTATACCAGGTTGTGAAACTTGCAATAAAGCCTTTTTTACTAAGCACCTCCTCTCTCTTGATGGTGATACACCAGATAAAGCCCTTACAGCTTGTAAACGTTTACTAGAAGATCCAGCTTTTTTAAACCAAATGCTTAAGGCTCAAGCACGTACTCTTAATCATAAAGCTACTTCTGATATTTGTGACTATATTTTAATGCACTCTTAAGGAGGATTTGTATGTTTATAAAACTGATTGTTGTTTTACTAGCCTTTTTATCAGGCTCTATTATGTACGCCTACTTATTACCTATACTCCTACTTAAGAAGGATATTAGAACGTTACATACAGATGCGAACCCAGGTGGAGCTAATGCCTTTAGATTACAAAAAAGCCTTGGGATTCTATGTACACTCTTAGATATTTTAAAAGGTTTTTTCCCTGTTGTATTAGGTCTATCTCTTATAGGCTTAGATTCTATATGGACGCTCTTACTTATTTTAGCACCTATACTTGGGCACGCCTTCTCCCCTATGCTTGCTGGAAAAGGTGGTAAATGTATCGCGGTAACCTTTGGCTCTCTTATGGCACTTATTCCAAAAAATTATATTGTACTGCTTCTTGCACTCATTTTTATCATTTTTTCATGTGTCATTATTATCAACCCTTGTTCCACTCGCGTCATTCTGACTATGATTACCTTCATCATTACTAGCTGGTTCTTTACACCCGAGCTCTATGTACAACTAAGTGCTCTACTTATAGGCATTCTTATTATTTACAAACACTTAAAAGCCCCTGACCCAGGACCTTTTCATATACAACTTTTACTCCATCATGTTTCACCAGAAGAATTTATCTCCTCTCACCATGTAGAGGAATAAAAAGAAGCCCCTTTACATTAAAATAAGGAGTGGACTTTGCTATGAAATCTACTCCTTATTTTTTGCATTTTATAATTAGACCTTTTAACTATTGTAGAACTTTTGTTAAAGTAATACTTTCTTCTCCATCTCGAGTTGGAATATAGAGTGTGAAACGATCACCTAATTCTCCTTCTAGTGCTTCAAAATTGCTTTTGCCGTCTTGTACATAGAAACTTCATTGAGCTCCATAAGCTGTACAAATGCTTCAGCATCACCCTTCATGGCTTTTTTTATAAGTAATTCCATAGTATATTTCCTTTCTTCCGTATAAGCCTTACATACATTAGACAGTCTAAAGGATGATTTAGGTGCATCACCTTATAATTTTATACATTAACCCCTATTATACTCTACTACAATGCTTAAAATACCAAAAAGGAGCCGTTGTGCAACAGCTCCTTCTTCAAAGTAAATCCATCTCTTTATAGCTCTTTCTTTTTTACTTATATACGCATTACATCTTCATCTTTAATAAAAATCTTAGTAATAATAAAGCCTCCTATATAAGAGATTAAAATACCTATTACAAAATTAAGCATACATTCTGGTTTCATAAGTGGTACAGCTACTAGTCCTGATGGCCCCCATGCTGTCGCCATAACTTTTGTTAGCATAACATAAGCTCCACCAAAACCTGCACCCAGTCCTGCTGTAATAAATGGTTTACCCATTGGAAGAGTAACACCATAAATAAGTGGTTCACCAATACCTAAAATACCAGCTGGAATAGCACCTGCAATAACTTGTTTCATTCTTTCATTTCTTACCTTCTTAGCTTTAAAGTAAATGGCAATAGCAGCACCTACTTGACCCGCACCCGCCATAGCAAGTACTGGGAATAACGTAACGCCACCTAAGGCTTCAAGCTGAATTGCATAAATTGGGATAAGCCCATGATGAAGGCCAAGAAGCACCATTGGTAAGAAAAGTGCTGCGAGTACATAGCCCGAAATCAGACTAACAATTGGATTACTTGAATTAATAAGCAGATTAAGCCCTGCAATAAGCCAATCTGATGCTACACCTGATACCGGCATAATCACAAAAACAAAAACAGCAGTTGTCAAAATCAATGTAATAACTGGTGTAAGAATTAAATCTAATACATCTGGTATATGTTTACGTACTGCCTTTTCAATCTTGGCCAAAATATAGACACCAATAATCACCCCAATCAAACCGCCTTTACCATTTCTAAGAATGGAATTTAGAGGGGATTCTTCATTAAACAGCCCAAAAATTTTAGCAATCTCATCTACTTGCGTCATAATAGACATAGCCCCAAGCATACCGCCTAGTGCAGGTGTTGCCCCAAATTTCTGAGCTGCATTGATACCTGTAAAAATTGTAAAATAACCTAAGAAGCCCCCACCCATTAAAGATAAGAAAGTGCCAATGGTATTCCAAACATCATTTGCAGGTAATGTCCCTCCACTTTGAAGGTTAGTAATAAGGCCAGCAAATCCATTGAAAAGTCCTGCTGCTATAATAGCGGGAATAAGAGGGATGAAAATTTCACCAATGACTTTTAGTGCATTTTTTAGTTTATTATTTTTCTGTCCACCTTTTACAGCTAATTTGTTAGCTTCCCAGTCACCTATTTTTTGTATATTTACCTCATTGCCTAAATACTCTGCTTTAAGTATTTCTTCACATTTTTTTGCTTTTCCCGGTCCTAGTACCACTTGAATATTAGATTCTTGCATAACAAGCCCTAATACACCTGGTATTTTCTTAATCTCCTCACTGTTTACCTTTTTCATATCCTTTACATCAATACGAAGTCTTGTCATACAATGGGTTTCTGTAGCAATATTGGAAGCTCCCCCAATCAGTTCAACCAACTTACTTACTAATTCTTTATTTGACATAACAATCCCCCTAATCTTTATAACTTAATTGCTTCCCTAATATGTCCTTTTGCCTTCTCTAACTTTTCTAGTGCCTCTTCTTTTTTGCAGCCTACAAGATACATGATAATAGCCACTTTTACACTGCCTTCACTTTCCTTTAAGTAATTCCTGGCTTCTACTCTGTCACAGCTTGTAATTTCCATTACAATATTTTCTGCTCTTACATGAAGCTTTTCATTAGTCTGCTGTACATCTACCATAAGATTTTTATAAACTTTACCTACACGAATCATGGAGACGGTAGAAAGCATATTGAGCACCATCTTCTGAACAGTTCCAGCCTTAAGCCTTGTAGAACCCGTTAGAATTTCCGGTCCTGGCACTACTTCAATAACAATCTTACTAACCCTACCTATTTCAGATTCTTTATTACAGGCCAGTGCTACTGTAGGAGCACCTACACTATTAGCATACTCTAGGGCACCCACTACATAGGGTGTCCGGCCACTAGCTGCAATTCCTACTACTGTATCCTTGTCTGTAAGCTTAATGACTTCAAGGTCACCTCTTCCAAGTTCCTTACTGTCTTCTGCTCCTTCAACTGCCTTTACAAACGCTTTATGCCCTCCTGCTAGTAAACCAACTACCTGCTCAGGCACTGTTCCAAACGTCGGTGGGCATTCTACTGCATCTAAGAGTCCTAGCCTTCCACTTGTCCCTGCTCCTACATAAATCAGCCTGCCACCTTTTTCAAAAGAAGCGGCAATAGTTTCTACTGCTTTTTCAATTGGTCCAAGCTCTTTAGCAATAGCCTCGGCAAGTAGTCTATCTTCTTCATTCATGACATGCAAAATATCCGTCGTAGACATAGCATCAAGTTCTAGTGTCTTAGGGTTACGTGTTTCAGTCGTCATTTTAGATAATTGTAGCATGTAAATAAATCACCCCCCTTACTTAATTAGCTTATTAGCTTATTCCATACTTTATCACCTTTTTCTTATCTTCTTTAATTATTAAGTTTACTTAGTCGCTCACCTAATGCTTCCTTTAATGAATGGTCTGGTAAAGCTTCATAAGCCAGTTTTGCCCTTCTTAACACTTCCTTATTATCTTTTTCCTTCTCAGCTTTTTTCACAAGTACATCAGCTAGTGCAACCGTAGCTTTATAATCCGCTTCTGTACAATTCTTATCTTTCTCTACAGCTTCTTTCAAAAAACTACTACGATCTAGTGACATCTGAAGTAAAGACTCTTCTAAAGCCTCCTCACTGGTTCCAATAATGCCTTCATAGACAAGTGTACTTAAAGTACCCGCTGCGTCAAACTGGAAGGCATCTCCTTCCATCCTATTTACATCTTTAGCCGGGTCTGCAATAGGTGTATTCTTGGTATTGGTTAGCCATACAATGATTAAATCATTTTCTTTATCAATACTTGTTGCTGTTCCTGTCCAACCTGTATGCCCAATAGTTGAATCAGGTGCTTGATCCCCAAAGGACCATGCATAAGCACCATTTCCCTGCCTTCTCCAACCTAACCCATAAGTATCATTCGTTTTAGAAGGGGCCGTAAAAGTATCTATGGTCTTCTGATCAAAAAGTTCTACATTGCCATAACCTCCTCCATTTAACATAACCTGCATAAGTACAGCTAAATCACCTGCATTACTAAAGAGACCCGCATGGCCTGCTACACCCCCCATACTGTAGTAAGCTTTTTCGTCATGCACTTCACCTTGTACAACTTCTCTTCTAATATTAGGGAAGTTTACTTGTCCCTCTCTTGTATTTCCAAATATTTCTGTTGCTGCACACTGGTCTTTGTTAAACCCATTTTGCAAAGGATTAAAAACGGTATGCGTAAGACCTAATGGCTCAAAGATCTGTTCCTGGCAGAAAACATCAAATTTCTGCCCGCTTACCTGCTCTACAATAAGCCCTAGTAACATATAATCGACATCTGAATAAACATTTTTACTACCTGGCGTATATTCTAAAGGCGTTCTTTCAATCATTTCTAAAATCTCATCTGGATTTTGCGTATAGACATCATTTTTTCCATCATTATTCTGATCAAGTACATTGACTATTTGTCCATCTATTTCTACAGGATGCAGATAGCTATCATCTGAATACTTAGGACTTGGTATAAAACCTGCTGTATGCGTGAGTAAATGCCTTAGTGTCAACTGTTCTTTTTTCTCATCAAATTGTGCAAAACCTGGAATGATTTCACTAATTTTCATATCTATATCCAGCTTACCTTCTGATACTAACTTCTGCACAGCATAATTAGTTGCATACATTTTCGTATTAGAAGCTAAGTCATACAGGGTGTCTTTTGTAACAGGTATACTATGTTCTACTTTTCCATTATGATCATAAGCCTTTATAACACCATAAGCTTCATTTTTAATAATGACACCATCTTTTGCTACTAATAGCTGACCCCCAGGTATGCCTCCTGCTCCTATTTCAGCTTCTAAAATACGGTCAATGACTTCAAATACTTTACTATCGATGCCTACACTTTCAGGTGTTCCTTCTCTTAATGTAGGGTAGGCCATATTCACTTCTATTGTGGCTCCATAAGGTTCTATTTCGGATATCTGCAGCGTATTATCCCCATTTTGAACAAGATCTGAAATATCTATTGCAACAGTTTGATTACTATGAGGATCTATAAACTTACTTATATCTACTTCTTTTCCATTAACATAGAGCTTTGCATGCGCTACCTGATTAAGTGTCAAATAAAGCGTCCCCTGCCCTTTATAAGCTTTAAAGCATTCTCTGTTATTAATAATAGTAGAAGCTGAACTTCCCCTCTCTGGCAATATGCGCTGTGTAATCTGTCCACTTCCTACTACTTCTTCTTTTGCATATAAGGTTGTACTTCCTAGAATAGATGTACATACTAGAGTCCATACTACCCCTTTTGCTAACAATTTTCTCTTCATTTAGCCCTCTCCTTTTATGAATTGGATTTGACATCCATTTTGGACAAACTTTGTTAGCCCTAAATAATCTTTATCTATTTTACCTATAACATTCACTCTTCCATCTCTAGGAAGATACTCTCTTATAATTTGTATCTCCCCTGAGTATCTTCCATAATTTAGATTGTCACAAGTAATACATCCTATACCTCTATCTTGGCAATTAAAAGGTTCCACAATACTTCCTGCTGTAGCAAATTCTCGTGATTCTTGCAACCTATAGGCACAATCTGGAGAATCTATTCTAATAGTAAAAACTTGGTTATATAGATATTCAAATTTCTTATCTATTATACAAGGTATACTCACTACCTTATTTGTCTCATATTCCTTTATAATTTTCTCATCTAAAACTTCTAGGCCTAAATCTGCTAACACAATATGTGTCACCTTTAAATCCAGCTTCATCTCAAAATAATTCACTGCCGATGTCTCATATCTTTCATGTTCTAAAGTAGGTAGTCCTTCATAAATAGGCCCTCTACTCTTGTGGCTATTCGGAATAAAAGCTACTACCTCTATACCTTCTTTTTCTAACTCCCCATTGATTTGTTGAAATTGTCTTGTTGAAAGCCCTGTATAAGCCCTAGGGTAATAGTTATGAATTGCAAAAATCTGTGGTGATACCTGCTTAAGTTTTCTTACTAAAGGTAGGGGCATTGTACTAGCATTAAACGCTATTGGAAAATCCTTAGCTAGCCCTATTATCTCTTCTTCGCTAAATCCATAGTCTATTCGTAATACTGTAATACCTAACCGTTTTGCGAGTTTCACCACATCCCTTTCCCCAAAGAAAGCTAATGTCCTTTTTGAAATATCCGCTATAACTTTAAAGCCTTTGCATTTTAGCCATCTAAGCATATCTTCTGCCTGCTGTTTATAATGCTCATTCCGTTCTTCGACAATATGTAAAGAAGTGAAAACATAAAAATCCCTATCCTCTAATGCTCTAAGAAATACCTTCTGGTGACTAAAAGTAGAGACATATACCGAGTAACCTAAATGCGCCATCTTATTCCCCCTCTCTAAGACATCTTATTATTTTTACATAAAAAATAGACCGCTTTAAGACTTGCGTCCTCAAGCGATCTATCTCTTATTTATTTTCTGCTTTAAACTTCCCACAATTTTCTTCAAAGTCAGCAATAATAGCTTCAACCGTATCCCAGCTATCAAGTGTAGCACCACCGGCTAAGAAGTGTCCTCCTCCACCATATTGAGCTGCAATTTCATTTACACACGGTCCGTTTGATCGGAACTCACTCATAATTTGTCCACTTGGTGTTTCTGCGAAGAAGTGCCAGTTTACGATACCATCAATATCTTGAAGCGTATTAACCATACGTGCTGCCACCATATAATTCATATTATATTTTTCTAATACTTCTCTTGGGATTTTAAGAATGGCCACACCATTTTTACGAATCTCAAAGTTATTATAAATATATCCTGTGAACTGTACTCCGTTCAACTTACGCTTATGGTATGCTGCATAAAGTGGTTTTGTATCTAGGTCATAGGTAATATGAACAATTTTTTCAAAGATTTGTGTAGGATTTGAGACAAAGGCAAAACGTCCTGTATCCGCAATAATACCAATGTATAATGCTTCTCTACCTACTTTATCCATTTGAAGGCGCCCTTCACTTTCGATAAGTAAGTCTACAAGCATTAAACTTGTAGCTGGATACTCAATATCTACCCATGACAAATCTTCAAATCTTTCTTCAAATGGCCTATGATGATCAATTTTAATCACATAACCACATTTTTTATAATCTTGATTATCTACACGGTAAGAATCACCTACATCTAGAATAATCGCTAAACACTTTTCATCTAGTATAATTTCTTCTTGATGCTCATCCATCTTACCAATGTAGCTTAAATCTTCATCATGTTTTCCCATTAAGTAAACAGTTTTTCCTGGGAAACTTTTTTCGATCATATTTTTAAGTGCGACCTGACTCCCATAAGAATCTTGATCTGGGTAAACATGTCTAAATAAAGCAATTGTATCATATTCCTCTATCTTATTAATAATTTCTTGTATAACTGATTTATTTACTTTCATTTTCTTCTCCCTATAATAAATACTACTTAATAAAAGAGTTGCCCTAAGGCAACTCCTTTCTTTATTAAGTTCTATTATTAGCATTGAATGACTTAACAGTATCTTTATATGCCTTTTAATATTTTTGATTACTTATACTATATATATTATATATCTTTTATAAGAAAATATTTATACTATAAGTTTTCTAATGTCCTAATAGTACCACATATTCTATAGCTCTTCAACTTATTAAAATAGCCTATATCCTTGTACATTTAATACTTACTAACGTTTTAGCTTACTACTAAAACGAAAGGCAAAGTTATAAAACTCTACCTAAAAAAGATACTTTTATTTAATCTGTAATGAAAGTTTCAATAAATATTTTATCTTCTAGCCCTCCATCTTTGCCCTCATAAGTAAGTCTAAAAGTAAATTGATGCTCTCCACTATTTATTACCATTCCACTCACATTTCTTAAGTCTAATTTTAAAGTATCTGTAGGTGCAAAGTAATCAAATTGAGCATCTACAGCAAATTTCCCATCAACATTTGTTATCTTAACATCTCTTGTATTAGCTGAGTTAATTTGAACTTCTCTATTAAATGTAATAACTATTTGACCATAACCATAATAACCACTATCTTTATTAAATTTAATATTTGTAACTTTTAATTCTTCTGATTCATCTGGTTTATTTTCTGGCACATATTTTGGAACGCATTCATAGCCATAGCGTGTCATTCTATTACCAAGTTCATCCTCTACTGCATAACGGAACCATTGTCCTTCCTTGGCTACTATTCCTTCTAAAATATTATATCCAGTTGTTATTTCTTGTACTTGACCCTTTTCGAAAAGTTCAGTTGGATCTTTTGGTCTACTATTTTGTTGATCTTCATCTGTTAGATCATAATAAATTTTTCCATTTTCTTTTGCTTTGAAAGATACTTGAAGTGCACTATCTGTTGTTAATTTTAAATCTAATTCAGTAACGTCATCTGCTCAAACATCTACAAAGAACTTCTTACTAGCTTGTGTTCCATTATTAAATATAATGGTTGCATTATAAGTTGTACCAGATACAAAATTATAACCTTTTTTCATATGAAGTTTATATGTCTTGTTATCTTCTGTCTCTAATCTTCCTAATATTAATTTACCATTTTTAGGGCAAATAATAGTAAAATCTTCTAACCTTAAAGGTTCTTTGGTTGCTCTGTTTAATTCAATCTCAAAACCACCCATTTCTGCAAAGAAATCAGTTGCTGGAAGTGTAAAACCTTTTGCATTAACGATACTAAATTCGCCTTGTTCTGGTTGTTTAGCTGGTTCTGCTTTACCAAGTGCATAGTAGAAAGTCCCTGCTGTATCAGAAACAAAACTAAATACTGCATGATTATCATCAGTACGTATCATCTCTGTGGCAGAAATCTTTGGACAATCAAATTTACTTATGAAGTCTATTTCTATTAGTTTGCCATCTTCTAAAAGAACACCTAAACTGTATGTGTTATCATCAAAATAACTTGTTGTTAAATCATAAACTTTATCTATTATATTTTCTTATGGACTTGTTGATTTTATCTATTAGTTCAATCATTTTAAGATAACTTTTAAGTAATGTGAGAATAAAAAAGTAAAATAAAAGCCACAAGTTTTTATATTTCAAAGACTTGTGGCTTTCCTATTATTATTGACGTTGGATTGATGTACCAACTTCTGCTAAAGATTCTTGGATGAATGCTTCTATATCTGTAATGTTACCATTTACGTATGCTTCAAATTTTTCTTGAATTGTGCTACGTGCTGATTGTGCATTGTTAACTGCTGGTGTATAGTAAGCATAACCTAAAGCTGTTTGAGCTACTGGGTATACTTTTGCATATACAGCTTCTGGATCTGCTAATATATTTTTAACGATATCTGTTTCTGCAGCTGATTTACGTACTGGAAGATATCCTGTTTCTGTTGCAAATTTAGCTGTGTTTTCTGTATTTGTTGCAAACTTAATAAATTCATAAGCAGCAAATTGTTCTTGTGGTGTTACATCAGTTGTTACAAATAATGAACCACCTTGTTGGATAACTGCTTTGTCTTTACCTTCAAAGTAAGCTGGTTCTACAGCGATTAATTCAAATTGACCATTTGTATCAATGAATGATGCACCTGCTGTTGATCCTTGGTACATTAACATTTGTTGATTAGAGAATGGTCCTGATAAGAAACCATCTTCACCTGGAGTACGGAAGTAACCGTTTGTTACTTGCTCTTTATAGAAGTCCATGAATGTTCTAACCCATTCATTATCTACATTGATTGTTCCATCAAGATCTACGAAATTTTTACCATCCATTTTTAATGTAGAAATAAATCCATTTGAACCACTATCATATCCAAAACCTGGAATACCAAGTTGTTCTTTAGCAGCTTTAGAAATCTCTGCTAATTTATCCATTGTCATACCTTGAACGTCTGCTTCTGTATAACCAATTTTTTCTAATAATGTTTTATTTACATAAATAACTTCTGTTGATTTTGTCATTGGCATACCATAAAGTTTGCCATCCCATTGTGATACTTCAGCAATAAATGCCTCAACGAAATCTGATTTAAGTTCTGCTTCCATACCAACTTCAGGATGTGATGCAAAAGAACTAATATCATAAATAGCACCTTTTTCAATAAGGCCTGTAGCAAGGTCTGGGTATACATTAATAATTGCTGGTAAAGTATTTGACTGCTCTGCTGCAATTACTTTTTTGTTAAGATCAGGAATTTTACCTTGTGCTACTGCACTTACAGTAATATTCATGTTATTTGTTGCATTAAATTCATCAATAATTGATTGAAGAACTTCTTGTTGTTTTCCTGACATAAAGTGCCACATTTCAATTGATGTTGGCTCAGTCATATCTGGGATTTCGATTGCAACTGGTGTTTTATTTCCTTCATTAGGTGTTACTTCACCTGATGCGCAACCTGTTAATGCAGAAACAGCAAGAATACCTGTCATTGCAGATGCAAATAGTTTTCTTTTCATTTGTTTTCACCTCATACAAAGTTTATTTGTGTAATTTATATAAATGTATATAAATTTTAACCTTTAACGCCGCCTACAGTAATACCGTTCATAATTTTCTTATGAAGGAAGATATAGGCAACCATAACTGGAATCGTAATAATTGTAGAAGCTGCCATTAAGAGCTCATAACGGTTACCTGCATCTGATTGGAATGCTGTAAGACCGTTTGATAAAAGTCTCATTTCTTCTTTGTTTGTTACAAGAAGTGGCCATAAGAATGAATTCCATGAATTAATCCCTACTAAAATACAGATTGTAATAATAGAACCTTTCGCCATCGGAACCATAATCTTCCATAGGAATTTCCAGTCATTTGCTCCATCAACTTTAGCCGCAAAGTAAAGTTGTTTAGGGATTTTAAGGAAGAATTCTCTAAGCATATAAATGTAAAGCACATTAGCCATGTAAGGTACTACTAGCGCTTGATACGTGTCCATCCATCTTAATGCTGATATTGTTTTAAAGTTTGTAATAATTAATACTTCACCTGGAATCATCATAGAAGCAAGGAATAATGAGAAGATAAAATCTCTTCCTTTAAATTCAAGATGAGAAAAGGCAAATGCAGCAAGAATTGCTACAATTACTGAACTTACAATACTTAAAGCTGTTACGATAACTGTATTAATAAAATATCTGGCAAACGGAGCCATTGTTAAAGCAATGCCATAGTTTTCCCACATAAATTCATTTGGCACAAGTGTTGGAGGAGTTTGAATAACCTCAAACGCTGTTTTAAGTGAAGACGCCATCATCCAGTAGAATGGAAATAGCGTTACAATAGCAAATAAAGTTAGAAGAAAATATTTTAATGCTACTTTTATGTTCATTTTCTTTTCCATAACGCCCTCCTTCTAGTAATGCACTTTATTACGTGCAATTGTTCTTTGGACAAATGTTACTGTTAAAATAATAAGTAGAAGTACTACCGCTGCTGCAAAAGCAAGAGGGAAGTCTTGATCTCCATAGAATCTATCAATAATGTACATAACTACTGTTGATACACGTCCATCAAGTGTACGTCCATTAAAGAGAACAAATACTTCTGTATATACTTTAAATCCAGCAATTAAGCTAATGATATACGTATAAAGAATAATTGGAGATACAAGTGGAATTGTAATTTTTCTAAATATAGTACTATTTGTTGCTTGATCAATTTTAGCTGCTTGGTAGTACTGCGGATTAATTGATGCAATCCCTGTTGTAAGAATAAGTGTATTAAAGGCTAAACTCTTCCATACAGAGAAAATAATAAGTGCAGGCATTGCCCAGTTAGGATCACTTAACCAATTAATTGGATCAATTCCAATAAAACCTAATAAGTAGTTGATAATACCATATTGGCCATTAAATAACCATGACCATACAACTCCAATTGCTACAAGTGAAGTTACATATGGCAAGAAATAAATACTTTGGAATACCCCTTTAAGTTTTTCATTTTTGAGGTTTGCAAGTGTATTGGCAATCATAAGTGAAAGGCCTACAGATAAAGCTGGCACAACTGCAGCATAAATAACAGTATTCACTAAAGATTGTAAGAATCTTTTATCTTCAAATAGATATTTATAACTTCCAAAACCAAATACATAACCTACAGCTTTAGTTTCATCAAAACTAAATACAATAGCATTGATAATTGGATAAAAGACAAATACACTTAATACAAGCAAGGCTGGTAATAAGTATAAGTAGCCTTTATAACTCTTTTTCCCTTTATTATTTAGCATTTTGTAATGAACTCCTCTGTTTCAGTATCAAATACATAAGCTTTTCCTACTTTAGGTCTTACACAAAGTCTAGTACCTTCAGCAATCATAAACTCTTTGTCTACGAGCATTTTGAAAATTTCTCCGTTAAATTCTAGAGTAAGAAGTCTTTCTCTACCTAAAACTTCTACAGTTTGAACAGTTGTTTCAAATCCATCTTCACTTACTTCCATATCTTCCGCCCTAAAACCTAAATCAATAGATTTTTTATTTTTTGGAAGCCCATTAAAGATGCATTTTTCTACTGTTCCTACTCCTTCTTTAACATCAAGTCTCATAAAGTTCATTGCTGGACTACCAATGAAAGATGCAACGAATTTGTTACATGGGTTCATATAAATGTCCGTAGGTGTAGATACTTGTTGAATTTTACCATCTTTCATTAAGATGATTTGATCTGAGATACTCATAGCTTCTTCTTGATCATGTGTTACGAAGATAGCTGTAACACCTGTTTCTTGTTGAATACGACGAATTTCTTGACGTGTTTCTACTCTAAGCTTTGTATCAAGGTTTGATAAAGGCTCATCTAATAAAAGGTTTTCTGGTTTTTTAGCAAGTGCACGTGCAATAGCTACCCTTTGCTGTTGACCACCAGAAAGTTGCCCTGGCTTACGATCTAAAAGGCCATCAATCTTAACGATTTTAGCTACTTCGAGTACGCGCTCTTCTGCTTCTTTTTTATCCCATTTTAAATTTCTAAGAGGGAATAAAATATTTTCTCTAATAGTCATATGTGGGTATAAGGCATAGTTTTGGAACACAAGACCAATACCTAATTTCTCTGGCTCAAGACCTGTTACATCACGGTCTCCGAAATAGATTTTCCCACTTGTTGGCTTGTGAATACCACAAATTGTAAAGAGTGTTGTTGATTTCCCACAACCTGATGGACCAAGAAGTGAAATTAATTTACCTTTTGGAATCTGAATTGTTAAGTCATTAATGGCAGTAAAATCGCCAAATTTTACTACTAGATTTTCTAATCTAATTCCCATTCATTCGCACCTCATCTTGTTATCATTGTCAAAATTTAAAACGTCGCTTACCTAATCGACATAAATTTCCCATTTTGTTTACCATGTTTTATCTTAATAGATGCCTCCTATAAAGTCAATCACTTAGTAAAGATTCTCGTTTTTTTAACTCAAATTCAATATTTATATAATATTAACCGTTTTAATGTTTATTTAAATTAAATTTAGCTTTTACCATCCTTATCAAATCTACTCATTATTTTCAATAAATTAAATCCATTTAAAAATACAAAAAAACGTGCAACTTTAGTTATTTTGCACGTTTTCATCCTCTTTATTCTTTTTACTCCTCTTCGTCTTCTCCTTCATCATCAACAAATCGGAAATCCATTGTTCTTGTAAGACGATTTGTACTTAAAAGCTCTACTTTTACTGTATCCCCTAATCGGTAAATCTTCTTGGTATGTTCACCAATCCATCTATGACCTGGTTCATCATAGATATAATAGTCATCATCCATTTCACTTACATGAACAAGGCCTTCAACTGTATTTGGAAGTTCTACATAAATACCCCATGAAGTTGTTCCTGTCACAACACCGTCAAAAATTTCACCTATATGACTTTCCATATATTCTACTTTCTTAAGTTTAATGGTCTCTCTTTCTGCCTCTTCTGCTCTTCTTTCACGCATTGAAGATTGTTTGGCTACCTCTGTTACATGGTCAAACATTTTCTTTTCCTTTTCCCCATGCATTTTACCATGTAGATTATATTTAATAATACGGTGAATCTGAAGGTCTGGGTAACGTCTTATAGGTGATGTAAAGTGACAGTAATATTTAGCAGCAAGACCAAAGTGTCCTGTACACTCACCACTATAGCGTGCTTGCTTCATAGAACGAAGAAGAAGACGACTAATAATGTTTTCTTCTGGTTTACCTTCAATCTCTTCTAAGATTTTCTGCATATCTTTTGGATGGGTTTTCGTATGACCTTTTACTGTATAGCCAAAGTTCGTTAAAAATTCTCCTAATGCTTCAATCTTTTCTGGGTCTGGATCCTCATGGGTACGATATACGAAAGGTTTCTCTTGCCAGAAGTAATCTTCTGCTATGGTTTCATTAGCAAGAAGCATAAACTCTTCAATAATACGTGTTGCTACGTTTCTATCGTAAGGTTTAATGTCTATTGGATGACCTTCCTTATCTAAAATAACCTTTGTCTCTTCAAAATCAAAGTCTACAGCCCCACGTTTCATACGTTTATCTCTTAAAATAGCTGCTAGTTCTTCCATCGTTTCAAACATAGGTACAAAGTCTTTATATCTTGCTATAAGCTCTTCATCATGGTCCATTAGGATTTTCTTAACCTGTGTATAGCTCATACGTTCATCTATCTTAATAACTGTTTCAGCAATTTCATGACTTTGTACATGACCATTTTGATCGACTTCCATAATACAGCTTAATGCTAAGCGATCTACCCCTGCATTAAGTGAACATAAACCATTACTTAATTTATGTGGAAGCATGGGAATAACACGATCTACTAAGTAAATACTTGTACCGCGCTCAAGAGCTTCCTTATCTAATGGTGCTTTTTCTTTTACATAATGGGTAACATCGGCAATGTGTACGCCTAAACGGAATCTACCATTTTCCAGTTTCTCAATAGAGATGGCATCATCTAAGTCTTTAGCATCTTCACCATCAATCGTTACCATCGGCACATGTCTAAGATCCATACGGCCTCTTTTATCTTTATCTGCTACTTCAGCTGGTATCTGCTCGACTTCTCTCATGACTTCATCTGGAAACTCTGTTGGCAGATCAAACTGATAAATAATAGATAGGATGTCTACACCTGGGTCATTAATATGCCCGAGAATCTGTACTATCTTACCTTCTGGATTACGCTTTTCTTCTGCCCAATCTATAATCTCAACGAGTACCTTATGGCCTGTAACTGCTCCCTTAGAAAATTTCTTTGGAATAAAGATATCCCTTGCATATTTACTTTCATCCGGCACAACAAATCCAAAATTCTGACTTTCCTCATATCTTCCTACGATACATTGAGGACCACGTTCAATAATTTTAATAACTTCTGCTTCTGCACGCTTCTCACCTGCTGCTGGTCTTGTAATACGGCACATGACTGTATCTTTATGAAGCGCTCCATTTACACCTGATGCAGGAATGAAGATATCCTTCTCTTCGCCTTCTACGGTTACAAACCCAAAACCTTTTGCATGGCCTGTAAAAACACCTGTTACTAAGTTTAAAGCTTTAGGTGTTACAAATTTGCCACGTTTATTGCGAATCAACTTACCTTCTGCGACTAACTCACCAAGTATTTGTTCAAGTATATGTCTATCTTCTGTTGATACATGAAAGAACATGGCAAACTCTTTTATTTTTAAAGGTTGGTATTGTGGTGTATGAATAAACTGCGTAATTTTTTCTTTTCGCGTTTGATAAAGCTCATCATAGTTTTTTTCTTTTTTTGACATTCCGTCACCTCTTCTTTATTGCTTTAAACTTTATTATATCTTATTTTTAACATCTATACTAATTTTTATTACCATTCATCAAATAAAATATCTTAAAACTGCAAAAAAAGAGGCGTTTCCCCCTCTTTTAAATTGTTCCATATTTCATTTTTACATAAGACTGTATAAGCTTAACTGTATTTTCTATACCTATATCGCTTGTATTAATCATCAAATCATATTGATGTGGGTCTCTCCACTTATAACCTGTATAATTGGTATAGTAGGTAGAACGTTCTTTATCTATTCTTTTAATTTCTTTGTCCACATCTTTAAGATTGGTAAAATGATAAATCTCTTCTATCATCCTTTTCTTAAAATCCTTATCTGCATATAAAAAGACTGATACACGTTTAGGATAATCTTCAAGTACTACATTGGCACATCTTCCTATAAAGATGCAGCTATTTTCTTTTGCTAACTTTTCAATTAAATTAACCTGGGTAATATATAAATCATTGTTTGTCACACTGTAAAAATAATAAGGCACACTCATACCATGATAACTGCCCATATTGACACTCGATACTTGCCAGACAGAAGGCGCTTTCTCATCAAAGCTTTTAAGGTGTTCTTCTGTTACACCCATAAGTTTTGCTGCTTCAGTTAACATGAGCTTATCTACAAACTTCATATTTAAAGCCTCTGCTAACTTTTCACCTACAAGTCTTCCTCCACTGCCAAACTCTCTATTGATGGTAATCGCTATATTATTTTTCATAATAACCCCTCCAATTATAGAATTATCAGGTTAAATTAGTACAATAAAATAAAATTTTACCCTTAATTCATTATAGCATAAACAAGCTATTTTTGCATCATTATATACTATTTAAAATATTTCACAATAAGCTAGCTATCTTCACATTTCTTCTGCTAGAAGCTTTAAGTTCCATTCAGTAGTGAGAAGTACACTCTCCTTAAAGAAACCGAGAATACCCCCATCCCCCTTTATATTCTAAAAACTTAGAGCATCTCTAAAATATAAAAAAGAGACCCTAAGGCCTTTAGTGTTGCATTTATGAAATATATGCATATTGACAAAAGGGTGAAAATCAAGCAATGTTGATTCTCACCCTTTTGCCATGGGCAAATACCTAAAAAAGTATAGACTTATGGCGTAGTTACTTGAACTTAGATTCATTTTTTATAGGGCCTATGTCACACAAAGTTGTGCCTGAAGCCTATCATCCCAAATTTCTAGCAAATTTAAACGAAGTATTCTTGTAATCTTCAGCATTTCGTATTTCACATTTTGTCTATATATCTTGCATTTTAAATAAATGAGCATGTACGTGATAAGAGCTGAGAATATTTGAATCTTTATGGCATGCTCATTATACCCAATGAATTTCTTAATTCGTAGATTTTGCTTAATCCATTTGAAGAAAAGTTCTATTTCCCATCGTTTTTTTGTACAGTAAGATGATTTCTTCTTTTGTAAGGTCAAAGATGTTGGTAATAAAGGTAATAGGTTCACCATCCTCTGTAAAAGTCATTACCTCCCGGTACTTGTGAACTGTCAGCTTGTTGCTAACGGTAGTCCCCATTCGAATGATAGAATCGTAAATATCCTTTTCTTTCTCTGATCCTAAAAATTCCTCATCCATGACCACTGCATTCTTAACCCCTCGTGTAACAAACTTGATGCCTTTGTCTGTAAGTTGGTCATACCATTTGTAGTCATAATAGCCTCTGTCAAACAGATAGATACAACCAGTATCTTCTATCAACCCGTCCTTACAGCGTCTATCATTAACTTTGCTCTTGCAGATGTTTATTTTTTCAGGGAATTCACCATTAAAGAGTGTGTTAAACTTAATACCTGCATGATCCTTGTCCATTTGCAGATGAGGTGCCAACTTGAGTGCGACTAGGATCACACTAGCATCCATAATCTTGATGGGAAACTTGTCTTTAAAAAGATTAACCTCACCAAAATGCCTTTTAGCTTTATTCATAAGGTGATAGAAAATATCTTCAAAAATTCTATAATCCCTCAGGGCATTTTTTCTTGAAAACTGTGAAAGGCTTGGAACATTGATTAAGTGATTGAGCTTTTGGTTAGAAGATAGCTCAGTCTGAAGTTCCCTTAAACTTTTACAGTTCCTAAAATTGGAATAAAGGAGACTGTAGAGATGTGACTCCGTATCAAAGTGTTGAGTTCTGTAATTCCCATCATATTTTTTGATAGTGCTTTCAAGGAAACTGGCTGAAATTTCCCCTATTAATTCTGTGAATACTAGTTTAGTATGAGTTTGTAACATAAAAATAAGCCTCCTGTGGATTATGTATCGGAAACATAATTAAACCACATGGAGGCTTATTTTTTTACTGTCAAAGAGTGGCATCTATAAGCGTAAGCGTTGTCAACAAGTAGATTTTATTTTAATGCAACACTAAAACCCTAAGGCCTTTTTTTATATGTGATCTATAAGATTAAGAACTGTTGCTTTTGGTCTTGTCATAGCTTCAATACTATAACGAATACCTTGTGTACCCATACCAGATGATTTAACCCCTAAGAATGGGAAGTGATCTGGTCCTCTTTCTGTCTTATTGTTAATTTGAACTGTTCCAACTTCTAATCTTCTTGCAATACCAAAGGCTTTATCAATGTTCTTTGTAAATACAGAAGATTGAAGTCCATATTCAGATTCATTAGCAATTCTTATTGCTTCATCTATATCCTTTACTCTAATAATTGGCAACACTGGCCCAAAAGGTTCTTCCCATGCCAGTCTCATTTCTTCAGTTACATGGTCAATAAGTGTTGGATAGATCGTATTCCCTTCACGTTTACCACCTGCAAGAAGCTTGCCACCTTTATCGAGAGCATCTTTTATAAGTTCTTCTACGAAGTCTGCTGAAGCAGATGAAATCAGTGGTACAATGACTGTCTTTTCATCAAATGGATCACCCACTACAAGCTTATCTACTTTTTCTTTTATTTTCTCTACCAGTGTATCCCCTACCTTTTCATCTACTAACACACGCTTAACAGCTGTACAACGTTGTCCTGAGTAAGAGAAAGCACCTGATACAATATTGCTTGCTGCCCAATCTAAGTCTGCATCGTCTAATACAATAGCTGCATCCTTACCACCAAGTTCCATAAGAAGTGGTTTCATAGTAGAAATACTTGCTAAATGCTGACCAATTTCTGTACTACCTGTAAAGTTGATAAAATCAACATCTTTATGTGTTACCACATAATCACCAATTTCACTCCCTCTACCTGTTACAGTATTCAGCACTCCCTTTGGAACGCCTGCCATTTCAAAGATTCTTACAAGGTGGAGTGTACTGATAGACCCTTGTGTAGGTGGCTTAAGCACTACTGTATTTCCACCTACTAAAGCAGGTGCAATTTTAGAAGTAGATAGGTTAACTGGATAGTTGAAAGGCGAAATAGCAAGTACTGTTCCTAGCGGTTCACGGCTAATAAAGGACATTTTATTTGTGCCATAACCTGGGAAAGCATCTGCTTGTAACATTTCACCTTTCATCTGCTTAGCTGCATCTGCTGTAAAGAGAAGGAAGTCCGCCGTACGTTCTACTTCTGCAATACTTGATTTAATATCTTTAGCAATTTCCCTAACAAGAACTTTAGCAATTTCTTCTTTATGTTCTCTTAATAAGAAAGCTGCTTGATTAAGCACTTTCGCACGCTCAATAAGAGGTGTTTCTTTCCAAGTTTTTTGCGCAGCCTTAGCTGATGCCATAACCTCATCTACTTCTTCAGTTGTCATACTTGGCACCATACCAATAAACTGGCCGTCTATAGGTGAAAAAATTTTAATGGTTTTACCTGTTCTAGAAGGTTTCCAACTTCCATCTACACTATTATAGTAACAATTATCTTTATCTCTAATGACTTGAAACATATTAACCTCCAAATAAATTGCTTTTCTCTTTTATTATATGCAAACTTTGTCTTATGATGCAAATAAAAATTATTATTTAATAACTTTTTGTCGTTTTTCATATATTTTTCTGCACAAAAAAAGAGCTACCTAAGTAGCTCCTTTCCTTTAGATGATATTTAAAACGATTGCTAATACAACAAAAACACCTGCAGTGATTTTTGTCCAAAGCTCAAATCTACCCTCTAAAGTATGTTTTTTATTTTTATTCCAGTAACTCTCTTGATTTGTTGCGAAAGCTGCACCAAGTCCTGCAGATTTACCTTCTTGGAGTAATACAACAACGATAATAGCAATCGCTGCTAATACGTAAACTCCTGCAACAACCATTTGTAAAATATCCATGGCTTTGCCTCCTTAAATACGTTTTACGCTCTTTCTATCATAGCATAGGCTTATCCTAATTGCAATATAACAAAGATTCTTTACATCTATCCCTAAATCCTTCTAGAACATAAGGATTACATATAATCTAGAACTTTTTAAATATCATTTTTCATTCATAAAGCTTAACCCGCGCATTCTACTTACACAGCAAAATACATCTATAGGACGTACCGCCTCAAACTATGATTCCATCTTAAAATTAAATGATGTAGAAGGCTCACCTATTTGATTTAAATACATGTCCTCAAAAAGTTTATATATGACCTCCATTAAGTCAGCCCTATCCGAATTTTGCTCTGTTAAAAGACGTTCCATCATGTATGTCAGTGTATTTAATTGATTTTCTGAGGTTAATGCAGTTAGCAAGGTAATATCTGCATTGTATTCGTCAAGGATAATTTTCTTTGTATTTTCATTAGAAATATAATTAAAATAAATAAATGGCTCATAGGTTTGCTTTGGAATCAGATACCTTTTTTCCATCCATTTTGCCCTTGTTTCTTCCACCCTGCACTCTGCTAAGTCAAGTGTTTTTACCTTATCTGTTATATTTCTAGCAATATAATCATCCATTAAGATAACTGTATCAGCATAACTTAGATATTCAGTTGAACTACCAATTACCAAAATAGTAGAGACCTCTCTTTCCGTATACAGCCCACGAACTCTATCTGTAAATGGTATAATAGGCTCACGTTTTACTATTTTTCGTATATTAGCATCTCGAATCATAAAATTAGTAGCACTTCTATCTTCATCAATAAGTAATAATCTACTTTTCCCACCCATAGCTTCAATAATATTTACTGCCTGGGATACACTTCCACTAGCATGAAGTGTTGAAAACCTATCAATCTCTATACCATTAGGCAAATACTTAAAAAATGGCGACAAGTCTATGTTATGAACAGGCCTACCATCTTCTGCATATATTTTAAGCGCTGTATCATCTGTAATTACAAACTCACGCCCATCACCTGGTACATGATTATAAATACCCATTTCTATAGCATTAAGTAAGGTTGATTTACCTGAGTATCCCCCTCCAGTTATAACGGTTACACCTTGCTTAATTCCCATACCTGAAATACTTGTACCATCTAAAAATGGTATGTTTATACGTAAATCTTTAGGCGAGTTAAAGGGAATAACATTTTTCATTGTTTTGTTTGTACCATTATCCCTTGGTAATATACTGCCATCTGCAACAAATACACAAAAATGGTTCTGCTTAATATACTGACGAATTTGTTGTTGCTTTGAATAGGTTAAAAGATGCCTTTCAATCTCTTCTTTATTAAGCAGCTTCATTGCATCTTTCATATGCGCTAAAATATCCTGTATAGATTTAATAGCCAATTTCGCATTAACTGACAATGCATTCACAAGGGGTACAGTAAAATTAATTTTAAAGATAAAGCATTGTGTATCACTATCATAGACCATCCCATTACGCTTAATAACATGTTCATTTACTGTTTGAGCTGAAAATTGTGCTTTTTCTCGTACATTTTTAGCTGTATTTACATATTCTTTACTTAAATCATTAATAATGGGGGAAAGATAGCTTAGTAAATAACTTTCTAAAGGTACCATATTACTTATTACCCTCTCCCCTACCAATGCAGCTGGAATCTCCACATATAACAACAATTTTTCTGGGGTACGATGCCCCCTTCCAGCAAACCAGAACTTAAAACCTTCATATGAAAAAATTTTTTCTTTTTCTTCAATATTAGAAGCTGTATTATAAAGCCAATGCAACTGACTTTTACTATGCCCTTGCATAGGTAGAATAATAGATCTGAACCTCTTCATTAAACATCCTCCTAGACATCATTCTATTTTTAATAGACACATCATCTTAGGACAACTATACATACAAAAAGGCGCATCCTTATACGGATACGCCTTTTTAAAATACGTTCAATTAACACTAATAAAAAGTATTAAAATTCCATTTTATAGGTGTTTAACATGGCATCCGTTCTATTTAAATATATAGTTGTCATATTAATCACCTCATTTCATTTTTTATTAATGTAGTCTGTTAAATAAATTATATAATTTTCACTCAAATTTGTCAATTTATTTTCACTATGTTTATTTGCTTATAAATAATCACTTATTATAGACAGCACACAGCTAATCTTTTTCTATAACTTACTATCATCAATCTGCATTAGATAGTTTCTGGCTTCACCAATAACACTCTTAATACAACCATCTTCAAATGGTGACTTAAGATTTGCCAGTTCTACTAATTGTAAGAATGACTTTGTACCACCCGGTTTACAAATACGCATATAATCTGCCCAGCCTGCTTCTCTATCGTGATTCATTTTTTCCCAGAATTGAAGGGCACATACTTGAGCAAGTGTGTAGTCAATATAGTAGAATGGTGATGCAAAAATATGGCCTTGTTTATACCACCATGTCCCACGATCTAAAAGTTCGCACTCACTATAATCTTTATGTGGTAAATATTGTTTTTCAAGTTCTCTCCAATGTGCTTTTCTTTCAGCTGGTGTAGCTGTTGGATTTTCATATACGAAGTGTTGGAAGGCATCTACAATAATGCCATATGGGATAAATTTAATTGCACTTCCTAAGTGCTCATATTTGTATTTAGCTGTATCTTGTTTAAAGAAGTTTTCCATCCAAGGCCATGTGATAAATTCCATACTCATTGAGTGGATTTCACAGCTTTCAAAAGTTGGGAAAGTAAGGCCAGGAACTTCAATCCATCTTGACTGATACACTTGGAAGGCATGCCCTGCTTCATGAGTAAGTACATCAATATCTCCTGCTGTTCCATTAAAGTTAGAGAAGATAAATGGTGATTTATAAGCTGGGAAGAATGTACAATATCCTCCTGATTGTTTACCTGGTTTAGTTTCTAAATCTAAAAGTTCATTCTCTGTCATAAAGTCGAAGAATTCTTTTGTCTCAGGAGAAAGCTCACTGTACATCTTTTTACCATTTTCTAAAATAAATGTAGAATCTCCTTGTGGCGTTGCATTTCCACTATTAAACTCAAAATCCACATCATAATAAGCTAAATGGTCAAGTCCTAAACGTTTTGCCTGACGTGCATAAAGTTCATTTGCTACAGGCACAATATCTTCTAATACTTGTTTTCTGTAGTTTGCTACCATATCTCTATTATAGTCATTACGATTCATAAGACGATAACCAAACTCTACATAGTCTTTAAAGCCTAATTTTTTAGCTTTTTGATCTCTTATTTGTACCATCTTATCAAATAATTCATCTATCTTAGTCTCATGAGCCTCAAAAAAACTAAAATATGCTTCATGAGCACGTTTTCTTGTCTCTCTATCTTTAGAAAGCATAAATGGTCTAAGGCCTGATAAATTATAAGTCTGACCTTCAAACTCAATTTCAGCAGAAGCAATGAGTTTGTTGTATTCTGTCACAAGTTTATTTTCTTGCTTCATCTCCTCCATAATCTCTGGTGAGAAAGTTAGCCTTGAGTTTTCCATAATATCAAAATACTGCTTGCTAAATTCCTCTTCTAACTCAGTTCTAAAAGGAGAATCCAGCATGGCTGCTTCAAAATTATTGATGACTTCTCCATACATTGGAGCATACTCATCCCAATAATCACTTTCTCCTTCATAGAAAGCATCTTTTGTGTTGATTGTATAACGTACAGTTGCAATATCCGCTTCTGTCATAACGGTGTTTATATAATGATGAATTTCTTTAACCTTCTCAATTTGTGCTTGGCTTGTATCAGCATTTTTGAGTTCTTGTGTCATTTTAGAGAGAGTTTCTTTGAAAACTTCGAAGTCTGGTCTTTCATACTTAAACTCTTTAAATTTCATTTTTTTGTCCTTCTTTCTTAGAAATTATTTTCTTAATATTTATTATAATTGAATTTATTTGTTGCATCAACCTTATCTAAACTTCCTATCTTGTTTATATAGACTTTCAGTTTATACTATATGCTACTCTCCTAGTAATCCCTTAAAGCCCCTTTATCTATACCCCTTATTCTGCATGGAGCCCCCCAATCTCTAGATAATAAGAAAGTGCAGCATACTCTTCTAATGAGTATGCTGCACTTTCTGACACTATTTTATGATACTTCGTCTTATTTGTGTGTTTACCTAGTAAGATTGAAGAAAGAACGAAGTCCTCTATATTCAGCTACTTCACCAAGCTCTTCTTCTATGCGAAGAAGTTGGTTATATTTTGCGGTACGATCAGCACGGGCCGGCGCACCAGTTTTAATTTGTCCTGCATTGACTGCAACAACAATATCAGCTATGGTAGCATCTTCTGATTCCCCTGAGCGGTGTGATACGACTGCAGTATAACCCGCTCTATTCGCCATCTCAATAGCATTGAAAGTTTCAGTAAGTGTACCAATTTGATTGACTTTAATAAGAATGGAGTTGCCCACTTTTTTGAGGATACCTTTTTCCAAGATACTTGTATTGGTTACGAATAAATCGTCTCCTACTAATTGGATACGGTCTCCTAAACGTTCACTTAGGAGTGCCCATCCGTCCCAATCTTTTTCCCCTAAACCATCTTCAATAGAAATGATAGGGAATTGATTCACAAGATTTTCGTAGTAATCGACCATTTCCTCGGATGTACGTACAATTTGTGTACCTTTCATTTTGCTTTCGCCTTTGAAATAGTACTTACCATCTACATCATTATAAAGTTCAGATGCTGCAGCATCCATTGCGATGCGTACTTCTTCTCCTGGCTTATAGCCAGCTTTTTCGATTGCCAGTACAATAAGTGTAAGGACTTCTTCTGAAGTTGCAAGGTCTGGTGCAAAACCACCTTCATCTCCTACCCCTGTAGCCAGTCCTTTATCATTAAGTACTTTCTTAAGTGTGTGATAAATCTCACTACACATACAAAGTGCTTCTTTAAAGGATGTTGCCCCTACAGGCATAATCATGAATTCTTGAAGGTCTACTGTGTTATCGGCATGCTCCCCGCCATTTAGAATATTCATCATAGGTACAGGTAGCACTTTAGCATTTATCCCACCTAAGTATTGATAAAGAGGCATGCTTTGTGCTTTTGTAGCTGCTTTTGCCACTGCCATAGACACACCTAGTATCGCATTTGCACCTAACTTACTCTTGTTTGGTGTGCCATCTAAGTCTATCATCACTTTGTCTATTGCAGCTTGATCAAGGGCATTCATACCTATAACTTCTTCTGCAATGATATCATTGACATTTTTAACGGCTTTTTGCACACCTTTACCTAAGTATCTAGAAGTATCTCCATCTCGAAGCTCTATAGCTTCAAGCTCTCCTGTAGAAGCTCCTGAAGGTACGATGGCGCGCCCAACGTAATCTCCTTCAACAATCACTTCTACTTCAACTGTTGGATTAGCTCTAGAGTCTAACACCTCTCTTGCAAATACATCCAAAATCTCAATGTAACCTTTCATATGTGTATAACTCCTTTCAGCATGCTTAAATATCGAAGTTTTATTATCTCCACTTTTTATCTAATCATACTCAAAGTGTATCCACCTTATACCAAAATTACACTATTTCATTACATGAATCAGGCTAAGTTAGACATTCCTGCCCGAAGCCTAACTTGCCTAACTCCTTATGTTTAGACTTAGGCACTCTAAAATTTGCATCACACTTTAGCTTAAGCCTTCTTAACCTTTATATGAGTCATAGCCTATTAACTTTACGTCTCTTCTAAAAATAGCCCTCTTGCCCCGAAAAAATTCCAATCCTTATTTAACGAGTAGAGACTCTCCGTCCATCTCCGCTGGTTTTTCCATACCCATCATCTCAATAAGTGTTGGTGCGATATCTGCAAGTTTACCGCCCTCTTTAAGAGTTACACCTTCTTTGTAATTAACAAGTACGAATGGAACTGGATTTACAGTATGTGCTGTAAATGCTCCGTTTGTTTCATAATCTTTCATTTGTTCTGCATTACCGTGGTCAGCGCAGATGAAAGCATAACCATTTGTTTCTTCAATTGCTGTAATTACTTTACCAACAGCTGCATCTACTGCTTCAATAGCACTTACTGCAGCATCCATATTACCTGTATGACCAACCATATCTGGATTAGCAAAGTTACAAATGATTACATCATATTTACCACTACGAATAGCATCGTCAAGTTTATCAGATACTTCGTTTACGCTCATTTCTGGTTGAAGGTCGTAAGTTGCTACTTTTGGAGAAGAAACTAATACGCGGTCTTCATTTTCATATGAATCTTCTACACCACCGTTGAAGAAGAATGTAACGTGAGCATATTTTTCTGTTTCCGCAATACGAAGTTGAGATTTGCCTGCATTTGCAAGGAATTCGCCAAATGTGTTAGTAAGTGTTTGTGGTGTAAACGCTACTTCTTTATTTGGAATTGTAATATCGTATTGTGTGAAAGTTACAAAGTGAGTATTCACTCTATCTCTTTCAAAGCCTGTAAATGCATCGTCACAGAATGCGCGAGTCATTTCACGTGCACGGTCAGGACGGAAGTTAAAGAAGATTATTGAGTCGCCTTCTTCTACTTTACCTACTGGCTGACCATCTTTTGTAATGATTGTTGGAAGTACGAATTCATCGTATACTTCTTTAGCATATGAATCAGCCATTGCAGTTACTGCATCAGTTGCTGTTTCACCTTGTGCATTTACGATAGCATTGTATGCTAACTCAACGCGGTCCCATCTGTTATCACGGTCCATTGCATAGTAACGACCTGAGATTGTAGCGATTTCACCTACGCCGATTTCTTTGATTTTGTCTTCAAGTGCAGCTACGAAGTCTTTACCTGAAGCTGGAGCTGTATCACGACCATCTAAGAATGCATGTACATAAACTTTTGTAAGACCAAATTTTTTAGCCATTTCTAAAAGTCCATATAAATGTGTGTTATGGCTGTGTACACCACCATCTGATAAAAGTCCAAATAAGTGAAGGGCTTTATCGTTATCTTTTGCATTATGCATTGCACCAGCTAAAGCTTCATTTTCGAAGAAATCTCCATCAGCGATTGCTTTAGTGATACGTGTAAGTTCTTGATACACAATACGTCCAGCGCCCATGTTAAGGTGACCTACTTCTGAGTTACCCATTTGGCCATCTGGAAGACCTACTGCCATACCACTTGCATATCCAGCCACTGTAGGATATTTTGCCATGATACGGTCAAGGTTAGGTTTGTTTGCATTTGCGATAGCATTGCCATCTTTTAAATCATTGATTCCAAATCCGTCAAGGATAAGGAGTAATGTAGTTTGTTTACTCATATCTGTTCTCCTTCTAAGAGGCAGCTTATTTATAGTTAACGATTGAAGCAAATTCTGGTTTAAGACTTGCTCCACCTACTAAACCACCATCAATGTTACCCATGTTGAATAACTCGTTAGCGTTACCACCATTTACAGAACCGCCGTATTGTACGCGAACTTCATCAGCAACTTCCTTGCTATATACTTCTGCGATTACCTGACGGATTGCAGCACATACTTCTTCTGCTTGAGCTGAAGTAGCTGTCATACCTGTTCCGATAGCCCAGATTGGTTCGTAAGCGATAACTACTTTTTTAGCATCTTCTGCTGTTACATCTTTAAGAGCAATTTTTGTTTGAAGACGAACTAAGTCAATTGTTACACCTTGTTGTCTTTCTTCTAAGCTTTCACCAACACATACAACTGGTACTAAGCCGTGTTCTAAAGCTTTTAATGTTTTTTTGTTAACTGTTTGATCTGTTTCAGCGAAGTATTGTCTTCTTTCTGAGTGACCGATGATTACGTATTTAACACCAAGTTCTACTAACATGCTTGGAGCGATTTCTCCTGTATAAGCACCGTTTTCTTCGAAGTGCATGTTTTGAGCGCCTACAGCAATGTTTGTTCCTTTTACAGCTTCAAGTACAGCTGGAAGGCATACGAATGGAGGACATACTACTACGTCTACTTCATTTGAGTTAATTTCATTTTTAAGTGAATCGATAAGTTCTACAGCTTTAGCTGGAGTCATGTTCATTTTCCAGTTACCAGCAACGATTTTTTTACGCATAGGTTTTAATCTCCTTCTTTATGACCCTTAGGCCTATTAATATAGGCGCAGAGTACTCCACCTCCTAGAGGAGATAGAGTACCCATTTAACCTATTAAATTTTCAAAAATCATTTTATCTAATAAGTAATAAGTTAATTATTTACAAGTACAGTTACATCCGCAACCTTTATTGTCAGCTGCAGCAACACCTGGAAGCTCTTTACCTTCTAAGAATTCTAAAGATGCTCCACCACCTGTTGAGATATGGCTCATTTTATCAGCGAAACCAAGACGTTTAACAGCGTTTACAGAGTCTCCCCCACCTACTACTGTTGTAGCACCTTCAAGGTTAGCTACTGCATCACATACTGCAAGTGTACCTGCAGCAAAGTTTTCGAATTCGAATACACCCATTGGTCCATTCCATACAACTGTTTTAGCACCAGCTAAAGCATCTTTGTAAAGTTCGATTGTTTTTGGTCCAATATCAAAGCCTGACCAACCAGCTTCAATTGTTTCTACTACAGCTTTTTCTGTATCGTTAGAGAATTCACGACCAACTACGTGGTCAACTGGAAGAAGGAGTTTAACACCTTTTTCTTCAGCTTTTTTAACCATTTCTAAAGCGTAATCCATTTTATCTTCTTCTAATAATGAGTTACCAACTTCTTGTCCCTGTGCTTTAAGGAATGTGTAAGCCATACCACCACCGATGATAAGTGTATCAACTTTTTCAAGAAGGTTATTGATAACAGCAATTTTATCAGAAACTTTAGCACCACCAAGTATCGCTACAAATGGACGAACTGGGTTTTCTACAGCTTCGCCTAAGAATTTGATTTCTTTTTGCATTAAGTAACCAACTACGTTTTCTTTACAAACTTTAGTTACACCAACGTTTGAGCAATGTGCACGGTGAGCTGTACCGAAAGCATCGTTTACGAATACTTGGTTGTCGCAAAGAGCAGCTAATTCTTCTGCGTATGCAGTAGCAGCTTCATCTTTACCGTATTTTGTTTCTTCTGCTCTATAACGTGTGTTTTGAAGTAATAATACTTCACCATCTTTAAGCTCAGCAGCAACTTTTTGTGTTTCAGCACCTGTAACTTGTGCATCATCTACGAATTTAACTTCTACGCCTAATCTTTCTGTAAGAGCAACTGCAACTGGAGCTAAAGAAAGCTCTGGTTTAGCTTCTCCTTTTGGTTTACCAAGGTGTGAGCAAAGGATAACTTTTGCGCCTTGTTCTAATAATTTTTTGATTGTTGGAAGTGCACCATCAATACGGTTGTAGTTTTGGATTACACCATCTTTTAAAGGTACATTGAAGTCACAACGAACTAAAACTTTTTTGCCTTGAAGATCTTTAAGATCGTCAACTGTTTTTTTATTTAACATGTTTGTTTCCCCTTTCAATATTAACTGTATATTTTAATTTTTATTAATAACACAAGAAAAAAGGTCCGGTCCTATAATCTAACTACAAGACCGGACCCTTTTAGGATCTTGTTTACAAATTATTTGCTAAGTTCAGCAAAGTATTTGATTGTTCTAACCATATTGCTTGTGTATGAGTTTTCGTTGTCATACCATGAAACAACTTTAACTAATGTTTTGTCACCAAGTTCTGTTACTTTTGTTTGTGTAGCATCGAATAATGAACCGTATGTACAACCGATGATATCTGTTGATACTAATTCTTCTTCTGTGTAACCGAATGATGGTGTAGCAGCAGCTTTCATTGCAGCGTTAACGTCTGCAGCTGTTACTTTACCGTCTACTACAGCTACTAATTCTGTTAATGAACCTGTTGGAACTGGTACACGTTGAGCAGCACCGTCTAATTTACCAGCTAATTCTGGAATAACAAGACCGATAGCTTTAGCAGCACCTGTTGAGTTAGGAACGATGTTGCAAGCAGCAGCACGAGCTCTTCTTAAGTCACCTTTAGCATGAGGACCGTCTAAAGCCATTTGATCACCTGTCCAAGCATGGATAGTTGTCATGAAACCTTTTTCGATTGCAGCTAATTTGTTTAATGCTGCAGCCATTGGAGCTAAACAGTTTGTTGTACATGAAGCAGCTGAAATGATTGTGTCATCTGCTGTTAAGATGTCTTCGTTTACACCGAATACAACTGTTGGAAGGTCGTTACCAGCTGGAGCTGAGATAACAACTTTTTTAGCACCTGCATCGATATGTGCTTGAGATTTAGCTTTTGATACGTAGAATCCTGTACATTCAAGAACTACGTCTACACCGATTTCTCCCCATGGAAGATCTGCAGCGTTTCTTTCAGCGTAGATTTTGATTTCTTTTCCATCTACTACGATTGAATCTTCTTTAGCTTCTACTTTATCAGCTAATGCGTATCTACCTTGAGCTGAATCATATTTTAATAAGTGTGCTAACATTTTAGGATTTGTTAAATCGTTGATTGCTACAACTTCATAACCTTCTGCACCGAACATTTGTCTAAATGCAAGACGTCCAATACGTCCAAAACCGTTAATTGCTACTTTTACAGCCATTGATATGCCTCCTTAAAATAACTACATTAAATTTAATTTTATATACAAACCGCTTTTATTAGCAAAAGCTAATTAGCGAGTTGATACCTGTAACATGGATCGTGCAACACCTTCGTCTATAACGAGATAGCTGCCTTTAAGCAATGCTTTTGTCGCAACCAGAGCTATTGCTTTTGATTTACCACCAGCTAAAACAATTCTTGTCGAAATTTGCATAGCAACTTCTAGGTCAAGACCTATATTAGTACCGCTATATACTATTTCGCCATTTTTATCAAAGTAGTATCTAAAAGCCTCTGCAACAGCTTCCTTCTCTTTAAGTAATGCGACGACTTCCTTGCTTTCATTACGTCTTTTAGCCATTTTCATGGCATCTCCCAGACCCAATATAATCATATCTGATTTTCCCATTTTTTGCAATGTTTTTTGGATATGAGGTTCTTGTTTAATGGTTTCAATAGAAGCAACACTCAAATTATCAGGAATATTGAGTATTTCATACTTTCCATTAATCTTTTTGGCGAATTCTGCTGCTAAAATATTGGCTTGAAATTCCATCCTCTTCCCAACACTTCCTCTAGCAGGAATAATTATGGTATGAGTTTTACCTTCTTGTCTTTGTGGAATGAGTTCTACCATCTTTGCAACGGTACTTCCTCCTGTAATAGCAATTGTTGAATTCTCCTCTATTAGATCAAGAACAAGTTTGCTTCCTGCCTTGCCTAATTGCCATTTAACACTTTCATCATCATCTACATTTCCAGGTACAATAATAACTTTCTTTGCACCTGTAAGTGCTTCTATTTGTTCTTCTAACAAACTAAAAGCATTTAATTCTTGTAGTGGTAGGTAAAGTTCATCTAATAGCGCCTTGCCACTTTGTGTAATCATCATCCCACTATGTGCAACCTCTATGAGTCCTTGTTTACTTAACACATCTGTTGCAGCTCTTACTGTTCGCTCTGAATATGTAGTAACAGTAGCAAGCGTTCTACGTCCGATAGGCTCATTCTCCAATATAGCTTGTAAAATAGCATATCTTACTTTAAAATCTTGCATACCTTCTGGGATAATTTTTTCTAGTCTTAGCATGATATTTTTCATTGCATCACCTTATGGGACTTTTTCTGCCCCATGTTCTGTTTTTGTTCCCACTTCTTTATTTTATCTTTTTTTATATAAATTAGCAAGTTATAAATAAAATTTTAACGATTTTTTTCAAAAGAAAAACGTACAAGTATCAACTTGTACGTTTTAGTGTTTATTGTACCACTTCACTTGTTGTCAAAATTTTCTTTTCATCAAGAACAGAATTTCCAATATTGGATGCGTGGTCTGATATACGTTCTAAGTTACTAATAGCATCAAGGAATACTACCCCTGCCATTGAACTACATTTATTTTCTGAAAGACGTTTAATATGTCTTGCTCTTAATTCTTCTTCTAAAGTATCAACTTGCTGCTCCATTGGTTGTACTTCTTTAGCAATATTTCTATCGTCAAATTCACAAGCTTGTACTGCTGTCTCAAAACATTTGATTGCAAGCGTTGCAATCGTTTCAAGTTCTTTAAGTGCAGTTTCTGAAAATTCTACTTCGTCTCTAATACGAATCTGTGCAAGTTCTGCTAAATTTTCAGCATGATCCCCTACACGTTCAATATCACTTACCGTATGGAAAAGACTGTTTACTATACCATGCTCTGCTTCTGAGATTGGTAAGTTGGAAATTTTAATAAGGTAATGATTGATACCATGTTGAAGTTGATTAATAACTTTCTCTCTCTCAAATACTTCTTGGATTTTAGCTTCATCTTTTTCAAAGATAGCTCTTATACCAAGTTTTGCATTGTGTGCTGACATTTCACCCATACGTACAACTTCTTTTGTAGCATTTTGTACTGCAAATGAAGGCGTTTCTAAAATACGTTCATCTAAGTGTTTAAGCTCACTCTCACTTTCATCATCTTTACCTTTTCCTCTAACAAGCTTTTCTGCAATAGTTACAAGAACGCCCGCAAATGGGAATAAGAGAATTGTGTTTAAGATATTGAATACACTATGTACAATACTGATTTGTGTTGTATCAATAAGTGATCTTCCAAACTCTGCAAAGTCTGGAATCAATCCACCAAATGCAATAACTGCAAGAATCGCAAACACTACTGAACCAATAACATTGAAAAGCAAATGAATAACGGCTGCACGTTTACCATTTTTACCTGCACCAATACTTGAAAGTATAGCTGTTATTGTAGTACCAATATTTTGACCTAAAATAATATAAATAGCTGTATTCCATGGCACTAAAGCACTGGCCGCTAAAGTCTGTAATATACCGACTGATGCTGAAGAACTTTGAATAACTGCTGTTACAATCGCACCTACTAAAATACCTAAGATTGGATTACTTCCTAAAGTTACAAATAATTGTTTTACTTCTTCAAGTTGACTAATTGGTTTTACTGCATCTCCCATTAAGTCAAGCCCTAAGAATAAAGCACCAAAGCCAAAGACAATCTGTCCAATCTGCTTAACTTTTTGCTTTTTACAGAATAAAACCATGATAACGCCTACACCAATACATAAAGGCGCTATCGTAGATGGTTTTAGGAAAGCAGCCCAATCTCCTAACGATACAATCCAAGCTGTCACTGTTGTACCAATATTTGCTCCCATAATAACGCCTACAGCTTGTCTAAGTGACATAAGTCCTGCATTAACAAATCCAACGACCATAACTGTAGTCGCTGATGAACTTTGGATAATAGCTGTTACACCTGCACCTACTAAAACGCCTAAAAAAGGATTACTTGTTAAAACACTAAGTAAATTTTTCATTTTGTTTCCAGCAGCTTTTTGGAGTCCTTCTCCCATATAGTCCATACCGAACATAAAAAGACCAAAACCACCAAGAAATGCTAGAGCTATTTGAAATACATTAATTTCCATTGGTATCCTCCCATGTTGTTTTCATACAGGGACATTCTATCATGTAATATTTTCGCATACAACAATTACATGGGAGCTCTGATATATTTTGTATAATTTACCCCATTTTTATTTATTTTATTCGAAAAATCTAGAATAAGTGTTAATATCAGCAAGATAGTTTTCACCATTGTATGCATTATTTATGCATTATTTATGCATAATTTTTCAATTAAACAAGGCCTGAATCTTAACTAAAGATTCAGGCCTTGTTATGAATTATTTTATAATCGTACCGCCACCTACAACAATATCTCCGTCATAAATGACTAGCGCTTGTCCAGGGGTTACTGCTCTTTGGGGCTCTTTAAAAGTACATTTTAAAGTTTCTTCATCTACCATTTCTATTTCACACTCTTGTGGAGCATGACTATATCTAATTTTAGCTTGTGCTTTCATTTTACCTTCTAATTTCTCAAAAGGCATAAAATTAATTTTATTTGCATATACCTCATTTGTAAATAGGTCTGCATTGTCTCCTACTACAACAGTATTGTTATCAGGATCTATTTTAGATACAAACAACGGTTTACCATAAGATAGTCCAAGCCCTTTACGCTGTCCTATTGTATAATGAATAATACCCTTATGTTCTCCTAATACTTTACCGTCTTTTGTTACAAATTTACCTTTTTGAGGTTTTTTTCCTGTCTCACGTTCAATATAACCTGCATAATCATTATCTGATACAAAACAAATTTCCTGACTATCCGGTTTTGTTGCAACAGCAAGACCTATCTCTTTAGCAATAGCACGAATTTCATCTTTAGTATAGTCTCCTAAAGGCATCAAAGTGCGCTTAAGCTGCTCTTGTGTTAGATTATATAAAGCATAAGTTTGATCTTTAGCCATTGTTTTAGAGAATTTAAGCATATATCTATCAGTTTCTTCATTATGAATAACCCTTGCATAATGTCCTGTAGCAATGTAGTCAGCTCCAATTTGTAATGCTTTATGCAACATAGACTCCCATTTTACATAACGATTACATGCAATACATGGATTAGGCGTACGCCCTTTCTCATATTCATCTATGAAGTAATCAATAACATTCTTCTTAAAATCATTTCTAAAATTTAATACATAGTGAGGAATACCTAATTTTTGGCATACACGTCTAGCATCGTCTACTGCAGATAAACCACAGCATCCCCCATCATTATCTTCTGGTGCATCTTCTTGCCAGATTTGCATAGTCATACCAATAACTTCATACCCTTGCTCTTTTAAGAGGTACGCAGTTACTGAGCTGTCTACCCCTCCTGACATTCCTACTACAACTTTCCCTTTGCTATTAAGCATGGTGCTCTTCATCCTCTTCACCATGTCCGTGGTCATGATGATCTGTATCTTTAGGTTCTTCTAAACCTTCAATTGTAATATTGTTTTTTGTCGCATAATCCCATAATGCTGCATGAAGCGCTTCTTCTGCAAGAACAGAACAGTGTACTTTTACTGGTGGAAGTCCATCTAAAGCTTCCATAACCGCTTTATTTGTAATTTTTAAAGCTTCTTCAATTGTCTTACCTTTTACAAGTTCAGTTGCCATTGAACTTGTTGCAACAGCCGCTCCACAACCAAATGTTTTAAATTTAACATCTTCAATAACATCATTTTCAATTTTAAGGTATACCTTCATGATATCGCCACATTTAGCGTTACCTACTGTACCTACACCGCTTGCATCTTCAATTTCACCTACGTTACGTGGATTCATAAAATGATCCATTACTTTTTCACTATACATATATTGTCACCTCATCAAAGTTATAATTTAATTTTATTCTTATTGATTATTTTTCATAAATTCTTCGTAAAGCGGAGACATATCTCTCATACGCTGAACGATAGCTGGTAATTTTTCAAGTACATAATCAACTTCTTGTTCTGTAGTGCCCTCACCAAGTGTAAGTCTTAATGAACCATGTGCTTTCTCATGTGGCAAGCCTAAAGCTAAAAGTACATGTGAAGGATCTAAAGAACCTGATGTACAAGCAGAACCACTAGATGCCGCTACACCATTCATATCTAATAGAAGAAGAAGAGATTCACCTTCTACAAATTCAAAACCAATATTTACGTTGTTTACAAGTCTATTGGTAATTGAACCATTAAGTTTTGAATAAGGAATAGTTTCTAAAATACCATTCATTAATTTATCACGTAAACCTTTAATACGTTCATTCTTTACTTCGAAATCTGTATATGCAAGCTCCATAGCTTTTGCAATACCTACAATAGCAGGTACATTTTCTGTTCCTGCACGTCTACCACGTTCTTGTGCGCCACCATGAATAAGGTTTGTAATTCTGAGCCCACGTCTAATATAAAGTACACCAATACCTTTCGGACCATAAATTTTATGTCCTGATAAAGAAAGCGCATCAATATTTTGCTCTTTTACATCAATACGAACTTGTCCAATTGCTTGAACTGCATCTGTATGGAACGCAATACCACGCTCTTTAGCAATAGCACCAATTTCTTTAATTGGCATAATTGTACCTACTTCGTTGTTTGCATACATAATGCTAATGAGGATTGTTGTATCTTTAATAGCAGCTTTAAGTACTTCAAGATCGATAACACCTTCTTCATTAACATCTAAGTATGTTACCTCAAAACCTTGTTTTTCTAAGTATTCGCATGTATGAAGTACTGCATGATGTTCGATCTTAGTTGTAATAATATGATTACCTTTGTTTTTGTTTGCTTCTACAATACCTTTAATAGCCCAGTTATCTGCTTCTGTACCACCACTTGTGAAGAAAATTTCATTTGTGTTTGCTCCTAAGTGCTTTGCAATAGTTTCTCTTGCATCATCAATAGCTTTTTTATTTATCTGAGCAACTTGATAAATACTAGAAGGATTTCCAAAGCTTTGTGTAAAGTAAGGCATCATAGCATCAAGCACTTCTGGTTTAACTGGTGTAGTTGCTGCATGATCTAAATATATTCTGTTCATCTTCAACACTCCCAACATAGGTTTTTAAATATAAAATTTATTACATGTATTGTCATTTATTGATTCATAATCATCTATAAGTTCCTGTAATGAAATGCCATCTACGACTTCATTAATACCATCTCTGATTTTCTCCCATACAGGTCTAGTTACACATCTTGTATTTCGCTCGCAATGCTTGCCACCTTCACAAGTACAATCTGTCGGTGCAAGTGATCCTTCTAGTGTACGAAGAATCTCTCCTATAGTAATCTCACCCGCGTCTCGTGCTAAAGTATATCCACCTTGGGCACCCCTTACACTTGTTACAAGTTGATTTTTTTTAAGCAATGCGATAAGTTGTTCTAAGTAATTTTCTGATACATCTAATCTTTCAGCTATACTTTTAAGTGAAATATGCTTATCCTTAGCATATACGCCAATATCAACCATAGCTTGCAGGCCATATCTGCCTTTTGTAGATAGTTTCATGTTCACTCCTCCAATTCCTAGTTATTTTGTAGGAATTACATTTTCAGCATATCATCCTTGATTTTATTTGTCAATTATTATTTTTTATGTTATAGTGAGTTGTTTGAAGCTACCTTGATAAACCATTATTTTTTTACTTATACTGGTATCAAGCTGACAGTTATTTTATAATAGAAAGGTCTTATGATTATGAAACATTTAAACAAAATTATTATAGGCATATTAGGTTTAATAATCCTTTTAAGTCTAGTCGCTATTCTATTTATAACGAATTATAAACCTTCTCCAACGCAAAAAGCTATCATCAAACTTGGAGGAGAAGTTATTGACACAATCGACCTAACCACCATTACTACGCCTATTACCTTTACTGTAGACAATGGACATGGCGGTTTTAATACAATCCAAGCAGAAAAGGGTAAAATTGCTATTATAGAAGCCAATTGTCCTGATCAGCTCTGTGTAGATCTTGGCTATATTACGAACAGCCTATTACCAACTGTTTGTCTTCCAAACGGTTTAGTTATAGAAATCCAAGATCATACATCTAGCGAAAATCTTGATATTATTGCAGAGTAAAGGAGTCTTTTTTTCATGAGCAACCTTCAAATGAGCAAAGTTCAAAAACTTGTCTATTTAAGCCTACTATGTGCACTTGCGCTTGTTATTTATATTATTGAATTACAGATTCCCCCTCTTGCTCCTATTCCAGGTCTTAAACTCGGTCTTGCCAATATGGTTTCACTAGCTGTTCTTATTTTGTATGGACCTAAAGAAGCACTTACTGTTCTTATTCTTCGTATCTTTTTAGGTTCCTTTATTACAGGTAAAGTATCCAGTTTGCTCTTTAGCTTAGCAGGAGGCCTTCTTAGTAACATAGGCATGATTATACTTTATCAATATGCTCGCAAATATATTAATATCTGGCTTATTAGCATTATAGGCTCTATACTGCATATTATTGGTCAGCTTACTATTGCGGTTCTTATTACAAATACACCAGGCATTTTCTTCTATGCACCATTCCTACTTATTTCAAGTATTATTACTGGTTATTTTATTGGCTTAGGTGCTACTTTTATTTGTAAACACTTTCGAAAACTTTCCACGCGTCTATAATTATAGAAATATATTAAAAGAGGGTGTTAGGACTTCGTATATAAGTCCTAACACCCTCTTAAAAATTATAGTCTAATTTTATTATAAGTCGCATATAAATAAAACGTATTATATTATATAATTAAATGAGATTGACACTTAACAGAACCATTATAGGATTATATAAAAGTCTTGTTCGTGACTTCTACCCTTAAGCGGCATCTTAAAGGTAGGGGCCTTCTTTTGTTTAAAGCTCTTTTTGCAAATGCCAATCTCATTATTGTAGAATAAGGAATAAGTTAAAAGGGGGATACTATACCATTTTACACTTCATAGTAATAATATATGCGCCTACTAAAAAAGTGTTCCTATATAGCTAAAAAAATTTTTTTATCTTACTCTATTCTATTCTAACACTAGTAGATTTTGTTCTACTTTTTTTAACAAAATTTTTCTTACGCTCTCATCTAATCTGTCCTTTGTAATCTTCCCTTCCTCATATGCTTTTTTCATAGCTTCTTTAGCTGCACCCAAATCGTCTGGCATAAGTATCATATCCATTCCGCTTAAAAAGCTCTCTACCGCAGTACTCCCTGCTTCTTTAGTTTGCACTACAGCCCCCATATTCATAGCATCTGTAATGAGTAATAACTCCTCTGTGTCAAAATGCTCTTTAATGTAACTCCCCCATTTAGGCGATAATGTTGCCGGAAGCTGGTCTACTTCTGATACCACTAAATGCCCCACCATCATTCCCTCTACACCATTCCGAGTTGCATCAAAAAAAGGCACCAACTCTTCCTCTTCTAAATCCTGCAACGTTTTATCGATATAAGCAAGCTGCTCGTGACTGTCTTGATAGGTGTTGCCATGTCCCGGGAAATGCTTAATAACCGGGAATATCCCCTCTTCCTTAAGCCCTTTAGCAAAAGCAATCACCATAGGTGTTACCTCTTCTTTTGTATGTCCAAAACTTCTATTACCTATTACTGTGTTGCTTTCATTGTTATAAATATCTGCCACTGGCGCAAAATCCATGTTTATTCCTAAATCATATAGTATTTTACCCATTTTCTTTGCTTCCTCATAAGCTTTGTGTGTATCTTCTGTCTGCCCAATTTCATAAGCTGCTTTAAAAGGCTCCTTTGTAATATCTGAAATATGTCCTATGCGGCTTACGCGTCCCCCTTCTTCATCTATAGCAATCCATAGTGGAATTTTACTTACTTTCTGTAGAGAGTCAATGAGTTCTTGCACCTGCTGCTTTCCCTGAATATCTTTCTTAAACAATACAATCCCCCCTACCTGATACTGTTTTAAAAGTATTTCATTCCCTATTTCTCCATTTAATGCTGCTATAAAAAGTTGGCCTATCTTTTCTTCTAAAGACATCCCCTCCATATAGATTTCTATAGGGTCCTCTTTTATAGTTTCCTTCTCTATACTTATCTCTTCCTGGATGCTTTCCATATTCTTATTACTTATTTCATTTTGGTCTCTCTCCACACTTCCTTCTCCTATCAACCATAAGCTTCCACCTAATAGTAAAATTAAAACGATACACCATCTTATAATCTTCATAATCCTAGCCTTTCTTTATATCTTATTATTTAAACCACTATACATTAAAAGGGCTACTTCTGTAGCCCCTTTTTTACCATCCTGGGTATCTTATTATCCATTCTTCATTACTTTCAAATCTGATATATAAATCTTCCGCTAATTTACTTAATTCTTTTTGGAGGTCTAATGCTTGAATAAGTTGTTCATCTATTTTACTTATTCCTAAATATGTGCCAAGAATGTTCCCTGTAATAGCTGCTGCACTATTACTATTACCACTTTGATTGATAGCAAGTTTTAAGGCTGCTTCGAAATTATTTGGATAACACAAACTACAGTAAATAGCCATCCCTAGTGCATCTTGCGCTGAGAAACCATCTCCAAAGCTTTCTACATCACCTCTAGCAGGGTCCCCCTTCTTAGCTAGCTCTATCGCTCTCTCTATTGCCTCTAAGCACTCTTCATGATTTCTATAAGTCTTTAGTTCTTCTACTGATTTTCCTATTCCCTCTTCTAGGGAATATCCTTCCAGTAAATAAAAAATAAAGGCTGACAATACACCAGAAGCAAGATAAGCTGTAGGATGTCCATGGGTTATCGCCCCTACCCTACATCCTATATTAAATACATCTTCTTCATTCTCAACAAGTCCAATAGGTGCCGTTCTAATGACTGTACCACAACGTTTACTATCATTGAGCGGCTTTTCTAAAGTCCCCATAATCCCTTTCCCTAATGATGTAATACAAGTAATTCCCGGTTCCCTGTAGCCATGTAATTTCTTTATTTGTACAATCCATCCATCATAAGCTTTACTTCCCCAATTAGGCGTTGATAAACCTTGTGTATAAAGCCATCTTAGATATGCTCTAAAGATAATCATCGCAGTATCTTTTCTTGTTTTTGTAATCTGTTTTTGATTTGCTCTTACAATACTTCTTAAAAGTCCCTCTGCTGTAAACATTGTAAGTTGGGTATCATCTGTAATAATAACCTTTCCTCTATCACTTGTCTGAATAAGTTCATGAATACCTTCTTCTCCATACAACTTTTGAATCTCTTCATATTTCATAGACTTAACAGGTGCACCAAATGCATCGCCAATTGCACCGCCCAACAAACATCCATAAAATTGTTCTTTGCTTCTTTTCATATGTGGCACCTCCAGACTAACCCTCTATTTTATAACTTCTAAATTTACAGAGTTTGTATCCAATCATTGATTTTTTCGCAAACACTTACTTGAAGCCTCTCCTCTTTAACCTTCTCTTTAATAAATTTATTAAAATCTCTTATCCAAGCTGCATAATCCTTGCTTTCCCAGACTCCTTGTTTATGATGCATTGCATAGGCTATATCTGCACACTGACAGGCATCCCATAGCTGTCTATAGTAATAGGCATACTGCCCCTGTGTTTCTTTATCATAGAAATTAACAAACTCATCAAATTTTGATTTTTTCATAGCCATTCCCCCATCTAAAATTTATAATAATATTTTAACAATTATATTTTATTTTTTCAATATTTTATATTTTTATATAAAATATATTCCACTTTACAAAGAATCTCTAAACCTTCATCCCCCTAAAAAACTGACACTTAGCACGAAACAAAAAGCAAGCTCTTTCATCAGAAAGAACTTGCTTCATCTCATTATTCTAATATCAAATCATTAATAGGTGCCCCAGGTGCCACCATAGGTAATACCTTTTCATCTTCTCCCACATGACAATTAAGAAGAGCTGGTCTATTATGTTTTAATGCATCTTTAAGGGCTTCTTTAAAATCTTCCTGCGTGAAAATATCATACCCTTTAATATTATAAGCATCTGCAAGTTTTACAAAATCAGGGCCTCTATCTAAATTAGTTTGTGAATAGCGCCCACCATAGAAAATAGTCTGCCATTGCCTTACCATACCTAGCACACTATTATTCACTACTATAATAATAACCGGAACATTATAGTAAGCCACTGTAGAAAGCTCATTACAGTTCATTCTAAAAGAGCCATCTCCTGCTATATGTACTACACGTTTATCAGCTCTAGCAATCTGCGCTCCTATACTAGCACCCGTTCCATACCCCATAGTTCCTAATCCTCCTGATGAAATATAAGTACGTGGTGTGGTATACTTATAAAACTGAGCAGCCCACATCTGATGCTGGCCTACTTCTGTTGTAATAATTGCTTCGCCTTCTGTTTGCTTATAAATCTCTTCCATAATAAATTGTGGGCGCAAACTGCTATCTCTTTGATAGTCAAATCCAAACTCTTCTTTCCAGTGTGCGACTTCTTCAAGCCATTCTGTATGATCCCTCTGTCCTACTAATTGTATAAGACTTATTAAAATCTCTTTTGCATCCCCTATAATGGCTGTATAGCTGGCCACATTTTTACTAATTTCTGCTGGGTCCACATCAATATGAATAATTTTAGCATGTGGTGCAAAGGTTCCTACACTACTTGTTACCCTATCACTAAAACGCGCACCTACTGCTATAAGAAGATCACATTCTGTAGCTGCCATATTAGAAGCCTTGCTTCCATGCATTCCAATAAGTCCTGTAGATAATCTATGTATTTCTGGAAAACCACCTATCCCCATAAGTGAAGTAGCAACAGGTACTTGGAATTTTTCTGCAAACTCTATAAGCTCTTTGTGAGCACCACTACTAATAATGCCACCTCCACTATAAATAAGCGGTTTCTTACTTTCTTTCATAAGTTTTACAGCTTCATCGATATCCTTCTGCTTAATTGTACATACCTTTCTATGTATCTTTTTAGGCTCTTCATAAGTATACTCACATTCAGCAGCTGTAATATCTTTAGGAATATCTATAAGTACTGGCCCCGGCCTTCCGGAACTAGCAATATAAAAGGCATCTCTAATAGTATCTGCTAGCTTTCTTACATCCTTAACGATATAGTTATGTTTAGTAATAGGCATTGTTACACCTGTAATATCCACTTCTTGAAAACTATCTTTTCCTAAAAGTGGTTTCCCTACATTTCCTGTAATTGCTACAAGAGGTACAGAATCCATATAAGCTGTAGCAATTCCCGTTACCAAGTTCGTTGCTCCTGGCCCTGATGTGGCAATACAAACTCCTACTTTTCCGGTAGCTCTTGCATATCCATCCGCTGCATGTGCCGCACCTTGCTCATGGGCAGTCAATATATGATGAATACGCTCACTGTACTTATATAAAGCGTCATATATATTAAGAACGGAGCCTCCTGGGTAGCCAAATACTGTGTCAACGCTTTGTTCTAATAAACATTCCATTAATATTTGTGAACCATTAAGCTTCATGTTTCCCCTCCCTTACGCTTTAAAAATCGCTCCTGTATTTGCAGATGTAACCAATTTAGCATAACGTGCTAAATATCCATGATTTACTTTTGGTTCTGGTTTCACCCATGACTTACGTCTTTGCTCGATAGTTTCTTCATCTACTAAAAGTTCAATGCTACATGCTTCCATATCAATTTGAATAAGATCTCCATTTTCTACAAGTGCAATTAATCCACCTTCTGCAGCCTCTGGTGATACGTGTCCAATACATGCACCTCTTGTAGCACCTGAAAAACGCCCATCTGTAATAAGTGCTACATCTTTATCTAGCCCCATGCCTGCAAGCACTGCTGTAGGTGAAAGCATTTCTCGCATACCTGGCCCTCCCTTTGGCCCTTCATATCTAATAACGACAACATCCCCTTTTTCTATCCTACCACTTGTAATACCCACTTTAGCTTCTTCTTCACTATTAAATACTTTAGCAGGACCTGTGTGCTGCATCATTTCTTTTGCTACAGCTGAACGTTTTACAACACATGTATCCGTAGCCAAGTTGCCTCTAAGTACAGCAATCCCACCTGTAGCGCTGTATGGATTCTGGATAGGTCTTATAACCTGTTCATTTTTATTAACTACAGATTTAAGATTTTCTCCCACACTTTCACCTGTTACGGTTATAAGTTCTTCATTAAGAAGTTCTTTTTTAGTAAGTTCTTTCATAACCGCAGCAACGCCACCTGCTTGATAAAGATCTTCCATATGATGTGGTCCTGCTGGTGCGAGCTTACAAAGGTTTGGCGTACGGCTACTAATTTCATTAGCCAGATCTAAATTAATTTTCACGCCTGCTTCATGTGCAATAGCAGGTAAATGAAGCATAGTATTTGTACTACATCCCAATGCCATATCCACAGTCAAAGCATTTTCAAAAGCTTTTTCTGTTAAGATATCGCAAATTTTAATATCTTTTTCTATCATTTTCATAATAGCGATACCAGTTTTCTTAGCAAGTCTAATACGTTCTGCATAAACAGCTGGTATACTTCCATTTCCCGGTAAAGCGATCCCTAATACTTCACTCATACAGTTCATACTATTAGCTGTAAACATTCCTGAACAAGATCCACATCCCGGGCAAGTATGTTCTTCATATTCATAAAGCTCTTCTTCAGAAATTTTACCTGTGTTATAAGCACCTACCGCTTCAAAAATTAAAGATAAGCTTACTTTTTTTCCACCTACTGTCCCTGCAAGCATAGGTCCACCACTTACTACTGCTGTTGGCAAGTTCATCCTAGCTGCTCCCATAAGCATACCTGGAACAATTTTATCACAGTTTGGTACAAGCACTAATCCATCAAATCCATGTGCCATTGTCATACATTCAATAGAATCTGCTATAAGTTCACGTGTTACAAGAGAATACTTCATTCCTTCATGTCCCATAGCAATTCCATCACATACTCCAATAGCAGGTATTTCAATTGGTGTGCCACCTGCCATACGGATACCAGCTTTTACGGCTTCTGTAATACGATCAAGATGCATATGTCCTGGAACAATTTCACTTTTAGCAGTTACAATCCCAATTAGAGGTTGATTAATTTCTTCTTCAATATATCCCATTCCTTTAAATAATGAACGATGAGGCGCCTTATCTGGTCCCTTTTTTACAACATCACTTCTCATATTTTCCACTCCCTCTATTTCCTTATGCTGTACTATTTATAAGATAAATTATATAATATTATAACAAAATAGCTTGTTTTTGCAATTTTATTTTTACTTAAATTCATTTTTTTCATTTTTTTATAACTTATTCTATTCTTATGCTATACTTACTTTAAAAATATTTATTACTTAGGAGGCCTCCACTATGTATTCACTACTTATGACTGGTTATAACGTAGAAGATTACCCTTCTCTTAAAATCTTCTCTCTTTCCAATCATTCTCTTACTCAAATCACAGAACTTAACCCTATAAATCCATCATTTGCTTGTCATTTACACAACTTACTATTTACGCTTAGTGAAGTGGATAATAAAGCTCAAATTCAAATGTATTTATTTGAAGATAACCGACTTTACTTCCTCGATCAATTAACATTTGAAGGCGGTGGATTATGCCACATCAGTTATTCACCTAAACATCGTACTTTATTTGGTGCTTGTTACCAAACAGGCCATATTTTTAGTGTAGGTGTCTTAAACCATAAGTTCACCACTCTCAAAAGTTTGATTCATTTACCTGCTCTTCCTAAAGATGGTTTTTCCAGAGCCCACTGTACTCAAATGGATTCTAATGAAAATTTTCTATATGCTATTAATATCCACACTGACCAAATTTATTGTTATAAAGTAGAGAATGGTGCTCTTATATCAAATACAAACTTTTCTTCTCTACACCTTCCTAGTGGAAATGGTCCAAGGCATATCATCTTTCATCCTACATTACCTATAGGCTATATTATTACAGAATACTCTAACAAAATTTTTGTTACTCAACAGGACCCATCTACAGGTACACTTCAGATTCTGCAAGAAATAACCACCCTTCCTATAGATTATGAAGGTACGAGCTACTGCTCTAATTGCATCATTACACCTAACCAAAAATATCTATTAGCTGCCAATAGAGGGCATAATAGTATTACGCGTTTTGAAATTCAAGTTGATGGCTCTCTAAAAAAACTTAATCTATATCCTTGTGGAGGCATATGGCCTAGACATATAACTTGTACACATGACGGAAAACTACTCATGGTCTGCAATCAAAATTCTAATGAAGTTACCCTCTTTAGATTAGACGAAAACACTAGTACAATTCTTGAAGACATTGCACATATCCCTTTCCCAAATCCTAGTTTTATAGAAGAACTCTAAATCTATTTAAAAAGTGACATGTTACTCCCTATACTTGCACTGACCCCCATAAGTTAGACTTAAAAATCTAACTTATGGGAGGTCAGTTTTTTATGGCAAAATATAGTTTTGAATTTAAGACAAATGTTGTTCAAGCCTATTTAAATGGTGAGGGTTCATATGGATATCTGGCAAAAAAGTATGGCATTCCTCGTTCAGAACAAGTTCATAGATGGGTAAAATCATATGAAAACATGGGAAATGAAGGATTGATTCGCTCCGAAAAGAAAGAAAATTACTCTTTTGATTTTAAGCTTCATGTAGTAGAGTTATATTTAACAACAGAAGCTTCATATCAGGAGTTGGCTTTATCCATTGGAATGAATAACCCACCATTAATTACTAAATGGGTAAATGATTTCAGAATTGCTGGTCCTGATGCTTTAAGATCAAAACGTAAAGGGCGGAAACGAACAATGAATAAACCGAAGACTACATCTACAGATACACTTGATCCATCTAATCATAATGAGAAATATATCAAACAACTAGAAGATGAGTTATTAAAACTTAAAATAGAGAATGCCTATTTAAAAGAACTGAGGAGACTACGTTTAGAGGGAATACCTCAGAACAAAAAGCGAGAATCATCCATAGTCTCCGAGGATCCTTCAAATTAAAAGATATTCTCGCGATTACAGGTTTTCCTAAAGCAACATATATGTACTGGCAGAAACGTTTTGATAAAGAAAATCCGAACCAAGAGCTAGAAGAAAAGATTCTTGAAATACGAAAGAATAATAAGGATTTTGGCTATCGACGCATTTATGGGGAATTAAAAAAACAAGGACTAGTTGTAAACAAGAAACGTGTTCAACGCATTATTCAGAAATTAGGGCTTCAGGTAACATCTTTTACTAGAAAAAGTCGTAAATACAGCTCATATAAGGGTAAGGTAGGAAAGGTTGCTCCTAATAGAATACATAGGCGTTTTGAAACTTGTGTTCTACATCAGAAGATTGTAACAGACACATCAGAATTTAAGTATTATGAAGTAGATAAAAAAGGAAAAATGCACATCAAGAAACTGTATTTGGATCCATTCATGGATCTATGTAATAGGGAAATCATTAGTTATAGCATCTCACAAAGACCATCTGCTGTGAGCATAATGCAAGCTTTAAATAAGGCTATAGAGATTACTACAAACTGTAAATATAGACGTACATTTCACTCAGACCAGGGCTGGGCTTATCAGATGAAAGCATACACTCATACGCTTAAAGAGAATAAGATTTTTCAAAGTATGTCTAGAAAAGGAAACTGCCACGACAACTCAGTAATGGAAAATTTCTTTGGAATTATGAAACAAGAAATGTACTATGGTGAGGTCTATTATAGTTATGAAGAACTCAAGCTAGCTATTGAGAACTATATAAAATATTACAATGAACGAAGAATTAAAGAGAAGCTAGGATGGATGAGCCCAGTGGAATATAGACACACTCTTCTAGCTGCATAAAACAATAGCGTAGCAGTTAAAAACTACTACGCTATTAAGTCTAACTTATTGGGGTCACATCAACTTAGAAAATACATATCACTTTTATTTTTATCATATTATTTTAGGCCTCTTTTAGTAAATATCTCTCCCATTGTTATTTGCATATGCTTTAAATGCTTCAAGAAGTCTCGTTGTAACAGGGCCTGCCTCTCCATTACCAATAATACGCCCATCTACATTTGTAACAGGAATAGCTTCTGCAGCTGTACCCGTTAAGAAACATTCATCTGCACTATAAACATTAAAAAGTGTAAACTCACTTTCTTTTACTTCATATCCAAGTTCCTTAGCTAATTCAATGACTGTATTTCTTGTAATACCATCTAATATACCTATGTAGATAGGAGGTGTATAAATAACATTATCTTTTACAATAAAAATGTTATCTCCTGTACATTCTGCTACCACGCCATCATGATTTAGCATAAGTGCTTCTGGCACCCCTGCTCTGTTTGCTTCAATTTTAGCTAGTATATTATTAAGGTAATTTAATGATTTAATTTGAGGATCTACAATAGTTGCTTTATTTCTTCTTTGAACAGCTGTAATAATAGGCATCCCTTTTATATACATTTCATCTGGATAAAGTGTAATAGAACCTGCAATACAAAATACTGATGCAACTTTACAGCTTACAGGATTAAGACCAAGGTCACCTTTACCTCTTGTTACTACAAGGCGAACATAACCATCCTTAATTTGATTTCTTCTACAAGTTTCAAGAAGCACCTCCGTCATCTCTTCTTTACTCATAGGAATCTCTAGCATAATAGCTTTAGCTGCATTGTACAGTCTATTAATATGTTCCTCACATTTAAAAACACGTCCATTATAAACTCTAATACCTTCAAATACACCATCACCATAAAGTACACCATGGTCAAATACAGAAATCTTTGCTTCTTCTTCTCTTACATAATTACCATCTAAATAAATTATTCTTTGACTCATTTTAAATCCTCCTCTGTTCGTTTCCTAGCTTAATAGCTTCACAAATATAACTGCCCTTTTCTTTAGTACCTATATACTTACAGCCTACACTCATAATATCACCTGTGCGGTATCCTTTATCTAGCACACATTCTACTGCTTTCTCAATAGCCTGCGCCTCGCTCTCAAGTCCTAACGAATAGCGTAACATCATCGCCACCGATAAAATAGTTGCAATAGGATTAGCTTTATTCTGCCCAGCTATATCAGGTGCACTACCATGACTTGGTTCATAAAGTCCTAGAGTGCCTTCACCTAAGCTTGCAGATGCTAACATTCCTATAGAACCTGTCAGCATACTTGCTTCATCAGATAAAATATCCCCAAACATATTACTTGTAATGATGACATCAAACTGTTTAGGGTTCGCCACAAGCTGCATCGCTGCATTATCTACATACATAAAACTATAATCTACTTCTTCATAATCCTTTGCTACCTCTTGTGTTACTTCTCTCCAGAGCTTAGAAGTAGCAAGCACATTAGCCTTATCTACTACTACAACCTTCTTATTTCTTTTCATAGCTGAATCAAAACCCACTCTAAGAATACGTTCAATTTCACCTACATTGTAGTACTCAACATCCTCCGCATATGTATCTTTTGGATTATCGCATATAGTACGTTCATGCCTCCCAAAATAAATACCACTTGTAAGTTCTCTTACAATAAGAATATCTAAGCTATCTCCAATAACTTCTACCTTTAATGGGCTTGCATGTTGAAGCTGCTTATATAAAAGAGCTGGCCTAAAATTGGCGAATAGTCCTAGTGTCTCTCTAATCTTAAGTAGCCCTTTTTCTGGTCTATCTCCATTTGAAGTAGTATCCCATTTAGGCCCACCTACTGCACCAAGTAATACTGCATCACTTGTCTTACATGCATCAATAGTAGCTTGAGGTAATGAGGAGCCTAGCTCATCTATACCCGCACCACCTATAAGATGCTCTTCATAGTTAAATGTATGACCAAATCTATTACCTACTTCATCTAATACTTTAACGGCCTGCGCCATGATCTCTGGTCCAATACCATCTCCGGGCAAAGTAACAATCTTATAATTCATTATTATCCCTCCCTATTTATTTTCCCTTACGTAATTAACAAGGCCATTAGCCTCAATAATTCTCTGCATAAACTCAGGGAAAGGCTGCGCTTTATAGACCTTACCACTTGTTACATTTATAATAGTACCTTTAGTGAAATCTACTTCAACCGTATCTCCTGCCTGGATGCCCTCCACTGCTTCAGGGCACTCTAAAATAGGAAGTCCTATATTAATAGCATTTCTATAAAAAATACGTGCAAAAGTTTTTGCAATAACACATGAAATACCAGAGGCTTTAATCGCAATAGGTGCATGCTCTCTAGAAGAACCACAACCAAAATTTTTATCTGCTACTATAATGTCCCCTTCCTTTACCTGCTGCGTGAAATCTGTATCAATATCCTCCATACAATGCGTAGCTAATTCTTTAGGATCTGATGTATTTAAATATCTTGCTGGAATAATCACATCCGTATCAATGTTATCCCCATAACGAAATACCCTACCTGTTGCCTTCATTTTATCCCCCTCCTATACTTGTTCCGGATTTGCAATATAGCCACAAATAGCAGACGCTGCTGCCACTGCCGGACTTGCAAGATATATTTCTGATTCTACATGTCCCATGCGCCCTATAAAGTTACGGTTTGTAGTTGCTACACATCTTTCACCTGCTGCTAAAATGCCCATGTGTCCACCAAGACAAGGACCACATGTTGGCGTGCTGACTACACAGCCTGCTGTAACCAAATCTTCTACAATACCTTCTTTAATAGCTTGCAAATAGATGTTTTGAGTACCTGGAATAACGATAACACGTACACCTTTTGCTACCTTTTTCCCCTTCATAACTTCTCTTGCCATACGTAGGTCTTCTATACGCCCATTTGTACAAGAACCAATAACTACCTGATCAATTTTAATTTCTTCTACTTCATCTATAGTTTTTGTATTTTCAGGAAGATGTGGATAAGCTACTGTAGGTCTAATGGTGCTAAGATCTATTTCTATTACTTGTTCATATACTGCATCTTCATCTGCCTTATAGACTGTATAAGGTTTACTGCTATGTTCTTTAACATATTCAAGTGTCACTTCATCCACTTCAAAAATACCATTTTTAGCACCTGCTTCAATAGCCATATTAGCCATAGATAGTCTCGAATCCATAGATAAGTACTTAAGACCTTCTCCTGTAAATTCCATTGACTTATAAAGTGCACCATCTACGCCTATCATGCCTATAATATGCAATATAATATCTTTTCCAGATACAAAATGGCTAGGTTGACCTTTCAGTATAAACTTAATAGCATCCGGTACCTTAAACCAGGCCTTACCTGTTGCCATACCTGCTGCCATATCTGTACTACCAATACCAGTAGAAAAGGCTCCAAGTGCACCATATGTACAAGTATGTGAATCTGCTCCTATGACGACATCTCCTGGTACTACTAATCCCTTTTCAGGAAGAAGTGCATGTTCAATGCCCATTTCGCCTACTTCAAAATAATGCTCAATATTTTTATCATAAGCAAAAGTTTTTACACATTTGCACTGCTCAGCCGCTTTAATATCTTTATTGGGCGTGAAATGGTCTGGCACAATGACTACTTTAGAGCAGTCAAACACATCTTGAGAACTAATTTTCTCAAATTCTTTTATAGCAACAGGTGTTGTAATATCATTTCCTAACACCAAATCAAGATTAGCCTCAATCAGCTGCCTTGCCACCACTTCTTTAAGATTTGCATGAGCTGCTAATATTTTTTGTGTCATGGTCATTCCCATTTGTCTTTCCTCCTTTTAGGTTTTATAGTGTAATGTGATAAGGTGCAAGGCCTACCTTAAGATAGTCCCTGCACCTAGTAGCTTAATTTTATTTTTTTATGCTATCTAAATCATAAAGCATATTATTGATTGCAGATAAGTAAGCCAAAATACTTGCTTCTACAATATCCATACTTACGCCGTGACCGTTATAAGTTTTATTCTTACATTTAATTTTAAGATTTACCTCACCTTGTGCATCTGCTCCACCTGTAACAGAATTAATAGAGAAGTCTTCTAACGTGAATTTTTTACCTACCATCTTATCAATAGCTTTAAAGGATGCATCAATAGGCCCATCATAAGAAGACATAACATCTTCAAGCACGGCTCCTGTTTTACAAATAAGTCTTACAGCCGAAGTAGCTGTAATAGTATTACCTGAATTGATAACAAAGCGCTCTAATGTATAAGTCTGTGGAATAGCCACAGTTTTTCTACGTACAAGTGCTTCAATATCTTTATCCGTAACAACCTTCTTCTTATCTGCAAGCATCTTAAATTGTTCAAATGCTTTATTAAGAGCATCTTCTTCAAGGGCATAGCCCAGCATCTCTATACGATCTACAAAAGCATGACGACCTGAATGTTTGCCAAGTACCATTTTATTTTCTGTAAGCCCTATAGACTCTGGCGTCATAATCTCATAAGTACTCTTATTAGCAAGTACCCCATGTTGGTGAATCCCCGACTCGTGTGCAAAAGCATTTTCTCCTACAATGGCCTTATTAGGCTGTATTTTCACCCCTGTTATACTGCTTAGAAGCTTACTTGTTTTGTAAATCTCTTTTGTCTGAATATTAGTTGTTAAATCATAAAGATCTTTTCTAACACTAAGGTTCATAACAAGTTCTTCAAGTGCTGCATTACCTGCACGTTCTCCTATTCCATTAACCGTACACTCAATCTGAGTTGCACCAGCTTTAATAGCGGATAAGGAGTTAGCTACAGCCATTCCTAAGTCATTATGACAGTGTACTGAAATATCTACTTTATCAATACTAGGCACATGATCGCGAATACCTGCTATTAAATTGTAGAACTCATCTGGACTTGTATATCCTACTGTGTCTGGAACATTAATAACTGTTGCACCTGCCTTAATAACAGCTTCAAATATCTGATAGAGAAAAGCTGGATCGCTTCTTGATGCATCTTCTGCTGAGAACTCTACATCCTCACAGTATTTTTTTGCATACTTAACCATTTCTACTGCATTTTGCAGTACCTCTTCTGGCGTCTTTTTTAACTTATACTGCATATGTATATCTGATGTTGCCAAAAAGGTATGTATACGTGGGTATGCTGCACCTTTTAAACTCTCTGCTGCTGCATCAATATCTTTAGTAAGGGCTCTTGCTAGGCTCGCTACTCTTGTGTGTTTCACTACTTTTGCAATTTCATGAACAGACTTAAAGTCTCCTGGTGAAGCAATTGCAAACCCTGCTTCTATAACATCTACACCTAGTCTTTCCAGTTGTAAGGCCATCTCTAGTTTTTCACTAAGATTCATACTGCACCCTGGTGATTGCTCTCCATCCCTAAGTGTCGTGTCAAAAATTTTAATAGCTTTTGCCATAAGAAAAGCCCCTCCTTCATTTATTAGTCTTCTTTAATCCAACTCATCATTTTTCTTAACTCTTTACCTACTGACTCTACTTGATGCTCTGCTTCAATTCTTCTAACAGATCTGAAGTATGGTCGATTGGCCTGATTTTCTGATATCCAGTTTTTAGCAAATGTACCATTTTGGATTTCTGTTAATACTTTTTTCATTTCTTTTTTAGTTTCATCTGTAATAACACGTGGTCCTACTGTATAGTCTCCATATTCTGCTGTATCTGAAATGGAATATCTCATATATTCAAAGCCACCTTGGTTAATAAGGTCAACAATAAGTTTCATTTCATGTACACATTCAAAATATGCACTTTCTGGTTGATAGCCTGCTTCAACTAATGTTTCAAAACCAGCTTTCATAAGTGCTGTTACACCACCACAAAGTACAGCTTGCTCTCCGAAAAGGTCTGTTTCTGTTTCTTCTTTGAAGGTTGTTTCTAATATTCCTGCGCGCGCTCCACCAATACCATCTGCATAAGCAAGTGCAATATCTTTTGCATCTCCTGTTGCATCTTGGTAAACAGCGATAAGACATGGTACACCTTTACCTTCTTGATATTGACTTCTTACTGTATGTCCTGGTCCTTTTGGAGCAATCATAACAACATTTACGTCACTTGGTGGTATAATCTGTCCATAATGAATATTGAAACCATGGGCAAATGCAAGCGTTTTGCCTGTTGTAAGCCCCTCTTTAATACTTTCTGTATAAAGTTTTGCTTGTTTCTCATCGTTAATTAAAATCATAATAAAGTCCGCTGCTTTTGCTGCATCGGCTGCTGTCATAACAGTAAGCCCTGCTTTTTCAGCTTTTTCCCATGATGGACTCCCATTGTAAAGACCTACAATAACCTCTACACCTGATTCATGTAAATTAAGTGCATGTGCATGTCCTTGACTACCATAACCAATAACTGCTACTTTTTTACCCTTTAATAAATTTAAATCACAATCTTTTTGATAATATAACTTTGCCATAATAAAATCCTCCTTATATATAATCCATATGTTATTTTATTTATAAGGCTTCTTTGGAAGTCTTAATTTTTTAATTCATTTTCTCCTCTTTGAAGCGCAGTAAGTCCTGTTCGCACAATTTCTTTAATACCATAAGGCTGTAGCATTTCAGTAAGTGCTTTGATTTTACCTTGATCGCCTGTAGCTTCTAAAATTAATACTTCTTTAGAAACATCCACAATATGTGCTCTAAAGATATTAGCAATCTCTATAATTTCAGCACGATTTTCATGATTAGCTCCTACTTTAATAAGTGCTAGCTCTCTATAAACTGCACTTGTTTCATTGAGTTCTACAATTTTAATTACTTCTATCAGTTTATTAAGTTGTTTTTTGATCTGCTCTTGCATCTGCTTATCCGCTTTCGTTACAATAGTCATACGCGAGATAGAAGGGTTCTCTGTTTCACCCACGGATAAACTGTCAATATTGTAACCACGTCTACTGAAGAGACCAGATATACGGTTTAATACTCCTGAATGGTTCTCAACCAGTGCGGAAATTACATGTTTTTCCACATTTCTACCTCCTTATAAAGTGCTTTCTTTATCACTTACAATAAACTCCAAAAATTGAGGCTTACCGCTTGCTATAGCTTGTTTAAGTATTTGTTCTACCTTATCTGGGTCATCTATTCTATATGCCTCTATACCATACGCTCTTACGATAGCAGCAAAATCTGGATTCTTAGGAAGTCCTACACCATACTCTTTTGTTTCGAGTTTTCTTTGAATTTCCCTTACCATTCCAAGTCCACTGTTATTAAATAAAATCATAATAGGATTTACATGCTCCTGCACGAGCGTCCCTAATTCAAAAAAACTCATTTGGAAACTTCCATCTCCAAACACACCCACTACCTTACGAGATTTATTTCCTATTGCAGCGCCTATACATGCTGGTAATGAATAACCCATAGTACCAAATCCACCTGAGCAAAGTATTTGACGATTTCCTTTAATCTCCATATTGCGCATAGTCCAAAACTGATTCTGTCCTACATCAGCTGTAATGATCGCTTCATCATCTAATAAATTGGATAATGTTTTAATAACTGTCTTCGGATTAATGCTGTGTTCATACTTTATGTCTGCTGTTTTCTTCTTATGATTTAAAATGGTTTCAATCCATTCCTTCGTTTCACTTGTTTTAATGAGTTCGTTCATAACCCTTAGGACTTCTTTTACATCCCCTACAACAGGAATATGCGCTGCTGTCATTTTGCCAATCTCTGCTGGATCTATATCAATATGGATAATATTAGCTTTTTCATCCAAAATCCCTGCATTAGCTACAGCCCTATCTGCAATACGCGCTCCTATAAAAAGAATTGTATCTGCATGCTTAAGCGCCCAGTTAGCATGATAATAACCATGACTTCCAATCATTCCTAAATTATAAGGCGAATATGTATCTAATGTTCCTGTTCCCATCAGTGTATGCACCATAGGAATATGAGACTTCTCTATCATATAAGCAAGCTCCTCTTTTGCTTGCCCAAGGTGAACGCCCCCTCCTGTGCAGATTAAAGGTCTTTTACTATTAAGTAAGAGTTTGATAGCCCTTTTAATCTGTCCTATATGTCCCTTAATTGTTGGTTTATAGCCAGGTATGTCTACCTTTTTAGGATAGTTAAAATCTATTTGTACATCTTGAAAGTCCATAGGTAAATCAATGAGTACAGGTCCTGGCCTTCCTGTTCTGGCAATATAAAAAGCTTCCTTTACGATCCTAGGAAAGTCCTTCGGATTTTGAAGCAAATAGCTGTGTTTTATAAATGGCTCAGTACAACCTGTAATATCTACCTCTTGAAAGACATCTCTGCCTATTAAGCTAGATTTAACCTGACCTGTAAAAATAACAATAGGAATAGAATCCATATATGCTGTTGCAATACCTGTTACTAAATTGGTTGCTCCCGGTCCCGAAGTTGCAATACATACTCCTACTTTTCCTGTCGTTCTTGCATACCCACTTGCACTATGTACAGCAGCCTGCTCCTGTCTTACTAGTACATGATGTATACTAGAAGCTCTCAAAGATTCGTAGACAGACAGGATCGCTGCTCCCGGATAGCCGAATACTGTATCGACTTGTTCCTCCATTAAACATCTTACTAATACATCTGATAACTTCATCTTTGCCCCCCTTATATACATAGATAAATAAAAATCTCATCCATTAAGGACGAGACGGAACCTTCTAATTGCATTTGTCTGACAATTCAATTTATAAACATTGTACCAATTGTATCTATAAGTGTCAATATTTTAACTCTAACTAAATATTGTTTCAAAAAACTTTGTGAGTTTTTACAAAGCCTTCTTAATATATCAAAATTCTATTTATTTTTTCAGCTTTACATAAGTTATTTCTTGTAATCTATAGTATTTTGATTGTATGTAATACTTAAAATTTCATTTGTTTACATAATCCTATTAGTAAATATAAAAAAGGCATTATTTGGAATATTATACCTTTCCAAATAATGCCCTCTCTTTTTTGTTACTTTTGTACAATACGTTTATAAATTTCTTTTACAACTGGATTATGTTTTTCCTTTTCATAAGCAAGCTTAATATCTTTTTCTGCTTTTTCACTGTCCCCTTTGATAAAGTAAGTATATGCACGCTCTGCACGTACATGGTGATCTTCAGGTCTATGATTTAAATATCTATCAAAGTATGGCAATGCTTTTTCATATTCTTGTTTTAATCCTGAGATAAGACCCAGACAATAATATGCCAAATCATTATCTTCATCAAGTCCTACTACCTTATTATAAAGCTCTAATGCTTCATCATACATTTTTAAGCTTAAAAGAATACTTGCTTTACATTCATAGCCTAGCGTCTCAGTTGGTTCTTCAGCAATGGCCTTATTAAAGCATCTAATAGCTTTAGCATATGCATCTTTGGCTAAAAATTCATCTGCTTTATAGAAATAACGCTCATAGTCCATATTAATAGAAAGAACACCATTAAGTTCTTTTTCTGTAAGAACTAAATTCATACAGTCTCCTGCATAATTATGGATATATGCTCTAATTTGTGCAAGCTGTTCTCTTTCCATATGATACTCAACTGGCACATCTACTCCCTCTACAATATAATTTCTTTCTTCCATAGGAAGAAGGAGACTTCCCCTTGCTGGCGCTACAATACTATAAGTTCTTTCAAATCTCTCACTATCTAATGTAAACTCTGTAATAGCTTGTCTGTAAATAGTCGCATCTTTATACCAGCCAACAATGCATGTTTCTCCGTTACGATTTGGTGCAAGCCATACCACAAGTACATTTTCTACCTTATTATCATCCACTGTAACGCCTTCTAATTCTTCTATTTTTATTTCATCAATTCCTCTACCATACCCATAGTAGTAACCATTTGTATATTGAAAATTATAACCACAAGGAGGCACCTCTTTTTCTTCATCGCCTTCCCCTACATAATATTTCATCCAATCCATTGTAATAAATAATATTTTCATTACCTGCTCTCCTATTTGTATAATAAATGTCTTCTTATAGCTTATCATATTCTTCTATTATAAATCTACAAAACTTATAAAAAATAGCCTAGAGCACCTATATCGTCATAGGTTAGCTCTAAGCTACTTCTATTGAAGAATAACAAAATGACCAATTATAGGCAATTCTTTTCCTTCACCCTTACATGCATTAACAATACCTATAATCATTAAGGCAAAAAGCCCAATACTAGCAATACCTACTACCACATTAATCAGTAACATGATAATACCAAAGATCCATCCTATAAGAGGAAGCCCTGTGCAAATTCCTAATATAATACCTACTATAAAATCTGCTATACTTAAGGCTATCCCTGAAAGGAATAATACAAGCCCTTGATTAGTATGAAACTTTGCATAACGAGAGTCTTTACAAACAATAAGTGGGATAATAACTAAAAATCCTAAATAAGCTAAAATAGCATACACTTTATTCTTGGCTACATCCTGTGAGTCAAATACTTGGACCTCTGACATAAATTCTTCCCCCTATCTCTAAATTCACTTTATTATAATCTAAATTTTTAAATAAATCAAACCAATTATATTTATAAAAAATAAGCATCTATAAAGATGCTTAAAGATTACTTATTTTTCTTTGGTGTGATTTCATCAGCTGCTTCTAAATTGATATTTTTGTTCTTCTTAGATTTAGCACTTGCCTTTTCTTTGTTATTCTTGTTCTTAGCCATGTGCAAAACCTCCTCATATGAATTTTAAAGCATTAAAAGGCTTGCCCATTTTTAAACATCTTATACCTCTTTATAAGTTAATTGAACAATAATTATAGCCAAAACAGCACCACTTATCTTCGAAACAATAAAAGGAATAACCATTTCACTAGATAACGTACTTACAAAAGCTAACTGACCACCTAAAACAAAAGCACCACTAATAGCCACTGCACTGGCTAAAACTTTCCCCTTATGATCCATATGCTCAATTTCAGCAAATGTAAGCAAATTACTTGCAAGACTGCCAATCATCCCTACAATAGTTGTTTCATTTACTTTAAGTACTTTTGCAATAGGCCTACAGTATCTTATTATAAGATGCTCTACTACTTTAAGCATTGGATAAGCACCCGCTAAGAATAATCCTATTCGTACCACAATTTCTGATGCTTCACTTAATGGAGGAGTATATACTGGCAAAATTGAAATACCTAGTACAACTTCAAGTCCTACAGCAATTAATCCGATAATACTCATAGTAACAATAACCTTACTTAATATGTCAAAACACTTTACTATCTGATTCGTATAACGCATTGTACAATACGCTAGCACAAAACTAAGTACAAAAAGTGGCATACAATTTCTAAGCAACTCATATATACCTATCCCCTGTACAAGGCCTCCTATAAATGATCCAAAAGGAAGAGCAATAATCCCTATTACAAGACCTCTTAAAAAGAAAGGTAAGTCCTCTTTTTTAATCATTCCTAAAGCAACTGGTATAGAAAAACTAATCGTTGCACCTAAGTTAGATGCCAGTAGTATACCAGAAAAATCTGCCATTTGACTATTCATAGCCAGATTCTGTGCTAATTGGTAGCCTCCCATATCTACAGCTAAGAAACTTGCTGGAACAAGAGAAGGATCTACTTTAAAAATACTTGTAACCGGAAGAATTACAGCCATAAGCCCTTCTGTTAAAAGAGGGGCTAGTATATAAATCCCTATCATATTAAGTGCTAAGCTTCCTGATGCCTCTACACCTTTTTTAAATTGAATTCCTAAACCTAGCTTACTTCCAAATATGTAGTCAAATCCACTTATTAAAAGGAACAAAGCTATAATAAAAAATAAAATCTCCGTTACCATCTATCTCTTCTCCTCGTTATAAAATACGATAAAATAGATTAGTGAGGACCGGTACCATCATGTAACAAATAACTCCATTAATAACAGCCATAATAACTACTTCTTCACTAGTATATTTAATGAGTACCGGAAGTGTAGTATCTTCACTTGTTGCCGCTGCTGGTGCAATTGCTGTATAGTGATTACAATATTTAGCTACTATAGGTATAAGCATAAAAGAAAGTATCTCTCTAAATAAATTCGCCAAAAAAGCTATAGTACCTAAATCAGCTCCAGCAAGGTCTGTAATAAGTACCCCTGATAAACTATACCATCCAAGTCCTGATGTAATAGCCACACTTACATTAAGTGGCATATCCATTAGTATACTACATAAAAATCCCCCTGCAATAGAACCTAGAATAATTCCTATTGGAATAATAAGTATTTTAATATGATGCTCTTTAATCTTACTAAATACTTGTTTATTAGCTCCTACACTAATGCCTACGGAAAACATAAGTACAACTAATGCTATATCTGACAAATAGCTGAAATTTACTGCATGGCTGGGTTCTAAAAAGAACTGCCCATATACCACACCTATTATTAAACTAAGTATAATAGCTTTAATCATTTTTCCTCTCCTTCATAAGATGCTTTGTTAACAGATATACTACTCCTACAGATAAAAGAATAGGAATAATAGCAAATATGAAGCCTTTCAACCCCATTCTAGGTAGTTGACTCATAAAGTCATCATTACTTCCCAAATTTACTCCCATACAAAAAATCAGTATTACGATACTTACTACTTGTAATTTATTATTGTAGGTATGCCATTTCTGAGGAAAAATCCATCCTCCAATCAGCATTCCTATTGCCATAATTGTTAATATAACCATGGTGCAAACTAACCTTCCTTCATTCTATAAATGCTTTATAGCATTCTATTGCTTCTTCTTGAGCCTTAGCTCTAATCTTATTCAGCTTGTCATAATTTTCTTTTAAACAATTAATAAGATAATGAAGTATTTCATCATCTTCCTCTTCATTAAGCTTCCCTTGCTTTTCTATAATTTCTATAAGAACAGCCCAAGTTCTATCATCTTTTTTGTATGAAGCACTGTATTTTTATCACTACCTACAATTCATGCATCAATACAATATACTTCTCCATTATGAAATCCCTTTCTATGTATAAATATATAATTATTTAACACAATTATAACATTTATTATTTATATTTAAAAGTTTTACCCCATAAAAATACTTTTAGCAATAATTATTACCCTCGATTTTATTTCAATAATTTAAATTAATTTAAATTATTTATTTTTACACTTGAATTTTCAAAATAAAGGTTGTAAGATTTAATTAAGCAATTACTTAATTAAATGGAAGCAGTATGACTTTAGCTATTCAAATTTTCAAAGCACTTTCTGATGAAACACGCGTTACAATTTTACTTTTGCTAGCACAGCAAAATGTATGTGCTAAGGGAATATCTAAGCGTCTTAATATTTCTGAAGCTGCAGTATCACAACATATTAAGATATTAAAAGAGGCTGGTATTATCATTGGTTATAAACAAGGGTATCGTGTTCATTATTCAGTAAATGAAGATACATTAAATACCCTTATTACTTTTATTAATGATTTAAAAGTTTCAGTCTCATCTGTAAAAGATACTTCTTGCCCTATGCGTGAAAACTGTCCTAAAACCTGCTGTCACCTTAAAACCCAAGGAGGAGAATAATATGAAAATATGTATTCCTGTATCAAAAAACGAAGGTCTATTAAGTATACCGTATGGCCACTTTGGCTCAGCACCACTCTTTATCGTAGTAGATTCTGATACAAAAGAGGTTACACCTATTAAAAATGGTGACCTTCACCATGAGCATGGCAAATGCCATCCTCTACAAGCTCTCCAAAACACACCTGTTGATGTCGTTCTAGTAGGGGGCATTGGTCAAGGTGCTATTCGTAAACTTAATGCTATGGGCATTAAAGTATATCAAACAACTACAGGTAATGTAGGAGATAATATGACTTTATTCTTAAGTGGTCAATTAAATGAATTAGATAGTACACATACTTGCTCTCATGATGGATGTGGACATCACTAAATATAAAAAGGAGTAATCCCTAGGGATTACTCCTTTTTATTATGCAATAATATCATCAAGGTCTATACCTTTTTTGAACTGACTGTTATAAAGGTTTGCATAAAAACCATCTTTTTCAAGTAATTCATAATGTGTGCCACGTTCAATAATCTCACCATCTTTGAGAGCTAAAATCTGATCAGCGTTACGGATTGTACTTAAACGGTGTGCAATAACAAAAGTTGTTTTGCCTTTCATAAGGTGTTCCATAGCTCTTTGAATAGCCACTTCTGTACGTGTATCAATAGAAGATGTTGCTTCATCTAAGATTAAAATGGATGATTTCATAAGTATTGCCCTGGCAATAGCTAGAAGCTGACGCTGCCCTTGTGATAAGTTACTTCCATTATCAGATAAAATAGTATCATAGCCATCTGGCAGCTGCTTAATAAAGCTATGGGCATTAGCAAGTTTTGCAGCCTGCTCTACTTCCTCATCTGTTGCATCTAAGTTCCCATAACGAATATTCTCGCGCACACTTTCAGAGAAGAGATAAGTATCCTGAAGTACCATAGCAATAGACTTTCTAAGACTTTCTCTTGTAACTTCCTGAATATCATGTCCATCAATTGTAATGAGTCCGCTATCAATATCATAGAACTTTGTAAGCAGGTTGATAATGGTTGTTTTACCAGCTCCTGTAGGACCTACAATAGCAATAGTTTGTCCTTTTTTAGCTGTAAGTGTAGCATCTTTTAAAATAGGTTTTTCTGGTACATAAGAAAAATGAACATCTTCAAGAATGACTTCGCCTTCTATATTCTCCATATCTACTGCACCTACCCTATCCTGCTCTTTCTCTTCGTCCATAACTTCAAATACACGTTCTGCACCAGCTAATGCTGACTGAATGGTATTAAATAGGTTAAAAATCTCATTAATTGGTCTTGTGAAGTTACGCATATAAAGGATAAAACTGAAGATAATCCCTACTGTAATATCAAAACCTTTAAGCATTAAGTACCCACCACTTACTGCAACAATAAGGTAAGTAATATTATTAATACAGTTATTCATAGGTCCCATAAAGCCTGAGAAAGTTTGAGCTAAGATAGCTGTCTGAGTTAGGTTACTATTAATTTTACCAAACTCTTCTTTTACCTTTTCCTCTTGTGAAAAAAGTAGTACAGCTTTCTGTCCTGATACCATTTCCTCAATATAACCATTTAATTTGCCTAGTTCTGTCTGTTGCTTAATAAAGTAAGGCTGTGTACGTTTAACAACAACGCGCATTAAGATAAACATAAACGGTGTAGTAAGCAATCCAATTAAAGTAAGTACCGGGCTTAAAAGAATCATAGCAATAAGCATCCCTACAATACTGATAATACCTGAAAAAAGCTGTGTTACACTTTGTGCAAGAGTCATATTAATATTATCTACGTCATTGGTTAAACGACTCATTAAATCCCCACTTGAATGACTGTCATAATATGCAAGTGGTAAACCTTGCATATTTCTAAATAAGTCTTTACGAATACTAAGTGTAGTTGTCTGTGCAATACGTACCATTGCTCTATTTTGTATGAATACAGATACACTACTTATAACATAAAGTACTAACATAACAAGACAGATCTTAGCAAGCCCATTTAAATCTCTTGTTATAATAAATTTATCTACTGTATCACCATTAAGCTTAGTTCCTATAATCGTAATAACTGTTGTAAGTAGTGTAATAAAGAATACAAACACCATAATGTATTTACTGCTACCTAAGTAATGTAAAAGACGTTTTACTGTAGCTTTTGGATCTTTTAACTTTTCTTTCTTATGATGCATCATAGGTATTGGACCTGGTCCACCCGGTCTATGCGGTGCATTCTCTTTATGCTGAGACATTTTCTAATACCTCCTCACCTAACTGTGAAACTGCTATACTACGATAAATATCATTAGCTGCTAGAAGCTGTTCATGTGTACCTATTCCTACAATATGGCCATCATCCATAACAATAATCTGATCCGCATCCATAACGCCTGATATACGTTGTGCAATCATAAAGACTGTGCTGCTCTTCATTCTTTGCTTTAAGGCTTGTAATAATCTCGCTTCTGTTGCCATATCTAAGGCACTTGAAGCATCATCCATAATAAGGATTTTAGGATTTCTTACTAATGTACGTGTAATAGAAAGGCGTTGTTTTTGCCCTCCAGATAAGTTCTTTCCACGTTGTTCTACCACAGAATTAAACTTATCTTCTTTATTGATAATGAATTCATATGCTTGTGCATCTCTTGCAGCATCTTCCATCGTATTAATATCTGCTTCATTATTCCCAAACTTTAAGTTACTTTCTATAGTGCCTGAGAAGAGAATACTATCTTGAAGAATAACACCAATATTTTTCCTTAGGCTTTGTAAGCTCAAATCTTTAACATTAGTCCCTCCAATAAGTACTTCTCCCTCTGTAGCATCATATAGTCTAGGAATAAGACCTACTAATGAGCTTTTACCAGAACCTGTTGACCCTATAATCCCAACTGTTTGTCCTTGCTTAATTTTAAAAGATACATTATGAAGTACAGCTTCACTATGTTCATGATATTTAAAGGATACATTTCTAAATTCTACATCAAATGCCTCAAAATCTTTAGTATCTGTTTTATCTTTGATAGAAGACTCTGCTTCAAGCACTTCATTTACCCTGTCAGCTGAAGCTTTTGCACGTGAGAAGTTAAGCATAATCATAACTACCATAACAAGTGAGTTCATAATTTGAAGTAGGTAATTAATAAAGGCCATAATTTTTCCCGCTTCAATCCCACCAATATAAGCAAGGTTACCACCATACCAAAAAACGGCAATAACACTCAAGTTCATAACAAGTGTTACAACAGGCCATAAAATCATACTCATATTTTGAGCTTTGATACTTGTATCCATTAAATCCTTATTAGTAGCATCAAACTTTTCACGTTGTTTACCTTCTAATGTAAAAGCTTTAATAACGCGAATACCTAAAATATTTTCACGCATTACTAAGTTCACATTATCTATTTTACTTTGCATAGATGTGAAAAGGGGCATAGATTTCTTTAAGATGATTGTCATAGCAATTAGAATAACTGGCATAGCAATTACAAAAATAATAGAGAGTTTCATACTTAAAGCAAATGCCATCACAAGCCCCCCAATACACATAAATGGTGCTCTTACCATAATTCTAAGTGCCATCATAAACATATTTTGTACTTGTGTAACATCATTTGTAAGCCTCGTAATAAGTGAGGATGTTTTGAACTTATCAATTTCTAAGAATGACAAAGCCTGTATTTTTTCAAACATCCCTGCTCTTAAATTCTCTCCCATATGCATACCTGCATAAGCTGAGAAATAAGTACATCCTATCCCTCCAATAAGACCTAATATGGAAAAGATAATCATTTTACCACCAAGACTCAATATGTATGTAGTATCACCATTTGCAATGCCAATATCTATAATATCTGCCATCAACTTAGGTTGCATAAGATCCATTGCAACTTCCAACATCATCATAATGGGTGCTAAAATAGCACATATTATAGCAGATCCTTTTAAAAATCTTAAAAGTTTAAGCATCTTCTTGCTCCCTTCTATTCATATTGTTATAAATACGTTCTAAATAATCTATAAGCTGAGCATATTCTTCTTCAGAAAAACCTTCTAAACATTCTTTATCAAGTTGACTAAAGGTCTCACCTATATTCTTTTGTATATCCTTTCCTTTTTGTGTTAAAAAGACATTTAATATACGTCTATCCTTAGGGTTTGGTCTACGCTCAATCAATCCTGACTTCTCCATAATACCTAAAATGCTCGTCATTGTTGCAGCTTCTCTAGCACAATGAACAGCAATTTCTCTTTGAATGCAACCATCATTTTCAGATAGAAAATCTAAAATTTTAGGTTGTGCATGTGAAAGGTCAAGTTTCTCAAAATACCTACTACTTCTTCTTCTATGCAGATGTCCTACATTAATAAGCGCCATATGCAAGGTATTACCCCTTATATTTGAGAATTTATTCTCCATTATAAACCTCCTCTTTAAATTTAGTTAGATATCTAACTATTAGGCATCTAACAGTTATTACTATAACACAATTCTAAACTCAAGTTCAAGCATTATTTGAGTACATAAAAAGAGTAAAATGTTATTCTCATCCTACTCTTAGAAATTCTTTTTATTAATTTTCTTTATCATCTCAGCTTTATGATTTGCAAACTGTTTATATCTATGTGCATTAGCTCCAGAAGGGTGCGGAAAACCTAATAGACAGTTTTCTTCTTTAAGTTTGCCTTCATTGATAAGCAGTTTAAGTATTTCCTCTACACTTTTACCTAATGGAATAATAAGTGCATCCTTAAGTAAATCTACCTGTGGATAAAAGAAAGTTTCTACATACTTTCTAAGTAGGTCACTTTTAAGAAGAGGTGGCTGATGACCTGTATAGTTTTTCCCTTTTACAAAAGCTGCAAAAGGAATCATAGAAGTTGTATGCAAAAGGTCATCCCTTTCTTCAAATAACGCTGCTGCATGCTCTATCCCAAGCTTATTAGCTAAACCTAGTTCATCTAGCATACTTATAATATTTTTTCTCAGTGAACCTTCAAAACGTGCCTCCCTTTTACATAAATAAGGCATAGCTTCTAAAGGTACATTCTCCTCTATACATAGCCTTGCAGCAGCAATAGATTTATTCATTTGGTTAAATCCTGGTGTAATACCCACAATAAACACTTTTGCACATTCATTAATATGCTGATTATGTGTACAGTAATATAAAGCTATCTGTTCTTGCTCTTCAATCAATAATTCTGGAATTATTAATTCTTCTTTTTTATAAGAAGCTTTTAACGGTAATCCTTTTATAGTATCATAGTAATCTTTAATTAAATATGGCATGTTCTACCTCTGCTTGTCCAATACGTTCAATAACTTCTGCAAAACGTTCTTTTGGATTGGCTACCATTTCATAATAAGCTAATACTTTTTCTGTAATATCCATAATCTCATCTTCTTTACATGTTTTATGGTAAGGTGTTGCAAGTCTAGAGCGTCTACCTAGTCTTCCCCCTAAGAAGATTAAAAATTCTACTTCCTCTTGATGAAGTGCTTCTACTGGACATACTGGTATACACTTGCCACATCTTGAACATTTCTCTTCATCAAGCAATAATGTCCCCTCATCCACTGTAAAAGCTTTATCTGGGCATACTCTTATACACTTTTGGCATAAAATGCAGCTAGCTTCATCTAACTGAATCTTACGCACCGCTAAAAAGGCTAAATCATTTCCTTGGGCTTTTCCATAGCTATTTGGACACCCGAGTATACTTATCTTAAACTTGCCTGGGAGCTGACGCATCAAAAATCTATCTTCCATTTCTCTTGCAAGCTTATCGGTATCTACAAGCCCATGCTTACAAACTGTTCCCTTGCAAGTTAAGATAGCACGTACACTTGGGCCACCTCCACCTATCCTTAAGTTTCTCTCCTTACAAAATTTTAATACTTCTTCTAAGGATTCTTCTTTAATATATGGAATTTCTAAAGTTAATCTACTCGTTAATCCCATCTTACCATTACCGTACTTATGTGCTAGATCTGCTAAATGCTGCATCTCATTTGCATCAAAATATCCTGCTCTACTTAAAAAACGCAGTACAAAATAACCTTCTTGCTTTTGTGCTATAATTCCTTTAGCCTTTAATTCATTTAAGTCTAACATCTCATCCCCTCTTTCAAATCTATTCTCTACGTTCTTTCACACAGGTCAACATTATACAATAATTGATACGCCCATTCAAGTTGAATCATATACCACGTTTCCCGAATCTTTACACAAAAAAAGCTACCGTAGTAGCTTTTAGTTCTTATTTAACGATCCTCTCTAAAATATGCTTCCCCTAAAGCCTTTGGGCCCTTGCTTGCTCCACCTGTACGAATAGACCCTATAACAAGGAAAATAATAGTCATAAGATAAGGTAACATATCTACAAAATATTGATTGATTTGAATGCCCGCTGCTTGAAGTCTAAGTCCAAGTATATCCAGTGCTCCAAATAGAATAGCCCCAAAAATAGCTTTAACAGGGTTCCATCCAATAAAAATAACAAGCGCTACGGCTATCCACCCTTTACCTGCCGTAATATTTTGTTGCCAAGATGGTACATATACAAGTGATAAAAAAGCACCGCTTAACCCACAAAGCATACCACCTAGGACAATATTAATATATTTATAAAGTGCAACAGGAATACCCGCTGCATCGGCCGCACCTGGATTTTCACCTATCATACGTGCATTAAGTCCTACTTTTGTTACGACATAGTACAGCATAAGTATAACAGCTATACCATAGCCTAAATACACAAATAGACTTTGATTAAAGAATGCTCCTCCTATAATAGGGATATTTGATAAAACTGGAATAGCTATAGGAGCAAAAAATGTTTTTACACTTTCTGGCACAATTTGCCCTACAAAAGATTGCCCTACAAAGTTAGTAAACCCTGTTCCAAATATAGTAAGTGCCAAACCGGTTACAACCTGATTAGCACGAAGAGATATAGTCAGCACTGCATAAATAAGTGCCCCTACCCCACCGGCTGCCATCGCTGATAGAAGTGCTAAATAAGGATTCTGTGTCTGTACGCTTGTTATAAAGCCCATCACTGCTCCCATAACCATCATCCCCTCTACCCCAAGGTTAAGATGACCTACTTTTTCGCTCATAATACCACCTAATGTGGCAAAAAGAAGGGGCATACCTGCAATAACTGCTGCTGTTAAAAAGGATTCAATATTCATCTATGCTACCTCCTTTACATGAACTTTATAATTGATAAAGAATTGACTTCCTAATATACAGAAAAGAATAATACCTTGGATAACCTCTGCTGCTGCTTGAGGAATCTGATACACAGTTTGAATATAACTTGCTCCTTGAGTCAGGATGGCAAAAAGAATAGAAACAACTACCATCCATGGTGTCTTAAGATTAGATAACCATGCAATAATAATTGCTGTATAACCTACACCTGCTGTTAAATCCATTGTTAAAGTGTTATTCACTGCCGATGCCTGAATCATACCTGTTAATCCACAAATTGCACCACTCATCATCATAGCAATGAGGATAATTTTCCTTACATTCATCCCAGCATACTTAGCAGTATTTTCACTTTCACCTAATACTTGAATTTCATAACCTATTTTAGTGTGATTAATAAAGTAGTAAATCACTACTACTAAAATAAGCGCGATGATCCACCCAATATGTACGCCAAAAAGTTTTGGTAAAATAGCATTATCTGTGAAATTAGCAATTTTCGGGAATCCCATAGCATTAGGGTCTTTCCAAGGACCATATTGCAAGAATACTACCCATTTTAAAGCAATATAGTTCATCATAAGTGTTACAATGGTTTCATTTGTATTAAATTTAGCTTTAAGTATAGCAGGAATAAGGGCCCAGATACTACCCCCAATAGCACTTAATAAAATCATAGTCGGTAATAAAACAATAGCTGGTAAATTTTTAAAATATAGTGCTACAAAAGTTGCAAAGCAACCACCCATTAAAATTTGTCCTTCTGCACCGATATTCCAGAATTTCATTCTGAAAGCAATCCCAATCCCTACTGCTGTCACAACAAGTGGAATTGCAGTAATAATAGTCTGTTTGATACGATGAGAAGTACCTAAACATCCTTCAAGCATAGAGTAATACACATTAAGTGGATTATGCCCCATAACTGCAATAATCACACTTGTAATAATCATAGCAAGTCCAATAGCTACAAGTGTACAAAACACTTTTTTCTTATTTGATGGATTTGATGCCTTTGTTACCCTAATTTGCATATGTTTTACCTCCCATCATCATCCCAATTTCTTCTTTTGTAGTATCTCGTGCTTCTACAATACCAGTTACCTTTCCACCACACATAACCATAATACGGTCACTTAGCTGTAAAAGTACATCTAAATCCTCACCTACAAACATAACAGCTACACCTTTAGCTTTTTGCTCACTAATAAGGTCATAAATCTGGTGAGTTGCACCAACATCTAAACCTCGTACAGCATAAGCTGTAATAAGTACTTTAGGGTTAGCTTCAATCTCTCTTCCTAATAAAATCTTTTGGATATTTCCACCTGAAAGCATTTTAACAGGATGGAATATGCTTGGTGTCTTAACACTTAATTTCTCTACTAGCTCTTCGGCCTTTGCTTTAACACTGCTTTTATTAAGAAAGAAACCTGTTTGTGTATGATATTCTTTTAAAAGCAAATTATCTACCATATCCATTGAACCTACAAGTCCCATACCTAATCTATCCTCTGGGACGAAGCTCATGGCAATACCTTTTTTATGTATTTCTCTAGGTTTTTCACCTGTAATATTTTGTCCTTCATAAATAAGTTCACCTTGTGCAAGTGGGTAAAGACCTACTAATGCTTCACACAGTTCTTTCTGCCCACTTCCTGCTACACCTGCTATCCCAAGAATCTCACCACTGCGAAGGGCAACAGATACATCATCTAGCATTTTTACACCTTCTTTATTCATAACAGTTAAGTGGTTGGCCTCATATATAACCTTTGTATTTTGTGGTACTTGTCTCGTAATACTTAATTCTGTTTCTGAACCTACCATAAGCTCTGTTAAATGTTTGGGATTTGTATCTTTGATCTCTACAGTTGTTATTGTAGTCCCTTTACGTAGGACTGTTACACGGTCACAAAGTGCCATAACTTCATGAAGTTTATGTGTAATAATAACAACTGCACAGCCTTCTTCTTTCATACGGCGTACAATATCAAAAAGTACCTCTACCTCTTGTGGTGTGAGTACTGCTGTTGGTTCATCTAAAATAAGTATGTCACAGCCTTTATAAATAACTTTTATAATTTCAAGCATTTGCTTTTCACTAACAGACATATCCATGACCTTTTTATCAAGATCTAAAGATAGATTATATTTCTTACAAAGTGCTTTAATCTCATCCAATTCTTTATTTCCTTTAGCCAAAAAGCTCTTATTGCTTCCTGCAATAATATTTTCTTTAGCTGTAAAGCTATCTACTAATTTAAAATGTTGATGAACCATCCCTATCCCATAACTAATGGCATGCTTTGGAGAGGTAAAATGTACTTTTTCCGAATGCACAAAAATAGAACCGCTATCAGGACTATAAATTCCTGATAGCATGTTCATAAGTGTACTTTTACCTGCGCCGTTTTCTCCAAGTAGGGCATGAATCTCACCTTTATTTAATAAAAGGTCAACATTCTCATTGGCAGTAACCGGGCCAAACCTTTTTGTAATCTTCTCTAGTTTTACCACTACTGAATGTTCCATAAACAACGCTCCTATTCAATTTTTATTGGTTGATTTCCCCAATAACATTATCTACAAACCAGTCACATGAAAGTTGTTCTTCATCACTAAGCTCACTACCTTCTGCAACTCTTTCATTACCTGCTTGATCTACAATTGGTCCTTGGAATGCTTTAAGTGTACCTTCAAGCATTTGTGCTTTTGCTGCATCAACCACTTCTTTAGCCTCTGCAGATGCATTAGCTGTAAGTGGAGATACATCTACAACACCAGCTTCAATACCTTCCCAATAACTTTCAGCTGTATATGTACCATCCATTACAGATTGAATAGCTTCTATATAATATGGGCCCCAATTCCAAACAGCACTTGTAAGATTAGCATTTGGTGCTACAGCACTCATATCTGCATGGTAACCAATTGACCAAACGCCTTTTTCCTCAGCAGCTTGTTGTGCACCTGCTGCATTTTGATGCTGTGCAAGTACGTCACATCCACCATCTATTAAAGCAGAGCCTGCTTCTTTTTCCTTTGCAGGATCATACCAAGCATTTGTCCATGAAACTTTAACTGTAGCTTCTGGATTAACTGCTTTTACACCAAGAGCGAAAGCATTAATACCACGTACAACTTCTGGAAGTGGCATAGCTGCTACATAACCAATTTGGTTTGTTTTAGTTTGAAGACCTGCTACTAATCCTGATAAGTATCTAGCATCTTCAATTTTACCAAAGTAGTTAGACATATTTTCTGCTGTTTTATAACCTGAACAATGGAAGAATGTTACTTCTGGAAACTCTTTTGCTAACTTTTCAATATAATCCATATATCCAAATGATGCTGCAAAGATAACATTACATCCTTGATCAATCATATCTCTTGCTACTTTTTCAACTTCTTGAGTTTCTGGCACCGATTCTTTATAAAGTGTTTCAATACCAAGTGCAGCTTCTGCTGCAAGACGTCCTTCATTATGAGATTGTGACCAACCACCATCGGCTACTGGTCCCATAAAAATGAAGCCTGCTTTTACATTCTTTTCATTATTCTCTGTTGCTACTACTTCATTACTTGGTTTTCCCTGTGTAGTTCCACCACTTTGTGCGCATCCTGTTAAAGCAAAAGTAAGTGCTAATGTAAGTGCTAGTGCTTTTTTTAAACCTCTTTTAAACATCTTCTTATCCCCTTCTATTATTCCTAACATTTTTTGTTTTTTTTAATTAAATGTTCGACTTTGTACCCTCATTATAATACCTAACATTTTTAAATTCAAGTAAATTTTTTATTTATTTCTATTTTAAATCATAAAATAATAAAAAAAGAGCAGCCTAAGCTGCTCATTTTCTATATTACATTTTATTAGCTCTTCTTCTATCGCCTTCGTTTAAAATACGTTTACGTAAACGAATAGCATCCGGTGTCACTTCTACTAATTCATCATCTTCAATAAATTCTAAAGCTTCTTCTAAACTAAATACTTTTGGAGGTGTAAGTTTAACGGCATCATCAGATCCTGAAGCACGTGTATTGGTAAGTTTTTTGTTTTTACATGCATTAACAGTCATATCTTCTCTTCTTGAGTTCATACCAATAATCATACCTTCATATACTTCTGTTGCTGGTGGTACGAATAAAATTCCACGGTCTTCAAGGTTGTTAAGTGCATAAGCCATAGTTGTACCTGGCTCTTGTGCAATAAGCGCACCATTTGCTCTTCTTGGAAGCTCACCAACGTATTCTGTGTAGCCTTCAATACGTCTAACAAGTGTTGCTTCACCACGAGAATCTGTAATAAGTTCACTTCTGAATCCTAAAAGACCACGTGTTGTACAGAGGTACTCAATGCGTACATAACCATTTTCTGGTTCCATACTTTGCATCATACCTTTACGCATATTAAGATTAGCAATAGCTGCACCTGAATATTGTTCTGGAAGTGTAATAATAACACGTTCAACTGGTTCTACAAGTTTGCCATTTTCATCACGGTGCATAATAACTTCTGGTTTAGATACACCAAGTTCATAACCTTCACGACGCATGTTTTCAATAAGGATAGATAAGTGAAGTTCACCACGGCCTGATACTTTGTATCCGTCTGTTGTATCCATTGCCTCTACTTTAAGACCAACGTTAACTTCAAGTTCTTTTTCTAAACGATCTTTAATATGTCTTGTTGTAACGAATTTACCACTCTTACCAGCAAATGGTGAGTTGTTAACAAGGAAATTCATAGAAAGTGTTGGATCTTCAATTGTAATTGGCTCCATAGGTTCTACTTTACCCATTTCCCCTACAGTTTCACCAATAGAAATATCTGTAATACCTGCAATTACTGCAATATTCCCACTTGATACTTCTTCAATTGGAACTTGTTTAAGACCTTCATAAGTCATAAGTTTCGCAATACGGCCTGTTCTAAGTTTACCATCATTATCTGAAATTTGGATAGTTTGTCCGTCTCTTACTGTACCTTTATACACACGGCCTATACCAAGACGACCAATAAAGTTATCATAACCTAATGCACTAATTTGCATTTGAAGTGGAGCATCATCCTCTTTTGGATATTCACCAACTTGTTTTACGATTGTTTCAAGAAGTGGCTCAATGTTGTCTGATGGTGTATCAAGATCATATTGCATAATACCTTGTTTACCAATACCGTAAAGAATTGGGAAGTCAAGCTGTTCATCATTAGCATTAAGATCTACGAATAAATCGAATGTCATATCTACTACTTCTTCTGCACGGTGGTTTGGTTTATCAATCTTATTAATAACAAGAATTGGTTTTAATCCTTGTTCTAAGGATTTTTGAAGAACAAAACGTGTTTGTGGCATTGGTCCTTCAATAGAGTCTACTAAAAGAATAACTGTATCTACTGTACGGATAACACGTTCTACTTCTGATGAGAAGTCACTATGTCCTGGAGTATCTACAATATTGATTTTATAGTCTTTATATCTAATAGAACAGTTTTTAGAGTAGATTGTAATCCCTCTTTCACGCTCAAGAGAGTTGCTGTCCATTACACAGTCTACTACTTCTTGGTTTGCTCTAAATACACCACTTTGATTTAAAAAGGCATCTACAAGTGTAGATTTACCCGCATCAACGTGGGCAATTACTGCTATATTAATTATTTTATCATGATTCATCTATTTTCCTCATTTCTGCATGTTTATACGCATCTTATCACAACTTAATATTGTATCATCCTAAGTTTATTTCCTCAACATGTAACATCTTACTATTTTTTTTATATTCCCCTTGTTTTTTTAGCACTTTTTAAGTAATAAAGAATTATTTTCAACTTTAAGACATTATGGTATACTACTGCTTATTCATATTTTCCTATCTTTCCTTATAAGATCGGACTTGTAACGTATGACTAAAATAAAAAGAAAGAGGTTTTTTATGAAAAAGACAGAATATGGCTTATTTACAACAATTGGTATGATTGTTGGGATCGTAATTGGTTCTGGTATTTTCTTTCGCAGTGATAATATCCTAATTGCCACTGGAGGAAGTATTAGCCTTGGGATACTAGTATTTTGCCTCGCTGCGATCAGTATTATTTTTGGAAGTCTTACCATTTCTGAACTTGCTACCCGTAGTACGAAAACAGGTGGTATTATCGCTTATGCCGAAGATACTTGTAACAACTACATAGCTTGCGCTTTTGGTTGGTTCCATACCTTTTTATATTACCCTACACTTATTTGTGTTGTTTCTTGGGTAATCGGTATTTACTCTTCTTTACTATTTGGTATTGAAGCAACTCTTATTACACAAGTTCTTATTGGATTTGTTATTATGTGTATACTTTTTATTTGTAATATACTTTCAGCAAAACTTGGAGGATATTTCCAAAATCTTGCTACAGTAATTAAACTTTTACCACTGTTCATTATTGGTATTGCAGGAATTGTAGCAGGGGACCCTACTCATATTACACCTAGCCAGGCTCCCGTTGTGGAATCTGCTGGTTGGATTGCTGCCATTACTCCTATTGCTTTTGCCTTTGACGGATGGATTATTGCAACATCTTTAGGTCATGAAATTAAAGATGCTAAAAAGAATTTAAAGATTGCGCTTATTTTTGCACCACTTTTCATTCTTGCAATTTATTTACTCTACTTCGTAGGAATCAGCATGTATGTAGGTCCTGAAACAGTTATGAGTATGGGAGATGCTCACGTTGATGCTGCTGCACTTAAACTTCTTGGACCTCTTGGTTCTAAAGTGATTTTAATCTTTGTTATTATCTCTGTTATGGGTACTGTAAACGGTCTTATTATGGGACTTTTACGTCTTCCTTATTCACTTAGTTTAAGAGGCATGTTCCCTCGTTCAGAACAAATCAGTAAAACACGTGAAGGATTAAGTTTTTCTTTATCTGGTGCTTTAGTTGCCTTTATCTTATGTGTATTCTGGATGTTTATACATTACTTTACACAAAAATATAATATCCTTCAGAACTCAGATGTATCTGAAATTGCTATTACAATTAACTACGTACTTTATATTATACTTTATCTTAAGGTTTTCCAAATGGGTCAAAAAGGCGAAATCCAAGGTTTCTGGAGAGGTAAGATGAATCCAATACTTGCAATCTGCGGTTCCCTTATGATTCTTATTGGAAGTATGGGTAACAGTAACTTCTGGATTTATGCTGCCTTCTGCGCTTTACTTCTTGTAGCAGCTGCAGCCTTCTGGCACTATAAAGGCAAAAAATTTAATGCTTAACTATAAAAAAGGGCTTTCACTAAGTGAAAGCCCTTTTTTATTTATATGTTTATGCTTCTGGGTTTGGAGCACCTACTGGACAAACAGATGCACATGCACCACATTCGATACAGCAATCTGCGTCGATTACGTATAAACCATCACCTTCAGAAATACATCCAACTGGACATTCTGCTTCACAAGCTCCACAGCTAATGCAATCATCACTAATACGGTATGCCATCGCTAAAACACCTCCATGTTTTCTCTTTAAAATAAAATAAGATAAATTAACACTTGTCTAAATGCTAATTTATCTTAATCATACTATCACTTTCTATTTAATGTCAAGATTTTTCCAGTTTAAAGAATTATTCTCAATTGCTATCTATTCAGGCTTTCTAAACTTCCAGTCACCCAATCCTTTGTCCTGATTAAAAGTATAAGTTACAATAGCATCAAACTTGGTACCATTCTTAGTTTTCAACCCTTTAATATTACCTTCCCCCTTTTTGAGAAGCTGTTTAACAAGCGTTTTAGTTGTTTTCTTTCCATAACGACCTAATGCTTCATCTGCTTTCCAGATTACGAACTTACAGCCTTGCTTATAACCCATACATCCAAAACCTTTTGTTCCTTCTATCACATCACTGCCACATAATGGGCACTTACCTAATACTTCTTTTTTACCTACTGTAGTAATCTTTTCAGCAGTAGACTGCTTCTTAGTAGATGCTTTAGCCTTAGGCACACTAGCAGGCGCAAAAGCCTCTTTTGTATATTGGATAGGTGCTGCTTTCTGTCCTTTAATCGTATCTACGCCTCCTACTACAAAGCGAATAATATGATTCATAAAGGTATCTTTTTTCACTGTACCCTTTTCAATATCAGCTAAAGTTTTTTCGAGTCTTCCTGTATACTCTAAGTCCATGAGTTCCTTAATGGGCAATGTTTCTATAAGCTTTTTACCTTTTTCTGTGCACCTAATATTTTTCTTCTGCATAATTGTATAGCCTGTGTAACATAACTTCTTAATAGTCTCTGCTCTTGTTGCTGGTGTACCAATACTAAACCCACTTAAGATGGCATCCATAAGTTCATTATCTTCGCCCTCTTCTTGGCTTTTCTCTTCTTTAAACTGCTTACCGCAAGTTTCCATAGCACGTAAAAGTGTTTTTTCTGTATAAGCTTTTGGAGGCGTCGTAGCATGGGATGTAATGTCTACTTTTTCAATAGTTACTGGTATTCCCTCTATAAGATCTGGTAAAATAGCATCTTTTGCATTATCATTTTCAATCTTCTTCCAACCTAAGATTTTCTGTACTTTCCCTTTAGAGATAAAAGCACCTTCTACATCTTCTACAGTTGTTGTAAATACAGTTTCCTCAACTATAGATACTGGCATAAACTGCATTAAGAAGCGGTTGCGTACAGCTTCATACACCAGTTGCTCATCCCTCCCTAGGCCACTTGGCTTCATATAAGTTGGGATAATAGCACTATGGCTTTCTACCTTTTTACTATTGAAGACACGAGGACTTTTACGGAATACCAATTCTTCTTCATAAGGCAAGCCTTGTTTAAGACTAAATAATACTTTCTTGGCTTTATCTACTAAACTTTCATCCAGCACGCTACTAGCTGTTCTAGGATAAGTAATATACTTTTTCTCATAAAGACTTTGAGCAATCTTAAGTACCTTATCTGATGTAAAGCCTGTATATTTACTTGTAATATGCCCTTGTAGTGCAGATAAGTTAAATAGAACAGGTGGGTATTCATTTTTTTCTGTCACTTCTTTTTGAGCAAGTACCCCCCTTTTATCTTGAAGCTTACTTCGAATCAGCTTTAAATCTTCTTCTTTTTCAAACTTATCCTTCTTATCTAATGTATAAGTACCCTCATAATTACCCTCGCCATACCCGAAAGTCCCCGTCAGTTTAAAATAAGGCTCTGGATTAAAGTTTAGGATTTCCATATCTCTATCATAAATCATTTTAAGGGTAGGAAGCAATACACGCCCTATATTAAAGAGTTCACCCTTTCCTGATTTATATTTCAGTGTCGCTACAGAAGTTAAATTAATCCCAATAAGCCAATCTGCATGCTGACGGCTAATCCCTGCATCTTGAAGTGGCTGCATAGATCTATTATCAACTACCTTTTCAAGCCCTTTTTTAACTTCATCCTCGGTCCATTCATTCAGCAAAATACGATATACTGGCTTTTTCACTTTCAGGTAGTTTAATATACTATCACCTATTATCTGACCTTCTCTATCATAGTCTGTTGCAGAGATAACGCCATCTACATCATCTCTAGCAATCAAGTCTTTGATACACTTAAGCTGTTTTTTAGCTCCTGAATCTACTTTTTTACGTCCTTGGTCCATCTTTACTTTATATTTGAACTGTTCTGGAATAAAAGGAAAGTATTCCATACGCCAGATTTTCATTTTTTCATCATAGTCTTTTGCATCGTAAAGTTCTAGAAGATGCCCAAAAGCCCATGTAATTAAATAGCTTTCTCCCTCAAAATATCCATCTTTTCGTCCTTTAATGTGCAGTGCATCCGCAATATTTTTAGCGACAGATGGTTTCTCTGCAATAATTACTTTTTTCACGTTTAGGCTGCCCTCCTATTTCTTATTGTCATAAGTATTATAGCATATCCCAAACTTTTAAATCTAAACATTTACTGGATTTATACTATAAACCAATTTAAAAAGCTAGCAATGTAATCACTGCTAGCTTTCCCGTCATTATTGTTTATCTTCTACTTCTTCAGAGTCTTCAACTTTGTCTTCTACATCAAAATTTTTGATTGCAACGTATTCTACATCATCATCTTCGCCATAAAGGTCGTCTTCTAATTCATCTTCTAAATCATCATCAAAATACTCGTAGTATTCTTCAATGTACTCATCATTTCTTGATTTTAACCATAGCACAACACCTACTAATGCTGTCACAACTGCAAGAATAATTCCGAGCCATAATCCTTTATTTGATTTATCTTTTTTTCCACAACACATACGTTTCTTGACCTCCTTGACTCTCTTTTTTAATTTACGTGTATTCACTGCTTCATCTCCTTATCACACAGTAAAAACCAATCTTATAATGTATTATAACAATTTTCAAATCGTATAACAACTCTATATTTAGCAATGTTTACCTTATTTCCTTCAAATTATACGGAGTTACCTGATACACATAATAGTTTAACCAGTTTGAAAAAAGAATATAAGCGTGTGAACGCCAATTTACACAAACTCCTTTTTCCATATTATTCTGGATGAAGTAATTTTGAGGCATTTCTATAGGTAGATTTTTTGCTAAATCTCTTTTGTACTCATTACCAAGTGTATAAGGGTCGTACTCGGCATGCCCTGTTGCAAAAATATGTTTACCATCTTTCGAAATCATAAGTGCTGGACCTGCTTCTTTAGAATCTAATAGCATGACTAAATCATTACAAGCCTTCACCTCTTGTCTCGAAATTTCTGTATGCCTAGAATGAGGTATAGACACCTTATCATCTAATCCATAGAGGAGTGGTGCATTATTTATTCTAGTATGTTCAAAAATACCAAATCTTTTCTTCTTCAACAATTCTTTGTGTATGCCATAATGGTAGTAAAGGCCTGCCTGAGCCCCCCAGCAAATATGGAAGGTGGATGTTACATTTGTATTAGTCCACTCCATAATTTCTGTAAGTTCTTCCCAATAGGTCACTTCTTCAAAAGGCATCTGCTCAACAGGTGCACCTGTAATAATCATTCCATCAAATTTTTCTTCTCTTACTTCTTCAAATGTTTTATAAAAAGTATTTAAGTATTCACTTGAAGTATTTTTAGACTCATGAGTTGCTGGTCTTAAAAGTGTAATATCAATTTGAAGTGGTGTATTTCCTAGCAATCTTAAAAGCTGTACTTCAGTATCTTGTTTAACTGGCATAAGGTTCAAAAGTGCAATTTTAAGCTCTCTTATATCTTGTCTAATAGCACATTCCTCATCCATAATAAAAATATTTTCTTTCTGCAAAACCTGAGCTGCTGGTAATTGATTTGGTACCCTAATTGGCAAAATTGTCTCCCCCTACATTTGATAAACTTGACGAATCTTATCTTCAAGCTCTTTATTAAACTGGTTAAGTTTATCCACATTCCCTTCTTCCCAAAGGCTCCAAAACATTTCATAAATGTCATTCATCTCTTCTTGTTCATTTGTTTTAGCAAGCGCTTGCACATTTCCAAAAATATCTGCAACCACATTAGATTCCGCTTGAAAACCTTGCTGTGACTTCAGCACTTCTTCGCGAATTTCAGCCATTTCTTGGTCTAAAAGGTGAGCTGCTTCTGCTGCTTTATTAAGACGTTCTTGTATATGTTCTGGCATATTTTGCTTATATTTGTATCTAAGAGAGTGCTCAATAGTTGCCCAGAAGTTCATAGCTAATGTACGAATCTGAATTTCTGCAAATACAAGCTTTTCACCCTGAGCGGTCTGGACAGGATATTTTATAATAATATGATAACTTCTATAACCACTTGGTTTTAAATTATTAATATAATCTCTCTCTTCTACCACATACATATCATGTCTAGAACGAATGATTTCTCTTACTTTATAAATATCTTCTACAAACTGGCACATAATGCGGATTCCCGCAATATCTTCCATTTTCTCTTCAACTTGGTCAAGTGGAATACTCTTCTTCTTCGCTTTTTCTAGTATACTTGAAATCTTTTTAACACGGCCTGTTACAAATTCAATTGGAGAATATTCATCTAAATTAATGTACTCATTTCTCATGCCTTTAAATTTGATTTTGAGCTCTTCTACAGCTTGTGTATATGGTGTTAAAATCTTTTTCCAATTGTTCATTTCCATCGGCTTCACCATCCTTTTGCCTAAACTCATCCTATTTATTATACCCTATTTGTGCAATTGGACTCAACTTAAAATTGTTACTTTCATATTTTACATACTTGTCTCATAAATTGTACTAGTTATGTATTTTATATAGAGGAGGCATTTCATGGGTAAAAAAGCACTGATTACTGGAACCATTGTTCTCACTTTAACAAGCTTTGTGACCAAAATCCTTGGTTTTATTTTTAGAATTTATATGTCCAATATTATGGGCGCCGAGGGTGTTGGTCTCTATCAACTCGTTTTTCCGATTTACATGTTGATTTGGTCTATTTCTTCTGCCGGAATTTCTCTTGCTGTCTCAAAAAAGGTTGCTGAGCATACAGCAAGAGGCAAACATGCTGATGGCATACGCACGCTAAAGTCTGCCCTCATTATTTCTGTTGGACTTGCTTCTATTATGTCTATTTTTATTTTTATTATGGCTCCATGGGTAGCGAACAGCTATATCAAAGAACCTCGCACTGAACTTGCCCTCAAGTATTTATGTGTCTGTGTTCCTTTTATGGCTACTGCTTGCTGTATCCGCGGCTACTTCCAAGGTAGGCAAGAAATGGCAGTCTCTGGCCTTGCCCAAGTTATTGAGCAAATTGCACGTATGACTATTATCTTCCTATTTTCCAGCCTATTTATTCCAAAAGGTATTGAATATGCCTGTGCACTGGGTGCATTAGGCTTATGTGCGGGTGAATTTTGTTCAGCTTTATTTACTTTTATCATGCTTCAGATTAAAAAGCATCATTTACCACGTACTAAAGCCACCATCTCTTACCACAGCATGCTTGGTACACTAATTACTATTTCTCTCCCTATTACAGCTAATCGATTTCTAACTTCTGCTTTAAGCTCACTTGAAAATATCTTAATTCCTATTGAGCTTCAAAAATATGGTATGTCTTCTAGTGATGCCCTTGGCATGTATGGTATGTTCAGTGGTATGGCCCTGCCTCTACTCTTTTTTCCTTCTATGGTTACAATGGCTATTTCTACTGCTTTAGTCCCTTCTATTTCAGAGTCTGTTGCTATGAAAAATACGCGTGTCCTTCATAAAACAGTAAGTAAGTCTATTCAATATTCTGCTGTTATTGGTATAGGCGCCTGTGCACTCTTTATGACACTTGGTAACGAGATTGCCATAGCATGCTACGGACGTAGTGAAGTCGGACAACTGCTTAGATACTTAGCCATTATATGTCCTTTTGTTTATCTAAGAGATATTCTAACAGGCATGCTCAATGGCCTAGGTCTTCAAAAATTAACCTTTAAAGGAAATAGTATTGCCTCTGTCATCTGTATTATGCTTATTGTCATACTCGTTCCTAAATTTGGTATAGTCGGCTTTGTCATTGCTATGCTGATACAGTCTAGTCTTGTAACCTGCTACCATATGTGGCATGCACTTAGACATATTAATTTATCTGTAGATATTCTAAGCTGGATCATTAAGCCTACCTTTGCAGCTGTATCTGGCTCCATTATTATGAAATATATCCATACACACTATTTAATGAATATATTCTCTTTAAGAGCAGCTACACTTATTGCAATATTTGCCCTAGGCGTCTTCTATCTTGTATTCTTATTCCTCTTTAAATCTATTACCAAAGAGGATGTTAAACAGTTTATATAGAAACACCTCGTTCTGTTAACCTTACTTTCTGCTTATGTTCATAGCCTTCTTCTGTAAGATGGCAATACACTGTTCCACGAAGTGCCTCTGGCAAGTAATCCTGTTGTACATAATGATGCGGATAATCATGAGGATAACGATACTCTATGCCTCTTCCTAAATCTTTAGCTCCACTATAATGAGCATCTTTAAGATGAAGGGGTACCATTCCAATATCCTTATGTCTTACATCATTAATCGCCGCATCAATCCCTAAATAACAAGCATTACTCTTTGGAGCGCAAGCCACATATACTGCGGCTTGCGCTAAAATTATACGTGATTCAGGCATCCCAATACGTTCAGCCGCTAGCATAGCATTGGTTGCTACAATTAAAGCCATAGGATCTGCATTTCCTACATCTTCACTTGCACAAATCGTAATACGACGTGCAATAAATTTAGGATCCTCTCCTGCTTCTATCATACGCGCTAAGTAGTGTAGGGTTGCATCTTTGTCGCTCCCCCTCATACTTTTAATAAAAGCCGAGATGACATCATAATGGTTATCCCCTTTTTTATCATAATTCAGCATACGCTTTTGCATACACTCTTCCATAACAGATACATCTATATGAATAAGTCCATCTTCAGATCTTTCAGTGGTCATAGCTGCTAACTCTATAGCATTTAATGCACTTCTTGCATCTCCTCCGCTTCTTAAAGCGATAAAGTCTAATGCTTCCTCAGTTACCTTGCACTGATAGGCGCCTAAACCTCTTTCCTTACTTTCTACTGCATCTTTTATAATCTTCCTTATAGCCTTTTCATCTAAGGGTCTAAGTTCAAAAATAAGCGACCTAGAGATAAGAGCCCTATTCACTTCAAAATAAGGATTTTCTGTAGTTGCCCCAATTAAAATAATGGTGCCATCTTCTGTATAAGGAAGGAGTGCATCTTGCTGAGCTTTATTAAATCTATGAATCTCGTCTACAAAAATAATAGTTTTGTTTCCCGTCATAGCTTGATGAATTTTAGCCTCTTTCACTGCATCTGTAATATCTTGCTTACCACTTGTTGTGGCATTAAGCACAGTAAAGCTTGCCTTAGTGGTATTGGCAATAACTTTAGCAATAGTTGTCTTCCCTGTTCCTGGAGGCCCATAAAAAATTAAAGATTGAAGCTTGTCTGCCTTAATAGCACGATAAAGCAGTTTCCCTGGTGATAAAATATGCTCTTGTCCCGCGATATCTTCAAGCTTTGTAGGCCTCATGCGTGATGCTAGAGGAGAATCTATATTTTTTTTACTTTCGTTTATATAATCAAATAAATCCATTTGCACACCTCTTCTCTTTCAAAATTCTATTATACCATAAACATTATTGACTTTTCTAAAACTTTATTTTATAGTAGTTCTAAACAAAACTACTAAAGGTGATACCATGCATTTTGAAGAAGCACTTATAAAACTAGGTTTAACCCCTATCGAAGCAACACTTTATACAACTCTTTGCAAACACGGTGCCCTTACGGGCTATGAAGTAGCCAAGTTATGTGGCATATCTCGTTCTAATGTCTATGCCTCGCTGTACAGTTTGCAAGATAAAGGAAAATGCTATCTATTAGACGAAGAACCTAACAAATATATTGCAGTTTCTAAGGAAGATCTACTTTTATCTGCTAAGAGGGATTTTGACGAAGTTTATCAAACTTTAAATACTCATTATCCAGAAAGCTATAAAAACTCAGATCCTTATATTACAATTAAAGGCTATGATAATGTTGTAAATAAAATTAGAAATACGCTTTTAAGCTGCAAATCTCATCTTTATATTTTAAGCACATCTGAGATTCTTGAAACATTTAAAGACATTTTATCTGATATTAGTACAACAAAAAAAGTCACCATTATCTCCGATTCACATTTAATAATAGGGGAGGCATTTATTCACACAAGAAGCAAAGCTCCAATAGGCTTTCATATGATTGTGGATACTGCTTGTGTGATTACAGGGGATTTAACAAATGAAGCATCTCAGTGCCTTTTTACAAGTAATCAATCACTTGTACGCCTTATGCGCGAATCCTTAATTACAGAATTAGAAATGATCAGGCTTATGAATCAATAGGAGGGGTACTATGTACACATTACACGGAATTTATACAGAAAACACATCTTTTTTCAAAGGAAATGACCCATTCGACTTAATAACGGAATACGGCTCACCTCTTTATGTCTATAATGAAGAGATTTTACGTACACGCTGCAGAGAAATCAAAAATTTAGTTACGTATGAGAACTTTGTTCCTCATTACTCTATTAAGTCTAATACCAACATCCACTTACTTAAAATTGTACACGAAGAAGGCCTTCATGCTGATGTTATGAGTCCAGGAGAAATTTACCTTGCACTTGAAAGCGGATTTACACCTGAAGAACTCTTTTATATTCCAAACAATGCTACACCTTGTGACATGCGTTATGCTATAGAAAGAGGTATTTTAACAAGTGTGGATTCACTTTCTCAACTTGAAATGTACGGTACACTTAATCCTGGTGGCAAAGTAGCAATCCGTTTCAATCCAGGTATTGGTGCAGGCCATCATGAAAAAGTTGTAACAGCAGGTAAAAAGACTAAATTCGGTGTTAATCCAGAGGATATTGATAAAGTTAATCTACTCCTAGAAAAATATAACTTAACTCTTATTGGTATTAATCAACACATTGGCTCTTTATTTATGAATGCTGAACCTTATATTCAAAGTACAAGCTTCATTTTAGAATTTGCAAAACAATTTGATAGCCTTGAATTTATTGACTTAGGTGGTGGTTTTGGTATTCCTTATCATAAGCAAGAGGGCGAAGCAAGACTTGACATGCAAGCACTTGGTACGAAACTCGATGAAGTCCTTCATTCTTTTGCCACTGATTATGGCAAAAAAATTCAATTTCAAATTGAACCTGGGCGCTACATTCCTTGTGAGAGTGGTATCGTTCTAGGTACTGTTACAAGTCTAAAATCTAACGGTGGTATACATTATATGGGTACAGATATTGGGTTCAACGTTCTTCAGCGCCCTATTATGTACGGCTCCCATCATGATATCGAACTTTACAGCCAAGACTCACTTCCTTCTCATACACTTACACCATTTACTGTAGTAGGTAATATTTGTGAAAGTGGTGATATTCTTGCTAAAGATCGCGTGCTTCCTACACCACATATAGGCGATTTAATAGGTATAATGGATTCAGGTGCATATGGTTTTTGCATGTCTTCTTCTTATAACCAACGTCCACGTTGCGCCGAAGTACTTATTGAGTCTACAGGTGCTATTAGGCTCATTCGCAAACGCGAAACCTTTGAAGACCTTATTCGCAATATGCTTGTCTAAATAAAAGCGTAGCTTATAAATAGCTACGCTTTTCCATTTGCATAGCGCTCTTCTCCTATACAATTCTTATAACTTATAGTACAATACCTATGTTAAAAACCTATAAAAGGAGATTTTTATGAAAACTTTTGACCTTATTGCCACTTCAACTTTTGGCATTGAATCTGTCGTTAGACATGAAGTTGAAGAACTTGGCTATGAAATAAATGAAGTTGCTGATGGCAAAATCACTTATACAGGAGATATTGAAGCCATCGTTCTTTCTAACTTATGGCTACGCAGTGCCGATCGTGTACTCCTTAAAATGGGTGAATTTGAAGCTAAAACTTTTGAAACACTCTTTAATGAAGTTGCTGCTCTTCCATGGGAAGAATGGATTACAAAAGATGCTAAATTCACTGTAAACGGTAAATCTGTTAAGTCTGCTTTATTCAGTATTTCTGACTGTCAGGCTATTGTAAAAAAAGCCATCGTTACACGCCTTCAAAAAGTGTATGGCATTGAATGGTTCGAAGAAACTGGTCCAGCCTATACTGTACAAGTTTCTCTTCTTAAAGATATTGCTACACTTACTATTGATACAACAGGTAGTGAGGGCCTTCATAAACGTGGCTACCGTGTAAGTAATGTAGAAGCACCTATTAAAGAAACACTTGCTGCTGCACTTTTACAAATTAGCTACTGGCAAAAAGGCCGTATCCTTTATGATCCATGCTGTGGTAGTGGTACCTTTGCTATTGAAGCTGCTATGATGGCTAAAAATATCGCTCCAGGACTTAACCGCTCATTCGCTTCTTGTGCATGGCCTCAAGTGCCTCGTAAACTTTGGCAAGAGCTTCGTGAGGAAGCACGCGAACAGATAGATCAAAAAGGAAGCCCTATCATTTATGCTTCTGATATTAATCGTAATGCTATTTTATCAGCACGTGAGAATGCAGAAGCAGCTGGGGTAGGCGAGTATATTCAGTTCTTTGCTAAACCAATTCATAAAACTTCTCTTCCTCATGGGGATTATGGCGTTGTCATCTGTAATCCACCATACGGAGAGCGTATTAGTGATATAAAAGAACTTCCTCGTCTTCATAAAGATTTACGTACCCTTATTGATAGCAACGAAACTTGGTCTTTCTACTCTGTGACTTCAGCTCCTGAATTTGAACGTGACTTCGGCAAGAAAGCTAACAAAAAACGTAAACTCTTCAATGGACGTATCCCAGTTCAGTTCTATCAATACTTTGGACCACGCCCACCAAAAGGCGGCGAAAACTTCAAGGCAGTAGAATAAATGCCTTAAAGAATTTAATATAAAAAGCTGTAGTCAAAAGTTTCTTTGACTACAGCTTTTTATATTTCTAATTCTTTTTAAAGGTAATGGTAAAGGTTGTCCCTACATGCTCTGTACTTTCTACCTTTATAGTCCCTTTGTAAAGTTCTACAATATGCTTTACGATAGATAACCCTAAGCCTGTTCCTCCACTTTTTCTAGACCGGCTCTTATCTACCCTATAAAACCTTTCAAAAATACGCCCTAAGCTTTCTTTAGGCATGCCTATTCCTGTATCTTGAATAGAGATCACGTACTCATCATTTCTACACTCTGTAGTAATAGTTACAGTACCTGTATCTGTATATTTGAGAGCATTACTAAGCATATTCATCATAACCTGTTTCATATAATCTGCACTGGCATGCTCAAACACAATATCATGTGTATGATTAAAAATAATTTCTATTTGTTTCTTATCTGCCTCTTGCTGAAGTATTGCGATCACCTCTTCTATAATAGGTGTAAGTTCTATACGCATGCCATAATTATTTTCCATATTTTCAATTTCCGAGAGCAATAAAATATCCTGTATTAAGCGATAAAGTCTTTTAGCTTCAATATCTATAATATCTAAAAACCTAAGGGCTATATCTCTATTATCAATAGCACCATCTTTTAACGTCTCTACAAAGCCTTGTATACTTGTAAGCGGTGTCTTAAGTTCATGGGTTACATTACTTACAAATTGATAACGTAGTTCTTCAAGCTGTCTTGTCTGTGTAATATCTCTTACTGAAATAATAAAGCCATAATGCTTATCACCTTTACTAATCGGAGCTATACGAAAGTGTAAAATCTTTTCATCTCTTAAAATTTCACAGGAGTTATACTGTTTCTGTTTCAAGGCAACCTCTATCATCTGACGTATTTTAGTATCTCTTAATACAGTACCAATATGGTAACGTTTAATATCTTCAACTTTTAAAATGCCTTGTACACTGGCATTAACCTCCGTAATGTAGCCTTCCTCATCTAAAATGATGATGGCTTCATCTAAATCATTTAGTATTGTTTCTGCTTTTGTTTTCTGATATTGTAGCTTTCTAATCGTTCGGTAAAGCTTTTCACCCATATCATCAAACGCTTGTGCTAAAGTTTGCACTTCTTCCACTTCATAATTTTTTACATTATGAATGTATTCTCCTCTTGCAAAAGCCTTAGCTTCTTCTGTAAGCTTTTTAATAGGTTCTGTAATAGTACGAGTTGTCTTACCTATAAAGATATAAAGAATAAAAGTAGCAATGAGAGCAATACCTGTACTTTTATAAATCATATCAATCTCAAGCTGAGTAATAACAGTCTGACTTGCCTTATTATGAACAGCTAATTTTTCAAGCATCATATATCCCATGCTCATATAAGCTATAGCCATCCCCCATAAAACAACTAATGCAGGTCCCATAATGGTCTTTCTCATGGTTTACTCCTTCTCAAAACGGTAGCCTACACCACGTACTGTCTCAATGCATTCCTCTAAGCCATATTGACTGAGCTTTGACCTTAAGTACCTAATATGTACATCTACTGTACGTGTTTCACCTACATACTCATAACCCCATATACGGTCTAAGAGTACTTCCCTTGTCATAACACGACCTTTGTTTTTCATAAGAAGCTTTAGAATTTCAAACTCCTTAAAGGTCAGCTCAATGACTTGCTCTTGGTAGCAAACACTATGACTTTCTATATCAAGCCTTAGACCTTTATGTGCATACTCTTCTGCTACTTCTTCTGCTGACTGCCCAGCTCTACCATTTCTTCTAATTACAGCATTAATTCTTGCTACGACTTCTCTTACACTAAAAGGCTTGGTGATGTAGTCATCTGCACCTAACTCAAGACCGATGATTTTATCAATTTCTTCTGCTTTTGCCGTCACCATGATAATCGGAATATTTTTAGTATGGGCATCTTGCCTGTATTTCTTTAAGGCACTCATACCATCTAAATCCGGTAGCATAATATCTAGCAGCACTAAATCAATTTTTTCATTTTTTAAAATTTCATCGGCTTCTTTAATACAAGTTGCAGTAAATACTTTAAAGCCGTTGGTTGAAAGATTATACTCCATAAGCTCTAAAATATGCTCTTCATCATCAATAATTAAAACTGCATATTTAGCCATTTTCATCCCTCCGTTCATTTTTGTTTCCATTTTATTATAATCGCAAAATGAGTATAAGTAAATTTACCAGAACCTTTTTCGTAACTTTGGATATAATAAGGTGTACAGCACAAGTTATTTTTATATTTTTTTCTATATTAAGGGGGATTATTTATGGCCAAGCTATTGACTAAACAAGAATTGACCGAACACCTTGAAAACTTTCGCTCCATTTTAGCCAATTTTGACTATAGCGCTTTAAAGAATATACGCTTCTTTAACCTAGAATCTTTATATGACTATATGGAAAATGTAGAGCACAATCCGTTTAAGGAGCAATATAGTGCTCTTCAAAATGAATTAGACTATCTACAACCTTACTTGCCCTTTGTATCCTCAGAACGTGCAGCAGCTTTTTTAACAGCCATGTCTCATGCTAAAAACGACGAAGAGATTGTAGAAATAAAAAAAGACTTTACTACAAAGCTACGCCAAGATTTTATCAACCTAGCACGCACTACAACTACAGACTCACAATGGAATTCTATTCTAGCTACTTGTGAAGAAATTAGATCACATAAAGAAGAAATGACCCTTGCCACATATTAAATAATGGTTATAATAAAAAACAAGGCATAGCCTTGTTTTTTATTATAACCCAAGAAAGGATTTTCTAATGTCCAAGCTAAGAAGATTTTATAGCTTAAATGAATTTTTACAAGAACGTCATGGTGGTAAAGTCATAAAACTTTCTTTAGACGGTGGCTTTACATGCCCTAATAGAGATGGCAAAGTTGCAAAAGGAGGTTGCATTTTTTGTAGTAGTCGTGGAAGTGGCGATTTCACAAGTCATATGGCCCCTTCTATTACTGAGCAAATGAAAGATAGTATTACGCTCCTTTCTAATAAATGGCCTAATGTGAATAAGTATATGGCTTACTTTCAGTCTTATTCCAATACATATGCACCTTTATCGGTTCTTAAAGCCAAATATGAAGAAGCCTTAAACTTTCCTAATGTTGTTGGAATTGCCATTGCAACTCGTCCAGACTGCTTATCTGATGAAATTATAGACTATCTTGCAGAACTTAATACACGTACACATTTATGGATAGAACTCGGACTTCAGACTATTCACGCACATACAAGTGCTTTTATTAATCGTGGTCATGATTTAGCCTGCTTTGATGAGGCCGTTCATAAACTCCATGCCAAAGGTATTGAAGTAGTGGCTCATATGATTATAGGCCTTCCTGGCGAAACTATAGAAGATCAGCTTGAAACAGCTAGATATATGGCTAAACTGCCCCTCCAAGGTGTCAAACTGCATATGCTTCACATTGTAGACAACGCACCTCTTGGTAAGCTCTATCTAAAAGAACCTTTTGATCTACTTACTGAGGATGAATATGTAGTACTTATTGGTGAAATCCTAAAAATATTACCTTCTGATTTTGTCATTCATCGCCTTACAGGAGATGGAGATAAAAAACATCTTATTGCACCTTTATGGACAACACGTAAGACATTAGTCCTTAATCATATTCATAAATACCTTAAAGAAAATAATATCTACCAAGGATGTCTATAAACACATATTGTATTTTTTTTCACTTTAATATACAATATATATTAAAAAGCGTGAGGAGGTGGCCTATGCTTAATACAAATGATGATTTTACTATTAATAAATTAACTGTCCTTTATCTTCTATCTGAAGTGAAAATGCCTCTTACACTTTCCCAAATCACGCAAATTGTTTTAGAAAGAGGCTATACAGATTATTTTTCCATGCAACAGTCTCTTAATGAGCTCGTAGCTTCTGGACTTATTATCAAGTCTACTGAAAACAACGCTTCTTGCTTCGACATTTCAGACAAAGGACTCCAAACGTTAGAATTCTTTGCAACACGTATTCCAAGTTCTATTCGTGTGGAACTTGATACATTTATTGCAAGTAATTGGCGTCAATTACGCACTCAGCGTGATGTATTTGCAGAGTATATTCCATCTAAAGAACACGAATATATTGTTCACTGTAAAGTCACAGAACATGATTCTGTACTCATTGATTTATCTATAAATGTAGCTTCTAAGAAACAGGCTATTGAACTATGTGAAAACTGGAAAAATAACTCAGATAAAATCTATAGTGAACTCTTACAAATTATTTCAAAATAAAAGCTGCCAAAAATAAACTCTTTGGCAGCTTTTATTTCATTAGAAAAAGAAAAAGTCTAGATTTTACAATCTAGACTTTTGTATCATCGGGGTGACAGGACTCGAACCTGCGGCCTCCTGAACCCAAATCAGGCGCTCTAGCCAAACTGAGCCACACCCCGAAAATAAGAGCGCGAGACGGGACTCGAACCCGCGACCCTCTCCTTGGCAAGGAGATGCTCTACCAACTGAGCCACTCGCGCATATCACATTTATTTGACTTGTGTCATCCATCTGACAAGAATTATATTATCATATCCTCTTACTCAAGTCAAGCCCTTTTATCAAATTTTTTCCTCTTCTAGAAAACAGTTTCCCATCTCTTCTAATATACTGCTAATCTTATCGTCTATATAAATTTTAGGAATTCTAGCTTGCCTCACTTCTTGTACTACTTCTTCTTGGTGATCTTCTAATAAAGATAGATCTAACCGTCCATTTTTTAAATAATAGGTTTTAAAATACTCTCTCATAACTCCTCCCCCTTATATCCATATTATACCATTTAGGAATCCTTACTTCAACATCTACTCTTACCTCTTTATATTGTAGAAATGTACACTTTCCTAGAATATAAGAAAACAGGAGCTTTGCAAAAATTCTTTTTCACAAACACCCCTGTTGCTTATTCCATATAAGTTTCTCTAAAGCTTAATTTTAAATTTCTTCTCCTTGTTCAAAGTCTTCTACCACTTTATCAAGTACACTCCAAATCTCCTCTTTCCCTTGTTTCGTAACAGCTGAGAATGGAATAATCATATCTTGTGGTCTTAGATTAAGACCTTTTTTAATCATAGCTACGTGCTTTTGAATTTGACTACGATTGATCTTATCTGCTTTAGTTGCTACAACAATAACTCTATTGTAATAATGTGCTACCCAATCATACATCATCTTATCATTGCTACCTACTTCATGGCGAATATCAATAAGTAAAATGACATCATTTAAGGTTTCTCTATGTGTAAGATATCCTTCAATAAGCTTACCCCATTTTTCACGCTCAGTTTTAGAAACTTTGGCATAACCATATCCTGGAAGGTCAACAAATCGAAGTCTATCTTGAACTCCATAAAAATTAATCGTTTGGGTTTTGCCTGGTTGTGAACTTGTTCTTGCAAGTGCCTTACGATTTACAAGACAATTAATCAGTGAAGACTTACCAACATTTGACTTCCCTGCAAAAGCCACTTCTGGCATTGTCATCTCTGGGAATTGATTTTTATTTCCGGCTGTAATAATCAGTTCTGCTTTTGTTACGTTCATTTTTTCCTCCTAGCGCTCTGCAAAAACGTGTTTCAGTACATCATCCATTGTCTCAGCATAGATTACTGTAACATCGTCTAAAACATCGCTGCTAATTTCCTGTATATTTTTCTCATTTTCTTTTGGGACAATTACTTCAAAAATACCTGCACGTTTAGCCGCTAGAATCTTCTCTTTTAGTCCGCCAATAGCAAGTACCCTTCCTCTAATTGTAATCTCACCTGTCATAGCAATATCATTACGTACTTTTTTATTTGTAAGCGCTGAAATAATAGCTGTAGCCATTGTAATACCTGCTGATGGTCCATCTTTAGGTACTGCACCTTCTGGAATATGAATGTGAATATCTATCTGTTTATAAAAATCTTTAGAAAGCCCAAGAGCAGGTGCTTTTGATCTGATATAACTCATAGCCGCTTTAGCAGACTCTTTCATTACGTTACCCATATTGCCTGTAAGTTCAAAAATACCTTTTCCATCCATTACATTCACTTCAATAGAAAGTGTATCTCCACCTACAGCCGTCCATGCAAGTCCACGTACAACTCCCACTTGAGGCTTCGCATTTTTTTCTTTATAAGTTACTCTTTCTGCTCCTAAATAGTTTTGCACTTTTTTAGTGTTAATAGTCACAGACTTTTTGTTTTCACGAAGCATCTCGCGTGTTGCTTTACGACACAGTGTGCCAATTTGTCTTTCTAAGTTTCTAACACCAGCTTCTCTTGTATAATGCTCAATGACATAATTAATAGCATCTTTTGACATTTTAAAACTTTTCTTATTTAAACCATGCTTTTTCATTTCTTTTGGTACAAGATAACGATCAGCAATCTCTATCTTCTCAATTGGTGTGTAACTATTCACTTCAATAATTTCCATACGGTCAAGAAGTGGCCTTGGAATAGTGGATAAAGTATTTGCTGTTGCTACAAAGAGTACCTTACTTAAATCTAAAGGCACTTCAAGATAGTGGTCTCTAAAGCTATGATTTTGAGCACTATCTAATACTTCTAATAAAGCTGCAGCAGGGTCACCTCTAAAGTCACTCATCATCTTATCCACTTCATCTAAGAGCATAAGGGGATTGCTAGAGCCTGCCTCACTAAGAGCATTTGCAAAACGCCCTGGCATAGCTCCTACATAAGTTCTACGGTGCCCTCTTATTTCTGCTTCATCTCGTACACCACCTAATGATATACGGACATAGTTTCTACCTGTAGCTTCTGCTATAGAACGTGCAATAGAAGTTTTACCTACACCTGGGGGGCCTACTAAGCACAAAATAGGTGCACCTATAGCTTCAGTAAACTTTCTTACAGATAAGAAATCTAAAATACGCTCTTTAACTTCTTCTAATCCATAGTGATCTCTTTCAAGTACAGTTTCTGCATGATCAAGCTCTATATTTTCTTCTGTAACATGGCTCCATGGTAATGCTAAAAGACTTTCAATATAACTTCTAATCATACCACTTTCAGGAGAACTACTTGGCACTTTTAAAAGACGACCAATTTCTTTTTCAAGTTTATCTTTTACTTCTTCGCTTAGTTCAAGCTCTTCCATTTTAGCACGATACTGCTCAACATCAGCTTTTACACCATCCTTTTCCCCCAGTTCTTCTTGAATAACTTTAAGCTGTTCTCTTAAGTAGTATTCTTTTTGAAGTTGGTCAATATTATCTTTTACTTTGCCTTGAATCTCTTTTTGTAGTTCTAAAATCTCTACTTCAGACTCTAATACTTCAAGCACTTTATACATACGCTGAGCAGGCTCTAAACACTCTAAAATTTCTTGTTTACGTGTAACTTCTAAAGGGATGTTTGCTACAATAAGATCCATAATTTCAAGTGGTGAACTTGCTCCTAAAATACTATACACCATTTCCATAGAGAGTTTCGTATTAAGACCTGCATAACGTTCAAAAAGCTCTCCTACGCTACGCATCAGCGCCTCTGTTTCAGGTGTATCTTCTGCTTCTTTTTCTTCAATTTCCTCTATGTAAGCTTCAAGGTACTGCCCATTTGCTACTTCAAGTACTCTCGCTCTTTTAATCCCCTCCACCAATACTTTAATTATAGGTGGTTTTTGTTTAACAATCTGTTTAATCTTTACAATAGTACCAATATCATAAATTTCTTCATGGTTTGGATTTTCCTGCATTGTATTTTTCTGAGTCACCAGTAAAACATACTCATCTTTTACCATGGCCGCTTCAATAGCTTTTAATGATTTATCTCTTCCCACATCAAAATGAATAATCATATTTGGAAAGACTGTAAGTCCCCTTAAAGGAATTAAAGGTATATGTTTTCTCTCTTGTGTCATACTTTTGTCCTTTCTCTCTATAAATAAGGAGCGCTCTACTTATAGACTCCTTAAGTAAAGCCACTCCTATTTGAATTATGCATGCAATATATTTTCAGCTTTCTGCGTAATAGGTATATCCCAAAGATAACTTACCACTTCTTTAACAGTTTGGGCTGGGATAATCTCTATCCCTAACTCTGCAAAAGTACCTTGCATATTCTCTTTTGGAATAATAACCGCCTTAGCTCCCGCCTTCTTAGCAGCAAGAATTTTCTCACTGACTCCCCCTACAGGATAGACTTCCCCATGTATAGTAACCTCTCCTGTCATAGCAATATTACCTGGAACAGGTTCATTAAATAGTGCAGAATATAGCGCACTAAACATAGCAATACCTGCTGATGGGCCATCAACAGGAATACCTGATGGGAAATTGACATGTATATAATAATCTTCATAGTCTATTTGATATTGTGTTTTCATTAAGGTTAGTACATTTTCTAGTGAGCTATAAGCCATACTCTTACGTTTTGCTTTACTATGCTGCATAGTAAGTTCTTCTTCTTCAATAACCCCTGTAATATTAATATGCCCCTTACCTGAGGCTACTTTCTTGGCTACCGCTTGAACTTCTAACACCATACCTGCTGATGTACTCATAACACCTAGTCCATTGACCTTACCTATATAATAGCCTGTATTTAGTTTTTTGTGAAGTGCTTTGCTGTATCTACCAGACTTTACAATCCATTCAATGTCTGCTTTCTTAATATTACTTTGTTTATCATAAAGCATCTTATTATAAGCAGTTTGTAAAATACTTACAGCTTCACGCCCATTAGCTGCATAATCCGGAATCATCTCCTTCGCATCGGATTCGATAGACAGCTTCTCCCTGTCTATAACACGCTCTACAATCTTCATAATAGCTTCTTCATCTAAATCTTTAAAGAAGATTTCTACACACCTTGATCTAAGCGCAGGTGGTATCTCTTCACGTGAGCGTGTAGTGGCTCCTATAAGCCTAAAATCTGCAGGCAGTCCATTTCTAAAAACATCATGTATATAAGGTGGTGTATGCTCATCACTTGAGCTATAATATGCACTTTCTAAATAAACTTTACGATCTTCTAAAACCTTAAGAAGTTTATTCATCTGCACCTGATGAAGCTCTCCAATTTCATCAATAAACAATACGCCTCCATGTGCTTTAGTTACTGCTCCTGGCTTAGGCTGCGGTACACCAGCCTGACCATATGCACCCGCTCCCTGATAAATCGGGTCATGTACAGAACCCATAAGTGGGTCTGCTACACTGCGTTCATCAAATCTTAGCGTCGTGGCATCAATCTCAACAAACTTACTTGTGGAGGTAAAAGGAGAAAGCTCACACTTTTTAGCCATCTCCAGCGCTATACGTGCAGCAGCAGTCTTCCCTACTCCAGGGCTACCATAAATCAGAATATGCTGTGGATTAGGGCTACATAGTGCCGTCTTAAGTGCTAAAAGTCCATCCTCTTGCCCAATAATATCTTCTTCACTCTTAGGCCTCATTTTCTCTGTAAGCGGCTGAGTAAGCTTAATATATCTCATTCTTTGCATTTTCTCATACTTCTCTTGAGAATCGTTAAAAAGGTTAGTTTTAGACTGCCTTGTATTTCGAAGTTGTATTAAAAAATACAATCCTATTACACACGAAAAGAATATCTGTACCCCTATTAGTAATCCCTCTATCACTTTGTTGCCTCCTTACAATAAACATTTTTTAGATTATTGCCAGCAGACAAAAAAAGTATGCAAGACATTAAACGCCCTGCATACTTTTATGCTTAAGCAGATTCACCATCTGCTTTATTTTTTTTCTTTTTTGTTTCATCTTTATAAACAATCTCTGGATCTTTTTTATCAGTGATTGTTTCTTTATTAATGATAACCTTACTTACTTCTGAAGTCATTGATGGCACTTCATACATTACATTACGCATAACATCTTCTAAGATTGCACGTAATCCACGTGCACCCGTTTGACGTTCAATTGCAAGATTTGCAACTGCTTCTAATGCTTCTTCTTGGAATTCAAGAGCAATGTGGTCATAGCTAAAGAGTTTTTGGTATTGTTTTACTAATGCATTCTTAGGTTTACTTAAAATAAGCTTAAGTGCTTCCTTATCTAAGCTATCTAAGCATACAATAGATGGAATACGACCGATAAACTCTGGAATAAGACCAAATTTAAGAAGGTCCTGTGGCTCTAAAGATTTAAGAAGCTGTCCAACAGTCTTTTCTTTTTTGCTCACAATACTTGCCCCAAATCCCATTGTTTTATGTCCAACACGATTTTCAATAATTTTATCTATGCCGTCGAATGCTCCACCGCAAATAAATAAAATATTAGTTGTATCAATTTGGATAAATTCTTGATGTGGATGTTTTCTACCACCTTGTGGTGGAACAGAAGCAACAGTTCCCTCTAATATTTTAAGAAGAGCCTGTTGTACACCTTCACCACTTACATCACGTGTAATGGATGGATTTTCAGATTTTCTAGCTATTTTATCAATTTCATCGATATAGATAATACCTACTTGAGCTTTCTCTACATCGTAGTTTGCAGCTTGAATAAGCTTTAATAAAATATTTTCAACATCTTCCCCTACATAACCTGCTTCAGTAAGTGCAGTCGCATCTGCAATAGCAAAAGGTACATTCAGCATTTTTGCAAGTGTCTGTGCAAGGAATGTTTTACCTGAACCTGTTGGCCCTAAAAGTAAAATATTACTTTTTTGTATTTCCACATCGTCATCCTTGTGAGATGGTGCATTGATGCGTTTATAGTGATTGTATACAGCTACCGCTAAAGCTTTTTTAGCATCATCTTGGCCAATAACATATTGGTCAAGATGATCTTTAATTTCTTTAGGTGTCGGCATATCAAAGCTGTTACCACTCTCTTCTTCGCCTTCAAACTCTTCTTCTATAATTTCAGAACAAAGTTCAATACATTCATCACAAATATAGACTTGTGGGCCTGCAATAAGTCTTCTTACTTGATCTTGATTTTTCCCACAAAAGGAACATCTAAGCCCTTTTGTATCATCAAATTTACTTGGCATGCTCCACCTCTATTCTATTATTTTCTAGTGATTACTTCATCAATGATGCCATAAGCTTTCGCTTCTTCGGCAGTCATAAAATAATCTCTTTCTACATCATTCTTGATTTTTTCAAGAGGTTGCCCTGTGTTTTGGGCAAGCATTTCGTTCATTCTATTTTTAATTTTGATGATATGTTCTGCTTGAATGGCAATGTCAGTTGCCTGACCTTGTGCACCACCTAATGGTTGATGGATCATAATCTCTGCATGTGGAAGAGCAAAGCGTTTACCCTTAGCTCCCCCCGCAAGTAAGAAAGATCCCATGCTAGCAGCCATACCCATACAAATAGTTGATACATCACACTTAATATATTGCATTGTATCATAGATAGCCATACCATCTGTAATAACCCCACCCGGGCTATTAATATAAAGCATAATATCCTTATCTGGGTCCTCCGCCTCTAAAAATAGAAGCTGTGCAACTACGAGATTGGCTGTTACTTTATTAACCTCATCCGCTAAGATGATAATTCTATCCTTTAACAAACGTGAATAAATATCGTATGAACGTTCTCCTCTACTGGTTTGTTCAACAACAACTGGAACTAAGCTCATGTTTCACCCTCCCAACTTTTCTATTTTACCCAATTAATTCATTAATTATTTTGTTACAACGTTAGCTGTTGATGTAATGATTTCAGCTGCTTTTTGTACTCTAAGATCTGAAGATAACATTTCTTTTTCATAGCCACCGAATGATTTTTTAAGTTCTTCAGCATCCATGTTGTAACGAGCTGCAAGTTTTTCGATTTCTGCTGTTAATTCTTCGTCTGTAATAGTGATGTTTTCAACTTCTACTACTTTTTCAAGTACTGCTCTTGAGCGTAATTGGAACTGCGCATCTTTTTTGAAGTTTTCACGGAATGCATCCATGTTCATACCTGTGAATTGGAAGTATTGAGCAAGCTCAAGACCTTGTTGTTTCATACGCATTTCGAATTCTTTAACACTTCTATCTACTTGATCTTCAATCATGTTAGCTGGAATTTCTACTTTAGCATTTTCTACTGCTTTTTCAATTGATTGGTTTTCAATTTCAGCTTTACGGCTAGCTTCTTTTTGAGCAACAAGTTTAGCTTTAACATCTGCTTTGTAATCAGCTAATGTTTCAAATTCTGAAACGTCTGCTGCAAAGTCATCGTTGATTGCTGGAAGTTCTTTAACTTTGATTTCTTTAACTGTTACTTTGAACATAGCTGGTTTACCTGCTAAGTTTTCTGCATGGTATTCAGCTGGGAATGTAACGTTTACTTCTACTTCTTCACCAATGTTTTTACCGATTAATTGATCTTCAAAACCTTCGATGAATGATTTTGAACCGATTACAAGTGGGTAATCTGTTCCTTTACCTCCTTCAAATGCTTCACCATCAACGAATCCTTCGAAGTCGATGATTGTTTTATCTTGTGGTTCTACAGCACGGTCTGTTACTGTGATTTCACGAGCATTTTTCTCAGCTTCTTTAGCGATTTCCATATCTACTTCTTCATCGCTTACTTCAGCAGCTGCTACTTCAACTTGGAGGTTTTTATATTCACCAAGTTCAACTTCTGGTTTAACTGTGATATTTGCAATATATTTCATACCATCTTTTGACATTTCAGTAACTTCAATATCTCCTTGACGAAGACGTGCTGCCATATCGATTTTGTTTTCTTCTACAGCTTTTGCTAAAGTTTCATCAATGATGATATCTGCAGCTTTGTTGAAGAATACTTCTTGACCATACATTTTTTCAATCATAGCTTTAGGTACTTTACCTTTACGGAAACCTGGCATATTGAAATCTTTTTTCATTTCATTGTAAGCTTTTGTTACTGCTGCTGCTACTACATCAGCACCTACCTCTACAGTAAGAGATACGATACTATTTTCTAATGCTTTTACTTCTGTATTCATGAAAGTGATCCTCCTTGGATTAAATATTCGTTAGGTTTAAGCATAAATATTGCATTATAAATTAACATTCCATAATTATAGCATAAAAGATGCAAAAAAGCTACTTCTATTCTTCATTATAAACTGAAAGCACTCAAGTTCCAAGTATTACATATAGTATGTATCTTTAAATTGTTTTATAATCAACTCATGTGATGTTTTGTATGGAAATTAGAAAGGATAGCCTTTATGGATATTAGCTTTAAACAGATCTATATGCAAAATATTTCCCCAAAGCTAATAGGAATAGATTTATTCCTTAAAACAAATGAAGCTCCATATAACCATGTAGAGGTTGCCCTTGTTCTAGGTATGCCCGTGCAAGAAGTTTTAAGTATTATGACCAAGCATAGTATTCCCTCTATTACTCTCGTAGACTTTTTCACGATCGTTATGCATTCTTCAAGTTATATCTGTAGACTCATTCAAAGACAATGGAAATATGCTCAAGTAGACCAATATACTCCTGAAATCCTGGCTGATATTTATGAAATCAATATTCATAAAGTACAAGCTGCATTTGATACACTTGATAAATCTTCTGTATCTTCACAGGAGGTTATGGATGTATTTAACAACATCTATACCTCTGTTTTTATTGTAAATAACGAGGTAAGATAAATTTTAATTTTTACATAAAAGAGCTGCTATAGCACTAAATATTTAGTGCTATAGCAGCTCTTTTATCATTTGCATTAGATAATTAACATGCTTTGTTTGATTTGATTTTCTTTTTCCTCTCCTGAAATTACTTCTAAGAGTTTAAGTGCGAATTCAAAAGATGCACCTGCACCTTTACCTGTCACAATTTTATTACTTACTACAGTACGATCTTCAACATGTGTTGCACCGTATAAGAATTGTTCAAAGTTTGGATAGCAAGTTGCTTTTTCACCCTCTAATACACCAAACTTACCAAGTACACTAGGTCCAGCACAGATGGCTGCAACCCATTTATCAGCCGCTTTAAATTCAAGTACTTTTGATTTTACAAATTCACTTGCAAATAAATTATCTACTCCAGGAAGACCGCCTGGTAATACTATCATACCTACTTCATCATAGTTAACTTCTTCTGCTTTTTGATCCATTTTCACTGTAATATTACGTGCACTTGTTACTTCTTCGCCGTCTACACCAGCCATAATAACTTCTACGCCGCCTCTTCTTAAAACATCAACTACACTTAAAGCCTCTACTTCCTCATAACCTGTTGCAAAGAATACTACAACTTTCATGCTGTCACTCTCCTAATTCTATAAGTCATTTTCTAGTCCTTATATTAGCATATTTTTAATATTAGTACAACTTTATGTGTAGTATAAAATACTATAATTCTCTAATCAAATCTAGCTATTTTTTAATCTATATTTCTTAGTCCCATTTATGGTACAATATAAGTAATTATTATTCTAGGAGGTAGCTGTCATGGAAATAGAACGTAAATTTTTAGTAAAAGAACTCCCTGACCTTAACATTTATCCTCACAAAAGAATTGTGCAAGGCTATATTTCCACAGATCCTGTCATTAGAGTACGCCAAATGGGTGATACTTATTGTGTATGCTTAAAATCTCAAGGACATATGATACGAGAAGAATTTGAGCTTAGTATCACAAAAGAACAATGTGATGCACTCTGGCCAAAAGTAGAAAATTCCCCTGTGGAAAAAACACGTTATTTTATCTCACTAGATCATAACTTGACTGCTGAACTCGATGTATACCAAGGTCACCTTGATGGGCTTCTTACTGTAGAAGTAGAGTTTGATTCACCTGTGGAGGCAGCAAATTTCATCCCACCTAGTTGGTTCGGTGAAGATATTACTCATGACAACCGTTATAAAAATAATCATCTTTCTGTTTATGGAATGCCCACAACATAAATCATTCCATAAAGGAGTACTGTAAGTCTGTTACCAGGTATATAGTACTCCTTTTTATCTTTATTTCTATATTCTAAATCGCTATTCAAAACATACAATACTTGTCTCTGTTTTTATGCATTAAATATAAATTCTTATTTTCAATAAAATTTTTGACGCATTTAAGCCCCTCATCCGTATATATATAATTGTAAAGGACAAAACATATCCTAGGCTGTTATGTTTTTTACAATCTTAGAAAAGTTTATGATAAGGTTCCCCCTTCTCCTTTATATAAGCTCTTCTAAAAAAACTGTAACTGAAAGAGTGGTAGCTTTCTAATACAGGTTCATTCTTATAAGATTGTTTTACTGTAAACCCATCGTATAGATGTCATACTAGACGCAGACCAAATAAGTCGTTACCAGCCTAAGCCCCTTGCCGTGATATATGGAACTGCCATCCCTTTCACCTATAGTAGCTTATGCTCTTCCCGCCTTACTTCCCCGCTTATAGCATTGCTTCATACTTTAAAGTTTACATTCCAAACAATCATACTCTACCACCTTTAAAAGCCGATTTATAGAACTGTCATTTAAAAGGGGGACAGTTTCTTTAGATCAGCTTTTTAGATAAATAAACAAAATAAGAAAGAGAGGTTCTACTAACGAGAACCTCTCTTTCTTATACAAACTGGGCTAGAAGGATTCGAACCTTCGGATGCAGGAGTCAGAATCCTGTGCCTTACCGCTTGGCGATAACCCAATATTATTTACTTTTTAAGTTTAACATAAACTTTCTGATAATTCAAGAGAGCAAAAAAATCGACTACCTAAGTAGCCATTTTTTACAGGGCTAGGAGGATTCGAACCTCCGAATGCAGGAATCAAAATCCTGTGCCTTACCGCTTGGCGATAACCCTTTATAAGCGTATCCACAGGGATTCGAACCCCGGACCCACGCCTTAGAAGGGCGTTGCTCTATCCAGCTGAGCTATGGATACACAAAGCGGGTGATGGGAATCGAACCCACGTGGCCAGCTTGGAAGGCTGGTGTTCTACCATTGAACTACACCCGCACATAGTAAGTATGTACATTCGATATATTATTTAAAAGATGCGGGTGAAGGGAGTCGAACCCCCACGCCAATGGCGCTAGATCCTAAGTCTAGTGCGTCTGCCAATTCCGCCACACCCGCATATGAGCCACCGGAGGCTCGAACTCCGGACCACTTGATTAAAAGTCAAGTGCTCTACCAACTGAGCTAGTGACCCATGTTAAGTTGTTTTGCCATATAGGCAACAGGGCTAGGAGGATTCGAACCTCCGAATGCAGGAATCAAAATCCTGTGCCTTACCGCTTGGCGATAACCCTACATTAAAACCCAGGGTGGAGAATGGGATTCGAACCCACGGCCTCCAGAGCCACAATCTGGCGCTCTAACCAACTGAGCTATCCCCACCATACGTATCCACAGGGATTCGAACCCCGGACCCACGCCTTAGAAGGGCGTTGCTCTATCCAGCTGAGCTATGGATACACAGAGCGGGTGATGGGAATCGAACCCACGTGGCCAGCTTGGAAGGCTGGTGTTCTACCATTGAACTACACCCGCGTAACTTTTGGATTTTAATGTGTCGGCCTCAACCGACAAAATGTATTATATATAAATTCCTTCCATACGTCAACACCTTTTTTACATTTTTTTATAATTTCCTATGAATCTCTCCATTCCCAAGGGTTTGCATCAATCCTATATCTACAATTTCACCCTTTTTAATCTCGATAATTGCAAAGGATGGAAGGTTTTCATCCTTAGGTAGTGTCATACTTCCAGGGTTTAACAAAATAATGTCATCTTTACGCTCTAAGTAAGCAATGTGCGTATGCCCAAACACAGCAAGCTTAGCTTCATGTGCTATAGCATCAATCCACATCTCTTCGTAGCTTTCTTTTACATGTTGCCTATGTCCATGAGTAATCATAATAGGTACATCATCTATATATTCTAAGATAGTACCTCCTGCCCCATAACCATCGCAATTACCAGCTACTTTATACATAACAAGTTCTGGATACAGATGCTCTATATATTTAGCATCTTCTATACAGTCTCCACAATGAATAATATGAGTAAGACCATGCATTTTAAGACGTTCAATAAGTTGACACACATGGCTTGTACGACCATGTGTATCACTGATAACGAGTACTTTCATCTCATTCACCTATTATTTCTTTTAACTTTTCTTTCATAGCATTTAAAGCTTTAGCACGGTGACTGATAGCATTTTTCTCATCTGGTGTAAGTTCTGCTGTAGATATACTAGTCCCTTCCACATAGAAAATAGGATCGTAACCAAAGCCATTTGCACCTCTTGCCTCATGACCAATATAGCCTTCTATAGTCCCAAGTGTAGTCATAGTTTCCATATCTTTACCTGCTGCTGCAATAGCACATACGAATCTAGCCGTACGATTCTCTTGCTCTACGTCTTTTAACCTATCTAAGATAATTTGATTCTTTACTTCATATGGTGTATCTTTCCCTAAATATCTAGCAGAATATACGCCTGGTTCTTTATTTAAACAGTCAATTTCAAGTCCTGAATCATCAGCTAAAATAATAGCATCTGTATAAACTTTTAAGGCCTCTGCCTTAATGACTGCATTTTCTTCAAAAGTTTTTCCGTTCTCTTCAATCTCTATATCAATTCCAGCCTCATCCATTGTAAGAACTTCTACTGGCATACCTTCTAATATTTTTTTAATTTCTTTTACTTTACCTTGATTCTGTGTTGCAAATATTATTTTTTTCATCAATAGTACCCTCATCTTGTTCTGATAGTTTTGGTAAAATAAATGTCTCATAGTCCTCTCTCATATAAAGTGTATACACTCCTCCTTCTGGGAACTGATTCATCTCTCCTTCAATTAGAAGTGTTATGTAATCTGCATTTGTTCTTTGAAATCCCCAGTCAAGTAGTGTATAAGCTACATAAGCTTCTGCAGCATTGCCACCCTTATACGCTGTAAGTTCTTGTGATAAATCTATTGTTAAGACATTCTCTTCATATTTTAAGTCTAAAATTTTAATTTGTGAAGAGTAGTTTAATGCTTCTTCTATCTCTCTAAGTTTTTCTTCTAGCCCCTGCTCTAAAATCTTATCAAAAGCTTCTTCCTTATTCTCTAACTCAACATTGACTGTATAACTAGGTACATTTAAACCGCCTATAGCTACGCATAACATTACAAAAGACACACTTAGAGCTTTTAACATTTTTTACCAATCCCCCTTTCTTTTATTGTATTTTCATTTAGGAGGCTTGGCAAGAAAATCTGTTCAACAAAAAAAGTAGTAAGTCTCCACACTTACTACTTTTTATTTATAATTTTTATCTAAATGACATAGTTTCAAACATTTCGATAATAGCATCACCTACTGCTCTTGCATAATTCTGCGTAAATACAGATGATTTTAATAAAGCTGCTTCTGTAGGATTTGAAATAAAAGCCCCTTCAAGTAAAATAGCTGGCATCTTACTTGTATTGAGAACAACTAGTTCTGGTCTTGCCTTAATCCCTCTATTATAGGTGCCGCATTCTTTAACAATATAATCTTGGGCAATTTGAGCCATTTGTTTACTTCTTATATCTGTTGTACTTGGGTAGTAAAGTACTTCTGTTCCCTTACTTACTGCATTATGTGAATTGTTATGTACGCTTACAAATATATCTGCCTCAATTTCATTAGCTAAATCTGTTCTGCCAGTAAGACTTGGATAAGTATCTTCTTCTCTTGTTAGATAGATTTTAATATCTGAATGGGTATTTAAATAATCTGCTATAGCAAGTGTTTGTCTTAAGTTTACTTCTTTTTCTACAACACCATTTCCACTTGATCCACTATCATGGGCACCATGACCTGCATCCAGCACAAGAATCTTATCATATTTTTCTCTTGGCTTTACAAGCTCAATAATAAGACTTCCATTACTTTCATTTACATTTACAGCACGCACAATTTGCTCTTTAATTTTAAGACGTGTTGTCACACCATTTTCTACGGTAATCGATTCTACAATACCATCACCAATTGTCATGGTTCCATTACTAAAGACATCTGAGTAATCATCTCCAAGGTCCACAAGAATGGTCTTATCTCTATATACATCTGTTACAGTAATATCTGCTAATGAGAAACCTGATGGCATTTCCAGTTTAATAGTATTGCCAAACGTCCCATTATACTCCATAAATTCAAAGAGCGGCTTGCCAAAACGTACAAGTGTATTCCCATTTACATTCTCTGTCGTATGCATAAATTTCATATCTTCTTGTACTCTAATCACAATCTCACTATCATTACCCGACTCTCTTGTAGTGATTGCATCAATATAAGTACCTCTTATACGGTTCCACTCTACCATTTCAGAAATAGTTGTATTGAAGAGCGTAATAATAATTTCATTATTATCTTTATCTTCTTCTACATACATTTGGTCCGGTGTAATTCCTTCAATAGCCACATATTCACCCTTGTAATCTTCTCCTAAAGCTAAAGCAGATAATTCTTCTTGTGTAAACTGAACAACTATTTCACGTCTATCTTCACCTAATGATACAAAGGCCTCTGCTCCTGACTTTAGGTCAAATACAACACGAGTTGTATCTGATGCAAATTGACTTGTACGAATTTGTTTAATAAAAGTATTATTTGGTACTGTAATGGTAGAACTTAATCTATTTTTACTGTTTTTAATATCAATAACGAGCTTGCCATTATACTTACTTACCTCAATATCTGTAATAGGTGTACTTGCTTCAATAAGAGCTGTTGCATCTATACGTCCTGGCAATACTGTAACACCATCTACTGTTGTCATATTGAAATTTTGCATAGAGCTATCTACCATTAAACTTATGCTATCCCCTTGATAGAATTTTAAAATACCATTTAACACATTTTCTAACTTATTTTCTTCACTTGGTAAAACTGGTATTGGATTAGATTCTGGCACATCTTCAATATCTGGTTTTTCCTCTGGTTTTTCTTCTACATCTGGTAGCTCTTCTGGTTTCTCTTCCGGAAGTGGCTCTGGAGTTGGCACGTCAGGTGTTGATTCCCCTTCTGTAATATGTACGGAACGATCTTCGCCCTTCCATTCTACCCCTAATCCTATATTTTCCCCTATAAAACGTAGTGGCACCATAATTTTGTCATTAATAATCTTAGCTGGTACATCTAATGTTACAGTATTTCCATCTAACCAGACTTCTTGCTTATCTGGCTCTAAAATCATAAGTGAGTCTTTATAGCTCACATAAATTTTCTTTTCATAACTTTTCCATTCTACAGCTGCCCCCAATGGTTCAAAGACTTCTCTTGCAGGTACAAGTACACGGCTATCAATTTGTACAGGTGGCATAATTTTTGTTTCTACTACTTCTCCATTTACATATAAAGTAATAGGCGCTAGTGTATAGTCATGCTTTTTCCCATCATAGACAAGTTCCATAGAGTACGCATATATTGGATTAACGCTCATTAAAGCTATGCATGTACTTACTAATAACTTCTTTGTAGTTTTGCGCATAAATTCCTCCTAAATGTCATATTTTGCTTAATGTATATCCATATTATAACAAAATATTTAAGAGGCATTTTAATTCCTTATGTTTCTTAACAAACTTGTAATATTTGCTAATATATTTAATTTTCTTTAGTGATAATAAGAATACGTATAAAAACTAAAAAATTTACAACAGACATGGTCACCCCTAAATATTCTTTTAGGATAAAGTGCTCTATCTTTTATAATTTCCTCAAGTACTTTCCATATTTTCCAACATACCTCTTTATTATTAGCCTTACTCTTATCAATGACTCATTTCTCTTTGATTCCCTCTATTAACCCTAATAGGAAAGTTATACCACTCATCCTCATAAAGGCACATCGCCATCCCACTAAGCCATTTAAAATTGCTAAAGGTAACATTGCTAAAATAGCACCTAGATTTCCTATAAAAGGCATAAGCCCCAATAGCGCACTAAACTTCTCTTCTGGAGACTAGTCGGAAGTAATTTTAAAAATACTCACAAAGACTAATGTTCCTCCCATTCCTAATGTAATAGTCCTACGCGGCTCTAGAATACCTGTTGGAATTTGCATAAACACATAGGCATACATATACATCGCGCCTAAAAAAGCCAATAAACTTCCTGCCTCATTACTCTCATTTTAACCATAAGTAAGGAACAATTCTTCCTTCACCGCTCCAGTTGATACTCTATAAAAAAATACCATACCATAAAGACAAGTATCCCCAAACCCTATAAAATCAGCATATACTTTTTATACTTATAACTAAATTTTATATGTTTATGCAGTATTCTATAATTTATATGCAGTTTTTAAAAGTATATCTTCCTTACCTCTTCCTGCCATTAGCTGAATTCCTATAGGCATACCATCTTCCCCTTTTGCTCTCGGAACAGAAATAGCAGGTATGCCTGCTATATTGGCACTTACTGTATAAATATCTGAAAGATACATAGCTGTAGGACTTTGCTTCTCGCCAAACTTAAAGGCTGTTCCTGTTGCTGTAGGTGATAGAACAATTTCATATTTCTGGAAAAGTTCATTCATCTCATTACAAATAAACTTTCTACCTTCTAGTGCCTTATTATAATACTTACGATTTTCTCCTTGCAGAAGCGCACCTCCTAGAAGAATACGTTTTTTCACTTGTGTTCCAAATCCTTGACTACGCCTTTTTATTTTTTCTTCCCCCGTAATCTTCTCCGGATAGCGCATTAAATCCTCATAAACTTCTACACAAGTACTTCCATAGTAAACAGATACTAAATAAGCTGTAAAAGGCATGGAAATTTCTTCAACTTTAGCGCCAGCTTTCTCTAAATCCTGTGCAGCTATTAGTACAGCCTCTTTAGCTTCTTTACTTAACCCCTCACCAAAATATTCCTTTGGCAACGCTACATGCATTCCATTTATATCCTCTTTAAGCCTACTTTCAAAAGACTTTTCCATTTTATACATCTTAGAATGAGGGTCTTTAGGGTCATAAGCTATAAGATTATCCATTACAATAGCCATATCCTCTACCGTTTTAGTTACTGCTCCAATTTGGTCAAAAGAAGGTGCCAGATGCAAAAGCCCATATTTTGACACAGCGCCATAAGTAGGTTTCATCCCCACAACTCCGCAATAAGATGCCGGCTGTCTAATAGAACCTCCTGTATCTGTCCCCAATGTAAAAACAGCCATATCTGCAGCTACTGCCGCAGCACTCCCTCCTGAAGAACCTCCCGGTACATAATCTTTATGACGAGGATTAATCACACTGCCATAGAAAGAATTTTCATTAGAAGACCCCATCCCAAATTCATCCATATTTAATTTTCCTAGGTTAATCACACCTAAGTCTTCTAACCTTTGCACTGCTGTAGCATTCTCTCCTGTATAGAAATCTTGTAAAAGTCTAGACGCTGCTGTTGTAGCCATCCGTTTTGTCCCAATGTTATCTTTAATTCCTATAGGCAACCCTGCTAATTTGGAGAGTTGCTCCCCCTTTTCTCTTCTTTTATCTACCTTATAGGCCTGCTCTAATAAGTATTCTTCTAAATCAAATTGAATATAGGCATTAATAACTTTATTCATACGCTTTGCTTTTTCTAAGTAATGCCGCGTAAGATCCACACTCTTTAAACTACCTTCTTCTAGTCTGCTACTTAATTTACTAATGGTCATATTGGATAGTATCATAATGCATCTCCCATCTTTCTAGTGGTTTAAACATTTCAAGTGTTTGATTAATCTCATTCTCAAAATAACTTAATTCTCTTTCAGTCAAATGTATTTTAGCCTGTTTTGAAATATCCATAAGCTGCTTTCTATCAAGTTTCATATTAAGTCTCCTATCAAAAAAGGAGGGCTATACGCCCCCCTATACTTCATTAATCATATTTAAAAATTCATCTTCTGTAAGAATAGGTATCCCTAATTCTTTTGCTTTCTTATTCTTACTAGAACCTGATGTATTATCGTTATTAATAAGGTAATCTGTCTTCTTACTTACAGAACCAGTCACCTTACCACCGAGTTCCTCAATTTTAGCACTTAACGCCTTACGATTATCAAAATGATGAACATCACCTGTAATAACAAAAGTTTTTCCTTCTAAGATAAGACCTTCTTTATCTTTCTTCTCTGCTTTAACAAAGTTGACCTCACAAGTAAGACGTCCCAGCATCTCTCTATTTGCTGGTAAGTGGAAATAGTTACTAAGTTCCCTTGCAATAACTGGTCCTACACCTTCTATAGTCACAAAATCTTCTACCTTAGCTTCCATAATACGTTCCAAGTCATCCTCAAAGTGTTTGCATATGAGTTTAGCATTCATAGGTCCTACTTGTAAAATACCTAAAGCATAAATAAATTGATGTAATGCCACTTGACGTGTGTTTTCAATAGCTTTAATCAATTTATCATAGGACTTCTGACCAAAGCCTTCCATAGCTTTAATTTCTTCTTCATAATCTTGTAAGTGATACAAAGAAACAAAGTCTACTAAAAAGCCTTTATTTAGGAATTTTTCTACTGTAGCCTCTGATAAACCTTCAATATTCATAGCATCACGGCTTGCATAATGCACAAATGCCTGGCTTCTCTGCGCTGGGCAGTTACCATTTGGACAGTAAAGTGTTTTAGCTGTTTTATCCTGCTTTACAACAGTCTCTGCCCCGCATACCTGACAAGTACAAGGTGTATCTATAGGCCCTGATTGGGTTAGATTTTCGGCTACTTGTGGAATAATCATATTAGCTTTAAATACTTTTACTGTATCACCTATACCGATTTTAAGCTCTTCTACAATACTCAAGTTATGAAGACTTGCACGCTCTACTGTAGTACCTTCTAACTCTACAGGCTCAAAAATGGCTACTGGATTAATAAGTCCTGTTCTTGAAGTATTCCACTCTACTCTTAAAATATGCGTCTCTCTTACTTCATCCTGCCATTTAAAAGCAATACCATCTTTTGGGAACTTAGCTGTTGTTCCTAAGCTTTTTGAATAAGGAATATCATCATATACAAGTACTAAACCATCTGATGCAAAGTCTCGTTTAGTGATTTCTTCACTAAAGTACTGAACAGCTTCTTCTAGGTTCTCTTGTGTAACAGCCTTATACTCTACTGCTTCAAACCCAAGTGTTTTAAGCCACTGCATTTTCTCCATTTTACTTGTCAGTTCATCATTTCCCTCTACTACTGAAAAAGCATACAATCTTACATGCCTTTTAGATGTAATCTCTGAATTAAGTTGTCTTACACTCCCACTACATAAGTTACGTGGATTTTTATACTTTTCTTCTGCTGGTAACTTTTCATTAATACGCTCAAAGTCGCTATAGTGGATAACAGCCTCCCCTCTTATGACAAGGCGCTCTTTATAAGGAATTGTAAGAGGTAAATTGATAAAGGTTTTAGCATTATTTGTAACGTCTTCACCAATTTCACCATTGCCTCTTGTAACAGCTTGTGTAAGTCTCCCTTCTTCATAAGTACATACAATAGTAAGGCCATCCAATTTCCAAGAAAGCATACCAAGCTGACTGCCTAGGAAGCTTTTGAGCTTTTCTACTTCTTTCGTCTTATCTAATGAAAGCATACGGGATGGATGGGTCACTTTTTTTAGGTTGCTAGCTACTTCATAACCTACTTTTTGTGTTACACTTCCTGCTAGAACTGTACCTGTCTCTACCTCTAAGCCTAATAGTTCATCATATAATTTATCATATTCAAAGTTACTCATAATTTCTCTGTCTTCCTGCTCATAGGCATAGGTAGCTTTTTTGAGTAAGTCTACGAGTTCCTGCATACGTCTCATTTTGTCTTCGTAATTCATAATTTCTCCTTTGCAACCTTCTTTTCTTTCTATTGTAATAGTTTTTCCATCTTTGGTCAAAATCCATGCAAAAAAGAAGACTAAATACTGTATCCCCATACGTATTTAGTCTTCTTTTTTAGAAATAATTTATTTGTTCTTGTTGTTGCATTTTTGCCTTTTTTAGAAAGTCTTTTTTCATAAAGGTAAGTTCATCATATTCTTCTCTAGTAATCTTACCCGTGTTATATAGCTTGTCTGCCAATTTAATAAAATCTTCTGTAATGGTTACAAGCTCTGCTAAACTTAAATCATTCTGTATTTTTTCCACAATGCTACCCCCTCATTGCCCTAAACCTTTCTAATCACATTGTACCATTTCCATTAAATACCATCAAGTACTTTTTTTAATATTTTACATTTTTTGCAATTTAGCAAATCTAGCACTTAGTTTTTTTGTCATACCTTTGTCAAAATCAATTGTTACAAATACATCATCCTCTGTATGTTCTACAGCTGTAATCATACCTGTGCCAAACATCTTATGTTTAATTTTATCACCTTGTTCATAAGTATCTTCAACTTTTGGAAGGTTTTCGATTTTTTTACCTGCTAGACCCGTATTAGGTTTATAGGCCTCCGCCTTATTACTTCCTATCTTTTGACGATTAAACGGCGAAAGAGGATTAGTATAAGCTGTATTAAGTCGCATCGTACCGTCTTTCTGAGTTTTAGTAGCTGGCGCTGGAATGCTCAGCCTACCAGCAAAGTAATCTGCTGCTGATCCTCTCGTCTGCCCACTTGTACCACGTGTCATTCCGCTTGTAGATGTACCTTTTGATATTGGTTGCATAGTTGGTCTAGATGGCTGCTGTCTCTTCCTCTCAAGTGCTTCTAAGTTAGTTACTTCAATAGGAAGCTCTTTAATAAATCTAGAGCATACAGCACCTTGTGTACGCCCGAACACGGTTCTTTGCTGTGCATAAAGCATATATAGCTTTTCTCTTGCACGGGTAATCCCTACATAACAAAGACGTCTTTCTTCTTCTACTTTATCGTCCCCTTCTGTCATACTCATATAGCTAGGGAATAAGCCTTCTTCTACCCCAGGAATAAATACCACTGGGAACTCTAAGCCTTTGGCACTATGAAGTGTCATAAGAACAATAGAGTTACTATTAGCATCATAGTTATCAACATCTGCCACTAAAGCAATATCTTCAAGGAAAGCTGCTAAGGATGGCTCTTCACTTGTTTCCATATAAGAAGCAGCTTTAGATACGAGCTCTTCGATATTGGCAATACGCTCTAAGTAGTCTTCACCCTCTGTCTGACGAAGGTACTCTCTATAGCTTGTCTTCTCAATAATATTTTCAAGTAGCACTTTTACATCGTCTTCCCTTGCAATCTCTTTAAGTTCTTCAACAAGGTTTACAAAGCCAAGTACTTTTGTAGCAGGTCCATTTCCTAAGATGCTCATTTCTTTAGACAATTTAGCTGCTTCATAAAAATCCATGCCTTGTACATTGGCATAACGTGTAATAGTTTCTAAGCTTGATGCACCAATACCACGTCTTGGTATATTAATAATACGTTTCATAGAAATATCATCTTTTGTATTGGCCACTGTTCTAAGGTATGCAAGCATGTCCTTAACTTCTTTACGTTCGTAAAAGCGTGTACCTCCAAGTAAACGATAAGGAATATCATGCTGCATCATTTTTTCCTCCAGTACACGAGACTGTGCATTGGTACGATAAAGGATAGCATAGTCCTTATAATCATAGTCGCCATTTTCAATACCATTTACAATGATTTCTGAAATAGCGTCAGCTTCGCGGTATTCATTGTCCATTTGAAGGATACTAATACGCTCACCTTTTTCATTTTCTGTCCAAAGCTTTTTCACTTTACGACCTTGGTTATGGGCTACGACTTTATTAGCTGCTTCCAAGATATTTTGTGTAGAGCGGTAATTCTGCTCAAGTCTGATAACTGCTGCATTGTCAAAATCGCGCTCGAAGTCTAAGATATTACTAATATCTGCACCACGCCATCCATAGATAGACTGGTCATCATCCCCTACTACACAAAGGTTTTTATACTTTTTAGCAAGAAGCTGTACAAGCTGATACTGTACACCATTTGTATCCTGATACTCATCTACTAAAATATATCTGAATTTATCTTGATAAAATTCTAAAACATCTTTATGATCTCTAAAAAGAATACATGTGTTAAGAAGTAAATCATCAAAGTCCATCGCATCATTTTCTCTTAGTTTCTTTTGATAATGTGCATAGATTTTGGCAATCATTTTATTCTTATAATCATCCCCAGCAGAAGCTGAAAATTCTTCAGCTGTAATGTACTGGTTTTTCTGACTGCTGATTGTCCCCAGTACAGATGATACGGGATAATTCTTTTCATTAAGGTTAAGCATTTTCATAACTTCCTTAATAACAGCTTTCTGGTCTGCTGTATCATAAATTGTAAAGTATCTGCCATACCCTAACTTCTCACTATTACGTCGTAAAATACGTACACACATAGCATGGAAAGTACTAATCCACATATCCCGTACTGTATTTTCTCCAACTAAGTTTCCAACACGCTCGCGCATCTCTGCAGCTGCTTTGTTCGTAAAGGTAATAGCTAAAATTGACCAAGGTGTTACCTTTTTATTTTCTATTAAGTGGGCAATACGGTGTGTCAGTACACGCGTCTTCCCAGAACCTGCCCCTGCTAAAACAAGAAGTGGACCTTCTGTATGCAGAACAGCTTCTTTTTGTCTATCATTCAATCCTGATGTAAAGTCCATTCACATTCTCTCCTTTTTCCTATGAGTATTCAAAAAATAAAACAGCTCCCTCAAGCTGTTTTATTTTTTAACTCTCTCTAAAATTAATTTATAACCATCCGAACCATAACTTAAACATCGATTCACACGACTAATAGTAGCTGTAGATGCACCTGTAATCTGCTGAATTTCTGTATATGTTCTTTTCTCCTCCAGCATTTTAGCTACTTCTAACCTTTGAGCCAGTGATTTGATTTCATTAATGGTACATATATCTTCAAAGAATGCATAACACTCTTCTATATTTTCAAGTTTTAAAATAGCTTCAAACAAACGATCTGTCATATCGTCTTTTAGTTTACTATTCATCTTGCAACTTCCCCCTCTCCTATATTCTTCACCATTTTATCCTATTCCATCTGCCATTTCAATTCTTTAGAGTAATAAAGTCAAGCAATCTTTCAGGATATAGGTTCAGAATAAGTTCTTTAGGAAAGTCTACTTCTTCAAAAAGTCTAATACTTTCTTCAAACTCACCTACAGCGTACGCAGTATGCGCATCTGTATTTGCTATAACAGGTACACCATGTATTTTACAATATTTAAGAAGTTCTACAAGGTTCTCTCTCACACCTGGTCTAAAACCTCCTGGTCTTAAAGAAGCATTATTCACCTCAAGTAAAGTACCTGTACGCTTAGAAGCTAATACAACAGCTTCATGGTCAAACGGATAACGGTTATCCCCTGGGTGCCCTAAAATCTTCACATAAGGATTTTCCATAGCACCAATCATAGCACGAGTTACTTCTTCTTTATCACCAAAGCGAATGCATGGTGGATGAAGACTTGCAATAGCAAAATCTAAAACATTGATATAGTCTTCGTTAATGTCTACTTTACCATCAAAATCAACAATATTAGCCTCTATACCACGCACTACTGTTACACCATATAATACTCTTGGAATAGCACGCATATTATGGAAGTGGAAGTCATGAGGACCACCTGGCATGCCACTACTATGATCTGTCATAGCAATAACTTTTAATCCTTTTTCAGCTGCAAATCTTGCAATTTCATCTATTGTACTATAAGCATGTCCACTTGCTACTGTATGAATATGCATATCTGTTAAAAATTTCATGTTCTATCACCTGCTTTTCTTATCTCTTTTTATCTTACACCCTAAGACTCATTTTGACAAAATGAATTTTAACTTTTTAGTTATAAAAGCTTTTCAATCCTCTCAAACTACCTTTATAATATAATTATATGAAATATTATAAAATATTTAGTTTATTTTCAGAAAGGAGATGTCCATGCCCAAATTAAAATTAGATATTCAGCGTACTCTTTTTATTATTGTAGGAACTTTCTTAATAGCTTTATCTACAAATGCTATTCTTATTCCTAATCGTCTTTTAAGTGGGGGTATTAATGGCATAGCTACTTTCTTACACCTAACCCTAGACTGGAATGTAGGCCTAATGGTCATTGTTCTTAATATTCCTTTATTCATAATTTCTATATTTTTCCTAAAAAAGCACTTCATCGTATTTAGTCTCTTCGGCATGCTTATGCTTTCTTTCTGGCTTGAGGTGACTACTTCTATTACTATTTCTACAGAAAGCCCTCTTACTGTTATTGTGCTAGGTGGACTTTTAAACGGACTTGGAAGTGGTATTATTTTTAGAGGCGATGGCTCTACAGGTGGTTCTGATATTATCGCTAAAATCGTCAATAAACACTTCTCCATTAGTATGGCTAATGTCAACATGATGGTTAATACTATCATTATTGTTCTTTCTATTTGCTTTTTTAGTATCGACCTTGCTACTTTGACTCTTGCTACTATGTTTGTTGCTAGCCGTGTCACACACTTTGTCGTAGATGGTGTCAACTATAAACGTACACTCTTTATTATTACAGACGAAACACATTATGAGCCCATGGCTAATCATATTATGTCTGAATTGCTTCGGGGGGTCACAATTATCCCTGCGCAAGGCGCCTATACCCAAGCTAACCGCTATATTCTCTATACCACTGTTAGTATTAGAGAACTCGCTAAAATCAAATCTATTGTTGCACATCATGATCTAGCAGCTTTTGTAACTGTAACTCCAACTGCACAAGTGTTTGGAAATGGACGAGGTTTTATGCATAATATTAGTGAGTAACTTCCTTATAAACGTTATTTTTTCACAAAAAAGATGTGAAAATGCTTGTAAATGCATCGTCACATCTTTTTATTTTTAAATTCTTAGCGCACAACCGGTGGGAATCCCACTTTTTTCTGTACCTTGCGAAGTGTTTTTGTTGCAAGATAGTTAGCTGTTTCAGCATTTTTCTTAATAATACTATCAATATATGTTTTATCGCTACTTAATTCTTTAAAGCGTGCTTGAAGCGGACGAAGTTCTTCTACTACAGCTTCTCCTACTCGCATTTTAAAATCACCATAGCCTTTACCTTCAAACTCAGATTGAATTTGCTCCATAGTTTGACCTGTAATAGCTCCATAAATACTCATTAAATTGCTAATACCTGGCTTCGTTTCTTGGTCGAAACGTACACAAGCATCTGAGTCTGTTACTGCACGTTTAAATTTACGCATAATGGCATCTGGATCATCCATAAGATAAATACTTGCATTAGCATCTTCATCTGATTTAGACATTTTACTTGTTGGCTCTTGAAGGCTCATAACTCTAGCACCTACTTTACCAATATAAGGCTCTGGCACTTTGAATGTATCTCCATATAAGCCATTAAAACGTGTAGCAATATCACGGGCAAGTTCTAAATGTTGTTTTTGGTCTGCACCAACCGGTACAAGATCTGTTTGGAAAAGAAGAATATCTGCTGCCATAAGGGCTGGATAAGTAAATAATCCTGCATTGATATTTTCTCCATGCTTACTTGATTTTTCTTTAAACTGAGTCATACGACTTAACTCACCCATATAAGTATAACAATTTAAAATCCATGCAAGTTCAGCATGTGCAGATACATGTGATTGATAGTAAATCACGTTTTTTTCTGGATTAAGACCAGCTGCTATATATTGCATAAGAAGGTTTCTTGCATTTTTTCTAAGTGTAGCTGGATCTTGTCTTACTGTAATGGCATGCATATCTACGATACAATATAAACAATTATATTCATCTTGTAAGTTGGTCCAGTTTTTGAGTGCACCTAAATAATTTCCAAGTGTGATAACCCCTGAAGGCTGCATCCCACTAAAGATGACTTTTTTTTCATTTTCCATGATTGCACCTCTTTTTTCAATCGTTTTAGTGAATTAGATTTATCATATCATATTTTCATAGAAAGCAAAACGTCTTTCAGTGTATAATAAGATTAAACGTTTAAGAAAGGATTTTGATTATGAAAAAAATTGCAAGTTTTACAGTTAATCATTTAGACCTGTTAGCAGGTATTTATGTATCTAGAGTAGATTATGTAGGTGAGCATGCTGTGACAACTTATGATCTTCGCATGAAAATGCCTAATAAAGAACCTGTACTTCAAAATGCTGAAATGCATACAATTGAACATTTAGGTGCTACTTTCCTTCGTAACCATTCAAAATGGGAAAATGACGTTGTATACTTTGGACCAATGGGCTGTCGTACAGGCTTTTACCTCATTTTAAAAGGTGACCGTTCTTCAGCAGATATTGCAACTCTGATTACTGAACTCTTTGAGTTTGTTGCAACTTTTGAAGGCGAAGTACCTGGGGCATCAGCACGTGACTGCGGTAACTATTTAGATATGAACTTACCTATGGCACGCTTTGAAGCTAAGAAATATTTAGAGGTTCTTCACAATCTTACACCAGCTCACTTAACTTATCCAGAATAAACGAAAAGGTAGAGTCCTTCTAATTCCTCAGAAAGGCTCTACCTTTTTATATAGGTATCTTTTGCTTTTATATAAGTAACTCTTCTAAAATAGCTATACCTTCATCAACTTGCTTAGCTGTCATGATAAGCGGTGGCAATAGCCTTATCACTTTCTCGCCTGCTGCAATAGCAAGAAGACCTTTAGCCATACATTTTTCTAGTAAAGGCTTGACAGGTTCATTTATTTCAATACCGATCATAAGTCCCATTCCCCTTACCTCTACTATTTTCTCACTTTTTGCTTGTATTTTTAAAAGCTTATCTTTCAAATACTTACTTACGCTCTGTACATGTTCCATAAGGCCATTTTCACATAATTCCTTAAGCACTACGCTAGCCGCTGTTGTAGCTAATAAATTCCCACCAAAAGTAGTACCATGATTACCTGGTGTAAAAACATTGGCTTTGTCTGTACATAAAATAACACCAATAGGTAATCCTGCCCCTAAGCCCTTTGCAGTCGTTACAATATCAGGTTGAAGTCCAAATTGCGAGTAGGCAAATAAACTTCCTGTTCTCCCAATTCCTGTCTGAACTTCGTCTATAATAAGCAGTGCATCATACTGTACGCATAATTTTTCTACTGCTTTAAGGTAAACTTCATCTGCTAGAATGATACCACCTTCGCCTTGAATAACTTCTAATATAACTGCACAGGTATTTTCATTGATGCAGGCTTTTATATCTTCTATATCATTGAACTGGGCATAGTAGAAGTCTGGCATTAAAGGCTTAAAACCCTTTTGGTACTGCTCTTTCGGTGTAGCACTTAAAGCTCCCAAAGTACGCCCATGAAATCCCCCTTTTAAACTAATAATCTGTGTCTTTGTAGGAGATTTTTGCTTACCATATTTTCTAGCAAGTTTAATAGCACCTTCATTAGCTTCTGTTCCACTGTTGCAGAAGAAAACTTTATCTAACGAACTATAGGTGACAAGTAACTGAGCTGCTTCTATCTGCGGCTTAGTATAATAATAATTTGATATATGAATAAGTTTATCCACCTGATTTTTAAGTGCTTCTGTCAGTACAGGGTGATGGTGCCCTAAACTGTTTACAGCAATCCCACTGCCCATATCCAGATACTTATGACCTTCTTCATCATAGACATAACATCCTTCTCCATTTTCTAGCACCAAGTTAAAGCGTCCATATGTAGGCATCATATATTGTTTTTCTAACTGGCTAAACATCTTTCTCCTCCTCACCTTTATAAAGCATAGTTCCTATTCCTTTATGAGTATAAATTTCAAGAATCAGTGCATGCTGTACTCTACCATCTAGGATATGAACCATTTCAACCCCTTTATCTATAGCTTCTAAACAACAAGTCACTTTCGGAATCATACCACCTTTTATAGTACCATCTTCTAGATACTCTACTGCTTCACGCTTACTTAAATAAGAAATAAGTGAAGAAGGGTCCTCCTTATCTTTTAACACACCTTCTACGTCTGTTAAGAAAACTAACTTCTGCGCATTTAATACCCCAGCAACGGCTACTGCTACATAATCTGCATTAATGTTATACGTATGCCCTTCTTTATCTGTACCGATAGGTGCAATAACAGGTATAAAGTCACCTTCTATTAAAGTGTTAATGAGCTTAGTATGCACCTTTGTAATCTCGCCTACAAATCCTAAATCTATCCCCTCTTTTTCTAGCTTCTTAGCTTCTATCATCTGTCCATCTTTTCCAGTAAGTCCTACAGCACTTCCTCCTTGCTCATGAATCATAGAAACAATTTTCTTATTCACCTTGCCCGCAAGTACCATCTCTACTACTTCTACTGTTTCCTTAGTAGTTACTCGAAGTCCATCTATAAAGCTAGACTCTATAGCCATCTTATTTAATACCTGATTAATCTCAGGCCCTCCACCATGAACAATAACAGGCCTTAATCCTACTGATTTAAGCAAGACCATATCTTGAATAATGGTCTCGTTGATCTTAGGATCAAGCATAGCACTCCCGCCATACTTAATAACTACCACCTGATCTTTGAATGCCTGTATATAAGGGAGTGCTTCACTTAACACCTTCGCCTTTTCGATAATTTGATAATTCATTTCCCCTCCCCCTAACTTCTATATTCTCCATTTATTTTTACATAATCATAGCTTAGGTCACATCCCCATGCGGTTACTGTTTCACTACCTTCACTCATCTTTACAACAATTTTAATTTCAGCTTCCTCTAGAATATGCTTAGCTTTTATCTCATTAAATTTAAGTGGCGTACCTTGCTTAAATAGGTGAATAGAACCTGCTGCACTTTCTAAAGCAAGACTAACACCCTCCACATTAAAATCTACGCCTGCATACCCCATAGCGGCTAATATTCTCCCCCAGTTAGCATCTTCTCCAAAGAAAGCCGTTTTCACTAAACTAGATGTTAAAATACTTTTAGCAAGTGCTTTACCTGATGCAAAGTCTAAGGTATTTTGTATTTCTACTTCTAATAGCTTCGTTGCACCCTCTCCATCTTTTACAATAGAAATAGCTACATATTTAAGTGCCTCGAAAAGCATAGCCTTAAAGGCTTCATAATCTTCATTTTCCTCTGTGATACAAGAGTTCCCCCCTATCCCATTAGCTAATACGATAACACTATCATTGGTACTTGTATCTCCGTCTACTGTAATCATATTGAAGGAAGTCTCTACACACTCACTGAGTGCTTTCTGAAGCATGGTCTGTGAAATATTAATATCTGTTGCAATAAAGGCAAGCATAGTAGCCATATTAGGATGAATCATGCCTGAGCCTTTTCCTATAGCTCCTAGCCTAATCTTGCACCCTCCAATAGTTTCTTCTAAGGCAATCTCCTTTGTAAAAGTATCTGTTGTTAAAATCGCTTCTGCTGCACTCTTTGCTGCTAAAGGTGTACGTTCCAACTTACCAGCTACCATATCTATTCCATCTAATATACAATCCATAGGAAGAGGCACCCCAATCACACCTGTAGAGCACACAAGTACTTCTTCTTTCTTAATACCTAATTGCTCTGCCGTACACTGGGCCATCTGCTCTGTATCCTGGTGTCCTTTTATACCTGTTACAGCATTAGCGTTACCGCTATTGATTACAATAGCATGAACTTTTTCCCCTGCCTTTAATACTTTTTGATCCCATATAACAGGTGCAGCTTTTACCTTGTTTTGAGTAAAAGCCCCTGCATACATACAAGGTGCTTTACTATATAACATAGCCATATCTTTTTTTTGTTTTTTTATTCCTATATGCTCTCCTACAGCTACAAAACCTTTTGCTGCTAGGATCCCTTGATTAATCAGTTTCATTTTATTCCCCCTTATTTTTATTAAGCTGGAAAAATAGGTGCATCCTCTAACCCTAAGTCTTCCTGCCATCCCATCATCAAATTCATATTCTGTACAGCCTGACCTGCTGCACCTTTTATCATATTGTCTAATGCACTCACGATAATGACTCTTCCTGTACGTTCATCTACTTTAAAACTTATATCACAGAAATTAGATCCTTTTACCCATCTTGTCTCTGCTACAGCTGTATCACCTAGCAACCTTATAAATTTTTCATCTTTATAGTATTTTTTATAAATATGCATAATGTGTTCATTTGTTACACCTGCTTTAAGCTTTCCATAAATAGTTGCTAAAATTCCTCTATTCATCGGAACTAGATGCGGTGTAAAGGTAAGTGTCACATTTTCTCCTCCAAAGCATAGAAGCTTCTCTTCTATTTCAGGTGTATGTCTATGAGTCGTGAGCCCATAAGCTTTGATACTCTCATTACATTCCGTATAATGACTTCCTATACTTAACCCTCTACCTGCACCAGTTACACCTGACTTAGCATCAATGATAATACTCTCTAAATCTATTACCTTTTCTTTAACTAATGGAATAAGACTTAGAAGACTACATGTTACATAACACCCTGGATTGGCAATAAGCTGTGCTGACTTAATCTTTTCTCTATTCCATTCACTTAATCCATAGATAGCTTCTTCTAGAAGCTCCTCACCAAAATGTTCTACCTGATACCAGTTATCATAAGCCTCCTTGCTAATACGAAAATCTGCACCCATATCAATGACCTTTGTTTTCTGCAGTAACGCCGGCGTTACAATCTTACTCGCAAAGCCATGTGGCAAAGCAATAAAGAGCACATCTGCATCTATTTTATTTAAATCATCTTCTATACATACTTCCTCTACTAATCCCTTAAAGTGCGGATAAACTTTGCTATATGATTCACTTTGATAACTATGTGAAGAAAGATGTGTAAGTTGTACTTTAGGATGTCTGTAAAGTAGCCGCACTAGCTCTGCCCCTACATATCCTGTTGCCCCTAATATTGCTACTTTCATCATTTTCATCCCCCTTAAACTATTTATCAACTTTTTAGAAAATTTATTTTATTAATTATTATACTTATATATAACTAATTATGCAACTTATTTTTAATATTTTTTTATTTTTTTGTATTTATATTCATATAACTTACAAAAAAACTGACCTCATTTTCTGTAAAACACAAAACTAAAGGTCAGTTTATTTATTATTCATTTTCCACTATATCCATAGAGGCATAGTAACTATATAACTCATCTAATTCCTCTAGAGTAAAATGCTCCTGTACCAATTGTTGTAACTTGGCACTATCTTCTTTGCTTACACCATCACTGATCATATTCCATATTTCGTTTATATTGATGTTTTGCACCTTTGACAGAATCATGTTCAGCAATTTAACTTGTTCCGCAAAAGATAAACTGCTAAACATCTCACTTATTACTGCTGCATAATCAACCTGCCCATTCTTTAAAGTATGTCCAATCTGGTCTAAAACATCTTCATCTAGCTGTAAAACATAGGAATCATACACAGTTACTTCTTCAAATTCTAAAGACTCTTCCCCTATTTCAGATGAAGGTCCTATACCACTTTCATCACTCGTATCAGCTGATACATCAGGTGCTATATCATCTTGTACTACTTCCATTGAATCTTCTAGTGGCTTTTCCTCTATTTTCTCTTCAGGTACTATAACAGAAGCTTCTATACTCTCATCTGTTATATCCGCTACCTCATTAGAAGAGCGCTTGGCCTCTTCTAGCCCTTCTCCCATACTACTTGCCTCTTGCTCTAAACTAAGAGGGGGATTCATCACTCTATCATCTTGTTCATATACACTAGGCTTTTCAGTTAGGAAGTATAAACCAAATGCTACGCATAAAAGTATAAATCCTGAACCAGCTAAAAGCCCTAATAAATGTAATAAGCAGCTATTAGTATGCTTCTTTCTCCTCATCATGCAAAGTCAAACTCCTCTCACTCATCTATCCTTTACATTTTTTAGAGTAATTGCCCTAATAGCTGCTTGTTATTCATCTATTTAAAACTTATTTCTCTACCCTAGAAAATAAGTTCTTTTAATACACGTCCATCTGCACCTGGCATTTCAAAACCTAAAAGTGCTGCACATGTTGGCGCAATATCTACATTGCTTGCTTTCTCAATAATACGACCTTTTGGAATACCAGGTCCACTTATTACAAGCGCTGGTTGAGAACCTCTTGTCGGAATATGTCCATGTGTTCCTACACTTGTACGGTAATCTTCATTAGCAACCTTTTTCTCAAATGGATCGCTTAAACGGAAGTTATAACCAACGCCTTCTTTTGCTTCTAATACATATACAAATTGACCATCTAAATTAAATTCATTTTTCACTTCATCCATTGTGAAGATACGATCGATTCTAAAACGTTCTTTATTTGCTTCTAAGTACTCACCTACTTCTTTGATAAGAGCAGGATCACTATCTTTTACATAAACTTGTGCTGAAGCTGCTGCTGAGTGTGCATAAACTTTCCAGTCTGTTACATTGAAGTCTTCATCTACTGTAATCCAGCCCTTTTTAATGAAATCTTGATTAATGTTGATGCTTTCATCGATGTTGACTTGACCGTGGTCTGAACAAATTACAAAGATTGTTTGATCATAAAGCCCTTTTTCTTTAAGTGCATCAAAAGTATAGCCAAGCATTTCATCAATAAATTTAATAGCATCTTTGATTTTTTCACTGTATACACCATATACGTGTCTGTAATGATCAATAAGTGTCATATGCATAAAGATGACATCTGGAGTAGATTCTTCAATAAGGATTTTACTTGCAAGACCAGAGAATTTATCTGAATCATAATATTTATCTTCTTTCCATGCGTCACTGCAAAGTTCATACATTCTTTCCATAAGGCCCGGTGTAGAGTTGGCAATCATAGAAGCTTTTTTATCATCTGCAACTTGGTGAATACCTGCACGTTGAAGGTTCCAAGTTACATCAGCCCCTACCATTGTCGGCCAACTGTTAATAAGTACTTTAAGACCATGTTTTTCACATTCTTCTGGTAAGATATTCGCATGAATATCTGTACGATTTTCAAACCAATCACCAAATTTCATAAATGGATTAAAAATCTCATTATTTACAACACCATGTTTATCTGGATAAGTACCAGAAATCATAGAAGCATGTGCTGTATAAGTTAATGAAGGGTAGACTGTTTGAGAATTTTTTACAATAGATCCGTTATTTACGATAGGTCCTAAATTAGGGAGTGTTTTCATATATTCTAAGTCTTCAGAAATCATTGCATCAAGTGAAATAACTAGCATTCTTTTTTTCATAGCGTTTCTCCTTATTTTATATTTAATAGTTGATAAATGTATCAAACATTTAACTATACCATACTTATTTATAGCAACTCAAGTCTATTTATAGTTTTATCTTTTCTTAATTTTAATGTATAATAAGAATAGCTATTTAAAAGATATAAGTATCTCTATATATTATGATAAAGATACATATACTTTATTTATATTTTATTTGCATCAAGGAGACAATCTGATGAACCAAATGTATAAAAACTTAAAAGCAGAAAACAATGCTATTATTTTAGATGTTCGAGAAGATTACGAATACAAAGAAGGACACATTAAAGGCTGCCTTCATATTCCACTTCACATGCTTGAAGACCATGCATGTGAAACATTACAAGACTTACATCAACCTATTTACGTTTACTGTAGAGCAGGTGTAAGAAGCAAAGTAGGCTGCCATATTTTAGAAAGTCAAGGTTATGATAAGGTTTATAATCTAGGCGCTATTTCTGATTGGCCAGAAGAACTTGAAAAATAGAAAAAAATTTGCTATATAGACTTTCTCATGTTAAAATAACTTTAATTAAATACTAAAGGGAATGAAGTACTCCCTTGGTGAATGAGACCGAAACCGCTAATATTAAAGCTGATGACTTCTGCGCCTAGCAGAGTCACCAGCTTTTTTTTGCGCTTAGGCTCTTGAAGATAAAGGAGGATAAAATGTTACTTACAAGTTTAGCACTTATTTTCTTAGTAGGTTTACTACTAAGTAGTATGATGAAAAAATTAAAATTACCTGATTTACTTGGTATGCTTCTAACAGGTATGCTATTAGGTCCCTATGCACTTAATCTATTAGATCCTAATATTCTTTTAATTAGTCCTGATCTTAGAACGATAGCACTTGTGATTATTCTGCTTCGTGCAGGACTTTCACTAGACCTTGAATCCCTCAAAAAAGTAGGGCGTCCTGCACTTTTAATGTGTTTTATTCCTGCTACTTTGGAATTAATAGGTATCTTACTATTTGCCCCCCTCATCTTTCATATTTCATTTCTCGAGGCAGCTCTATTAGGGACTGTACTTGCTGCTGTATCTCCTGCAGTTATTGTCCCTCGTATGGTAAAGCTTATTGAAGAAGGCTATGGAATAAATAAAAGTATTCCCCAACTCATTATGGCAAGTGCCTCCGTTGATGATATTTTTGTTATTGTACTCTTTACTTCTTTTACAGCCTTAGCAGATGGCGGTCATTTTAATGGTTTAAGCTTTTTAAGTATTCCTATTTCTATTGTAACAGGTATTATAATCGGCATTATTCTTGGCATTGCGCTTACAGTTTACTTTAAGAGTCTCCATTTACGTGATTCTATAAAAGTCATTATTTTATTAAGCATTTCTTTTCTTTTGGTAGGTCTTGAAGACCATCTAGAAGCATTCATACCTTTTTCAGGTTTGATTGCTATTATGTCTCTAGGTGCTTTACTTTACCGTGGCCATGGCCCATTAGCACAAAGGCTCTCTTTGAAGTTGTCTAAACTCTGGATTGCTGCTCAGCTTCTACTCTTCGTATTAGTCGGTGCTACTGTTGATCTGAGTTATGCACTCAAAGCAATCTTACCGTCCCTTATACTTATTGTAATCGCTCTTATATTTAGGGCTTCTGGCGTATGGATTTCCTTATTAGGCACACCCCTGAATCCTAAAGAACGTCTTTTTTGTATACTTGCCTATATGCCTAAAGCAACAGTACAAGCTGCTATTGGTGGCATCCCGCTTAGCATGGGCCTCGCCTGTGGGCCCATTGTACTTACTGTCTCTGTTGTTGCCATTTTAGTAACAGCTCCCCTTGGTGCCTTTTGTATTGATTCTGCTTATAATAAATTACTCTCTTGCAATAACAAGGAGGCAAAACAATTTCATTAGTTTTGCCTCCTTGTTTTAACAGCCTTTTAGGTCGCCCATCACATACATCCCCTCTGGCCTAATGTGCCTTTTACTGATTTAAAAGTTGATTGATTCTATCTGCCTCTTTCCTACCCATATATCTAAAATAAGAATAGATACCTATATAAATCAATGTAAATGAAATGGTTACACTAATAATATTACTTATAGTAAACTGAAACCAGCCAAACACTTTACCTAGTCCTAAATAAATAATAAGCATAATAGTGTATCCCGTTAACACATAACTTCTATAAGTCTTAAAATTTATCTTAGAAATAAAATAATCTAAGGTATAAAACAAAATAATCATTCCTAATATTTCTAACATATACATATGATAATCACTAAAATCCCCATGCAAGGCATTAGTGATTGTCGCTGAAAGCATAGCTAGTGTAAAAACTATACAAGTTCCTGGAAAATAAAACTTCATAATTTTATGCATGCTTAAACCTCCCCATTTCTAACTTCTCTTTTAAACTACCGATATAATTACGTGTAATCACTAACTTTTCCCCACTTACCAAAGTAGCTTCCATACGATGATTCCAAAGTGGACTGACACTTTTTAAATACATACAGTTTAAAATACAGTTCTTACTAATACGCGTAAAAGAAGTGCTACCTAGCTTTTCTTCTAAAGTATTTAAGCGTTCTTTACTCTCATAAACTTGTTCCTGACTATATAGAAAGGTCTTTCCATCTACACAATCAATGTAATAGATATCTTCTAATGCAATACTATACACCTCATCTCCTATTCTCCCCTCTAGAGAAAAGGAGTATTGTCTAATGTAATCTATCAAATGCTGTAGCCTAGCATCTATTACATTGCAGTTAATAATAACTTCTGTCTCTCCCTGATTTAGACTTTGATTAATAGTCAGCTTCATCTCCCCATTCCTTTCATATTTTGTTTTGTAAGCTTACACTAAAATTATATGAAAAATAAGAAAATGGAACAATAGTTTTACACTTACCTGCCCTAAATAGCTCTTCAAATACCCTTACTCTATTTCTTCTATAAGCTCTAATAGAATCCCATCAGGATCTTTAAAATAAACAGCCTTACTCTTACCAAATCCTTGCATTTTTGATAAAAATCTATAGATCTTTCTAAATTAGATACAGTAACTCCTACATGTGCAATATGTTTAAGCATATTAGCCTTCCTCCTTACAAGAAGTCACTCCACATAACTTTCTTAGGTATTCAATAAACTCTAAGCTTTGAGCTAAGTAATCCTCATACTCATCTGGCTCAAGCATGACATAATCTTCACTTTCATAACGTCTATCATAGTAGCTGTCTGTTAAGAAACGAGCAATTCTTTTATATTCTATAAGCTCAGGAAACTTTTCCTCAAGCTGCGAAATCATAGCCGAAAGGCTATGACTTCTTATAATTTCATTTAAATACTCTCTTATAAGGTGCTTTAAATACTTTTCTGCACATTGCTGGCAATTGATAATTGTAGGGTCTTCCATCCCTTCTATATCTTTAATATGCTGTACAAGAGCATAGTCTGTTCCTGCAAAATCAATCATAGATCTATTCACAGCCTACCGCCTCCTTCAAAGGCATCATATATTTAGCAATCTCACTTTCAAATGAAAGCCTTGAAGCCAGCTCATAAAAACGTGCTTTGCCATATATTTTAACGTCTACCTCATAAGCATATTTAACATATTCTTCGTATTCCTCACATATATCCATACGCAAGTGCTTTGCCTTCTTAGGTGCTACAACCTCATCTATTAAAAATAATAAATCAATATCACTTGTATCTTTTATTTGTTTGCGTGCATAACCACCAAACAGATAAATCTCATAAATATCAAACTGCTTCTGGTTAAAATAGTTATACACTTCTTTTAATCTTTTCTGATAAATCTCTGGAATATCTAACATTCTCTTTCATCTCTTTTCTTATTAAAAATGCTCACCATTTTCATAATACGCCGTTTCCTGAAGCGGTATAAAATAAACCTCTAAACATTCTGCCTCATCCCCGAAGTGTTTCATCATACATTCTGCTACTTCATCTTGTACTTCTTGACCTCTATCAAACCATGCCACTTCTATAAGTGTAGGCGCTTCCACTTCTTTTCCTTCATAAATAAATGTACTATGCATACACTCTATAGTGAAATAATCTTTAGGACATCCAATAATGTGATGTAAATCTTCTACAAGTTTGCTACTTACTTGTTTTATTTTATTCATTTGAATTCCTCTTATACGAATCATTGGCATTTTGTTATGCTCCTTTACTCTTTTATCTATTACTATTTTACCTAGGGAGGTTGTATATGTCACCTTTTTATATCTTTATTTTATACTTTGCTATCTACAGCATTTTAGGATGGAGCTGCGAAGTGATTTATTGCTCTTTGCCTGCTAAGCATTTTATTAACCATGGTTTTCTCAATGGACCTTACTGCCCTGTATATGGTATTGGTGCACTTATCGTCCTTTATCTACTGGAACCTTACAAGGCTTCTCCATTTCTTGTGCTTTTATTGGGTATTTTTCTTACAAGTTTACTCGAATATATAACAAGTTATATGTTAGAAAAGGCCTTTCATGCACATTGGTGGGATTATTCTAAGCGTAAATGTAATATTCATGGTCGCGTCTGCTTACTTAACTCTACTTTATTCGGTATACTTTCTCTTCTTATTATCTACTTAGTTCACCCAGCAGTTATGAAATTTATTCTACATATTCCAGAGAATGCTCTACCTCTTATAGTTATGGGCTTTGAATGTCTTTTCTGCATTGACCTAGTGGTAACACTTTATACCGTAAGCTCGCTAAAAGCACGAATCTATTCTATCTCAGAAATCAGCCAGCTCCTTAAAACCAAACATGATATTACCTTAAAGCCTAAAGTTCTTCGCACCGAGCTCACCCTATACTTAGAGCAAGAACTTAGCAAAAAATTATCTAAGAAAAATATTCTTCATCAACGTCTTTTAAATGCCTTCCCTCATATGCAATTTATCCATTTAGAAGAATATATGGATAAGCTTCGTAAACGTCTTAAATAGTTCCTAATGTAAAAGGGACTCCCCATTTCTGGCTAGTCCCTTTTGTTTATGCTTTATCCTGCCTTAAATATTTCTTAAGTTCTTGAATATTTCCCTCTTCAAACTGTAATAACCGCTCTGCTAATGCACGAATTTCAGGGTTTACCTCTTTGTAGCTATTGAGCTGCTTACATAAATTGATTATTCCCATAGTACTCCCTTGTATCATTATTTCTGCAAAGTGAGAAGCTGAATGATTAGTTAATGTAGAAGCTTTAATCATAAGGTAAGTCCTTATTTGATCAAATTTACTAATTCCTTTTGGCTCTTCCTCACTTCCTTCCATAAGGCGTACTGCTTCTTGATTAATAACTTTATAACCTTCTCTTTGTTTAAGTAATACCTGTTCAAAAGGTACATCTCCTGCAATTTCAATGAGTTCATCTAATGTATTTGTTCCCATCTCAGAATTTTGAAAAATAAAATTAAGTAGTTCTGTATTGGCATCCACTTTATCACCTCATTTTAAGCTATATTTTCTAGCTATTAGTATAGACAAAAATTTTCCTTTTACTCTTAAATACAAAAAGAGGAATACAATGAAGCGTTTATTTCTATAGGGTACCCCTTTAGAATAAACGCTTCATTGTATTCCTCTACATTTTTCTTTATAATATCTTCATATAGATAAATCTACTTTAAGGGGATGACGTATGAAAACAATTTATATTATGCTTAGTAAAACAGAAAGTATCTTTTGCTCTTTAATTACTTCCTATACCCATGAGCCTTATGCTCATGTTTCACTTCTCTTTGATGATAACTTTTCAAATGGGTATAGCTTTAGTAGAAAAAAAATTCGTAATCCCTTTATAGGTGGATTTATGAATGAGAATTATCCTAGATGGGTCGCTGCTTTTCCTAAAACAGAATGTCTCATGTACACACTTGATGTGACCGATGAATCCTATCACTTGCTTAAACAGCAAATTGAAGATTTTAAGTCTGAACAGAAAAAATATAAATATAATACACTAGGTGTTATAAGTTATATGTTTAATGTAAAACTTCATCCTAAAAATAGCTATTTCTGCTCTCATTTCGTTTCTTACATACTTCGTGAAGCTAAAGCACTCTATTTTGACAAAGACCCTTTCTTTACAACAGCTGGAGACTTTAGAAGACATCCTGATTTACACCTTATTTATGAAGGCTATCTCAACAAGCTTGTAGATAATCCAGCTCTTGCTAGAGCCGCTTAAGTATGTGAAATCATAGGACTTAATATGCTTTCCTTATCCTTCCACGCGAAAAACTGTTTCTAAATTATTCTTTCTCTCTTTAAAATATAAAATTGTAAATAAAAAGAGCAGCCTTTTATGAATGGTTGCTCTTCTCATCATCATCTTCTGGTTGCACAGCTACAACTCGGCATCTAATCCCCGTCGCTTCTGGTTCTTCATGCCACATGGTTAAGACTTTGCATACTGTATCTGGATTGATCTGATCTAAATTCTTCATGTTTTCTACAACATAGATTCCTTTTGATTCACACATTTTATCCGCTTGTACATGTTCATGACCGCGTCTCATATCTGGTGCATCAAGTCCTATGAATCTTACTTTCGAATCAATCAGTTCCTCTATAAGTTCCCATGATAAAATCGGACTTTGTCTAAAGTATAGTCCACTACCATAAGGATGTCTCTCAATCGCTCCTGTACGAATCAGTACAAAGTCTCCTGGTTTTACATAGTCTAAATCAACATCATCACTTGTGATTTCCCCTTCAGTAACATGACTTGCATCTAAGAGAACACCTCTTGTTTGCATATAGTCTAAAGGAATATTAGGTTTATCATAAATATCAATATGTGTCCCAACATGTCCCATTACAATTTCCTTTTTAAGCTGTGTCTGTGCCCATTGATATGCTTTATTGGTCTTTCTCACGGTTAATGTTAAATCTATGTATTTCATTATAATCCATCTCTTGTTTTAATAAGATTTGTAAATTATTTACCGTCATATTATACCAATATTTTACTATTAAAGTCTACTCTAATCTTGTTTTTCTCTAAACTTTAATTTTTTTCTGCACTGTTTATAAAATTGTCTCATCATTTTTACTTCTTCTATAGAGAGTTCTACCGGGCTATACTGTGCCTTCAAATAAATTTCTGTACACATCATCATAGTAAGGAACTCTATCTCAAAAAGTTCATCCATACGACTAGCATACATTATTTCTGTTTCTCCTGGCTCTATAGCATACCCTTTACGGTAAAGTTCTTTTAAGCTTAGGTGATAGAAATAACATATAGCTCCATTGGGGGACATTTTTTTCATACGCCTATATTTATGTATATAAATACCTACTCTCAATAGGATTAAAATACCTATAATACCTCCTATGCCAGTAACATAAATTCTATAATCTAACTGAATATTTTGTCTTGGTATCGGATCTATCCTATCAACTCTAGTCCTTTCCTCTATCAGAGGCTGCACATAATATGTATCTTGCTGTGAATTCATATAACCTCTTAAATCACTTTGATAGCTAGCAGTAGGCTCAAACATAGCCCATCCCATACCTTCAAAATAGACTTCTACCCAGGCGTGTGCTTCTCTGCTTGTGACAGTATAATTATTTTCTCCGCCACTCGACTCTTCTGGTATAACGTAACCTTCTACATATCGGCTTGGTATACCTATACATCGCGTTAATACAGCCATAGCTGTTGCAAAATATGTGCAATATCCTTCTTTTATTTCGAATAAAAATTGGTCTACAAAGTCCTGTGTCCTACTTGTTTCCCCTGGCGTTAAAGTATATGTATAGTTTCCTGCTAGGTAAGCTTCAATAGCACGTACCTTTTCATAAGGCGTTTGATAATCCTTAGTAATCATTTCAGCCAGCTCCCTCACCCTATCCGTTACACTTTTAGGAAGCTGCGTATAGCGCTCTCTTATAAAATCTGCTCGCTCTATAAAAACATCCAATTCTCCTGCAAAAGGGTCTTTTCCCATTATCTTTGCTTCTTTATAAAGGCCTGGCTGACTTTTTTTCATAGCTTCCTCAAAATATGGACTTTTGTATCTCGGTATATAACTTTGTACTACATAAATAAAGCCTCTGCCATAAGGATAATCTAGAAAAAGTGTATCTTCGTTTTCACAGTAAACACTGTAGCCATTACGCGATACTGCTAAATTATTCATTTTAGGCGGAACAAACAAAGACCTTGTTCTTATATCTTTATAAGTAATCCTATAGGCACTACCTTCAAAAAGTTTCTCAAAAGGCTCCTGTGATAGAAGCTTACTTCCTAAAAGCGCTTCCTGGGTATCTTTAAGCGCATGTGAACCTATGAAAAACCGATTAGCTTCTTCTTCATAATTAGTCCATCCATGACCTGTATAAACAGCCTTTGTCCCGCCTCTTAAATAAGTCTGACTTGGTGCTACTACATTTAGAATCTCCTTATCATCTAACGTTAGATCTCCACCTAATCTTCCTGTATAAGGATAATATTCGCTGTATCTGTACGTTCTACTTTCATGAGCTTCTTTATCAAATAGATTATGTAAAAAAGTAAACTTAATAGGCACTATATATGCACTAATATAGGTTAACCCCAGTACTATACTCATAAATATTCCAATGCTTTTTGCGTAACTCTTAGCCTTCGAGTGCATCTTTTCATAGTAATGATAAAAGTAATAACACAAACTCATGAAAATAAAACTTTCTATCCCCAAAGTAGGCATTGGAAACTTTTGTATAATATAAAGACCACAAAATATACTTCCTACTCCAACCGGTATGAACCATTTAATTTTTTTGATTGTAAAAAAGTATACTAACCAAGTTACTAAAAGGCTCATACCTAAAAGCATCTGATTTCTCCTTATAAAAAACACAATACGCCAATATACTGTAACCAAAAGGCCTTCACTATATAAATAAAAACCTAATACTACTCCCCCTATAACAAACACCAACAAACTTATTACAAAAGTCTTTATACTAGTTCCAAAAGCTATAGCTATCAACATACAGCCTGCTATTGTTATGAAAATAAAGCCAGGCTTTTGATCAGGCCTAATAGCATAAAGGAGGTTATAAACTAAGCTAAAGCTCATGCCTAACATAAGGCATACTAATAAACTATACTTCATTATTTTTTGTCTCATAGTTCCCCCCTACCTTATAACACTTTCTCCGGTTCATCTTCAAAACCCATATAGATGCAGACTACAGAAAGCTTATATAAAGCCTTTAATACACTCTGACACACCTCATCTTCCTCTAGTTTATCTTCATAAGGACTTACATATACCACAATGACATGGCACCCTTCTCTTACTAAGGCCTCTACTTGCTGATAAAGCCCATAAGTGACTTTAGCTGTTATAAGCACCTGATTACTTCTTATCGCCCTCTGACTAAGACTAAGGGCAATAACCTCCTCAAGAGCTATCTCTGAATCAAACTTAAGCTCGGAAAGTTCCTTATAAAGCATATGGAAGGCATTTTCTTCCCTAGCACTATATGTCATAAGCTTTTTTGTATGATAGATAAACTGTATAGGCATACTGTTTCTAAGGCAATAATAGCTCACTGCTACCATACACTCAATAAGTTTGTCCTCAATAACAGTATTCCTTTCTATATCATAAGGATGTTTAGTCAAATCAAGAAACAGATAAGTATGAGAAACAGATACACTTTGCCTTTCCTTCATCATCAGCTCCTGCTTTTTTGCAGTCATCTTCCAATGAACCTGTTTCATGCTATCGCCATAAACATAGGGACGAATACTGGAAAATAGACCTCCCCCTCCTATAGATGTCTCTCTTTCTATATCTAAATTTTGCCCATCTTGATCTAAAAGAGGAAAGTAACGAAGTGGAATAATACGGGGATAAACTGTTACAAACTTAGGATTCATCACCTTACAAGAAATTCTAAAAAGTCCTAGAAAATCTTTAACATAAATCTGTCTAATGCCTATCTCATAATAGCCCCTATATTTACATTGCACCTGGTAATCATAAGTTTTCTTCTCTCTTCCACCTATACTCATACACTTACTTTCAAAATACTGATTCAGAATACTATCTACTCCATAAAAAATTACTTCTATATCTGGATAGACCCATCTACTCTCATTATGAATACTGAATAAAAACCTAATCGATTCTCCTTTTGTAATAAATTTCTTATCCACCTCCTGTGTATAGGTAAGCGTAGCATATACCCATAACATATAAAGAAGTGAAGCAATAGGTAAGAAAATCAATGTGTAACCAAACAAGGATATAGCCGGACTCTGATAAACATAGCATAAAATCATACCTATTATGAAAACAATCCCATAGCAAATTCTATTTTTCAGCATAGGCTTTTACCTTCGGTAGTCTAATTTCCTCTAAAATATAATGAATAATATCCTCATTAGCCTTGTTTCTCAGCTTTGCTTCATGCTTAAGCTGAATACGATGAGACAATACGTATGGTGCCATTTTTATAATATCATCTGGAAGTATATAATCTCTTCCATTAAAAAAGGCAAGTCCCTGAGCCGCATGCAATAAACTTAGAGCTCCTCTTGGACTTACCCCTAGTAGGACATCTTTGTGCACCCTAGTCTGTCTTACAATCTCAACAATTAAACTATAAAGACTTTCTTCTACATATATTTTTGATACCTGCTCCTGAATTTGTAAAAGCTCTTCACTACTTATAACAGGCTGTAAAGTATGCAAAGGATTATCTGCCTTATACTTAGCTAGCATTCTCTCCTCATCTCTCACACTTGGATAACCAATACTTACCTTCATTAAAAATCGGTCCATCTGCGCTTCTGGCAAGGGGAAAGTCCCTAAGTAATCTACCGGATTTTGTGTTGCTAACACCATAAAGGTTTTAGGCATTTTATAAGTTACACCATCTACAGTAACTTGTCTTTCCTCCATCGCTTCTAATAGACTTGCCTGCGTTTTAGGCGATGTTCTATTAATTTCATCTGCTAAAATAAATTCTCCAGATAAGGTACCTGCTTTATATTCAAACTCTCCCGTCTTTTGATTATACATAGAAAAGCCTGTTAAATCTGATGGCAATACATCTGGTGTAAACTGAATACGTTTAAGTCTTCCCGATACAGATTTTGCTAAAGCTCCTGCTAAAGTTGTTTTACCTACTCCCGGCACATCTTCAATAAGCACATGCCCCCTACATATAAGCGCTATACTTAATAACTCAATAACCTCTGTCTTTCCCACTATAACTCTCTCAATATTCTCTACTATCTTTTGTACACTTCTCACGGTGCCACCCCCAAATATAACTCTATTTTTATAATATTATATCATAATCCATATTTTCTTAAGAATCATCAAAGTAAACAAAAAGTAAGACAGTTTTATTGTAGCCCTTTCTTGTATTTGCATATTCCCATGCCTTCCATTTATTGATTCCATAGTGCGTGAGCATCCTCTATGTAGTTTTAACTTTCTTCCATTGTTTCCAATAGACCATTCTTATTCGTCGCCTCATCCATTCGTCTGTTCTAACTAGCAATTGTTTCATATCTGCTAATTGCCTTTGGATGTACCTGTAATCTCATACCCATCTTATGTTTATAGAATGAAAATCCTAGGAATTTTACCTTTCCTATGTAGGCAACCTCAGTTTTCTCTCTATAAATGGTATGATATTTCTTAAAGTACGTTCCGCACTTCTTCTACTTTTACACAGAATCATCATGTCGCCTGCGTATCTTACAAATTTATGTCCTCGACGTTCTCATTCTTGGTCTAGTTCATTAAGCATGATGTTACTCAGTATAGGACTTAGGGGGACCACCTTGTGGTACACCTACTCCTATTTCTTTAAATATATGTTTCTCTACCATTCCAGCCCTCAGAATTCCATACTGTGAACTTTTCTAGTACATACCAGTCTATCTTGTTCAGTTGTTTACCTGCATGTTTTAAACCATAATAGTTCCTAAATCCTACTAGACGTCTATTCACTATCGCATTCACTCACTCTTACCTCCTCCATGGCCCTCGCCCTTATACGCAAGGCTCCACTTCCTCTTTATCTCTTTAACAAGAGTCCTTTTTAACGATACGGCAGAATTCACTTAATGTTACAACCTGCATTTTCACTAGCATTCTGATGAACACATTACCCTCACGCTTCAGACCCAACATTTCTGCTACGCCTGGTGATTAGTTACTAGGCTCCTTGGCGATTACCTAGGCAGGACTTTCACCTGCAAGCATAGTCCAGCTTTTCTGGACGCACCACATAAAAACAGGACTGCCCTTTAGGCAGTCCTTATAAAATATACGTTCCCGACTGGAATCGAACCAGCGTCCTACCGTTTAGGAGTAACCCCGATCAGGCATCAGCAAGTGATGTCTGGTATTAAAAAATCCTGTTATTTCAGGGCTTTTTCAGTGTTTCATATCCCACTGATACTACTGTGTGATAGCTCGTACAAGGGGATTTTAAGGCGGCTATCTGGCAAGTAATGAGCTGACTTCTCGAAAAACGGGTAAGGTTATGAGTGCAATTCCGAACTACACAATGCTGTGTAATGATTGCCTGTGAGTTATAATGATGCACAGTACAAATTCAAAGTGTAAATGACTTTATACCATGATTAACTCTATGTATTATAGCTTGAAATAATGGTGTTTTGTCTATACTTATAACTCCACAACACAATAAACAAGATATTTAAGGTTTTCTTATTTATTATTCCAATATCCTATATGTGGCTCGACAATTTCTTTCGCTAATTCATCATCTGCGATAGGACCGATAACTTCAATGGGTTTTTGTCCTCTTGCGATAATCTCTCTACATGGCATATCAAAAGTTGGATTTTCCGCATCACTTCCAGTTAACTCCAATAGTTTTTTCTCACTGATACCATAAACAATTCTCCCAACATTGCCCCAGTAGATTGCACCAGTACACATACAGCAAGGTTCTGCTGTAGAGTATAACGTACAGTTCCATAGAAAGTCTTTTGAATAGTGTTTAACGGCTTTTCTCATAGCTGTTGTTTCTGCGTGTCCTGTACATTCTTTATCAGTAACCTCGATGTTTCCAGATTCAATAATTATCCTACCTTCGTTATCTACAATCAATGCACCAAATGGATGATTCCCGTTTTTTAGGGATTCAATAGAAATTTCTATACATCTTTTTATGTACTTAGCATGTTCTAAATCTTTCACAATATTTCCTCCTAATACAAGTTACTAAATTCAACAAAAAAAGGTAGCCCTACCATCGGGCTACCTTTATCAATCCTTGGTTTTTATATAATAAGCCCTATGCAAGATGAGTAGCATATTCCATCTACCTAATGAGTCTCTTGCGGGCACCATTATTATGAACCATAATATTGATTTTCTGTTGTTGATTATTATGTTGATTATTATAAAATATTTGAGATATAAAGTCAATAGACTGAAAACGTAATTAAGAACCTAGATCATACATTAGCAAATATGAAATCGAGTAGGAGGTAGATAATGAGTTTATCTACCGACCTCTCACACCACCGTACGTACGGTTCCATATAAAGCGGTTCTTTAGTTTACACTAACTTGTCTATAATACTCAGTGAGATATAAGTATCCTAGTTTCTTCAATGTTTGGTTGTCTATGCTACAACTTAAGATTGGGCTGTTGGAGGTTCTCCAGTACCGTCTGCCTGTATATATTCAAAAACTCTATTTTAATTTTATCTAAATTCTATTTTACTTGAAATTTCTTAGGATGATATCATCACGTTTTGGTCCGTTAGAAACAAGTGTTACAGGGTAACCTAATTTTTCTTCTACGAACTCTACGTATTTTTTAGCATTCTCAGGAAGATCATCATAGTTTTTAATACCACTGATGTCACATTTCCATCCATCTAAATAAGTAAGAACTGGCTTTGCTTTGTTAAGCTGTGGTGTCGTTGGAAATACATCTGTTACAACGCCATCAATTTCATATCCGATACATACTGGGATTTTATCAAGGTAACCAAGTACATCAAGAAGTGATAACGCTACATCTGTTGTTCCATGAAGCATACAACCATATTTTGTTGCTACAACGTCAAACCAACCCATACGACGTGGTCTACCTGTTGTTGCACCATATTCCCCACAGTCTCCGCCGCGTTTTCTAAGTTCTTCTGCTTCTTCCCCAAAGATTTCACTTACGAATGCGCCAGCACCTACTGCTGATGAGTATGCTTTAACAACTGTTACAATTTGTTTGATTTCATGTGGTGGAATACTTGCACCAACTGTTGCAAAACCTGCAAGTGGTGATGAAGATGTTACATATGGGTAAATACCATTGTCTGTATCTTTTAATGCACCAAGTTGGCCTTCAAGTAAAATGTGTTTACCTGCTTTAATAGCATCATTTAAGTAGTAAGCAATGTTTGCTACCATTGGTTCAAGGCGTTCACGATATTTAACTACTTCATCAAAAACTGCCTTTGGATCAAGAAGCTCAGTACCTTGGTAAAGAGATTTAATAGTTTGATTTTTAATTTCACAAACTTTTTCAAGTCTTTCCATTAAAATTTCATCATCAAACATTTCACCAACTTGAACACCAATTTTTAAGTATTTATCTGAATAAAATGGTGCAATACCTGATTTTGTAGAACCAAAGCTTTTATCTCCAAGTCTTGCTTCTTCTAATTGGTCAAATAATATATGGTAAGGCATAAGAATTTGCGCACGATCTGATACAAGAATATTTGGCATTGGCACCCCACGACTTGTAAGTCCATCAAGTTCTCCAAATAATTTGCTTAAATCAAGAGCTACACCTTGGCCAATAATATTTACAACATCTTTTCTAAATACACCTGATGGTAATAAGTGAAGTGCGAATTTACCATACTCGTTGATGATTGTATGACCAGCATTTGCACCACCTTGGAAACGAACGATAATGTCTGCATTTCCTGCTAATAAATCTGTAATTTTACCTTTTCCTTCGTCTCCCCAGTTGCCTCCAACAATTGCACTAACCATTTCAAGTTCCTCCTAAGATTTCAAGGTTTAATTTTCAATCACTTTACTTCTATCATAATATAAGTTTTAGTATAAGTAAAATTACTATTTATTATCCCATCTATAAGTATAATTTATAACTCTATTTCATTCCTGATAATGTAATCGATACAATCTCTGGTGGATTGAACACACGTGGTAAAGTTGGATAAATAGCAAGCCCTCTGCTTACTATAAAATGTGTATTGTCTTTCAGCTTATAGTAACCTCCCGCATATTTAGGAAAGAATCCCTGCCCCGGAGCATACAACCCATTAAGCAAATAAGGAATCCTGACCTGTCCTCCATGTGCATGCCCAGACAGTACTAAATCATAGCCACCTTTCTCATAAAGAGGCGCATACTCTGGTCTATGAGAAAGTAAAATTTTCACACCTTTTTCTTCCTTTATAGCCTCTGCCAATTTATAAAAATGCTCTACAAAAGGGTAACGACTGTACGTATCACTTAACCCCCCTATGTTAATAGGTACCTCATTTACCATAACTTTTGCATATTCTCCCTCTAATACAGTAACACCATAACTTCTTAAAAAGGCTTTAACATTAGGTAAGCTCTTGATATTCTCTTCATGATTGCCAGTTACATAAAATATAGGCACAGTATCCTTTAAACCCTCTAGTAAAAGTTTTACTCCCTCTACTGGACGATAATCATCTACAATATCTCCCACTAACATAATAAGGTCTGGAGTCTGCTTTTTTATTTGTTTAATTAGGCGCTCTTGGCGTCTACCATATTTGAAACTATGCAAATCTGTTAGTACAACTATTTTTACGCTCTCTCCACTTTTCATATTTGCCACTTGTATAGGATACTCTCTTACTACTAATCCATTGTAAAATATAATACCTATCGCACTTAAACTTACCAATAAAGTACTAATAAAATACTTTTTCTTCATGTCCTTATCACCTCTTTTTCTATTTTTATTTTAGCATCCTTCTATAAAGAGTTGGTAATATTTTCTTACCTTATAGCTTGTCCTTTTTCTTCACTTTCTACACAGACATAAAAAGTAATCCCCTCTCCATTCATTCACCAAAGTCTAAAAGACTATTTTATCATTTTATCTTAAACCAGTATTTAAATTTCTTAATATCTAAAAAGGACTGTATGTAGCAGTCCTTCTCTCTATTTATCCGTTTTTATTAGAATCTCACCTAAGCCAGCTTCAATTTCTATATTGTACTGGCTATTATTATTAACTTTCACATCACCTAAACCAAATTGGTTCATTTCATTAATAGTAATATGGCCACCACCTCTTGAGATAAAATAGTTATAGTCTTTCTCCTGCCCTACTAATTCAAGTCTTAATGATCCTAATCCTCCACCTATTTCTATATCTCCCTGAATGTCTCCTTGTATAGATACATCACCTACACCCATATTCGCCTCTAATCTATCACTTACAAGGCTTGTAACATTAAGATCACCTACCCCACTATCAAAAACAACACCTTTTACTTTAAAATCTTCTACCTTTATGTCTCCCACACCACCTGTAATATGTGCATTATTAGCGACTACATTATTAATATTCATACTGCCTACGCCATTGCTAATTTCTAACTCATTTACTGTAATTCCCTCTAAATGCCCTTCTCCTACACCTAAATTAAGTATAACCTCCTCAAGTTTTGCATCTTGGGGAATCATCACTGTTATGGTTCCATCATTTAAGTTACTTCTAAAGCCATTATTTCTTCTATACTGTTCTATATTTTTCTGCTTGATATAAAGCTTTTCTCCCCTAATATCATAGCTAAGATCTACATTAGTTTTTACATCTACCTCAATCTTATAGTCTTCCCCTATGACTACATTAAAATCAACTGTTCCAACTTCCACTTTCATTTCACTAAAACCATCTAGTTTCTCCCAACCTTTTTGCTTAACCTCACCTGTATCAAGTTTTTCTTCTCTATCCATTGTCATTCTTAATTCTGATTGTGCCTCTATTATCTTCTGGCTATATTCTTTTTCAAAAGTAGGTTCACTTAGTTCTAAAAATGAATCAAAATGTACTGAAGACTCCCCACCTAAGGCTAATCCTACTGTACTTAGGCCTATACCTCCTACAATTAAACTACCTGCTATAGCTACTATCGTTGATTTTTTTAACATGTGGCCGTTCCCCCTTTAAGGCGATTAAATAAACTAATAACTCCTTTTGCAATCATAGGTAATCCTTTGCCAATTACAATGTACATTAAAAGTCCTACTAATAGACCAACTCCAATTAAAGCTAAACACCCTCCTACCATCACAAGGCCCGTCGCTGGTTGAATAAATAACATCTTTATTCCTACAACTAAGACAATACTAGCAGCGCCAAGCAAAGCTACTGCTGTGATTACTCCCGCAAAAACAAGAGAGCCTATTGTTACAAATCCGGCAAATACTAAAATTGCTACTACAAAAGCTAGTGGCAGTGCGATTGGCCCCGCAAATAGTGCTGCAATAACAATCCATACTGCTTGAAAACTTTGCTTTGGCTTCATAGGTTTTACTTCTGCTTCCTTGACAACAAATTCTGCAAGAAGCTGCTTAGCAATATCAGATGGGCTCCCAAGTCCCCTAATCACCTCCTCTTCCCTATCTGGTCCTGCTTCATCAAAATATTCTTCATAGTATTGCATAGCTGCTAACCGTTCTTCTTCTGGCAACCTAGACAGTCTACCTGCTAGCTCTCTCATAAACAATTCCCTATTCATGTTCTACTCCTCCTACTAAAATATGGTCTACTTTTTTCTTGTAGACATCCCATTCCTTTAAAAACTCCTCATACTTCTGATGTCCTAATTCTGTAATCTGATAGTACCTTCTGTTTCTTCCTTGATAAGGTTCATCATAAGCGTGTAAATACCCCTCTTTTTGTAATCTCCTTAATACGGGGTAAAGTGTGGACTCCGAAATGTCTAAGGCTTCCCTTACCTCTTGTGTAAGACGATAACCATAAACATCTTCATTACGCACAACAGCCAGTACACATGCTTCTAACAAATTACCTCCTAGTTGAATTGCCACAGCTTCTACTCCTTTGTCTGCATGATATTATTCATTCATCAATATTATACGTCGTATAATATTATAATTCAACTACATAAACAAACTTTCTTTATATTCAAATTGTAATAACAACAAAGGGATTAAACATCTTATTTTAATGTCTAATCCCTTTACCATTATTTTAATTCAAATTTTTTGTGTAATTGCCATTTATAGTCATCCCATCTATATAGGCTAATGTTATCAAACATACATTCAAAATCACAAGGATACTGATGTACATAATCCCATAGCTTGTTATACATAGGTGCTACTTTCTTAGAAGATACTGTCACATGAAAAATCTTATCTTTTCCATCTTTTTTATCAAAAATAATATAAGGTACCTCAGCCATTGCATCAATCAATCTGCTATGCATAGCTTGGCCTTCATCAGACATGTCTACATGCATGTAAACCACTCTATCATCAAAGTGATCATAGCCTTTAAGTCTAAAAGGTGCTGCATGTTCCTTATGACAAAATACTTCTAACACTTTCTCAAGGTCCTCTATAGAACCTTCATGTTCAAAAGGCGCCTTAATCGTAAAGTGGGCCGGCAATGAAGAAGATTTTACTCCTAGTTTTTCATAAACCTCTCTTCTAAGGTTATTATTAAACCGACCACCCTCACCTAGGACATCACAAACAACGACATATCTCATAAACTCCCTCCTAAAATAACCTTATTTCTTAACAGCATCCCCATAAATAGGTGATGGCATACCAAATCCACCTGCTACTTCTTGAAGTGTACCTGTAATATAAGAAGATTCATCACTTGCAAAGAAAAGTACTGCATTAGCAATATCTTGAGGATACCCTGTACGGTTAAGTGGTACATGTCTTAAGAAATGTTCTAAGAACTCCTCTGACATATTATTAAGGGCTGCATCCGTAGCAATAAGACCTGGAAGAACAGCATTACATCTTATCCCTTTTTTTGCATACTGAACTGCAATATTTTGTGTAAGCGCGTTGATAGCTGCTTTAGATACAACATAAGCAATACGTCCAAGGTCAGGGTTTACTGAACCAATTGTAGAAATGTTAATAATGCTTCCTCCACCATTTTTAATCATATAAGGTACCGCCACCTTACATGGTAAGTAAACACTTTCAAGATTTTGATTAACAATATTAAAGAAAGCTTCTGTATCTCCATTTACGAGATCTAAGTCCTTTTGAACGTCTGTTGAACCATAATTATTGACTAAAATATCTATACGTCCTTCAGCTTCAACTACTTCTTCAATCATACTCATGTGTGTCTCTACTTTAGAAGCATCAAAGTAAACAGGCTTAGCAAATCCACCTTCTGCAATAATTTCATTCGCTACCTCCTGACCTGCATCTAATCTTCTTACTGCAAGGTATACACGTGCACCTTCTTTAGCAAGTGTTTTAGCAATAGCAAGTCCAATCCCTCTTGTAGAAGATGTGACTAATGCTACTTTATTTTCTACTCTTTTCATGATTTAATCTCCTTTAACAACAATGTATATAAAAAAAGCTAGGCCTACCTAAATTAGGAAATGACCTAGCTTCTTATAGCTGAATGAACTAGTTATTTTCTACTAATTCTAAAACTTGTTTTTTGAAATTTTCTACTTTATTTGTAGCATCCTTTTCATCTTGTCCAATGATAGATACATAGATTTTCATTTTTGGTTCTGTACCTGAAGGTCTTACTACAAACCAACTACCATCTTCTAAAATAAATTTCATAACATTTGAAGTTGGAAGGAAGATTGCTTCTTCTGCCCCTTCTAATACATTGTAAGCTTTAGATAGTTTATAATCTTCAACTCTTACTACTCTTATACCACCTACTTCTTTAGGTGCATTTTCTCTTAAGTTAGAGATAATCGCTTGGATTTTCTCTTGACCATCTTTCCCTTCCATCTGGATAGATACTAAGTCTTCTCTATAGTAACCATATTGTTTGAACAGATCTTCAAGTGCTTCATAAAGGTTTTTACCTTGTGTACGGTAGTAAAGTGCCATCTCTGCAATAAGTACAGAAGCAATAACAGCATCTTTATCTCTTACGAAGTCTCCTGATAAATAACCATAGCTTTCTTCATAACCAAATACAAAGTTATTTGCACCTGTTTCTAAGAACTCTTTGATTTTCTCTCCAATGTATTTAAAACCTGTTAAAACATCCATTACTTGTGTGCCATAATGCGTCGCAATAGGTTTTACCATATCTGAAGTTACAATTGTTTTAACAATTGTATCTTGTCCACTTAAAGTACCCATTTCCTTACGTGCATTTAAGATATAGTCACTAAGTAGGATACCTACTTGGTTTCCTGTTAATACTTTATAGCTATCAGCACTTTCTTTAACTACTACACCAATACGGTCACAGTCTGGGTCTGTACCAAAGATAAGGTCTGGTGCTGTTTCTTTTGCCATTTCAATAGCAAGCTCAAATACACGTTTATCTTCTGGGTTTGGATATGGTGCTGTTGGGAAGTTTCCATCTGGAAGTTCTTGCTCCTTAACAACTGCTACATTTGTAAAACCTAATTTATTAAGCATTGTACGAACTGGAATATTACCACTACCATGGATTGGTGTGTAGATAATCTTAAGTTCTGACGCCTTTTCTTTAATAAGGTCTTTACGAATACATAAAGTTTCTACTTGATGATAGTAAGCTTTATCTACTTCTTCTGTAATGTATTCTAATTTACCTTCTTTTTCTGCTTTTTCTAATGTCATAACTTTAACATCTTCAAAGATGTCTGCTGCATCAATATAAGATAAAATCTCTTTTGCAGCTTCATCTGTAATTTGTCCACCATCATTACCATATACTTTATAACCATTGTATTCTTTAGGGTTATGAGATGCTGTGATAACAATACCTGCATCTGTTTCTAAATGTCTAACTGTAAAAGAAAGCATTGGTGTTGGTCTTAATGATGGGTAAAGGAATACTTTTACCCCATTTGCTGCAAGTACGCTTGCTGCTTGGTCTGCAAATTCTTTACTCATATTTCTTGAATCATATGCAATAGCGACACTTGGCTCAGCTTTGTGTTTTAAAAGGTATGTTGCAAGCCCTTGAGTAGCTTTACCTATTGTATAAACATTCATACGGTTGCTTCCTGCTGCAATTTTACCTCTTAAACCACCTGTTCCGAATTCAAGATTTTTATAAAATCTGTCCTCAATCTCTTTTTCATTTTCAATTGCTTGAAGTTCATTTTTTAAAGCTTCATCAACCTTTTCTTCATTTAACCAGCGGTTATACCCTTGTCTAAAATCCATCATAGTCCCTCCTCGTATATTGTCGATTATATTATGTCATTTTTTAGGAAAAAAAGCTAGTTACAATTTTATTTCATTGTTATAAGCGATACCTTATTTAAAGTATAAAAAGAGGCCTACACTTATAAAGTAGTCCTCTTTAATCTATCTCCAATATAATTAGTTCAAAAATCCTCCTTGACCAGGTCATCTATAAAGAAGATTGGGGAGTTTTATAGTCTTGACTTTTATATTCACAGGTCAAGGAGTGAGTGTATAGGTCTTCCGAAAACCTATAAAATAATTTTACTATAGTATAATTAACTTAGTCAATTGAATCCAATCATTTGATTTAATAACAGAAAAAACAGAAAAGACTTAGCAAACATTTGCTAAGTCTTTTTATATGACCCGTAGGGGAATCGAACCCCTGAGTCCACCGTGAGAGGGTGGCGTCTTGACCTCTTGACCAACGGGCCTTGTACTATATATTATAAAACTCCTATCAATTTAATTCAATACATTTTTTAAATAATTTTACACTTATTAAAATTATTTAAAACAACACATAATATATTTCCTGTTCAGACATTATGTTAAGCTATATATTTATTTTTTATACTATGATACACTATGTTTGACAATAATTTATCAAACATAAAGAGGGATATTATTATGAAGATGAAAAAACTTTTATCTACTATAGCTTGCTTAGGTTTATCAGTTTCCCTATTAACAGGTTGTGCTTCTACACCTACTCAAGTAGAAAAAGAAGTTACAACAGAAGTAACTGAATCAGCACAAGAAACTCTTACACTTGAAACAGATGTTATCGTTATCGGTGCTGGTGGTGGTGGCTTAAGTGCTGCTATTGAAGCACATGATGCTGGAGCTCATGTTATTTTAGTAGAAAAAATGCCTTTCGTTGGCGGAAATACTGCTCGTGCAACAGGTGGTCTAAACGCTGCTGGAACAACTTTTCAAAAAGAAGCTGGAATTGAAGATACTGTTGAAGTTCACTATACTGACACAATGAAGGGTGGAGAGGAACTCAACGATCCTGAACTTGTTAAATTTATGACTGAAAATGCTGCCGATGCTGTAGCTTGGCTTACAGATTTAGGTGCTGATCTTTCTGATGTAGGTTCCCTTGGTGGCGCATCTTTCAAGCGTGCTCATAGACCAACTGGTGGTGCTCCTGTAGGTGATCATTTAGTAAATGTTCTTTATCAAAATACAGAACAACGTGGTATTGATACAATGCTCAACACTGAAGCAACTGAAGTTATTTACGAAAATGATAAAGTAACAGGTATTAAAGCAATTGCTACAGAAAATGGTGAAAAAACTTCTTACATCATCAAAGCAGATGCTGTTGTTATTGCATCTGGTGGATTTGGAAATAATCCAGAACTTTACACAAAATATCAGCCACAACTTGATGGCTTTATTAGTACAAACCAACCAGGTGCAACAGGTGATGGAATTATCTTAGCTGAAGCTCTTGGTGCAGCTCTTGACGATATTGAGCAAATTCAGATTCACCCAACAGTTCATCCTGAAACAGCTGCTCTTATTACAGAAGCTGTTCGCGGTAATGGTGCAATTCTTGTAAATACTAAAGGCGAACGTTTTACAGATGAAATGTCCACTCGCGACAAAGTATCTGCTGCTGTCTTAGAGCAAGAAGATCAATATGCATACCTTGTGTTTGACCAAGGTGTACGCGAAAGCTTAAAAGCAATCGAAAAATATGTAGCGCAAGGCCTTACAACTGAAGGTGAAACACCTGAAGCTTTAGCAACTGCTCTTGGAATGGATGCGGATACTCTTAAAGCAACAATCGCTGCATGGAATGACTCTGTAAAATCAGGTATTGATGCTGCATTTGGACGTAGCGCTGGTATGGATATTGCCTTTGAAAAAGCACCTTACTATGCAATCAAAATTGCACCAGGTGTTCACCATACAATGGGTGGTATCAAAATCAATACAAATGCTGAAGTTGTAAATACAGATGGTAATATTATTCCTGGTTTATTTGCTGCTGGTGAAGTAACAGGTGGTGTACATGGCGCTGAGCGTCTTGGTGGTAATGCTTTAGCAGATATTATTGTATTTGGACGTCAAGCTGGTACTAAAGCTGCTACACTTGCTATGGCAGATGGTGGTATAGGTGCTACTACAGTTTCTGAAAAAGAAGAAGCTTCTACACCAAAAATAAATGAAACTGCTACTGCTAGCTTCAAAGATGGTGTTTACCAAGGTGAAGCAACTGGTAACAACGGTACCATTAAAGTTGAAGTAACTGTAAAAGATGGTTTCATTGATACTATCGAAGTTCTTGAACATCATGAAACATCTTCAATCTTTATGTCTATTCAAAATGATTTAATTCCAGATATTATTTATAACCAATCTACAGAAGGCATTGATGCTGTAACAGGTGCATCTAACTCAAGTACTGCTGTATTTGAAGCGGTAAACAGTGCTTTAACTACTGCAAAATAATATTATTATATAAAAAACAGCTAGAGCCTATATTGATGTGACCCCAATAAGTTAGACTTTATAGCGTAGTAGCGTTTAAGCTGCTACGCTATTTCTTTATGCAGCTAAGAGGCTCACCCTGTATTCTACTGGGCTCATCCATCCTAGTTTCT